>CAVSWO010000002.1:0-822872 GCA_963731735.1 Candidatus Kerfeldbacteria bacterium | reverse complement strand
GCCGATTGCCTCAGCCCGAAAGAAACTCGGTTCACGGAGTGATCCGAGCTCGAGCTTGCCAGGCATGCTGACGGTCCGGAGCAGCGTCCGGAGTTCGGCATCGTCATCGACTGTAGCCAGTCGAAACCGATAGGTCGATCTCATCAAACGCCTCCCGAGGTCGATACGGTTCGTTACCGAGTGGTAATCCATCCTTGTCGGTAATCTCCCGTCGCAGTTGCGAGTTGATGTAGAAGAAGGCCGCCATCTTCTGCAGGTTGGTCAGGTTTCCCCGAACGTTCCGCAGACGACGACCGATCCCTTGGAGACTGTAGAAGTTCTGACGCGCATCCAAGCAGGCCCGATAGATTTCATCGGTGGTGGTTCGATTCGGACGGAATGGAATGTCTCCATACCGGAACTGCGGACTCAACCACCACTGCTCTTCTACTCGGCCTTGCCGACGAAGGTCATCATACAACGGAGTTCCCGGGAACGGGATCAACGGATTGAAGGCGGCCATGAAAAAGCCGAGATCAATGGCGATCTTACTGACCGCCTGGTAATCAGACGTGTCGTCGGCATCACATCCGAAGATGAAGGATGCGTAAATAGCAATCCCCCGTTGATGGATGCTGCGAACCTGCTCGAAGACTTTGTCCAAATGCGCGATGTTCAAGCCTTTGCGCATTTCAGCCAGGGTGGCTTCCTTGAACGACTCGAAGCCGATCAGCACCCCGAGACAACCGCTGGCCGCCATCAAATCCAGCAGTTCTGGATCAGAGGCCATTCGCAGGCTGCCCTGACTGAACCATTGAATCTTGAGCGGAATCAGTGCCCGGAATAAATCCCGGGCCCACCTTGGATTTCCGATGATGTTGTCATCGACGAAACAGAAGTCACGTCGACCGCTGCTGGCGATATCCTGGACGATCTCGTCAATCGGCCGCGGAGTATAGTGCGAGCCGGTGGCAGACATGATCGCGCAGAACGTACAATGCAGCGGACAGCCACGACCGGTTTCGACGCTGCTGAGCTTGACATAATTCCGCCCAGCGTAAATCGATCGATCGGGTTGTGCGAACTGCATTGGCGCTGTTGGCAACGACGCATAGCGCCGCTGCAACCGCCCATGTTCAGCATCGCGAAGGACCTGCTCCCAGACACTTTCAGCATGCGTAGTCACGATGGCATCCGCGTATCGCGAAGCCTCGTCAGGCATGAGCATGACGTGGTAACCCCCGAGCACAGTCGGGACTCCGCGCCGCCGGTAGGCTGCTGCGATCTCATACGCGCGCTTGGCGGTATAAATCTCGACCGTGATCGCAACCAAATCGGTTGGCTGGTCAAAGTCTATCAGCTCGAGCCGTTCGTCGAAGAACCGCCGACCGATATCTGACGGGGTCAGCCCAGCCAGAATTGCCATCGGTAACGGTTCCATTTGCCACGTCCGGACATACCGCGAAACATTTGTCGGGTCTTTACGCCCGACATGCGGTGTGATGAACGTTACATGCATTGTCCCACTCCTTCTGGAGAACTGACTTCCGTGATTGGCGTTTCGCAACTGGTCATTGCGAATTCCGGCAGCAGACGCGCGAAGAAACGATAGGCCACGTTGGCCGGCAGCAGACGCAACATCAACGGCGACAGAGCCGCCCGTGAGTGGCTGAGCCGGTGGATGATTGAGGGCAAGCGATAGGCCTGCTCCCACGTCCAGTGCAGTCCCGTTTCTAAACGCTCTGGCGACATTTGTTCGGGTTGATACACGACGTGTTGGACATCGTAATACCGCCAGTCTTCGTGCAGCAGGCGATGGTTCGCCTTGAGTTGCCGATACATTGCGGTACTTGGAAACGGCGTGGCCACCGAGAACCGTGGTAAATCGATTGCCGCGCGATCCACGAATTCTACGGTCCGTTCAAAGACCGATTCGTCGTCGCCATCAAGACCGAGAACAAAACAGCCATTGATCGCGATTCCATGATCATGCAGTTTCTTGATTCCGAGGAGGTAATCCTTAGTGCTGTTGAGCTTTTTCTTTCCGATCCGTCGGATACTTTCCGGCATGACCGATTCAATACCGAGCAGGAGCCCACGACATCCGCTGCGAGCAGCTAGCGCGAGCATTTCATCATCTCGCGCGATTTGCATCGTCGCCAACCCGCCCCAACGTTTGTTGAGTGGGATCAGCTCGCGGTACAGCTGCTTGATGTAGGTCGGGTCCTCAATCGGACTTAAATCGAGAAACAGAAATTCTCGACCTTCGAGTCGTTCGATTTCCCGAATGACTTCGGGGATCGGTCGATGAAGATACATCGGCCAAGCCACGGGCACTACGCAGAAACTGCATTTCCACGGACAGCCACGGACAGCCTGAACGGTGTTCATGGTGATGTACTTGGACTTGTCGAGGAGGTCTCGCCGGGGTTCCGGAACACTTTGTAACTTCATCTGCGCATTTTGCTCGTAGCGTGAGCGCAGCTGGTTCCGTGAAAAATCACGGAGAAGTTGCGGCCATGATTCTTCCGCATATCCGGTCACGACGGCATCCGCATGCTGTTGCGCTTCATCTGGCAACAGTGTCGGGTGCACGCCACCGAGTACGACCGGAATTTCCCGATGACGAAGTTGATCGGCGATTTCATACGCTCGATACGACGTCCCGGTGATGCACGTAATTCCGACCAGATCAGCCTCAATTTTGTCGATCATCAGGTCTTCGACCCCTTCATCGATCAATTGAATCTCGGCGTTCAGCTCGGCCGGAATTTCTGCAGCCAGCGTCGTGAGTGTGAGCGGAGCGTATCGCAGGGCTTTACCAAAAATACCGCCCTTTCGATGCGCCTGCCCATGGGGCATGATTAGCACGATCTTCATGTCTCCATCCTTTCCGTGGGAGTATAGACGAATACTTACAGAAGAGTTAATTGACACCTTCCGTAGCTCGGAAAATGCCAAGATATTCAGTTGTCAACGAGCAGTCGAGTGCACCCAAACTACGTAAATTGACACGATTTGTCAATCGGCCAATCCACGCTATCCTTGTCCACCATATTTTAAAATTTGCAAAAAACTGACCACTACTTTCGGTTGGGCGACGATCTCGTTAGGGCGGTTCGACCGTGCTTTGGCTGAAGTATCCAACATACTGTGGTTTGCCATCTTCAGCCTAGTGCCTATCGGTATCCTTCTCTACCGATAGGCACGGTTGTTGTCCGTGCGAGGCTGAGCCCTGCCTACCGGTAGGCAGGGTAGTTTTTATGGATTCCGCCCCGGATCACGTTCGGGGGTTTCGGGGTGGAGTAAAAAAGAGGCCCCCTCACTAATTAAGTTATGGGGGCCGTAACCATTCGTATCGGGAGTTGGCTCAGGCAAACTCGATTCTGACCTGAACCTCGAAAACGGTTGACGTAACCCGATCAGGGAATCGTCGCCGATAGTCGTCAAGCGCTTGCATCATCTGCCGGATGCGATCCGAGCAACGTTGCTGCTGACCGAAGTAGACGGACAGACGCCCTGATGATTGGATGTGTTTCTTCGTCACTGTGAAGGTCAGCCGCCCGGCGACCGGCAATCCGGTGATCTGTTGGAGCATGTCCTTAAGCACTTCATGGCACTCCGTCCGCTTAGTTTCGGTCTGATGGTCTGTGAAGGACAGGCCGGGTGAAAACTTGACTTCGGATCGCGTCGTGAACTGCGTCGGGAACCCGAGCGTCGTTTTCGGCTCGAGGGTAACGTTCATGGAAGGAACCTCCGTGTTTTGGGTTTTGGAACCGGGCAGTATACATGAATTTGGAAAAAAGTCAAGCCCCCACACCAAATCTTGGTGTGGGGGCGGGAAGGATATGAACTCTACCCTATCCCACGAAATTCATGCCGCTCATCTTCGGCAATGCCGAGGGCGGCGAGATGGGTGAAGAACCTCTCCCAGTCGCGCCCGTAAGCCCGGCCGATCGAGCGTCCGTCAACGACTTTCTCGCCGACGTACCGGACACCCACATCGTCAAAGGTGAGATGCAGGAGCGACGAGGCGCCCAGGATGTTCTCGTAGCGAAGGTAGCGCTGCGAGCCAGCGACCGCGTAGGTCGGCAGGACCGGGACGTAGGACGAGCAGATCGCCCCTAGCTGGCCATCGCGTTCCGCCACGGCCATGAAGGCGACCTGCAGCGGGAAGACCGACAGTTCCGGCCGGTCCGGGATCTGCAGCTTCTTCGGAAAGCAGACAACGTTGACGTCGGGACGCTGGTCGTGGTGTGACATGTTTTCCTCCCATGTGAAAGAACTCTTCCCACTCAAGGAAAGAGATGCGTGCAGTATCTTTCCCCGGAATGGGGCGAGATGGAGCACCTTACCAATTTGGCAGGTTGCCGGCAGGTTCCGCCTGCGCCGATTCTTCGGCGGACAGGCATCGGGCTCGTTCCCTCGCTGCACTCTTGATAACGTATTCAGTTGTCCACTTCGGATTGTAGCGCACCGGCTAAGGACGCGCAAGGCGCTGCTAAGCTTTGACTTTTTTTCAAGCAATCCGGAAAACCACCGATGTCCGAAAAACGGACATCAATGATCTTATATCGAAATTTCTGATGTTAAGAAAATGGGCAAATAAATTTCGCTCCGGATCACCGTGATGACGAGGTAAGATTAGCAAGCCGATATATACGGCTTGACAAAATGCCGAGTATCAGGTAAGAACAGCGAGCATTGCCATCCAGGCAAGCCCCGAACATAAGGCCCTACTTTGGGTACTGCTTCGGGACGTTCTCTGACATCTGCCCACCCTAAGGAGCAGACATGACCAAGCAGACGCAGAAGCCCATCCGGATTCTGAACGGCGGCCTCGACGACTTCAAGGGCGACATCATCGTCCGCGGATCCATCGATCCACGGTCCCTCCAAGACCTGATGGTCGACGAGTACCAGCGCGAAGCGCTGCCGGTCACGAGCCTCAGTTCGATGCTCGAAGCACTGGCCGACGAGGTCGTTTTCCCGGACGTCGAGTTGGGGATGCGCGGCCACTCCGTGACCGAGCGAGAGGGCGTCTTCATCCTCAAGGATCCCGTGTACATCGTCGACGGCCAGCAGCGTGTCAACGCGGCCATCCACTTCCTGCGGTCCAACCCGGACAAGCCGTTGCGCCTCGGCGCGATGATCCACTTCGGGACCACCAAGGCCTGGGAACGCGAGCGTTTCCTGGCCACCAACACCAGCCGCTTGAAGGTGTCGTCGAATGTCATTCTGCGCAACATGCGGGAGAACAGTCCGGCGATCCAGGCGCTGTACTCCCTGTCTACGCGGGATGAGAGATTCGTCCTGAAAGGCCGGGTGTGCTGGAACCAGCGCATGACGCGCGGTGAGTTCATCACCGCCACCATGCTGACCAAGGTGGCCGGACGCCTGATGTCTCACCGGGCTCCCGGTGGCCGGAGCAGCCGGACGCAGGAACTCGTGCCGTCGCTCGACCGGGCGATCAACGTTTTCGGCGTCAATATCTTCCGAGAGAACATCCGGACGTTCTTCGACCTGCTCGACGAGTGTTGGGGCATCCGTCGAATCCAGTTCAGGGAGTCGGCCATCTACATGCGGGGCACCTTCCTGTTCGTGATGGCCAAGCTGCTCTGTGACCATCTCGACTTCTGGACCAAGGACGATGATCGGCGACTGTTCGTCGACGCCAGCCTGCGTCGGAAGATCGGCCTGTTCAAGATCAACGATCCGGAGATCGTGCGGCTGGCCTCCTCCGCGGGCAAGGCTCACGAGATGCTGTACATCTTGATGCGCGACCACATCAACAGTGGGAAGCGTACGCGGCGCCTGACGCCGCGATTGGGCGCCCTCGTGAACTTCGACGAGAGTGACAACGATTCGGGAGACCTGTCCGAGGCCGCCGAAGCGTAGTCGCCTCGGATCGCACCATCTGCCCATCGGTTGTATACGATGGGCTTTTTTATAATAAGAAAACCGGCCGTCTCGTCTCGAGAGTGTCGAGAGGGAGAAACGGCCGGCTGGATGTGAATCACCAACACTGCCTGTGCCACTGTAATCCCAGGTTACCTGTATGGCGGGACAGCAATTCTATTAAACAATTATACCAACTTTCCCGTCTCCTGAAACGGTTCAATCACGTCAGCGCCTTTATGCTTCGCGGAGTTAACCGCCCGGGAGACCGGATACGACACCATCGCCCGGTCAGGGTACGGTTGGATCAGCTCGGCGGCATGCTCGGGCGCGGTATCGGGATTGAGCCAGGCAGCCACCGCCTCATCCGGTAACATCGCCGGCATCCGGTCGTGAATTTTTCCGACCATTGTGTTCGGCGTGGTCGTAATAATCGCGAAGCCAAATTTCGTCGGAGTCTTTGGGAGGGCGTCGTAGAGTCCGGCAAAGGCGAAGGGCTGGTCATCGCGTCGGCGGAAATAGTGTGGTAAGCGCAGACGGCCATTTTTTTCCCATTCGTAAAATCCGTCGGCCGGAATAATACAGCGCTGTCCGGCAAAGGCTTTCCGAAAATACGGTTTGGTCATGACCGTTTCACCCCGGGCGTTGATGACCGGACTCCCCTGTTTCGGATCCATCCAGTGCGGTACAAAACCCCAGTAGGCGGAGGTGAGTTTGTGTGGTTTGGTTTCGGTCACCATCGGCAACCATTCGCCGGGTCGAGCGTTATAGATCGGTTCCCAGGGTTTGATGGCTTGGACATCCTGGAGGAAATCGGCCATCGAGGGGTTGATGCGAATGGAGAATGCGCCACACATAGAGAGAGTGTACGATAGTTTTCGGGGAAAAGAAAAGAGGCCGTCCCGATAGCTACACATCGGGACGGCCGGGTTGAGGTGGGGGCTAACCGAAGCGGTGCAATTCACACCGCTCGCCATCGACAACGCCGACCCCGGAGAGCTGAACGAAGAACTCGTTCCAGTCTCGGCCGGTTGCCTGAGCGACGCAGTGCCCAGCCAATACTTTTTCGCCGACATACGTCCCCCCGATCGTTTCAAAGGTAATCCGCAGCGCAGAATCCCCGCCGAGGACGTTGTCGTAGTACAGGCTGCGCTTCGATCCGTCGAGCGCGTAGGTGGCCAGTTCCGGGACGTACGACGACGCCCGGGCCGTCACCTGGCCGTCGCGTTCCGCTACCGCCATAAAAGCGACCTGGAGCGGAAAGACCGACAGCTCCGGCCGACCGTCCACCACCAGCTTCTTCGGAAAACACACGACTGTCATGTCTTGCAACTTTTCTCGGTTCGTCATTGCTTCCTCCATGTGAAAGAACTCTTCCCAGTCAAGGAAAGAGGTTGCGCGAAGTATCTTTCCCCGATTTGGGGCGAGAATTAGCACCTTCTTGGTTTCCGGATCAGGTCCGTAACAAGGGTTGCTGGCAGGTTCCGCCTGCGCCGATTCTTCGGCGGACAGGCATCGGGCTCGTTCCCTCGCTGCACTCTTGATAACGTATTCAGTTGTTCTAGTAGGATTCTACACCACGGGGTGGGTGATGGCAAGTACCCCCTACTCCCCTTTGAGGGAAAACGCTACCTATTCGGGAGTTGACCCGGTCCGTTCGGGTCGTAACCATTCGACACCTCTTGGCCGTCGGTAAAACCATCACCGTCGGTATCGGTTTTCGTACTATCTGTTTTATAGACGTACAGTTCTTCAACATCGGTCAGTCCATCACCGTCGGTATCACGGTCGAGTGGAATCAGGGTACTCGTGTTGGCACCTCCGGCTGCGTCACTCGCGTGTTTTTGCTCAAGTGAAATGTCTTCGGCGGACATGGTATTGATGCCATTGCGGTAATAGCCCTGACCGTCATCGCAAAGTTGCTGGTCTTTGCAATGGCCCATGCGGTATGTAAGCGTATAGCTCGGTGCCTGGAGTTCATAGACATACGGCGCTTGGGTAAAGACGTCATAGACGAAATCCGTGGCGGTTTGCTTGGTGATGTTCTTAATGTGACAACCGGGCTGGATCCGACAGGCGTCAACGATATCCTGCCAGCTCGCCACCAGTGCATCAAGCGTTGTCGGATAGGCGCCGTAAAGTCCGGAGTAGTCATTCAGTACTGCATAAAGATACGCGATGTGGGTAAATTGAACGGCCGTTCGCACCGTTTCGCTATCAGTCGAGTATACTTCGGCAAGCTGTTTGACCGCCTGGTCATTCCCTTGATCAACGGCCTGAAGATCGATCTGATCAGCGGCTACCTCGATATTTGTAATCGCTTGGTTTAGCGCCGTGTTATCCGTCAAAATGGATTTGGCGCGAAAATACACCAGGCCGTAATAGATGGCCCCGGCCGCAATCAACACCCCGACGATGGCCGCAATAACTACCACAGGCTTCGGCCGGCGCGATCCGGGGTTCAAGTTTTGTGAGGATGGGAGATTTGTGGGTGCATCAAACATAACTTCTAGAGTATACAACAAACTCAACAGCCTGCCCAAGAACTAAGATTCAAACCCGCGGGTCAATTTGCGTTTGATTGACATTTCCCGTAATTTCTGTTAGCGTCGACCCGAAACTGTTCCGCTATTTTCTCTGAACTTGGAGGTGTTCTTTGGCAAAACATATTGACCGCCTCGAGCAGGCGTTGAAGATGTGGGAAGACCTAACCTTCGCGACTTCGCAGCTCACGCTCGCGGTCATCGAACTCAAGGGGGTTCGGACGAATCCGCGCGGTGTCATCAAGCACTGGCGAGATTTTCGCAAATACCTGTTGTCATTTCGCGGCGAAAATTTCGACCTCTATAAATTTACGATCGGCGAAGATACAGACACGAGTTTCCGTGGCATTCCTGCATCCTTCGCCGCCTGGAGCGCATTTTCACGCGCCGTCTACCACTTGACGCCGCAACTCCAAGCTATGCTCGAGCTGACGCCGGTGAACAACCTTCGGTGGCAGGATGTGCCTTGGCCATATACAGCCTTCTGTATTCTGTTCGACCGACCGGTCTACAACCTTGAAAATGTTCCCTGTGACGTGATCATGGTCAGTCGGCGGATCTACTTCAAAGTCAAGCCGGAAATTCGCGATAACGACCTTGAGCTGCGTTTGCTCCCTCGAACGTTGGCGGACGTGCCGCGTCTGACACGCGCACAAATCCGTCAATGGGACCGGCTGCGCGAGTCTGGTCGTTGGGAGCAACTGAAGCAGGAAACACGTCAGTTTCTTCGCAGCTTTCGGAACAAGGAAGTGGAAGACCTTCAGGTTTTCCAAATTCCGGCCTATGACCTCGAATTCATAACCGACAGCCTGGATGAACTGACCTTCAGCCAACCAAATCCAAAGGCGCCGATTGCCGGGCCGGATGCGTCGACGAACAAGACCGCGGCGCACGCGTTGCGGATTGCAGTCGGGCTTTCGCTCTATCTCTCATCACTGCCGGCGAAAGATGCATCTGTGGTCTACCAGGGGCAGCCGCCAACCGGAGAACTGGTTTACCCGATCACGCGCGGCGCTGACGTCTGCCGCGTGCTCAGTAACTTCACCTTGACCGACGAAGAAGTCGAATCAATTGGAGGAGAACTGGCCATTCGACCGTTTCATGAGGTCGCACCACACTGGCGCCGCGGGCACTTCCGACGGCCATGGGGGCAGGCCAAGAACCCCCGAGCACGCAAAACCGTTTGGATCCGTCCCGTCTTGGTCCAGCGCAATCGTCTAGCGCCGAATGCCCAGGTCGGTGGGGCCCAGATCGATGTCGAGTAGTACTTTTCTAACCCACTGGATCCGTCCGGTGGGTTTTTTTATCTTCATACCAGGTTTCATTCGTACGCTCTCACCATCATCTAAGCCGCTTGACAGATAGTGTTTATCATGATAAACAGAGTATATAGCATATATGCTATATAGCTCTATTGCGCCCAATGCCCAGAAAAGCCTATCTGTTCGAACGCCAAAACGGCCGCTGTCCGGTTCAGGAATACCTCGAAAGCATCGTTGATGACCGGGAGTATGCCAGAGTCATTGCAGTGATTGATAAAATAATCGAAACTGACGGTCTGATCCCAAAGGAATTTACGAAAAAATTGACAGGCACGTCATTTTGGGAAATTCGAACTCGGCCAGGAAACAGGGTTTTCTACATTACAACATCGAGAAATACTATCGTGATGCTAGATGGCTACACCAAGAAATCAGATCGCATCGAATCACGTGTATTAAAAAAACTCAACGGATTATACGATGAATATCTCATGACAAAAAGAGTGCGAGAATATATTAAATGACTTTACACCTATGAGAACGAAAAAATTTTACTCAAAGCGAGGCCGCGGAAAGGGATTTTCGAAGATCTATCGCGAAGAACGGCAGCTGGTTGATATTGCCTACCAACTAGCCCAGTTACGAGAACGAAGTGGGCTGACACAGGCTGAGCTCGCCCGTAAGGTGCGCATGACGCAAAGCCAGATTGCTAGGATCGAAAGCGGCACAAACAATCCGACCGTTTCAACCGTGGCCAGGATCACTGAAGTGCTTGACCCGAGAAAATCCCTTCAGATTGCTTAGTTTATGTTCGTCGAGCATGAACATCTGTCTCCGTTGAGGTAGATTACGCCGTAGGGCAGCTCGGTATCGCAAAAGAAAACCTGCCCCCACACCAAATCTTGGTGTGGGGGCGGGGTGGTTGTTCCAGCCGTTATCCGGCTGGGAAGGAACGCGGTTCGCCGTACTTGAACCGCAGGTAGGTGGCGGCGTGGCGGAATTGTGTTGGTGGCAACAGGTGCAGCACCGCGTACAAGTCCCGTCGCGCCTGCTCACCCATGGCTTCGGCCAGGGCAAAAGTTGCGGTCAGGTGGGCGATGAGTTGCATGTACTTGGTTCCGAGTTCTCGCCGATGTCGGCGGAGAAAGACCCGCAATTCGGGATCCCCGAGGCGCGGAATGAAGCGATGGATCTCCCGGCGAACTTGATGGATATCGGGTCCGATGGTGTACATGGCTCCGACATCGTTCAGGAATTGATGTTCGAAGCTCAATGACTTCCGGGGTTTCGGCTGCGGCTGGCCGAAAATCGCTATCAAGAGCTTTTCTTCGACCGACAGCGCTTCGTCAACTCCCGCGAAGCCCTGGGCTGCGGCTTCCGGCAGACCGGCCAGGATCTCTTGGTGATAGTCATTCAGCACCCGGCGAGTATTCCAGCGCAGCAGCGATTGCTTCCGAAGCATGGTAACGACCGACGCGTGTGACTCGCGTGACGACGCCGCCTGTCGGTATTGCGACAGATCAGCCCGGAAGGCAGTAAACGGATCCTTGGCGAAAACCCAGTCGAAGACGCCATCGAAGATATTGTGGCGGTTCTCGTGGTCGATCGTCCGGTCAGCGTCATGATGCGCGAGGACCACGTTGATGGCCGTATTGCGGAGGTGCAAGCCGTATATCTTCCCTCTTTTCTGGTGTTGGCCAACAGACGCTTGAAGCCGGCTGGATTGAACAGAACCGTTGCCGAAAACCCTCCGAAATGGACCCGCTTGATCCATTCGGGCTGCAAGGTGCGAAGGCCGAAGTACTTGGTAACGGGGCTGATGACCCGATTCGGATCACGGCGAGCCCAGGTGATGAAGCAATGTTTCTGTTCCAGCACCTGCAGGAGATTCCGGACGTTTACCAAAAACTCCAGATCGGGGTTCTGTATCAGACGGTCCTGGACCTGCATGATGGCCACCCGCCGACGTACCTGCCGACGCGTGTACCGCCAGGGTTTGATCAGCCGCCCGGTTGCATCTTTCCGCGGGCTCATGCCGAGCATCCGCTCCCGAAGTTTCCAGTAGCGACGGAAGAGCGCTTGGGTGGTCAGCGGGTACTCGCTCAGGATTTGATTCCAGAGCGCATCAAACATGGCGGACACGCGCTTATTGGTGTAGGACATGTGGACGGACGCAAGGGTGGCCTGGATCAGTCCAATGATTCGGACTTTGATATCCAGCTGCTCCAGAATTCCCCGACGGCGCAGGGACCAGGTTGGTCCCGCCGAACGAATTTTCCGCGATGGTTCCGAGATGATCATTTGGTACCTACCCGGTTGAGGTTGGACTTTTCAATGTGCCGGACCACCCTAGCATAAATTGGTGTAAAGTCAAGTCCGGGGGTTTGACGGGCGGAGTATAAACTGGCCAGTAGTGCACGAAATGGTGACGATAGTGGAAAAACGTTTCGTACTTCTTCTGAATATTCATAAATGTCTGGACGTTCGCAATCGCGGCGTCAATTTGTTGTCGATTACGGAATACCCTTCGCATAATATTCGTATAACAATAAAATCGGCCGCCGAGTCGAGCTCGGCGGCCTTGTGATTCTGGACTTGTAGACTTACGCCGGGCCTGGAATTTGCTGGTGACTTGGCTGGATCAAGAACGTTTCCGAATAATATCTTCGGTGGACCTTGGAGTGGTGGATATTTTGCAAACCCACCAACACTTGATGTTCTCCAAAGTGATCATACGGGCTCGGGATTTCGATCTCCAGCTGCACACTGCGCTGTGGCGGAATGACCCAGGGTCTGCCAATGAAGGAGAAGAGAAACCCGGTTCTCCACTGATATCCGTCCTGGTAGATCAAACCGTACGCGGCATCCGGATCCTGAACGAACTCCAGGGTGTCGTTGGTTCCGTTTGTTACCAGGCACAGAATGGTTTCAGAGGGAACGTAGGTTGAATCGAGCACGAACACGCCGGTTGTTTTTCTTGGCGGGAGTGTTCCATTCGGCCCAACGAGGGTCCGACCACAACTCGAGATCCCGAGTAACAGCAAACACCACAATCCGAATTTTTGCATTTGAGACCTCCTATGGAATGAACAAACCTCTTATACCGATCGATACTACACTAAACATTTGACCCTAGCAGAAAATACGAAAAAGTCAAGACTAAGAGGCCGGCCCGCGCTTTGCGCGGGCCGGCTAAAGAAATCCCGCCTTTGTATGGGCGCGGGGGGTTCCCTTCGACACGCAGACCGAACAACGGCATGATTACAAGCGCCACAAACGCACTCACCATTTTCCCAAAGGTGTTGCCGATGATGAACGCGAACCCGTCTCGCTCAGGACGAGAACACTAACCAAAGTCCGAGGGCTAAAAGCAAACCACCGGCTACCGCGTGCAACCACCGTAAGCGGCGTTGGCGCAAAGCCTCCATCGCGGCGGGTTGCAAACCGAAATACACGGCCAGGATTATAGCCAGCATCGGCAGGATAAACAACAGGTTATAATACACCAGCCACCAGACAGCTTGCACCCGTGTCGCAGATTGACCCAGCATCCCGATAATAACGATGTACGGTCCCGACGTACAGGGCAGCAGGAACAAACTGACCGCGAAGCCGACCAGCACCGCCGAGACGGGACTGCTGACGGATTGCAGCAGCGCTTTCATCCGCGGTCGCCAGCTCAGCGGCACCTCCATCAATCCCCCGCGGCCGTACCAAAACGCGTCTTTGAGATTGAATAAGCCAAGCCCGATCGCCAGGCTGCCAGCCGCTTTTTGAATCCACCAGGTGACCCCGACCGCGGCGACGGCCGAGTATAGCCCAAAGCCCATAGCTAAGTAGGAAATATAAACGGCGGCGATGAAAGCCAAACCGCTCAGCCACGCCCGGCGGCGCTGGCCTCCGGCCAGGACCGTCGCCATCAGGATAATCAGCACAGCGAAGGCGCAGGGGTTGATCGCATCCACCAGCGCTGCCCCCGTTACCGCCCACCAGGTCACCGGCGTCGGCACCTTGGTCGGAGCCGGCAGCGGTGTCGCTTCAACATTTGTCGTCAAGGTGTTTTTACTAACACTATCAATAATTGGTTGATCACCTACTGCATAGGTGCCGTTAAGTAGCATAAACGGAACACCCTGTTTCTCCGCGGGCAGATCGAACTGATCAAACAGGGCCGCTAATTCTTGGGCATTGTCCGAATGCTGATACACTTCTTTCTTCACGACGGTGAATCGATCCTCGATTGAATGATTGGCGAAATATTCGAGCACCGTCGCGCAGTGTGGACAACCTTGACCGTAATATAAAATTAATTCCGGCTTCGTCTCTGCCTGACTGGGACGGACAAGGACTAAAGCCAAGACCACCATTACCATGATGGCGATATTCCCCCGGAGTATAGGGTAGTGTTTCATAAGCGTGGCGTACGCCTTTCAAGCCTACCCCGCGCCGCCAAGAAGTCAAGAGGGAAAAACCAGCCTCCACACCAAATCTTGGTGTGGGGGCCGGATGGTTGTTCCAGCCGCTATCCGACTGGGAAGGAACGAGGGGTTCGGCCTTTCGACACGTTCAAGGCTGCGTGCTATCGTATCGGCATGCCCGAAACCCAACTCCCGACCGGTTTTCGATCCGTCAATTTCCGTTTGGTGGCCTGGTTTTTGCTAATCAGCGGGATCCTGGTGCTGATCCTGCAGATTATCGGCCGCCTGACCCAAGCGTACCAACTGCCGACAGACAGCTGGATGGTTGGACTCGGCTTGGTGCTACTCGGGCTGTACGTCCAATGGACGACCAAACGCCGTCACGAACAATAATCGCTGGTTGAGCCGCTAACCCGATCCCCCGGCGGCTTGGATCGGAAGCTGTTATTGTTGATACTTGAAGAGCATCAGGTAGGTGCCGTTCGGTAATTGCACGACTAACATAATCGTTCATGCTTTGTCCTTTCAGCGGCCACCCGGATGGTATGGGCGATGCAGCCTACGCGACCGGCCCGCGAGTTTGGCGGCTAGACTGCAGCAGTGAACGACCAGCCATAAGCATCACCGGGATACTCAAAATACCGGTCAGATATTGAGCGGCGGTTATATGCTCGCCGGTTTTGAACAGATCGTGGAAGAAGAGGAAATCAACCAGCAGGAAGCCGATGAGGAGAATGAGATTGAGAGTTTTTGTCATACGTGAAGCTTACGCCTGGAAAGCAAAAAAGGCAAAAAATACTTTTAAAGTTGATACTTGAAGAGCATCAGGTAGGTGCCGTCCGGTAATTGCACGACTGACGGATCGGCCGTCACCTTACCCAAGCTGGAGTGAAAACTGCCGCTGGGCTGGAAGAAGAAGAGTGGGGTTTGTGAGACGGCATAATTGATCCCGGCCGTGAATAGGTAGAACTGCCCGTCACCCGCTTGGACGACGTCCGGAACGGCGCCTTCACTATAGACCGGACCGGCTTCGGTAAAGGTCATACCGTCTTTTGAAGTTGCGCCGACGACCGTGTTCCCGCCGACACTACCGACATACAGGTACCAGGTGCCATCAATCAGTTCGACGTCCGGATCAACGCCGCCGGCCGCGGCCGGTCGTTCAAATCGGATACCGTCTTCCTGCGTAAAATGTTCGCCATCATTTGAGATAGCGGACTCAATCTTAAAGGTTGCGTCGGGCCCATTAATCCGATTGTCGTTGATATCAAAGTAGTACAATCGAATGCGGCCGTCAGCCAGCAAGACTGGGTCAGGATCGGCAACCACCCGCTTCTCAATATTCTTGATCGTTAAAATCTTCGGATCGCTCCAGGTTTTCCCATTATCCTTTGAGGTGATCAGGCCGAGTTGCTCCGGCTTCCCGTCTTGATGCACATCCACAAAGTAGACAAAGATGGTTCCATCCTTCATGACCGCGCCTGGCACTGATGCATGTTCAGCCAGGGTTTGACCGCTATCGGTCCAGGTTTGCAAATCGGTACTGGTCGCGAACGAAATGTTGTCGCGGTATGGTCCCTGCGACATGCTTGACCACTGATACTGGCCGGTGTCCGGTTGCTTGCCGGTTGAAGTCAACGTATTGGTAAAATCACTGGCCGTCGGGTTGGCCGAGGGCTCGGCCGGCTTTGCTAGCCGCCACCAAACAAAAAATCCAACCAGCAGGACGATGACGATCAGGATACCAAGGCGGGTTGATTTCATAGCGCAAGTATATCACAAATAGTTTTCGTACGCTTGGCCGCGGTTTACCTTTCAGCCGACGTATCTTCCGCCGGTGTGTTTGTGTTGGTAACTGACGTGGTACTGTTTTTAGTCACCTCGGTCTTAGAGTTGGCAACCGTGGTCGTCGGGTTGGCGCTGACGTGGATGGAATTTGTCGCGATATTCGGCCGACTCGCCTGCCAACTATACCAACCGAGAACGCCGAAAGCGGCCAGGCTCACGATCATAATCAACATCACCACTGGTTTTGACATATGGGGAGTATAGCAGAAATTCTTACTCTGGGTGTTCTACCGGAGGAACGCGCACGCCGCAGGCACTCAGGATCGCGTAGATGACGCGTACACTGATGGTCGACAGGCTGAATAAAATTCCGAAAGCAAATAAACCAAGTGAGGCTTGCGGCCAATTCCATGAGACTGCAATCGCAGCCATCGAAGAAATAATCGGCACCCCAACGCGGATGTTGGCGCTCCATTCCTCCCGCCGTGTCCAGGGCTGGCTTTCGACCTTGTCGGATTTCAGAATATACCGCCGCATCCCGTCGATCAGGAACGCAATTGCAATAACGTTCGCGGCGTAGACGCTAATCGCCAACGGCGAACGCGGATAGGTACCCAGCAGGTGGGCGGTAAACGGCACGACCGCCACAAAAAATAAGAGGAAGCCATTCCAATTGGAAAGTTTATTATCCAAACTTTTCGCCAAGACGGACATAATAAAATGGTGCACCCGCCAGATACTAAAGAGGAATGAGAAACTCAAAACGAAGCCGAGCCAGACCGCACCCTGGCTTTTTAACTGCGCCCAAATCTGCGCGTCGGTCACCTGACCGAGCAACTGTGGAACTTTGAGTTCAAGTACCAGTAAGGTCAGGACAATTGCGAAGACACCATCGGCCAGCGCGCTCAATCGGTTGGTATTCATGCCGGAAGGGTACGGGAAATTCAGGGAAATGGCAAAAAACGCCGGTGTGACTATGCTCGATACATGTCGTAATTTTCGAAAAACTTCAATCTCCACTCTGCCCTTAACGACTCCATCGTACAGGTGATGGTGAAGTATGTTTTTCTCGAGTCTCTAGATCCTGCCCCGGATCAATTCCGAGATACATTCCCACTGGACATCTATGGATTCCGGCTTACGCCGGAACGACAGGTGAGGTGGAGTATTTTGTCACTCTGGCAAAAGCCAGAGTCTACTGGTATATGTCATACCACAAGTCTCTCCATGCAAGGTTTGTCTTTTCAATAAGTTCAATTTTCCAGCTTCGTTTCCACCATTTCAAACACTTTTCCCGCCAGATGGCAGCCGCGATATCGTTGGTGTCTTCAAAATACACCAACCGATGAATTTGATACCGCTTGGTAAAACCTTCGTGAACGTTATGTTTATGTTCCCAAACACGGCGCAATAAATTATTGGTCACGCCGATATACAGTGTGCCATGTTTTCGATTTGCCATAATGTAGACGTAGTACGTGCGCAAAAAGCGGTGTCCTTGGCCACCAACGTATAGGTAGAATACCGAAAACGGAATCAACCGTCAAATCGTTTGGCAATCTTTCCAACGGAAACATGACACAATATGATCATTCACCAGACCAGTCGCCTGCAGGTGCGCGTAGACAACGGTCGGGCCAAAAAATTTAAAGCCGCGCTGCTTGAGGTCGGCCGCGATGGTTTCCGCCAAAGGGGTGACGGCCGGTATTTGTCGGTCTGATGTCCAGTGATTGTTTACCGGCCGATTGTTCACAAACGACCACAGGTACCGGCTAAAGGTGCCGTGAGATTTTTGGATAACCAAAAAGGCTCGGGCGTTCGAAATGGCCGCCTCGATCTTCATCCGATTTCGAATAATCCCCGCGTCTCGCAACAATCGTGCAACGTCGCGGGCGGTAAATCGCGCCACCCGCTTCGGATCAAACCCGGCGAAGGCGGCGCGAAAATTCACGCGTTTATGCAGCACCGTCCGCCAGGAAAGGCCGGCTTGAAAGGATTCGAGAATAATAAACTCAAACATCTTCCGGTCACGATGGACCGGTTTCCCCCACTCCCGATCATGATAGCGGATCATGGCCGGATCGTCTTTTGGCCAGGAGCAGCGTTTAGGCATACCTCGAGTATAGCAAAAGAACAGCCTCGTCCGTACCGGCAACGGGGTTAGACTAGCCTACGCCGGATGAAAAAAAACCGCCAGGCCGCCCAGCCATGATCAGCCACAGAAAAAAACCGCTGTGAGCAACAGCGGTTAGGCTTAAAACCAGCGGGCCAGTTGGCACCGGACGGCCAGCTCGTGCTGCCCGCGCGGACCGATGAACAAGCCGCCTTGGCCCCACCAACACTCGCGCGTCAAGCCCATCCAGAACTGGTGACCCGGATGCGGACCGAATGTCCGCTCGGTAATGGCCTGAAAGGTGCGAGCCGAAATATTCGGATCAATATTCAGACACAGCCGGGATCGCACCTGGGTGGTGATTCGCTCCGAACCGAATGAGCGCAGACTGATCTGCGATTCAAAATGCAGCGGGACGAAGGGCGTCTCCCCGGCCGGCGTCAACGTCGGCAGGTCATAGGCCCATTCCAAGCCCGCGGTGCCGCCGGCCGCACCGTCGGACAATCGTTGCTCGACTCCCAGCCACGGTATAATCAAGCTGGACGCAAAGCCGAACGGGTGACCGGCTCGGAAAGCCAACCGGTCATCCAGTTGGATGTCGGCGACCAGCCGGGACGAACCGTAGTGCATCTGAACGGTTGTCCGGTGGTGATCGACCGCCACGGTGTACCGCTCAACCGGCTGGGTCATCAGCGACGCGAGCGTCGCCAAGGTCAGGAGCAGCATCGGGACCTCCGGATTGTGAGGAACAAACGGGTTTCGTTGCTGGCAGCCTACGCCGGGCCAGACGCTTTGGCAAGCGGGTGCGAGCGGTGCAGCACCCGCCAAGTATTCGACCCAACCTGTTTCGAGTGGTATAGTCAACACGACGCAAGGCGGCACGAAGCAACCGTGTATCGCCGGTTCTTTCCAACCTGAAAGGGGTGATCTCCATGAACCGTCGTCCGTTTTCGATTCGTTGGTTTTCCCTGCGGGTCGTGATCCAAGTATTGCTGCTCGGTCTCGCTATCTGGCATTTCGCACCGACCACCTGGAAACGACAATTGGATGGCGGAGGCTGGCCGATCCTATTGGTCTTCCTCGGGATGCAGCTCATC
Source organism: Candidatus Kerfeldbacteria bacterium (assembly GCA_963731735.1). Lineage (GTDB taxonomy): Bacteria > Patescibacteriota > Patescibacteriia > SBBC01 > CAIJZX01 > CAVSWO01. The sequence goes on along the minus strand of CAVSWO010000002.1, from coordinate 803,774 downwards.
AGCTGCTTCTTCGAATGGATGTTTCACCGGTACATCCTGCACGGGCGGCTGGCGGGTTGGCTGTCGCGTTTTTCCCGCGGCCACCGTCACCACCATGCCCTGACGCCGATCAAGCTGCGACCGGCCGAAGTCGGATCCGATCGAATTATCCTCAATCGCTATCCAATTCTCGAAGCCGACCAGTACGAAGATGCCGCCTTCCCGGTCTACGCGCTGATCGGATTCTGGGTCTTCTTCTCACCGCTGATAATCGGCTGCCAATTCCTGATGCCGGATTGGCCGATCGTGTTCGGCGGGTACCTGTCGGTGGCCTGGTCGATGTTCGCGTATGAAGTCTTCCATGCGATCGAGCACTATCCGTACGAATGGTGGAAGCGCGCTACCGAGCATCCGCGCTGGGGTCCGCTCTGGAAACAAATTTACGGTTTCCATCATTTCCACCACGCCAACATCAGCACCAATGAAGCCATCTCGGGTTTCCTGGGTCTGCCGGTGGCAGACTGGGTCTTCCGAACGTACAACCAACCGCCCGACCTGCTGCTGGACGGACGGATGGCCACCGCCAGGGTCTTCCGGATCAAGCAGCCGTGGCCGTGGGTCGTTTGGCTCGACCGCTGGGCGAAATCCAGGGAATCCGCCCTCAGGCGCCGATCGTAACCATCGATCTCGTTCTTTCTCAAACTCCAGGAGTCACGCATGTGGCTCCTGTTTTTTTCAGTGGCTGAACCGGTAAAGAAAAAGGCCCGCTTCGAATGGATCGAATGCGGGCCGTGGGGAGCGGCGCTAGGCCGCGGAGGAACGGACGAGTTGCTGGCGCAGCATTTGCAGCAGCAGTCCCAGGTTAAACGGTTTGTTGAAAACCGCGTCAGCGCCGAAGCGCAAGTAGCGGCTGATACTGTCGTCGTCGCACTGGGTGCTGACCACCACGATTGGTATCGAGAGATCGAAGGTAGTCCGCAAATCGCGAACCAAGTCCTGGCTGGTCACCGGATAGGGCGACAAGTCGCCCATCAGGATCAGATCGAACTGGTCTTCGAGAACCTGAGCGACCACCTCATACCCCGAAGCGGCCAAGCTGACACAGAAATCATCTTCATGCGTCAGGGCCAGGTGGAGAATTTGACGCAGATGGTCGTCCTCTTCAATCACCAGCAAGCGGTGCATGACAATCTTTCCGCGGCAAGGGGCCGAGTGAATTGTCATTCGTGAAAAGGGCGGCGTAGGGTTGGACGCAGGCTACACGATTTCGACCCTTTTGTCAAGCCCTCGGGAGGATCGGGTAAAGAAAAAAAGCTGAGTGGGCGCTGAGGCCGGCGCGTTCCAATCAAGTTTATTCTAGACTTCTTCAGCCAGTAGTCGATCTAGGTATGTAAAGAATGTATGTAAACGTCCTTCAGCCTCTTGTCTCGGACGATCGGAAGCAACAACATCCGCCAAAATCGACCCGATCAAACGTTCGCAGAGGCTGACTCGAAGGAGTTCAACCGGCTGTCGGATACCAAGCTCCTTGGCAAGCGTCGTCATCTGTTCTCGCCACTCCTCGGCCCCGGCCTGCCAATCTCCTGGAGACATATCCCAGGGCGCGGCCATAAACCAATCAGCCCAAATAATAAAGGCCAGTTCCATACCCTCCGGGTACAGACCAACATGCGCGAAGTCGGTCAGATAGGTTTTTGATGGCGTCCGGAAAATTTCAACCGGTTTACAATGGCCGTGACACCACCACATCGGGCGGTCATGCCAGGACTTTTGAACAACGTTTTTCGACCTGGCGGATACGTGGAAGAATTTCCGATTCCGGCAGGAGTGGCTGTCCGGTCATCCGGCCGAGATTGTTCACGGAATCGTCGCCAGTCGCAACCAGTGATGCATCCGGTAGAGATGATATTCAGCGGCGGTCAAGCCTCTCTCCAAATCGCAGCGGACGATCGGGTGCTGTCGGCCAGCTGGATCGATAGTCTTTATAGATGGTGAGAAATTCGTCGCGATCGCCGGCTGACAGTGGGGACCGAAATGGCTTGGCCTCAGCCGGCAGCCGTTCCATCACCAGCCAGCCGCGGGTGGCCGATACCGACTGTCCGGCAAAATATTGCGGGGCGGTGAGTTCGTGCTGGCGATGGGTTTGATGAAAACGTCGCAGCGCTTCGGGCTCGTCGGTGACTCGCTGGTCATCGTAAAGTTTCAGGACGGCCGGTTGCCCGCGCCAGTCAGCTTCGACAATCAGGTTACGGAAACTGCCCGTGGCATAGTAGGTATTTTTGTAGAGTTCACGCCCGAGCGTAAAACGGTGTTGTCTAGCAAGTTGCTCAGCCCAGGCCTGAAACTCCGTTTCTTTCATGTGGCTGCCTGATCCAGGGCCTGGTTGACTAAGGCGTCAGCCAGTTGGTTTTGTTCACGCCGGATGGCGGTGAAGGTGACCTGACCGATCTGATTGACTAAGGAATGGATTTTGATTACCCAGGGTCCGAGCTCGGGATTCTTGATTTTATATTCCCCGCGGATTTGCTTGACGATCAGTTCACTGTCGGCAAACAGCTCGACCTGCGTCGCGCCCAGGGCCAGCGCTTCAGTCAAGGCCGCGTGGACTGCCTGATACTCGGCCTGATTGTTGGTGGTAGCGCCGATCGTGCGGCTGAGTTTTTTCAGAACCTGGCCGTCACTTGCAATCACCACCCCGATCGCGGCCGGGCCGGGATTACCACGGGCGCCGCCATCGGTATGAATAGTTAGTCGGAGTCCAGCAGTCATGCGGTTGGTTGAAAATCAATAATTTTCAGTTGTGGCTCGCGGCGGCCGTTCCAGGCATTCCAGCTGGCTTCAATGACCAGGTCAACCGCGGCGGCTAATTCATCCGCTCGTTCGGCCAAGCGAAAGCCGATAAACGTTCCGGCCGCCGACTGCTGGAGGCCCTGGAGCCGGACGTGCTGCTTCGATTGACCGACCATTTTCACCTGCTGGACCGCAATCTTCCGGAGTAAAAAACGCGGGCGATCATTCGCCACGCCGAACGGCGCCAGACGCTCAAGTTGATCCAAGGTTTCCGGCGTAATTTCCTGCAGGGTGGTTTCGGCGTCGATCTGCAGGGGCGGTTGGTCCGGGGCAGCGGTCGTTGCCTGCCCGACCGACGTTTGCCACCAGCCGATGAAGGCTTGGCGTTGGTCGGCGGTAGTCAGGGTAAACCCGCAGGCTCCAGCATGGCCGCCGAATCGCAATAAATATTCCGAACCGGTCCGTAAGTGCTTGGTGATATCGAAACCGGGTATCGACCGGCCCGATCCCACAATGTGATCGCCGTTTTGCGTCATGACCAGAACCGGTCGCCAGACCCGGTCGGCGATCCGTCCGGCAATCAGCCCGACGATACCCGGCGACCAGTGCGGCGCGAAAACCGCGTAGGCTGCCTGCTGGCCTTGATTTTGGACCTGACCCATCGCTTCTTCAACCGCCATTTCCGTCAAACGTTGCCGCTCGGTATTGATGGATTGTAATTCCGCCGCTAATTGGGTGGCCGTCTCCTGATCTTTGGCCAATAATAACCGCAGGGCCGTCCCGGCATGCTGCAGCCGACCGGCCGCATTCAAACGCGGCGTAATTTGAAACCCAATAGTCGTTTCGGTGGCATGCGACGCTTCGGCGCCAATCACGGCGAACAAAGCCTGGAGTCCGAGACGTCGGGTCTGGCGGAGAACCCGCAACCCGAAGGTCACAAAAATTCGATTTTCACCCTGCAGCGGCATCATATCGGCCACGGTTGAAATCGCCACGATATCGAGTAACCATTTTTCCCAACCGGGTTTGACCGGCCGATTGACCACCTGGCCGGAGCGGCTGGCTTGCAACAAGGCCCGGGCGACCGTAAACGCGACGCCGCCGGACGAATGGCCTTGGAACGGAAAGGTTTGCCCGGGTAAAAATGGGTTGATGATGGCCACCGCTTCGGGCAGCACCGGCGGCGCCTGGTGATGGTCAAGCACGATGACGTCCATGCCTTCGGATTTGGCCTGGGCGATTTCTCCGACATTACTGGTGCCACAATCAACCGTGATCAGGAGCTGCGTCCCCTGCTTGGCGATACGTTCAACCGCGTCGGCATTCAATCCGTAGCCTTCGGCTAACCGTTCCGGAATATACCAATTGACCTTGGCACCCAAAACTTCAAGCGTCTCGGCCATGATGGCCGTCGCGCAGATTCCGTCCGCGTCATAATCCCCGTAAATGGTAATCGGCTGCTGCTCGCGAATTGCCCGGATCAGTCGTTCGACCGCCCGGTCCATTTGGAGATACAGCATGGGATCGTGGATATGCTGATCATATGAAGGTTCCAGCCAATTCGCGACCGCCGCCGGATCGGTCACCCCGCGGCGATGTAAGACTTTGGCCACCAAGGGTGTCACCTCGGACGGCCAATCAACCTCCGAAGTATCCTCCGATGGAAGTTGCCAATGGTATCGACTCATGACAGCTGGTGGTAGAGTTTCGTGAGGTCAACCCGCAAGTCTGCCTCGGTCAACGCACCCTTAGCGAGTTGCGGAAATTTATCTTGAAGTGTCGGCCGGTCGTTCTGATAGAGCACACCGATCGGTAAATATTCTTCCAGCTGCATAGCCTGCGTCCAAGCCTTGGCCCGATCCCGCGGGTCATGCTTGAGCGTTTCAAGCTTCCGAACGTGCTCGTAAAACCAGGCGTAAGTATTGACGTGATTAAACGTCACGCAAGGTTGAAAAATATCAACCAAGGAAAATCCCGGGTGGGCGATGGCCTGCTCCAACAAGTTTTCCAGATGTGGTAAATCACCGGCGAAGCCCCGCCCGACGAAGCTGCAATTGGCGCTGACCGCCAGGGCCATCGGGTTCAACGGTTCATCCGGCGAACCGTAGGGGGTCGAACTCGATTTCGTTCCCTGAGCCGAAGTTGGCGAAACTTGGCCTTTGGTTAGGGCATACAACTGGTTATCTTCAACGATGACGGTTAAATTCGGATTAGCGCGCATGGCGTGAACCAGGTGATTGAAACCTTCGCCATAAGCCGCTCCGTCGCCGCTAACCACCACGGTCGTCAAATCCTGATTAGCCAACGCCATGCCAACGCCAACCGGTACTGACCGACCATGTAGGCCATGGAAGGTGTAGGCTTTAATCCAATTCGAACCGTTGCTCGAACAGCCGATGTCGAAGACCACCGCGACTTGGTGCGGCTTCAGCTGGCGGCGGGCAAAGACGTGATTGAGTGAAGTCCAGAGCGCGAAATTTCCGCAGCCGGGGCACCAGGTCGGCGTTTGTCCGGTTTCAAAGCGATGGGGTTCGTGGAGGCTCATGAGAGTAAATCGGCAAATTGTTTAGCCAGCGCCACCGGTTCAAACGGCCGGCCGTCGTATTGACGAAGGTGATGATCAACTTGGTGGCCGGTCTGCTGCCGGAGTAATCCTTCCAGCTGGCCGGACTGATTTCCTTCCACCACGACCGTTCGGGTCGCGGCTTGGAGATGGCGGCGAACGGCCTCAGTCGGAAACGGGCTCAACATCCAGAGATGCAAATGATTAACTTTTTGATGGGTAGTTTCACGCAAAATTTTCTGGGCCGCCTGGACCACGCCTTTGGTCGAGCCCCAGCTAATCACGGTCAAGTCGGCATCGGCCGGACCTGCAAGTTCCGGTTCGGGCAAGGCGTGCAGGACGGCCTCGGCCTTGCGGGCCCGCTTCTCAACCTGGGCCATCCGATTGTCGACATCTTCCGCCGAAAAACCGTAGTCAGTATGCTCATCAGAATTGGCCAAAAATAATCCGTGTGGCGTGCCCGGCAGGCTGCGCGGGGAAACACCATCGGTCGGGGTTGGATCATAGCGCCGATAGGAATCATCGGCCGGCAGATCGGCTGCCACCATAATTTTTCCGCGCCGGATTGGCAGGTTGGCCGCGAATGGCTTGGCGCTGGCTCGGCTTTCGGCTAAGTACTTATCGGTCAGCACGATCACCGGCGTTTGAAATTCTTCGGCAATGTTCAGGGCCCGCTGGGTCAAGCTGAAACATTCTGCAACGTCACCCGGCGCCAGTACGACTTTCAAAAAATCTCCCTGGGAAGCGTGCAGGACTTGCCGCAAATCCCCTTGCTCGGTCCAGGTCGGGAGTCCGGTAGATGGACCACCCCGTTGAGCTTCGACGATCACACAGCCGACTTCCGTCATGCCGGCCAGACCGACGGCTTCGGTCATCAGGGCGAAGCCGCCGCCCGAGGTGCCGCACATGGCGCGCACGCCCGCATGCGCGGCGCCGATCGTTTCATTGATGACCCCGATTTCATCTTCGGCATGCCGGACCAGCATCCCGTACTCCGGACCATGTTTGGCTAGAAAACCCAATATAGTCGACGAAGGGGTCATCGGATACGCCGCGTAAAATTTGCAGCCACCCTGAATCGCGCCTAACCCGATCGCTTCATTGCCGGTCACGAAGATTTTTTGTTCCGGCTGCGCCAGCGGTTCCAGGTCCCAGGGGAAGGTCCGGCTGGCCGCCGGCGGAATCGACGCATAGCCGGCTTCCAGCAAGGCGCTGTTGGTTTCAACCACGCTGGCATCCTTATCGCCGAAAACGTCGCGGATCACGCCGAGCGGCACCTTGACCTCGACGCTCAAGAGCGCAAAAATCGCTCCCAAGGCGACGGTGTTCCGCATGAACAGCTGGCCGCCGTGCTGCTTGGCCAGATCGCCAAGCGGCACTCCGAACCAGACAATATCATCGCGCTTGAAGCGGTGTTGATCGAAATCACGAAAGGTGTAGCCATGGCTATCATAAATGATCGCCCCGCCATGCGTCACTTCATGGATATGTTTTTCAACGGTTTCCTGATTCAGGGCTACTAAAATATTGACGGCCGACCGCCAAGCAGTCACCGGATGATCGGCGACCATTACCTGGTAGGTATTATGGCTGCCGCGGATGAGCGAGGGGTATTCCGAATAATCAAATGCATGCAGACCGGCCCGAACGCAGGTTTTCGAAAATATTTCACCGCTCGACATAATGCCGAAACCGGCTTCACCGCCAATTTTTACGCTAAAAACGTTTGTTTGTCGCTCCATCGGTGTCATCAGTGTAGCATGGGCCAAACCTGCTCAGCAATCGCGTGTTCTTCATCCGTCGGCAGGGTCAAAATTCTTATCCCGGGAGGCCGGCGAACTCCGCCCAGGACGCTACTCCGAACCCAGGCATTCTGGCCAACCGCGCCGGTAAAGACGATCACCTTCGGCTGGGGCAAGAGACCCAGGTAACTGGCCAAGTAGCGTTGGATATCATAGATAAACATCGCCAACGCCAGCCGCGCGTGCCGTCGTTGCCCGGCCGTCCAACGGCGGCGGGGCCAGCCCGGTACCGGATGACCGCCCGCACCCAGCACATCACGAATGTCCCGCAAACCGGTTAAACCGAACAGGCCGGAACGTTGCTGGAGTAAGTCGCTGACTTGCCGAACCGACCAGCCAAGCTGCGATTGCAGATATAACGGGATCATCGGATCGAGGTCACCGGAGCGGGTGGCCATGGTTAAACCTTCGAGCGGCGTGAAGCCCATGCTGGTATCAATCGGCCGGCCCCGCCGCCAGGCGGTAACGCTATCCCCTGACCCGAGGTGAATCGTCACCCCGGACAGTTTGGCAGTCGCACTCCCGAGTCGCTTGGCCGCCCGATGAAATACATCGGCGTGGGAAATGCCATGAAATCCGTATTTATAAATTCCGTGGGTATCGGCCAGTTGTTTCGGGATGGAATAATAGCGGGCTGCGTCCGGCAGCTGGTGAAAGGCGGCCGTATCAAACACGCCCCACTGCTCCGCCCGCGGCCAAGCCCGACGAGCTTTGGCCAGGCCGGCCAGATTAGCCGGCATATGCAACGGTGCTAACGGAATCAGCTCGGTAAGTTTTTTGCGAACCGCTGCGGTCAGCTTGGTGGGTTTGACAAAAGTTCGTCCGCCATGGACGATCCGGTGTGCCACCGCCCGCGGTTCGAGCTGGCGGGCCGCAACCGTCGTCCGAACTTTCCCAATCGCTTGGGCCAAGGTCACGCGTTGGCCAACCTGTTGAATCTCGCCCCGAGCGATCACTCGACCCGGTACCAGCACCGCGTATTTGAGCGATGATGAACCGGCGTTCAGGACCAGGAGTGACGACTGGTTACGGGTGGATGGTGCCATGTGCGTTGGTGGTTAGCCCGAAGGCGTTGGCTTCATCAGTATCAATATGCATCGTCCAGGTAAAGCTTGGATCAACTCGGACCAAGACATGATCAAATACGCCGCCCCGCAACCCGGCTACTTCAACTGAAACTTCCTGACCGTCGGTCAGGCCGGCCCGAGCCGCCGCCTCGGGCGAAGCGTGAATGTGGCGTTGCTGTAAAATCGCGGCCGCCCGTTCAATTTTTCCGGCCGGACCGATCATGGTCACGGTGGCCGCCTGGTCCAAATGACCGGACGGCGCGATGGGCGGTTGGAGGCCCAGCTGGCGGGCGTCAGTCGTTGAGAGTTCAACCTGCGTATACGGTCGCACCGGCCCGACAATCCCGACTCGTTGCAATTGTCCTTTCGGTCCGGCCAGATCAATCCGCTCGGCCGCCACAAATTGCGGCGGTTGGGAAATCTCCCGACCCTTGGTCATCGGCGCCGCGCCAAACAAGGCTTGCCAGTCGGCTTGATTGAGATGCGCGTGCCGCGCTGAAAATTCAATCGGAATTTGGATCATAGATTTGGGAAGATTGGACGCCCGGTCATGCTGGGCGGAATCGGCAGGCCCATCATCTGCAGCAGGGTCGGGGCCACGTCGGCCAGTACGCCGACCGGGGTCTGGCCGGAGAGGTCGCGCATCGGCGCATGGTATTGGGCCACCAGGTCGGGTGGTAAATCGTTGGCAATGGTGACCAGCGGGACCGGATTGGCCGAGTGTTCTTTATTGACCGCGCCGGTCTGACTGTCAATTTTCGTTTCGGCGTTGCCGTGATCAGCCGTGATCATCACGAAGCCATTGATCGATAAAACGGCTTCCACAATTTCACCCAGGCACCAGTCTACCGTTTCAATCGCTTTGACGGTGGCCGGAATATTTCCAGTATGACCGATCATATCGGGATTGGCAAAGTTGATAACCAGAAATCCGAACTTCCCAGTGTTGAGCTGTTCCAGCAGTCGCTCGGTAATTACTCGGGCGCTCATGTCGGGTTTCTGATCGTAGGACGTGACTGAGGGCGAGGGAATTAATATCCGCTCTTCATTCGGAAACGGTTGCTCAATCCCGCCGTTAAAAAAGAAGGTGACGTGCGCGTACTTTTCGGTTTCCGCAATATGGAGTTGGTGCAAGCCGGCATCGCTGATGACCTTGGCCAGCGGTTCGGTCACCGTCTCCGGCGGAAAGGCGACGCTGACCGGCAAGTGTTTTTCATATTCCGTCATGGTCACAAAGACCAAATCCTTCAGGTAGTTTGGGCGCGGGAATTTTTCAAATCCCGGCAGGACAAAGGCCTTGGTTAACTGTCGAGCGCGGTCGGAGCGATAATTAAAAAATATGACCGCGTCCTGGTCCCCGACCGTCGTTACCGGCTGGCCGTTTTGGGTGATGACGGTTGGCTCGAATTGTTCGTCGTAGACGCCCGCTTTGTACGAAGCGGTGATTGCCGCTACCGGATCATCATTGGTCGGGCCCTGTCCCTCGACCATCGCCGCGTAGGCCAAGCCGGTCCGATCCCAGCGATTATCGCGGTCCATGGCGTAGTAGCGGCCCGAAATAGTGGCGATCTGGCCCAGGCCGATAGTTTGCATTTTGCGCTGCAGTTTTTTCACGAATTCCAACCCGCTATTATAGGGACTGTCCCGGCCGTCCAATATGACGTGCACGCAGACCCGAGAGACTTTTTTCTGCTGGCAAAGCTCCAGCAGCGCATAGGCGTGTTCGTCAAAACTGTGGACACCGGCCGAACTGAACATGCCGATTAGATGCATTGTGCTGCGATGCTTTTTTACCGCGTCGATCGCTTCCAAGAACGCCGGGTTCGTAAAAAAAGATTTATCAACAATCGCACGGGTTATGCGCGGTAAATCCTGGTACAAGACTTTGCCGGAACCCAGGGTTACGTGCCCGACTTCCGAATTCCCCATATCGCCCCAGGGCAAGCCAACCGCCTCGCCGGAGGCCTGGAGCGTGACCGTCGGGTAGCTTTCCATAAAGCCGTCCAAGTTCGGCGTCTTCGACAGGGCAATCGCATTCCCGCGCGAAGGCGGCGCCACGCCAAATCCGTCGAGGATCAGTAACACCGCCGGTTGTCGCTTGGGCGTTTGATTCATGCCTGAAGTAATGACCGGCCGGTCATGGCGTCCGGTTGCTTGACCTGCAAAATTTCCAAAATCGTCGGCGCCACGTCCGCTAACTCGCCACCGGTTCGCAGTTTTTTGCCCAGGTACTGCTGGTCAATCAGCAGGAACGGCACCGGATTATTCGAATGCTCGGTATCAACCGCTTGGGTTTGCAGATTGAGCATTTCTTCCAAGTTGCCGTGGTCAGCCGTCACGATCAAGGTGCCGTTGGCCGCCAGCACTTCGCGTCCCACCGCCCGTAAAATTTTATCGGTAATTTCCATCGCCGCAATGCCGGCCGCCAGGTTGCCGGTATGGCCAACCATATCGGTATTGGCAAAGTTAGCCACGATGACGTCGTACTGGTGCCCGTGAATGCCGTGCCGGATGATTTCACCAATTTTCGGCGATTGCATGCCGGGCGTGTTCGCGAAATTCGGCACTGAGGCCGAGGGCACCATCCGCCGTTGCTCGCCGGCCACCGGCTGCGCGTATCCGCCGTTAAAAAAGTAGGTAACGTGGGCGTATTTTTCACTTTCGGCGATATAGAGTTGGCGGAAGTTCTTGAGCACCATCGGGAGCGTCTCCGTCAATTCGACGGCCGGATAGGCGCTCAACATATCCCCGAGGTCCGGACCAATATCGGTCATCGACACGAACAGCGGATGAATCGGATCGCGGCGGGTAAATCCGCCGGTGACCGCGTTCTGGCGTTCGAAATCGGTTTGCACGAAGGTTTTGGCAATTTGCCGCGCCCGATCGGACCGCAGATTAAAGAAAATGATCGAATCATTTTCTTGCATCCCATGAAAACCGTTGACGATGGTCGGCTTGATAAATTCATCACTCTCGCCGCGATTGTAGGCCTGGGTGATGGCGTCCAAGGGATCGTCCACATGATAGTCGGCTTGGCCATGCCGCAGCGCGTTATACGCCAGTTCCGTTCGTTCCCAATTTTTATTCCGATCCATGCCGTAAAATCTGCCCATCACCGTCCCGACCCGGGCGTCACCGAAGTGCGGGAGCATCCGTTCCAGCATTTCACGCGCGAAATAGCGCGGCGAATCCCGACCATCGGTAAACAAATGCACCCAAACATGTTGCAACCGTGCCTGCTGGGCCAACATCAACAGCGCCATCAAGTGATCGGGGTCGGCGTGGGCGCTTTGCTTGCTGCCGAGCATGCCCATGATATGCAGGGCGGAATTATACTTGTTGACGTGCCGGATAGCGGCATGAAAGGCTGGATTCCGGAAAAAGCGACCGTCCGCGATGGTGGCGGAAATCCGTTCGGCATCTTGTTTGACGACTCGACCGGCGCCCAAGTTCATATGCCCGGCTTCGGAGTTGCCGTCTTGGCGCGGACTTAAGCCGACCGCTTGGCCGCTGGCCTTGAGCTGGGTCGACGGATACTTCGATCGCCAACTGTCCAGGGTTGGGGTTTTCGCCCGCGTGACCGCGTTCCCCGGACTATCCGGAGCGATGCCCCAGCCGTCCAGGATGATCATGACCAGTGGGCGCGGATCACTCATGTCTGTAGAGCATCGGCAATCGCCAGCAAGCGATTGTATTTGGCCACCCGTTCTCCCCGAGCCGGCGCGCCGGCTTTCAGGAACCGGGCCCCAACCGCCACCGCGATATCGGTAATCCAGTCATCATTCGTTTCACCCGAGCGATGGGACACGATCACGCCGTATTGGGCCGCCTGGGCCTTGACCACCGCGTCAATCGCCTCGGTGAGGGTGCCGACTTGATTGGGTTTAATCAAAATCGCGTTGGCTACGTTGGCATCAATCCCGCGTTCCAACCGGTGCACGTTGGTCACGAACAAATCATCGCCGATCAGGGTCGTCCGATTTCCCAGCGCCTCGGTCAAAGCCTGCCAGCCAGTCCAGTCATCTTCGGCCAGCGCGTCCTCCAACGTTTCAATCGGATAGGCTTGGACCCAATCCCGCAAGGTTTGTATCATGCCGTCGGCACTCAGGCCGCCGGTGGTTTGGCCGAAGGCGTAGCGTTCGGTGGCCGGGGTAAAGAATTCAGAAGCGGCCACGTCCATACCCAGCGCCACGTCTTTCGGCGCCCGGTAGCCGGCTTGGGTAATAGCTTTGACGAGAAAATCGAGCGCGACCGTGGTTTCGGTCAGGGCTGGCGCGTAGCCGCCTTCATCGCCGACCATGGTCCGGAGTTTTTTTTCGGCCAGCAGTTCACCCAAGGCCCGATAAATCCGGACCCCGCGTTCAATTTGTTCGGCCGTCGATTTCCCGTCCGGTAACAATAAGAATTCCTGAACTTTCAGGGCTGTGTCGGCGTGCCGCCCGCCGTTTAAGACGTTCATCATCGGCCGCGGCAACTGGTCGGCCCGGACCGCCGGAAAATCATAGACCTGCTGGATCCAAGCATACAACGGCGCCCGTTCCAGGGCCGCGGCCGCCCGCGCGACCGCCAGGGAAACGCTCAAAATCGCGTTGGCACCGAGTTTTGATTTATTGACCGTCCCATCCAAACTGATCATACGTTCGTCAATCGCTCGTTGCTGCCGAACATCCTGATCTTTGACGGCCTTGGCAATCGGTCCGGTCACATTTTTGACAGCCGTCAGGACGCCCAGCCCGTCATAGCGTTTCGACTTGGTATCGCGGAGTTCCAAGGCTTCATGGGTTCCGGTCGAGGCGCCGGAGGGTACGGCCGCCGTGGCCGAGATACCGGTATCCAGGTGGACGGTCGATTCAACGGTCGGTCGGCCGCGTGAATCAAGAATTTGTCGGCTGGTAATCTGCGTGATGTACATACGTTAACGCGTTAGGGCTTGTAATCCAGGCAAGGTTCGACCCTCAAGGAATTCGAGCATCGCTCCCCCGCCGGTCGACAGCCAATAAAATTTTTTTTGCAATCGTTGTCGGCGAATCGCATCCAGCGTTTCTCCGCCACCCGCCACCGCCCGGGCCCGGCTGCGGGCAATCGCCCGAGCCATGGCCGCGGTCCCGCGATCAAACGGCGGTTGTTCATAGACGCCCAGCGGGCCGTTCCAAACGATCGTTCGAGCCGAACGCAAAATCGCCGCGTAGACGCGTAAACTGCCGGGACCAATATCCAGAATGCGGTCGGCCGGCCGGACCGCCGCGACTTGGACGGTTTTGCTGGTTCGGCCGCGCTGAACCACCACGTCGACTGGCAGGCGGATGTTCGAGGCACGCTGGAGCATTCGGCGGATGGATGCCCGGAGTTTCGGTTCAGCCAGTGATCGGCCGATCGGCTGGCCGCTGGCTTGCAGCGCGGTGTTGGCCAAGGCTCCGCCCAGGACGACCGCGTCGGCGCGCTTGGCGAGTTGTTGTATCAGGAGCAACTTAGTTGAAATTTTGGCACCGCCAATCACCGCGACATACGGTGATCGCGGATGTCGGCGCAATTGCTCGAGGATAGCGATTTCTTTGAGTAACCGGAGGCCGGCGTAGGCTGGGAGTCGCTTGGCCAGCCCGACCACCGACGCAGCCGCCCGATGCGATACCGAAAAAGCCTCGTTCACGTACAAGTCGCCGAAGGCCGCCAGTTGTCGAACGAAGGTGGCTTGATTTTTTTCTTCGCCCGGATAAAATCGCAAGTTTTCGAGCAAGGCTACTTGCCCGGGTCGCAATTTGGTGATGGCAGCTCGAGTAGTGGCGGCCGACGGCGGAGTGGCCAGAAAGGTAACCGGGGTGTGCAGAATTCGGGCTAATGGACGCGCGTAGGGCCGTAACGACAACGATCGCGTTCGGCCCGTCGGCCGACCTTGGTGCGCCAGTAAGACCACCCGAGCGCCATGCCGGCGTAACCAGCTGATGGTCGGCACCAACGCTTCCATCCGCGAGGTGTCACGAATCCGCCCGCGTCGATCGCGTTCAGCGTTAATATCTACCCGAACCAGCACTCGTTTATTTTTGACTGAAGCAGACCGTACATTCCGTAGCCGCATGAGTTAACTATACCACAAATACGACCGAAACGCGAAAAGCCGGACGGCGAAAATTTTGGGCGGCCGAAATGTCTGTTCAGCCAATCGCGGCCGAAGAACTGCCGTCGCTAATCATTCTCCATATACACCCGCTCGCCTCGTAAGAAAATTCGGCAGGCGCTGCGGAACCGCAAGACGCTCAGGTAATATTTGAAATCAACGAGTTTCCGCACCAACCACGCCAACCCGCCGGTCAAACGCATCCCCCAGACCGTACTAATCGCCCAGCGGCCGCCGACCGGAAAGACAAACCCGGCATGATCGGGTCGATACGGCTGCAATGGTTGTTGGTGGATCTGGCGGACAATATTCTGGGCGGCTTGCCGACCCTGGGCGATGGCTAACTGGGCAACTTGCGGGACCGGACGCTGGGTGGCCGGATCGATAAAGTGCATCGAGTCGCCAATCACGTAGGCTTCCGGATGGGTCGGGATCCGCAGGTACTCGTCGACGCAAACTTGATGTTTATTCCCGACGCATTCCACGCCCAGATTCCGCGCCAGATGGTGGGCCTTGATGCCGCCGCTCCAAATGAACAAATCCTGCGGAAGTGTTTGGCCGTCCTTGAGCTGGACCTGCGTGGCGGTTAAGCCGGTGATGGCTTGGCCGGTTTTAACCTGGACTCCCAAGCGCTCCAGCCGATGGAGCGTGGCCTGTTGCACCCAGGCCGGAAAACCCGGCAGGATGGTCGGCGCGGCTTCGAGTAACACGATCCGCACCAAACTGGCATCATAGTCAGACTCCCGACAGTGTTTCAGCACGAAGTGTCGTAACTCGCTGACCGTTTCAATCCCGGAAATACCGCCCCCGCCGACCACCATCGTGACCGGTTGCTGATGCCGGTCGCAGTGATCCAGCAGCTGATGCAGACGGCCGTGAATTTTCAGCGCATCCGGCAGTTCTTTCAATGAGACGCTGTATTCAGTCAAGCCCGGGATACCGAAATCATTAGATTCACTGCCCAAGGCCAAAATGATCGAATCAAAATCCATCGGCGGCTGGTCGCGAAACGCGAGCTGACCCGAGTCCAACCGGATATCGGTAATTTCTCCTTGGACAATCGAGACCGGCCGTTTAAGTTCCAGTTTGGTCAGCGCGCGGTAATCGATCGACACGCCTTCCTCAAGCTTGGCCAGGTCTTCCGGGCGCGGCGTCGAGGCGGCCGTCGCGACTTCGTAGAGCAGCGCGTGAAAGGTGTGGTAACTGTTTTTCTCGATCAGGGTCACGTTGTAGTGGTCGTCCGACCGGCGCAACCGCTCCAATTCCAAAGCCGCCGCCAAACCGGCAAAACCGCCTCCGGCGATCACGATATGTTTACGGACGTGCCGCGGACGGTCCATCATGCCGGACTGGTCGGATTGGTTTGCAGTATTTTTTCGACTTGGGCTTTCAAATCGTGCGGGTCAATATTGGATTTGACCAGGTAGGCGTCGGCGCCCAAATGCTTGGCTGTTTGGACGTGTTCATCCGAATCAAGATTGGACAACACAATCACCCGGGTGTCTTTCAATGAGGGGGTGCCTTTAACGAGCCGTAAAATTTGAAAACCCGGCGGTTCATGATAGTCGCCTTCGGCATGTTCAGCCGCCTGTTTATTCGGTATCAATAAGTCCAGCAATATGACATGCGGCCGAACGACGACAACTTTCTCCTCGCCGGCCTCGAGATCGAGCGCGGTCAGCACTTCATACCCCTCTTTCGCCAGCAATGTCGCATACAGCGAAACCAGTAAGGGTTCATCTTCGATCAGCAGGACGCGGGTGGCCATGGGATAATTGTACTACAGCCCTATCTATTCAACAATGAAGTGTGGTTCCTAGTCTGGTACGCACGCATATGGTCGTGCCAACTGAGGCCAAACGTCTGACGGAAAGCCAGAGAGATCGTTCGTGTCTTAGCGATTTGTTTGAGAAATTGCAGGATTTTCTGTCGGCCGTACCGTGCCAATACCTCATCGGTCATAACTCGACCAACACCATAGACATTCAAATTATTTGGTGATTTTCGTTGACGAAAAAACGTCACCACTTCTTTGGGTGTCGCGCGGTGCTGGCGTTGCCCGGCTAAGCGACTTGCTAAGCCCTCATTCAGCCATCGCGGTGCCTTACCTTCGCTCACATAATTAATAAACGGGTGCGCGAGTTCATGCCCAAGGAGTCGGTACCAATCCCCTCGGCTTCTTTCTGCCAGCGACTGATCAAGGAGGTAAATCACCTTGTTTCGATACCAACCGACTTTCCAGTCGTCTTGCGCCGATTTCCAGAATTCACGAACCAGCCGTCGCTGTTGCAAAATAACGATTGTTGGTAATGACAGCTTGGTCTTAAACCATCGCTGGTAACGAGCGTGCGTGCGTTTGGCAAAGCGCGCTAATTCGGGTCGCGTTTGAAAGGCTCGAGCAATGATAACTGGCGATGGTTGTTGTTGACGCATGCTTAATCAAGAATATACGTTTGCGAATTTTCTTTTTTGTTGTTCAATAGCCTTCCGTGCCTTAATTAGAAAGCATGCAAACGACTCATGTCGATTTCTTGAACGATGATACAAATCCCGAAAATACGCTGGCGCGGTCTTGCCTTTGATTCGAAGCCGTTGGTGCTCGCGGTAAAAAGTTGGTTTCTGGCGTAAATATTTCTGTAGCTCCGGTTGCATCAGTAAAATTGGGGTTAGAATTTCACTTAGATGCCAAATAAGATGCGGCGAGTCAAAAGATCGTGGACGATCTTGCGGGAAAACTTCCTGCCATTTTTGAAAATACAGAAAGTGGCTGCATTCATGAAGAATAATTTCAAAAATATCTTTTTGTTTGTAGCGCCAGTACCAAAAAAAAGTCCACTCTCGCAAAAATCTTGGACAGATCGGGTTAATCGACATCAGGGCATGTATGGGACGCTGCTTGGGCCAATTCGTTTCAATCAGTTGCTGAAGGGCGATAAAAGCCGGCTGTTCAACCCTTCCCCAGGCCCGAGGCAGCTTCTCAAGTTGCCGCTGCATTTCGACTGCGCGTGAACGACGAAAGTCTCGTACGTATTTTCGAAGATATTGTATCCGGACCGATTCTTGGGTAAGTTTGAGCACTGGTTTTATATTCGGATGCTTACGAACAATTCGACCCCCCCATCCCCAAGGGTCCTCAAACAAAAATCCATACAGCGTATCGATCTCAAGCTTTTCCGGCACCAGTTTAAATCGAACGTGAGCAAGGCTCGACATTATTTTTATTATAAGATAACGGCCCATAACAAGCAATGTTATGGGCCGTTCTGGTTATGCTGATCTTGGAAAACCGCACACATTCCAGGGTCAGGAGCATTGGGATTGCCAGTCGCAATGAAAGCGTGGCTGCGACAACCGCCCTTGCACTGCGTTTTGGCCGGACAGGTCGTGACATCACGGCACTGGATGCCACGATATCGGATGAACGTTGGAGATCGCGTCCAGATTTCTTGCAAAGGCGTTTTTCGTAAAGAACCCGCCAAGAAACCTGGGTACTCATTCTGGGTCATTGTTGGACAGAGCGAAACATTTCCATAGGCATCGACAAATGCCATGGATTGTCCGACGCCGCATGGCGGAAGACGAAAGTCACGAGCAGACACTTCGTCGTGACTATCTAAAAACTCCACCTTGCCAGAACGCTGGTTGACCACTCGGGCAAAGGCTTTGTCTTCGACAGTCAGTCCAGAGTTCTCTTTCGCTCGCCCAAGGGGCTCGACGTGCACAAGCCTATGCAAAATCCCGAATTCCTCGCTCACGAAATGGAGAAACTCTGGCATAACACTCAGGTTATGCGATCCCACACACGTGTTTATTCGGACATCACAGCCGAGTTTGAGTAGCTGTTTGATGGCTGCATGCGTTTCATTTGACCGAGTCGCACCCAGTTTTTCGCGTCCTCGCGGAGATTGATGGAAAAACGGACATGAGCCATATGCCTCAGTATACGTAAATTTCGATGAACGTGATAGGTATTGAACTTTGTAAGCCGTCCGAGTACACTCACGGTAGGTATGCAATTGAAAGTTTTTTGCTCCCGTGAGGCGAATTTCTATTTTTTTATTTCTAACTTAAGCGAGTGGCACTTTTCCTGTAACCCTGCCTATAACAAAAAGTGGTTACATTTGACTGGCCCCTTACGTACTTCAGAGCAGCGCGCGCTTCATGATTTCCGGAAACTCATGCGTACGTATGGACTCGGTACCTCGCGTCAATTTCTCGGTACGTACTTCCAGCTCTTTCCAGAGGCTGAAGTCTGGCCATCGCTGGCACTCGCTTTATCAACAAAAGATTATGATCAACTTGCGAACATCAAAAAAACGCTACACCCTCGTTTTGAGAAAGTTTGGTCGGGTGAGAAGGCGCGCCTCCTCACCGCCCAAAGAGTATTGGAGCATATCTGGCAGTCTCAATCGGTCCAACACTGCATGCGTGACCTCCAGATCCTTTATCCGAAAGCTCGGCCCCAAGCAGAGATTCGTTTGATTCTTCTCATGCGACCGAAGGGATTACCATGCCCAGTTGGCGGTGGCAATGCTAACGTGGGTAAAGATGCGGTAGTCCTCGAGGCTGGCGATCTCCAATTCCGCACCTCGTGCCGTAATAAAAAAATGCGAGGTATTCTTATCCACGAAATTATCCATGCGCATTTTATGCGCCCCTCATATGAACGAAAATTGCGGCTTTTTACCCAACAGCAGATGACTCTTTTTCGATCGCTTCCCTCACCTTCTCTCTGGGTTTGGCTTAACGAAGGCCTAGTATCAAGTCTCGTACCACAAGGGATCCTTGGACGCCAATATCTACAAACTCCGCTCGATCAACTCTACAAGCAGACGAAGCATAAACACAATACACAAAAAAAAGTAATGCTACATGCCTGGCGAACATACGCCGCGTATCATCTTCAACCATACTGGCAAGAAAGATTACAGAATAAACGTAGCGTCACTCTTGACAGTTTCCGCCGGGTTGCACACCTACTCCAAGAATACATAAAAAAACCGGAATCGTAACTACGATTCCGGCCTTGCTGTCGTTTCCAGGTAGGGCTTAATCCTGGACACGATGTGCTCAAAGAGCGTTCTGTATGCCTTGCACATACGGTTGTGGCGCCCCATGGAAGCGACCCCGAAGTAGTAATCGCGGGGACACCCACCCTGGCAGATGTTCCACCACCGACACGATTGACAGGCCCGCTTGGCATCATCAACTTTCTGTTTGAAAGTCAGTCGGTTCGGATGCGCCAGGAGCCGCGCCGCGCCGTCACGAACATTACCGAACGACTGCCAGCCCTCACCAGGATGATCTTCGCAGGGATAGACCGTCCCGTCACTTTCGATGCCAAACAAGGTGTGGCATTGATTGCTCAGGACGCACATTCGGTACCGGCCACCCATGAGCGAGTGAAGAATGCTCTTGAATTGGCGGATGACCAGGTTCGGATCGTCCTTCTCTAGCCAGCGATCGAACAGTCGGCACATGAATCGCGCGTAGTCATCTGGATCGACTGTGGTCGGTAGCGGTCGGCCGTCGGGAAACAGGCCCTTGGCGTGGTTGAACGCCAGCCGGTTGATACCCTGACGTACGAAGAACTCCAGCACTTCGTCAGGGTGGTGAACATTGAGGCTATTCACCACACAGATAACGCCATGGTAGACGTTATGCTGCCGGAGCAGTCGCAACGCCACGAGCACTTGATCGGTGGTACCGCGCCCGTCTGCGTCATAACGAAAGCGGTCATTGATTGCGGCTGGACCGTCCATGCTCAGTCCAACCGTAAACCGGTGTTTCGCGAAGAATGTTACCCAGCGGTCATCCAGGAGCGTTCCATTCGTCTGCACCCGATTGGTGATGCGCTGGTGAGGAGCGCAGAATTGACTCTGCAGTTCCACCACTCGCTGATAGAACTCGAGACCAGCCAGCAGTGGCTCACCGCCGAGCCAGTCGAACTCCGCTACTCGCGGGTTCATTGCGAGCCCTTCGCGAATCACGTGGGTCAACGTGTCGTCAGTCATGAGCGTCTGATCACCAGCCTGGGCCAACGGACACTCGTGATAGAAACAATACTGGCAGCGGATATTACAGCGCCAGCCAACTGGCTTAACGATGAAAATATGCACTTTTTCACCTCCTTTTTGAGAAGATGTGGGGAGGTAATCAACGCCTCCCCACCACTACATCTGAGCACAGGACTAGTCGGAGTGGCTGTGATCCACGCCGTTGTCCCAGTCCACATCCCATCCGAACTCGCGAGCTTCTTCGGGCGGTTCGGCAGCTTCACGCATCACGTTCTCCAACACGCGCGGCATGTTGGCGGTCGGATGCACGCTGGCGGTAAGCATGGCATACTCCTTTCACGCCCCCGTTCTACTCATGATTGCGCCTTGCAATCTATGGGCCGAAAGAAGGACTTGGTTGTCAATGATCTACGTTAGGCTTAGTCCCGAAAATAAAAAAAGTCAAGCGCCGTCGCGACGGCGCTCTTTGAAAGAGCCTATTTACGTATGCTTGGTTGAAACAACGTGGGCGGCCGCCGACTTCGGCGTTTCTTCCAAGCCGGGCGGCGGCTGAATCGGAATCACGAACTGAAAGGTGCTCCCTTTGCCTTCGCCGTCGGACTCGACCCAAATCCGACCGCCGTGGGCGTCAATGATCGATTTGGCGATAAACAGGCCCAAACCCGATCCGTCCGGATGAATCTGGGCGATGCCGCTGCCACGCACGAACTTATTGAACAATTCATGCGCGTCTTCCGGTTTAATCCCGACGCCCGAGTCTTTGACTTTCACGTGAACCAAGCCGTCTTCGTGGCTGGCGCTGACGGTCACGCTGCCTTTGGCCGTGTATTTAATCGCGTTATCGACCAGGTTCAAAATAACATCTTGAATCTTATCGCCGTCGGCTACGATCGTCGGTAGGGTCTTCGGCAATTTGACCACCAGTTTCAGGCCTTTATCGGCCGCCGCTTTTTTGACCTCTGAAACTTCCTGGGTAATCAAATCCAGAATCTGGACCGGTTTCTTAGTGTAGGTAAACTTGCCGGCCTCAATCTTCGAGACATTCAGGAATTGGTTGATCAGGCGGATCATGCGCTGCGATTCGGACAGCAGGTTGCGGAGAATTTCGACGATGCTCGGGTTTAATCTTACCGAAATCGCCCTGGGTCATCATCGACAGGTAGCCCATAATGCCGGTCATCGGCGTCCGCAATTGGTGCGAAGCGATCGACACGAATTCGGACTTGGCGCTGGTCGAGTTCTTTCAAGTTTTCGTTGGCAACTTCGAGTTGTTGGTTGGTTTTTTGTAACTGACCGAAGAGTTTGAAGTTTCGGGACACGATTCCGAGTTCGTCCGCCACCGATTGCATAGTTTCCAGTTCTTGCTGGGTGATGTTTTCCTTGATCCTTCTTGGTACCGATTTCAATCACGCCGATAGTTTTCCCTTCGGATACAATCGGGATTAAGACCATTGATTTAATGCCCGACCACCTTTTGAATTGTCTGGGCTAGCAGCTTCGGCAACGGCGGCGAGACCACGCGCGCGAAGTTGTTGGTGATTTGCGTCTGTCCGGTCTGGTATACCTTGCCACTCAAATTATGGGTTTTCGGGTCGGTGATGTCGCTGTGATATTCACTGAAATGCGTCGGTAAGAGCTTCAGGGCCGTTTCCGTCAACTTGGTATGAGTAATCGCCCGCGCGCGTGACGTTTTCCCGTCATCATCCAGGAAGGCCAAGATCGCGCCTTGGTAACCGAGTTCGGTGCTGACCGAGTCGGCGATTTGCTGAACAACTTTTTCGAAATCGAGCGTTTGAGTAATCTCCTTGTTAATGTGCTGCAGCGTTTCAAGCGAGACGTTCTTTTCGCGCAGTTGGGCGGTGGCTTGGTCGACTTTGAGTTGCAGGCTGATATTAAACTGCCGGACTTCTTCAAACAGGTTGGCTTTTTGGATAGCCGAACCGATTTGCGGCGATAATACTTCGATTAGGTTGATGTCATCGTTTGAAAAACTATCGCCAGAAAGTTTTGGACCCAGGGCTAAAATCGCGATTAGGTGCCCTTGAGCAAAAATTGGCGTAACTAAAGAAGCCTCCAAGCGGTCGAATTCGGCTTTCGAGGTCTCGAGTTCTGTGCGTTCCCCATCATCTGCATCTTCTATTTTCCGTTCGAGTGATTCAACGATTGAGTAGTGTTTGTGTTCGCGGAGAAAGTGAACGAGCGGACTGGTGTTTTGGAGAGAGAGGTTTGGGTATTGATGTAAGAGATCTTGAAGAGCTTCAAATTTCTGTGTTTTTCCATTGGATTGATTGCGCAATAATATACCGGAAAATTTAACCTTCAATCCTTCTTGAAGTTTCTCTCGAATTTTAATAATCAATTCATCACGGCTAATCTCAAATGCAAGAATTTCTGAAACTTCTCGAAGTAATTGTTGATAGTCTACCTTGGCTTGGAAAAATATTTTATCGGAAATTCTTGAAAGCCAATTCTTCAGGGGATCGAGTCCAAAAACTATAAGTATTGCGATAATAAATGCAATGATATTCCTACTTATAGTTGTATTGCCAAAGAATTGTCCTGAAATGAATGTAATAAATACAAAAGATAAGGTTACGAGAGTAAGGAGAATCCCATAAGTAATGGACCTGGTCAGTACAAACTTAATATCGAGTAAACGATGACGAAGAATGGCATAGGTGGTTAATATGATCCAAAACAACGAGCTTTGAGCATCGAATGCCACTATCGAACTGTAGCCAAATAGGGGCAGTATTAATCCAAAAGATATGGCGACTGCTGCGAAAATCGATACACCAGCAATAACATACCTGAGCTGGACTTTTTGTATCCCTCTCACTCTTCTTTCAGCCCTAATCAACAAATAGAAAAGGTAGCCAAGTATGATAAGTAGTAATCCGCTATAAAAATCAAAAAGCGGTCCAGGTATAAAATCATAGCTACCATCTGGTAACTTTGAAATCGAGTCCACGACAAGTCCTCCAAGATATGGAATAGAAAAAATTATTACCCCAAGAACTGTGGTTGAAATAATTTCATTCTTTGAAAGCCAGTCTTTCCTAATAAGGTAATAAATCCATATTAGAGCCATTACAAGGGTCAAACCTCCTGTTGCGTATTGACTTCTAAATATAAATATTGATTGAGAATAGAATTCGAATACAAAATTTGTAAGGCTCCAAATTGCATCGACAAGAGTGAAAAGAAAAAATGAAATGTATAATGGTTTTGATTTACCACGCGATAAAACGAAAAATCCGAGCAAAAGATTCGCAACGGCAACAAATAGGGTTAAATACCCAGCATTAAGCATAAATGGTATTTATATTATAGATAGTGTTTTGCCTACGCGGGTACACGCGTCCACTAGTTTATCCAGGTGTTTTTTTTCATGTTGTGCCATCACAATAATTCTAAATCTGGAAGTGCCATATGGTACGGCGGGCCAACGCACAACTGGAAGATAAATCCCTTCCTCAAAAAGGGCTTTTTCAAATCTAACCCCAATAGCATCATTCCCAACGAGGAGGGGAACGGAGGGAATATTGTCGTCACCCAAAATTGTAAAACCATTTTCTTTTAAAGCTCTTCTAAGATAATCTGATTTTTCAAATAGTTGCTCGCGCAACTTACTCCCATTACTTATTAGTTCTATTGATTTTATCATTGCTCCAGCCATACTAGTTGTGATTGCTGAGGATAGTAGGGATGATCTTGTACTTATTCGCAGGAAATCTATTAAAGCCTTCTTCCCAGCAAGAAATCCACCTGTACCACCTAAGGCTTTGTCCATGCAAGCCATATAAATATCGATATCTTCTGAACAGTCGAAGTGATCTCCAACACCCCCTCCTTGTTTTCCCAAAATACCAACCCCGTGTGCGTCATCAACCATTAATTTTGCACCATTCGATTTGGCAACTTCAATATATTTCGGAATATTATTTATTTCGCCTTCTAAACTAAATACCCCCTCTGTTACAATTAACTTATTTGGAAGATCATTTAACTTAATTTTTTTATTTAAATCATCAATATTGTTATGTTTGAAAACCACCTTTTTCGCTGAACTTAGTCGACACCCATCAA
The DNA here is from genome assembly GCA_963731735.1 of Candidatus Kerfeldbacteria bacterium. Lineage (GTDB taxonomy): Bacteria > Patescibacteriota > Patescibacteriia > SBBC01 > CAIJZX01 > CAVSWO01. The sequence goes on along the minus strand of CAVSWO010000002.1, from coordinate 779,355 downwards.
TGATCGATCCATGGTTATCTTCATCAGAAAATATCACACCACCTTGATTGTTGATTGCGTCGTCACCAAAAATACTTCCAAAAACAGGATCCATTACCGCACTAAAAACAGCAATGTTAGCCATGTAACCCGTTGGGAATGTGATGCTGTCCTCCGTTTGGGTTAGCTCAGATAATTTCTGTTCAAGCTCAACAATAATATCAACGTTACCACTAATAACCCTAGACCCCCCTGGTCCCATTCCATACTTTTTTACAGACTCAATCGCTGCTTTTTTAACTTTAGGATTTTGAGTTAAACCTAAATAGTTATTTGCGCAAAATAGTATGTACTTCTTGCCTTCAATTGTACACTCGGGTTCATTAACACCCGATTGAAGCACATGGAAGTCTGGTTGAAGTCCTTCTGACTTAACCTTGTTTGTTATGATTTCAAAAGTGTCCATAATCGCTTAGTCTTCAGAAATTACTACTGGGTCTTGAAATTATACTCTTAAGTTTGATTAAGTATTATTTAGGTAAGTATTTCGCCTTCTTAAGACTATATAACTTTAGTAAATACTTCGTTAGCATAACACATTTAGGATAATATTGATAAAATAATTGTAGCCTCCGATCTGAAATTTTTAGCAAAACAAAAGTATCTCTTATAGTCTGAATGAGTTATTAGAGTTTTGATCATAACATTAATCACCTACCAAAACCCAGCCCATAAGTGCTAACCAAATAATGGACGCTCCTGATCCTAGCCAGCTAAACTCTTTAACATGCAACAAATATGGTAGTAATAAATTATTGAGCATCCCTAGAGTCCCAGAAATAAGCAAACCAATAAATACGTATTTAAGGACTCTCGTATGTGCGCTATCCTTTCGTACATACGATTGCCAAGATTCGATGAGTACTAACGAAAACATAAAGGCCAAATATATGGTGTATATCCAAAAGTCACTCCCATACTGTGTAAGGGCGTAAGTATCAGTTGCAAAACCTATAATAACATTATTGGAAAAGACCGTAAGAGAAATGAGCGCGGCTGGAAATAATATCCAAAACCACTGCATTTTTGAAACAAAAGTTGGGAGTGGAAAGTTTTTTAAAAAAATGTATAGGAAGGGAAAAATAAATGCCGCTGCCACAAAAATCAATCTACCCTCGATATCGATAATTTGACTTCCTCGAGGAAATAGGTAAGCAATCCCGTTAAGAAATACCCAAAGACCTATTGAAAGAGTAAAGAATCCGAAAGCTGTAATAGCCGAGTTTTTTTGATATTTTTTGAAAAAAAATAATGCGAGAAATATTTCTGCCAGACCAACTCCTGATAGGAAAACTATGTCAAAAATCGGGTACATAAATCATTCTTTTGATTATATAAATCGTTATCCCAAGCCAAACTTTTGTTGAAAAAGCTCCACAGTTGAGGTTTATATAAATGCCACTTATTCAAATTCGTTGCCCAAAAATAAATTGCAAGGATGAGTTCTCCTGCGCCCACGAGATAGGTTAGGGTGAGGAGGAGAGTTTTCATTTCTTCAATACTATATAACTCGTAATACCTAGCCAAAATACCGTCATAAGACTACCCACAATCGCGTATCGTCCTTCATTTGTAAATAATGAAAAAAGTACATCTGTTACTATCGCCGGAAAACCGCCGAGAACAATGGATACAAACACAATGGTCAAATTTTTTCGATGTATCCCATCTACAATTCTGTATTTTGTAACTAATACTATAACTGTGGCCAGATAAAAACATAATAACAGTAACGAATACAGCCAATATATTGATCCTCCAAACCAACTTCCAGAATCTGTAGATGTCGCAGTGAATCCGGCCAAAAACTCAGTCGAACTCATAATTATTAGAGAAAACAGTGTTGCTGGCGCATAGATAAATACATAATGTAACTTGTCAAGTCGCCATGTACTAACCGGAAATTGAGTGGCAAAAACAAAAAGTGTGGTGACTAAAAAAGGACCAAAAACGTGTGCGGAACGATACCACGTAATTCCGGAAATCGATGTATTATACGATGCCGCTGCTGTTGAAATAACCCAAAATCCAGTAACAAGAGCGAAAAATGACATGATTCGCCGTATTGTATTTCCGCTATTTGTTTTCCAAAAAAATCCGGATAAAAGAAGTTCCCCCGCTCCGACCAGATACGTTAAGGTAAGAAGGAGAGTTTTCATCCCGTTAGAGTTAGGAAACGTTTGAGACGATTTTTCAGATATCGTTTTCCTATTCCAGATTTGAGATAACGCTCTCGAGCCTTTGCATCAAATTCATTCATACATGCTTCATAATACATAAGTTCATAGGGTCCTCGGTGGCGGGTATACGGCGATTTTCCAGCGTGATGTTGCATCAAACGTTTCCGCAAATCGTTCGTGAAGCCTGTATACCATCGACCGTTAGTCTTACTGACAAGTACTTAAGTGTAAAACATACAACAACTCTAACGGGATTCATTATTTCTTCACCAAAATATAACTTGTCTTGTCGTGTGGCAGCGTCGCTTGATTTCCTCGGTAGCGGAAAATAAAGTACAGGCCGAGCCCGAATTCGGCCACCGCGAGGAGTAGGAGCAGCCAGCCGATCATGGAATAACGACAATCACGCCCTTCCTCGTGGAGGGGCGGGTTACTCGATGATGCTCAGCCAGGCTACTGATTGCCGTAAAAATATTCACGTCGGCGTATCAAAAAATACGCTGTGAATATAGCAGAAATCGACCCATTGTGCAACTTGGGGTTGGATGGCTAGTTTAGGGGGTAATAGTTGAGGGTCGAGGCGCTTCTTGCATAGTACCATTAAATGATGTAAATTTAGGTTAGGTGGTTTAGGCAATTGGCATAAGCGATACGCTACCCGGCAACCAGTCGGCGGCGTTCTTTGTTAATTTCGGAGAGGAGTACACCATGCCCAACACCGTTATCCCAAAAGGAACCGATCGTCCGATCAAGGCCTGCGTGCTCGATTTTGACGGTACGCTTTACCCGTCCAGCGCCGGCATTGAGGCACAGATTAAGGAGCGCTTTCGCTACTGCGCGCGAAAAAGGTTGCATCTACCTGACCGCGAAATTCGTAAGTTGCTTGAGCACTACCGGAAGGAATACCGCTCGAGCATTCTCGGACTGCAGGAGGACTATGGGATCGATCCGAACGAATTCTACGAAGAGCTGTACAACGGACTCGACATCAGTACGATAACGCCCAAGCACGGATTGCACCAAGCGCTCAAAGAGTTAGCACATCGAATTCCTCTATTCGTGCTCTCAAACTCAAACCGTTCATTTGTTACCCGGGGCTTGTTGCGGCTGGGATACACTGACGTCATCACCGATGTTTTTACGGTCGAGGATCACGGATTTATCCGTAAACCGCATCGGGAAGTCTACGATGCAACAATTCTCCGTATCGGTGTACCGGCTGAAATGATCTGCATGTTTGATGATATTCCGTCCAGCTTGCGAACCGCCAAGGCTTGCGGGTTCCTGACCGTTCTGGTGGGAAATGGATTACGGAATTCATCATTCGTCGATCTCCATACTAATGACGAGTACGATACCGCACCAGATTGGTGCGACCTGGCTGCGATCGATATTGCATCGGTCATCCGGGATAACTTCCTGGCTGAATAAAAATCAGGGGCATTGCCTTCGCGATGCCCCTGTTTATCATTGACGTTATAACAGCGATTGAAGGTGCCGATGGAATTCCGATGGATGCGCAAATCGACTGGCCGGATCCGTAGCCATGGCCCGCATAAGCACATCTTCGAGTTCGGGGATCGAGAGAGACCCTACATCAGAAAAGGAGCGGATATGGTTACTGATGACTCGTTCGAGTTTCAGTGGCATTGGGGTGGCGCGGAGCTCTTGTTTCGGCACCCCGAAGTCGATCGCCAGCTCGCCGGTGACGATCGTAAAGAGCGTCGTTCCCAGCGCATAGACTTCAGCCTGCGCACCGTACTTGACCGGATTGGCCTTGGTCTGCATGTCCTTGGCCACTTCCGGGGCGACATAGTAGACGAACCCGCCTCGGTAAAGCGGATGCTGCTTGTCGACAGGACGCGCGAGACCCCAGTCAATGACCGTCACAGCATTACCCTCGAGCAACGTATGTGCTGGTTGCACGTCACCATGCAAGTACCCGCTCGTATATAACCGGTCATAGAATTCGGTGATCATCGTCAGAATTCCCAACAGGTGTTTCCGTGCATCATTGGTGTTGTGATCATGTAGAATTTCACGAACAGCAAGGCGCGCCTCAGGCCCTTGAACCTGACGCGTCAATAGCCAGTACATTCCATCTGTCGTACCGTGAGCCCGATACAGCTGGCGTGTAAGATGAGGGATCTGCGCCAGTATAGTAGCCTCATGCTGCAGCAACTCGGCCTTACCTACAGACAAGGGGTCGCCATCCTCCATGTGAATCTTGAGAACACACCGCTGGCCGGATTGCATCACAGTAAGTACAAGGCTACCACGTCGTGCGGCGACGGTTTCCTTGTATTCAAGCTGCAACACATTGAGCAGCCGAGTTACTGATGTTGGTAGATTCATTCGACGTTATCCTTTTCTTAATAAAGCTTTACGAGTCTCGAGTTCAGTGGTTGCGTTTGCTTTGAGCTGATCGTAGATATTACTCATTATGAGTATACGCAGCAATTGCTGAAAGGACAATGAATCAGACGACCGGCAAAAGGCTTCGATCTGAGTAGCTAACTGCAGATTCATTTTCTTAAGGTGGAAGACGTCCTGACCCGAATCTTCCGATGCCTCGAATTCGGGCCGCAACCAAGACGCCTGTTCGAAGAACTTTGGATCCTGCTTCAAAACGCTTTCACGGATCGACAGAAGGTGACATGGTGGAACCGGCAGTGGTCGGCCATCTTTCCCATGCTCGATCGCGCCTTTCCAGAACTTCCCGAATAGCACACCGACCTGTGTATAGCGGCTCTTCAAGACCCAGTGCGGCCACGCCAGCATCGGTTTTCCGAATGCATTGCCCAAGTTCGGGAGGGAGAAAATGATGTTCTCGCAAAACAGACTGCGTTGTCCTGACCCTATCACCGAGCGACGGTTCTGCCGTAACAGCTCAGTTAAGAGTAACCCGCTCGCAAATACCAGTGCTTCCGCCTGGGCCTGCGTCGTGAGCGACGATTCGACAACGGTAAATGTTATCTGCTCACGCCTAGCTGATGGGCGGATGTAGGGACAGAAGGACGCCGAAACCGCGTCGAGATACTCAGACAACCCAGGAACTACCGGCACGTTAAGATTCCGATAGGCTGTGACACCGAAATCAAGCAACTTGTCATTATTCATAGGGATTCACCCTTATTGAAAAGTTGGGTGGGACTGAAACAGGATTTAACATGATCAGTCCCACCAGTGAGTTTTAATTCGGGACGCAGTCCCAGGACGCGTAGAACCTTCCGGTTTGGAGGTACCGGAGCCAGCTTGCTTCGTTGAGTGTGCCATCCGGGCCCTGAAACCAGACCTCAGGCAGTCGACCGAACAGTTGCTCGTAAACCGGAGTCCAGGCGATCTCACCCGTACCCTTCATCGGCAGGTGCTTTACGTCTCGATTGACGGCACGCAAACAAAGCGCCTGATACTCATCGGGCAGTCCGATCAGCCGATGCCATTCGGAATCGACCGGACAAGCTGGCATGACCGCCTGCTGACCGGTCTCCCGATGGTACTGCTCTGCCACGACCAGGAACCGCTCGAGTTCGCTGGTCACCACGTGTACGACCGATGCGTTTTTCATGGAACCCCCTCCTGCTGTCAAAGAACTCTAGACAACCAGGATGCTCCTGGCCGCAATTACTAATCCGCCAAAGTCGCGCGGATACGAAAAACCGGCAACTCACTCCCGGAGCGCTAAGAGGCACTCCTGAATAAAGCCACCGACTTGTCTAAACTGACTATAAATCAGTACTATCTAAATGTCAAATCAAGAAAGTGTACAGCTGGATTATACTGTCCGGTAGGCTCTAATCCAATGTGTTATATAGATTTCTCGTAATATTGGTTTGATCATGGCGGTTGTTGGGTTAAATCGCAACTTTTCTTCTGATTGCCTAGTAGGCGGGCATGAATACCGGAATGCCATTCATGTCCATTCCGACGAAACCGTAGATACTATCCCCAACTTGAAGGGGTGGGTTTGGGTCGGCATTAACGGGACCCGAATTGCCGCTACCAAATTTCTGGTCATATATAACCCGTGAACGGTGTTGAACGGTATCCCAAAGCACCAGCCGTCCGGAACCGTACCCGGCGGTATCGGTGTAGGCTTCAAAAGTCACCACGTAGTTCCCGTCAGCGGAAAGTGCCCGGACTTCTCCGGTTTGAGCCAGCACTCGATTAGTGTTTGTGGGTATGTTGCGGTAATCCAGGCCTTTGTAATCTGGTGAGAAGAAATACCCCATTTGTGTAATCGGAAAATTCAATTCCGGACAAGCTGCTTCTGGAAATTCCAAAATCACCACGTCTTTCCTCTGAATAAAATTAAACTTCACCAAGGCATCGGATGCATTTTCGCTCGCAAACGGCCAGCGAAGAGCAAGGATGGTGTTATCATCAATAACATTCAACATTTGATAATTTATGATGCTCTGCTCGTTATCGTACACGAAATGCATTTTTCCAGTGTTGAGATCAACAATGGCGTAATATTGTGTGATCGTTCCTGTAAACCTTCAAGGTCAACCAGCAGTTCATGGTCATCTAGAAGGAAAAGGTGTGGCAACATCCCTTCGAAATGCTCCGCCTTGGTCCGGATTAAAATGCCAGATATTCCCCGTTTGATAATCATAGATATCCAACACGCTGGCTGTTGGACAGGGTTCATCCAGGGTTACTTCCGTACAAACGGCAGCCGACTGTGCAAAGAAACGATCATCGGGACTAAGAATCGCATCACCCGGGTATACGGTGTTTGGAATGTCCGGAGGATTCGTCACCTGCCGTTCTCCATCGGCATTCAGGCCAATGGTTAAGGATGGAAAATCAATCGCCTGGCCGGATCCGTACGGGTAATTGTGGGGACGTGTGGCTACATATTTGGGGCGGATCAACGGGGGCGGAAGGTATGAGTTACCAGGGTCGCTGGTTACGATTTCAGGTTGGCCATCAAATCCGCGAATTCTGTACAGCTCGTACGATCCGCGTGGCGTTCCATCAAATTGTTGAATCAGACCCTTAGTGTAATAGACGGTTGGTTCTTGAGAACCCGCTGGTGTATTTGCATCGTGAAAGGTAAACCAAAGTAATCCAACCAGCGTGGCGGAAATCAGGACGATAGTGAGGTTCCATTTCATACGCTGTCCCCAAATGATAGTATTTATAATGGCTTCTCCAGGATATCACAGATTCACATCGCCGGGTTAATATATACTGAGGATAACGGACTGATTTGAATATTCGAGTGGATAACTTCTCGAATCGCATCCTCGAAACAGCGCTGTTGCCGGGAATTTGGCTTTGACTTGATAAGATGACGACGATCACACTGACTTCCCTTGAAGAGTTACTTGCGTAATTGCAAGGCAATCGCATATGGCTCGATTTCGTTAGTAGGGTGTTCGCTTGGTCAATGTTTTTTATTGGGATGCTAATGGAAATAGTTGGAACGTTCTCGACGACAAATCTGTATGATTGGATTCATAATTTCAAAATTTTTTATCCGATAAGTCGCACCAGGTTGTATCAGGTTGTCCAAAGGCTTGGCGTTTAACTTGTTACCGGTATTGATAACCGGTAAAACGCCAGCCAATTGATTGAATTCGACTGTTTTTGAGCCGTCTGATTATGTTCGCAGATCCTGATGATGACAATGCCTGAAAAATAAGCGCCAGACCACATGACAAAGCTAGAAAATGAAACTTATTTATTCTATATGTCATTTGCGATGGCTAATAAATTATTGTACTCGTTGGGATAAAAAAGAGAAGGGTACTACAGATGCTTTTCCCCCCTTCACACGGTTTATGCGGTAACACTTCGAGGTTGTCCAAGCGGGTAGCTTCCAGATCCTATAGCCACCCCGGTATTCAATTTATGGTGGGCATGCGATGCTTGTCGCCGATCCATTCGTGTCGCATCCCGCGACATGGTTGAACGCTTTCATACCATCCGAGGTACCCCTGACATACGGCCACGACTAAGGCCGTAAGTCCATTGCTTCCAGGTCGTTTCGATCACATCACCCGGAAATTTGGATTGATCCCGTAACCCCACGCGCGTTCATATGCGCGTTGTGCCGAAAAGTGGCCGACCGGAATGTGAGGTAGATTGACCTCGCGAGATGCACACCATGACCCCCGTCCGCTAAGTCACGTCGGTTGTGCACCGACGCACGAACCGATTCAGGTTGCTACGGGAATACCGTTGATATTGAAAAATAAGTCGCTCGGCCATCTGCCGTTCCAGATCCGAGCATAGTGTCCCTATACCAGGACCTGATCAACTATACCATTGGGATCGTACCGTCAACATCGACCAATGCCGGTCGCATTCCCTCGGTACGTCTGCGTATAGCGACCGTCGTAATGGCGATCGACGCTATAGTAACCCTCGCGAATCAACGCAGTTCGAGGGTCGCTGGCCAGCCTTTCTCCGGCCCCACCCCCGGCCGATCGATACCACCGACCGAATCCGGTGCCGGCGTAGCCGATTGCTGAACTTCCGGTCCGACGACCGAATGTCCGTGTTCACCACACCCCGTCAGGGATAGCAGCATCCCTGCCAACAGCACGACCATCATCGGAAACAGCCCTTGCAGCTTCTTCATTGTAGGACTCCTGGTTTTCGGCGTCATCGGACACCTCACGTTTTTCGTACGCGGCCAATGGACACTGCCAATACGTGGGTTTGATCACCTCCTTGGTTGTAAAGATCGCCCAAGCCAATCGATGAGCCATCGATCCTCACCAGATTTGGGACAGCCGATACCGAAGTATCGGATGAACAAAAAACGATGGCTCAACTCCGTCGAGAGAACTCGACCGAACCAGGCCACCGGTTTGTAATTTCAGTCTACGCCTTATGCAGACGTCGTCAATGCCAAGTTGTCTACAGAAAACCGCGCCGTCGCGACGGCGCAAATAATTCAATATATATTCTTTATTTAAGACACTACTATGCTGGCGTCCTACGCTAGCTTATGTAGAAAATCGAGTCCCAGATATCCGACCTCCACATCAGTCATTTCACCGGACCGAAGTAAATTGCGGAACTTTTCAAGTGGCATCAATATCATCTTTCCTGTTTCTTTTGGGTCCGATTTTGGTTCGGATGCCTTTATACAGTCCGTAGCGACATAACAGTGACGAACCATCGTTGAGTAAGCATCATCAGAACATGTGGTAACAAATTGTACCCGGCCCGAATATCCTATTTCTTCAAGCAGCTCTCGTTGCATGCCCGCAATCGGATCTTCGTCTTTTTCGATATAGCCGCCAGGTAATTCCTTAAGAACTTTATTCGGGCCTGGACGAAATTGCTCGAACAAAATTACTTCATTCTTGGGGGTTAATGCGACTACGCAAGCAGCGGGTCCCTCGCGTTTAATATAGAAATCCGTTACCGATCCATCCGGAAGCTCGTACTCAACCTTTTCAATTTTCCGCGAATACTTTTGAAAATAAAGCTCGCGAGACTTCTCCCTCCAAGATCCATTTTGATTCATCATAATATATTGGTATGTAACTATAGTATAGTATCGTGGCTAGAACATTACCCAGTAAATTATAGCACCATTCTAAATACTTATTTCTCCCCTCTCCCCACTGCCCGTGGATCGGCTGAGCTGATAGACAAACTTTGGTAACTCCCTTCAATGATTGAGGAGAGCATGCCCAGCAAATCCGGCACAGTGGAGAGGGGGCAGCCCCGCACCAGTCGTGGCTTTGCTTCGCCGGTGCGGAACGAGGTGTATTCCTGAGCGTAGTCCGCCGTAGCTTTAGCGAAGGCGGGCGGAGCGAAGGATCTCAGAACCAGAACAGCCTTGTTCCCGGGAGAGACCCTTCGCACGCCCGGCTACGCCGGGGCTCAGGGATACACGGGGAGGTTATTCTTCGCTGACGTCCTCCACATCGACATCCTCCTTGACCAACTTGCGGTTAACCGGGTCGCCGGTCTTGGTTGAGCGGTGACCAAGCATGATCATGTTATCCGCCACAATTTCCTTGGCGGTCCGCTTTTGGCCGTCCTTGGTCGTATATTTGCGATTCCGCAGGCGACCTTCCACGTAAATCTTGCTGCCTTTCTTGACGTACTGCTGGACAATCTCGCCGAGTTTGCCCCAGGCAATCACGTCGTGGAAGTCGACCGCTTCCTTTTTGGCCTTGGTCTTGGCGTCCTGCCAGGCATAATTGGTCGCCAGGCTAAACTTGGTAATTTGCTGGCCCGAGGGCAACCGGCGACCTTCCGGCTCCCGAACCATGTTCCCGATCAGGGTAACTTTGTTGAGGTCCATACCTCAGTTCCTTTCATGCCAACACAAACCATACTTCTGGTGCGTTGGTGCCATTGCCATGCATCTGCCTACGCGATTGGCCACCGACAATCGCCTACGCGCATACAAAACGCGGTCACTCGTTGCCAAGCCACCGTTAATGTTTTTAGTATACGCCCTTTGGCGATGGCGTCAAGGTTTGCGGGCGATGATGGTGGTAATGAAAAATATCCGCGGTACTCCCCGCATGTCCGGACCAGCGTGACGAAACATTTTTGCATCAATCACTTCCATCGGTTGCAAGAGCACCTCAAGATCAGCTGCGGTATAGCGCGAAGAGATGGGTCGCTCAAATGTCGGTTCCGGATCCTGGTAAAACGTCTGGATGCCAATCATGCCACCGGGAAGCAGGTGTTTTTGTAGGGTTGGAAAAAGTACGCGCTTCGACCAATCCATATCGAGAAATTGAATCAAATTACGGGAGTGGATAAGGCGATACATGTCGGTGTCTTTCAGACCCTCAATAAAACCGCGAACATCCATTATGCGCCAGTCAATATCGGGATGTTGTTCGACTGGTTGGCGTCGATCGACTGCCGTAACGTTTGCTTGACGGTCAACACATTCGGCCGCAAATGATCCAGCTCCAGCTCCAAGGTCTAGCACGGCGTCGCCCGGTTTGAGTAGTGAGAGAGCTGTGTCTGTAAAATTCATACTCTGGAATCGAATTACATATTTTCTCTCCTCTGCTTTCGAGTAAAAGATATCCATCCTACTCCGCCCAGGAGAATGATTAGTGCAACCAAGGTGTAGGCATTGCTGCCCGCTCGGAGGACAAGAAAAATTGGCCATAACAGGCTGTAACCAATAGTTTCTTGGATACATGCTGCTGCCGACAGACTTGATGCAAAACTACTGCACCACACGATTTGTGATACCGCAGCAATTGTAAGGTAGATACCGGTAGTGAGCAAAATATTTCGTTTCATGCTTACGAGTATAAAACTTTTTAGAAGATCATGAATCGCTGGTTACATCGAGTTTTGGACTAATCGTCCCAGAAATAGAACGAAGATGAACTCGATCGTGAGCATAGTTATAAGAATGAGAGCGATTGAAGGCCAGGGGCGTCGCGAACGCAACCATGGTTGGCCAAGTGACCAATACACCATTGCCGCCCCCAGGAATGAAAGAAATGGTCCAATCACGATAATCCCGGCAACATACCCGAGCAGCGAAGTCATCCAACGAGTTTTCGATGAAACATTCATAATGTAGTACAAATGAAAGTGTTGGGATAAAGTATAAAGTATTCTACAGAAAATGGGAGCCCTCGTCCGTGACCGAAGGCTCGGGGAAAATCGGGTTCACGGCCCGTTGTTGTATTACCAGCGCGGTGCCCATGGCCAGGAATGGCGATGCCAGTATTGCTTGTTCCAGTCCCATCCGTGAACCCAGAGCGAGCAATTGTGACTTCCGTTGCACCAGATATTTCCGTAGTGGTCATGGAAGCGATCCATAGCTTCTGACCAGCACATCCAGCTGTACCACGGAGGACCGTACAACAGGCTGACGTAACAGTCGCTGTAGATGAAATTACTCGGGCCGAATCCGTTGTTGTCGAGGCACGGAATCGAAGTAGTCGACTGATTTGCGGTTGGATGCTGTGAAGTCATCTCACAGCAAGTATCAACCACTCGCTGGATTTGCAGCTCCAGTTTGTGTTGCCCCGCGACGATTTCGACAGACTGCGTCCTGACCGGTAACCCCCGATAGGAAAATATCACCGTTTGTGTGCCGAGTGGCACATTATGTACGATGAACGATCCATCGGCTTGGAGTTCCGCTGGTTGGCCACCTACCGTCAATTCCAGACTGTCGGTCGGCAGTGTACGCTGCAAAGTGTAGGTCAGGCTGTCGGCCGAAAGGGAGATCGTCGTATATCCAATCGGCAGTTGATGCTTGCCAAGGTATCCGAGTACCTCCGGTCGCTTTTCGACAGGCCAGTCAGCGCGAGGAATTTCCAAATAGCCGTAGAGTTGCCCGCGCAACTCCGCAACATCGGGTTGCACAAGATGCGACTGCTGTTTCGCACAACTCGTTACCAGCACAATCAACAGCGGAAGAATCAAACACCACTTTTTCACGGCGGACTCCTTTGTTTCGGCGTCATTTGACACCTCGTGAGAAACTGAAAAGGTTAGCACCAACCAGACTCGTCAACTTCACCTCCTCTCAACTTGTAATGTGCTTTTTTCCCTCCCATCTCCTCACCGACGCGGGATAGACAAACTTTGGTGGCTTGGCGTTTGACTTGGTAAGAACGCCGCGCGGCGAGGAGGTGGGAAGGGCTAACCGCCTTCCCGGTTATGGAATGAGCACGTCCCAATCCGAATTCGGGACCGGAGAATCTTTGGATATATACATATTTGGGAAAGAATCTTGAGTTATCTACATTTTTTGCGACGGCGCTCTCAAGCGACGGCGCTGCTGAAAGAAAACCGTTTTCGTAAATATTTCCGATACTTTTCGAAGAACGGGGAGTGTATTTTTCTTTTTATGCGACGGCGCTATTTATTGCGACGGCTTTCTTATATACAAATTTTATCGCGAGCATACTCCCCCGTCAATAGGATCTCGCCTAATCCCGGTGATCGTGCTAGCCTGGGAACAATCCTGTTTCTGCCCTTTCCACCCCCGTTCATGGAGGAACCATCATGTGGCTCCCGCGGGTAAACTGCGCTCCGAAACGTTTTTCGGGAACTCGATGTTCCCATCCCGCCGCAACCGTATTTTCGTCCCTTCTTGGATTGGACCGAACGGCAACCCGGTATCATGGGATATTGGTGTCAAATTCCGGTCACGGTCCACCGACAATACACGCTCGACCTGACCCTGTGGCCGACACCGTTCGGTATTCGCAGTGTCGCTCGGCATGGCAAAAATTCTTGCCAGTCGGCGGAGATCCTGATCCAACCCGGCTCCACCCCGTTGCAGGCAATCCAGGATTTGGCCGAGGCCTGGCGTCGGCAGTCCGGCGCATCGGTGGTGATCAAACCGCATCCGGAAGATACGGCTCCTCGTCTGAAACCAACCTTGGCGCTGATCGACGATCCCGGCGTCATTGCCAAGGCGCAAGCCCTGGCGAATCAAATCAAGCCACGACGGCGTATTCGGTTGTCCCACCCCTGTCCGCTGACTTTCCAAGCCTTGCGCTGGTTGCACCAACAGGCGCTGCCCGAAGCCCAGGGTTTGCCGCTGGTAATTGCCGGGGGGACGCAACTCCGCCGCCAATTCGGTCGCCAGGCAAGTCACTTCTACCGGAAGCTCAAGTCATTGGCTGGCTCCAACGCATCGGATGCCTCCCGGAATTCCAGCAGATTGAGATCTGCTTCCTCCACCAACCCTAAACTACCCTCCCCTCGGGTAGTTTTTTTTGCCATACCGCTGACATCCCCGTTCTTCAAGATATCTCTTGACTTCGGGTTTCCCCGGCTCACGAGCCGGGGCAGGCTTCTGAGGTTTTAGGCAAAGTATTGACCTTCGGTTTTTATTCGGGTTATACTATAATCACCCTATGTCCAATCGCGGCCAAAACGCCCCGCTCAATCTCCCCTCCTCTACCCCTGAAAAGATCCGGGATCCGATTCGGGTGGCGGTGGATTTTGCCGGGCCGAAGGTCCGGCCGCTGGCTTTTGTCTGGTCGGGACGGAAATACGTGATCAAAAAGGTCAACCTGGCCTACAAGCGGCAGCACGGCGACCGCTGGCAGTGGTGCTTCGCGGTTTCGGATGAGGCCAACAGCTACGTCCTGATTTACGACCCCGAAGAGCTGACGTGGATTTTGGAGGAGATTTATGAGCAGTAAATAAGCGTATCACTGAAGGAGATCCTTCACTCCGCCCGCCTTCGCTAAAGCTACGGCGGACTCCGTTCAGGAATACACACTTCGTGTATCCCTGAGGCCGCAGCCGAAGGGTCTCCACGGCACCACCAATCTATGTATCACGTCTACATCATGACAAATAAATGGCACACCGTCCTGTACACCGGCATGACTGGTCGGGACTTGATTCGAATTGGAGAACACCGGCTCAGATTGAATTCGAATAGCTTTACCGCTCGGTATCATCTACGGAAAGTAGTTTATGCACAAGAATTTCAGGTTGCCAGCGAAGCGGCTGAAGCCGAACGTCAAATGAAAGGTTGGACGCGCAAGAAAAAGATTGCGCTGATTGAATCAGTCAATCCCGAGTGGAATGACCTTACGGTTGATGGAGATCCTTCACTTCGCCGCGTTTGATACGGCTCCGTTCAGGAATTCACGCTATGACCCCGAGAATCATCCTCCACTTCGACCAGTGTATCCCTGAGGCCGCAGCCGAAGGGTCTCCAGAACCACAAAGGTACAGTGAGCGACACCAGATGGAAAATCGGGTGGTGCCAGAGATCCTTCACTTCGCCCGTCTTCGCTAAAGCTACGGCGGACTCCGTTCAGGAATACACGCTATGACCCCGAGAATCATCCTCCACTTAGACATGAACAGTTACTTCGCTTCGGTGGAGCAACAGGCCAATCCGCACCTGCGTGGAAAGGCCGTCGGCGTGGTGGCCACCCTATCACCCAACGGCTGCATTATCGCCTCCTCGATTGAGGCCAAGGCCAAAGGCATCAAAACCGGCTGTCGAGTCAAAGAGGCCCGAGCGCTCGACCCGAACGTCATCCTGATTCCGAACGACAGCAACAAGTACCGTTCCGTCACCGAAGGATTCCTGCGGATCGTCCGCACCTATACGGAGGCGGTTGAAGTCTACAGCATTGACGAGGTCTTTATGGATCTCAGCGGCTTTGTCCGAACCTTTGAGCAAGCGGCCGTCATTGGCGAAGCGGTTCGCCGTCGGATCCAGGCCGAAGTTGGTGAATGGCTCAAGTGTTCAATCGGCATCGCCCCGACGCGCTGGCTGGCCAAGTTCGCTGGCGATACCGCGCCGAAAGGACAAACGCTGCTTGTCCATCCCGATAATTTCTCGACCACGCTCGATCCCCGCACCCTGACCGACGCCTGGGGTATTGCCGATCGGCTCGAACCGCGGCTCAATCGACTGAATATTTACACCCTCGGTCAGTTACGCCGGTATCCGGTCATCAACTTGATGCAGGTCTTCGGCATCCTAGGCTACCAGCTGTGGGCCAACGTTAACGCGATTGAACTGCCGGGCATTCACTCGCCGAACATCCCGAAATCGATCGGTCACCAGCACGTCTTCGGCCGTCGGGCCACCAGCCTGGATTATCCGAAAGCGGTCCTGGCCAAACTCTGCGACAAGGCCGGTCGCCGCCTCCGCCGGTATGATTTCGAGGCCCACGGCGTGTGGGCCTGGTATCGGCTACCGGAGTATCAGGCCGGGCAGTTCGGCCGCCATGGCGGAGGCGGTGGTGGTCGGCTTCCGGCGCCCATCGTTGATACCCGGGATATTTTTACCCACTGCTGGCGATTCCTGCTGGATGACCTGCCGCGCGGCGCCTTGCCGAACGCGCTTGGGATGGTGCTATTTCAATTACAACCGCGCTCGAATCAACTCGAGCTGTGGCCGCGCGCTAAACACGAAGACGCCCCGGCCTTAGCCGACGCGATTGATACGGTCAACGATAAGTACGGCGACTTTACGGTCACCCGGGGCGCCTTCTGGGGCATGACCGAACGTGACGCGCCGGATCGGGTCGGGTTCCGCAAAACAGTCGGCTTCGACCCGGCGACGGGACGCTATCGGTGGTAAATTACGTTTTCCCCGTCCGTTTGCGCTCGTTCGAATCGAGGATTTGTTTCCGGATCCGGATCGATCGCGGCGTGACTTCCACCAGTTCGTCGCTCCCGATATACTCGAGCGCCAGTTCGAGCGTCATCTGCCGCGGCGGAGCCAGCAGAATCGCGGCATCAGAGGCCTTGGAACGCATGTTTGAAAGCTTCTTTTCCTTGGCCACGTTGATTTCAATGTCTTCATCCCGACCACTTTGCCCGACCACCATCCCGGCATAGACATCGACGCCCGGGCCGATAAATAACGTGCCGCGCTGTTGGGCGGTGTCCAGGGCGTAACCGGTACTCTTGCCGTGCTCAAAGGCGATCAGCGAACCGTGGCTGTTGGCGTCGATCAGTTCCGGCGCGTAAGGTTCGTATTTGTTGAATAGGTGGTTGACCACCGCCGTGCCGCGGCACTTGGTCATCAAAGCCGACTTTAATCCAATCACCCCGCGGGTCGGCATGTCGTACTCGAGATGCAGATCGCCGCTGGGGGTCGTGTCCATCGAGAGCAGTTCGCCCTTGCGTCGGCCGCACTCCTCAATCACCGCTCCCTGATAGTTGGCCGGCACGTCAATCGTAACCAGTTCATACGGCTCCAACTTTTGGCCGTTGGCTTCATGCAAAATCACCTGCGGCTGGGAAACCTGCAATTCAAAACCTTCCCGGCGCATTTGTTCAATCAGGACCGCCAGGTGCAATTCCCCCCGACCCGACACCAGGAAGCTGTTGTCATTGTCGGTTTCGGCCACCCGCAGCGCCACATTCGTTTCCAGTTCTTTCATCAAGCGTTCGCGAATCTGGCGCGAGGTCACCAGTTTCCCGTCCTGGCCGGAGAACGGCGAGGTGTTGACGCCGAAGGTCATTTGGACGGTCGGTTGATCGACGTCAACCGGCGGTATGGCCACCGGCTGTTCGGCGTCCGCGATCGTCTCCCCAATCGCAATTTTTTCGATCCCGGCCACCGCCACGATTTCACCGGCTTCGGCTTCCTCCACCGCCGTTTGCGCTAAGCCCTGATAAACCAAAATATCGGTCACCTTGCTGCGGTCAATCGTGCCGTCGCGTTTGACCCGCGCCACCGGCTGCCCTTTGCGGATCTTGCCGGCTAAAATTTTTCCGATCCCGAGCGTGCCTTTGTAGTTATCATTGGCCAGGGCCAAGACCAGTAATTGCAGCGGATCATTCGACCGAATCTCCGGGCCCGGAATGTGCTGCAATATCGTTTCAAACAGCGGTTGTAAGTCCGTGCCGGGTTTGGTCAGATCCAGGGTGGCGGTTCCGGCAATCGCCGAGGCGTACACGATCGGGAAATCGAGCTGCTCATGCGTGGCATTCAGGGTGCCGAATAGGTCAAAGGTTTTATTGACCGCTTCGTCCGGATCGGCATCCGCTTTGTCGATTTTGTTGACCACCACAATCGCTTTCAAGCCGAGTTCCAGCGCCTTGCGGGTCACGAATTTCGTTTGTGGCATCGGCCCTTCCTTGGCGTCCACCAGCAACAGGACCCCGTCGGCCATTCGCAGCGTCCGTTCGACTTCGCCGCCGAAGTCCGCGTGGCCCGGCGTATCGATGATATTTATTTTGATGGCATGATAGACGACCGAGGCGTTCTTGGCCCGGATGGTAATCCCCCGTTCTCGTTCCTGATCCATCGAATCCAAAATTCGCTCGCCCATATCGTCTAAATTGCGCGCGGCTTGGGTCTGCTTGAGCATCGCGTCTACCAGGGTTGTTTTGCCGTGGTCAACGTGAGCAATAATGGCGATGTTTCTGATATCCTTGCGGCGTTCCATAAAAAATTGATGACGGTATCCTCTAAAAAAGCGCCTCGTGGGCGCGCCTGTCAGCCAAGGTACGAGCGTAGGCAGAGACATACTATACTATGCGCTGAGAGCTGCGTCAATGGATGCAGCTAACGTTTGCGTCTCATAGGACGTATTCGATATGTCGGATAGGTGCTGTTAGGGGGTGTAGTTTGCGATTTTCTTTGACAGCGATTGAAATTCCTCTTAGGGGACGAGGGAAACATACTGTTTCCCTCAGTGAAACACTGCGATGGACTTGCTACGCCTGAGTGGTGTTAAGGACCCGCCTCGCCTGCAACTTCCGTTGCTCACGTGTCTTTTTTCGGAAGCTTGTTGCTTTACCCCACACAAGACAGAAGAAATCCTCGGTGTCGCTCTGCTCTTCCCTGAACTCAATGAGCCCTGATTCGATCAGCGATGAAAGTGCCGATCTAAGCTTGATCTCGTCAAGCTCCAACAACTTGGCAGCGATCTGAGCTCCGTCCATTGGGCCGTTGTTGAACAGCTCACGAAGGATCTGTTGTTCCAGAGTCAACTCTTTCTTCTTACCAGGCCGAAAGAACATGACCATTCCCTCCTTTTCTTGGATTGCCACGTCCCCTAAGATGATTTTCCTGCCAAAGAACACTTTATGTATAACCTGTAAAAGAATCCAGACATACGCGCACTATTTCACCTAACAACGTTTGCGCGCATATGATTGTACGAAGTATATCATATACGCGCTGTTAGCTGAACGTATTCCTTATTTTTTTTCCCGTCGTAGCGGGGCGCGGGAAAAAATCTTTCAAATTTCTCTTCATGAGGAAATGAGAAGGCCGCCGTTCGCTTTCGCTACTAAGCGGCCATGTTGCAGAGGAAGTCCTATTTCCCCATGAGCCTGTGCAGGAACCCGCGCTTTGGATTCAGGTCGTTGCTCACTGCCCAGTGAGCACCTGTGGTGACGAGGTGCATGATGCGATCACGCAACGCCATCACATCTTTTGCCGAAGTTCCCTGTACCGTGATGGTCAGGATCCGAAGGCCGTAACGCATCCGACCGAAGTCACCGCCCACGAATGGCTCGATGCTTGTACGATTGACCTGTGCACGTGCATTACCGAGGTAGAAGTATGCCTCCACTGGCTCTGGCCCTGGCTTGAGGAGGCTTGCCAAGGAATCCCGCGACCAAGATTCGACTTCCATCCTCCAGCTGACCAACATCCCTTCAGGTACGATGTAATCGTCTGGTAGTGAAACGAGCTGGAGCTTGCGGGCGACGACACCTTCGTTGTTCAAAAGAACCAGGCTTGACATAACACGTCTCCATTCTTCTTTGCGTCTTGAGTTGACCCAAGATCGCTAAGTGGGGCGCGTAAGTCACCACGGCGTTTCCGCGGCAACAATCAAAGCACGGTTAAGCTATGCTCTCGTTGCTACCACAGACATTACAAAGTAAGAATGATAGACGTGGCAGTATAGGGTGTTTACTAGGTTTTGTCAAGACTTAACAGCCGCTATCTGAGTAGGGCTGTAAAGAAAGAAATTTAATAGATTGTTCTCCGCTTCGGCGACAGCCCGAGAAAAGAAAAGAAATATTTCGACTAACGTTTGCGCGTATACGATCCTGCGAAGCATATCGTATACGCGCTGTTGTACGGAGTTCTCTTTTGTGAAAAACAATTCAATTTTGGCACTTTTTATTCTCGGCCCTTATAGTCCAACTGAGTCAGCCCCATGTTCTGCTTGGGCTTGTGTGAACTTATCGTATTTTAACTGTGCGATCAAACCATCGCGTGAAAAAGACGAATTATCCATGTATGCTTTGGCGGCTTTTTCAGCTTGCACCATCCAGTCACCACCTGAATTGTCTGCTCCGTATACTGCCTGAGCTTCTGTGAATTTTTCGTACTCCAGTTGAGCAACTAGTCCATCATGAGAAAATGCGGAGGTGGTTAAGTAAGCCTTAGCCGATTTAACGGCTTGAGCATTCCAATCACCGCCAGAATGATCCGCTCCATACACAGCATCCGCGTGTGAAAATTTTTCATACTCTAATTGAGCAACTAAACCATCGTGGGAAAATGCACCAGTGCTTAAATAAATTTTTGCTGACGCGACGGCATTTTTTTGACTAGTCGTTTCGTTCGATGTTGGCGCTGGATTATTATTGGTGTTAGTAGGGGCTGAGTTTTTATTAGTATTAGTTGAAACAGGAGCTGTTGCTGTGTTGTTATTTATTTGTGTGTTGGTGTTAGCTTGAGGCTGCTCTTGATTGGTATTGTTAGCTGTGACTGCAATATTCGTATTAGTCTCGCTGTTTGTATTGGCTTGATTGGCGTTAACTTGTTCCTGAGCATTTTTCAAGCTGTTATTTCCGATCAAATAAAGCACAAAAATAACCGCCGCAGCTATCGTCCATTTTCCGGCACGCGTACTTAGAAACTTTCTAAAACCACCACTTTGTTCTTCCATTTGTTCAAGAATAAGTTAATAAAAAGTGCCAAAACCATCATTTTTACAAGTTTTTCACAAAGAGAATTTCGTACAACGTTTGCGTCTCATACGAAGTACTTGCTATTTCGTATAGACGCTGTTGTCCGGAGTAACAATAGGGTTAATTTGAAAGTAATACAATCGCTTTTGTAAGTTGTCCGCCAAAATCGCTGTCCATCGAGAGTGACTTAAACTTGTACTTTTTTGATTCGCGGACAAAAAATTGTCCATAAATGCTAACCATTTCAGCTATCTTGTAAAGAGTTCGATGATGTTTAGTATCCCGCAGAATCCAGTCATTTGGTGTTGAACTTTTTCGCACGTCTCTAACAAATTTCTCCGAATCTTGTTTATACAGGAAAAGTACGCGAAAGTTACGTGCACCGTACTTTTTTATCAACCTTGCTGCAAGTTGTGGCGTGACCTGAAATCCTTCGATGATGTAGTCGTTTTGATCCTTGATTTCACAAAGTGAAAACATTTCAATACCATCGTAGCTTGCCTTTGCTTGTTGTTGGTAATCCCGCGCCCGTTGTCTTGGGGTACGTAAAGAATAGGTCTCATCGGTCGTTTTGCCTTTGTTTACTGAACTCGGATATAACCTTCGAAACTCATTTCGGGAGACGTATTTTTTGACATATTTTTGCGCCACAACTTGCAGGGTATCGGCCGCGACCCATGGTATTTTAAGTTTGCGGGACAATTTTTTGGCAAGCGTTGTCTTGCCGCATTTTGGCGGACCACCAATTAAATAAATCACATTATTATTTTAATCTATTGTTATTTCGGACAACTGGTTATTATGCGAACTTGGTTCGGATAATAACCAGTATTTATAACCCAAGCCTACACCCCACCCTCCGGTCCGTAAAGGGCTAGCATTCGGGATTGACACCTTCGGTTCTGGTGTGATTTCATTCAGAGACTGAAAACTGATGACGGCGTGTGAGCCGGAATGGGCTTGCGATGGCGTCGGGTAGGTCTCCCTCGCGGAAATCTGCTCGGCTGATGTTCTGGTCGGGAGCGCGGTGGTAACAACGCGTCTCTGTCAAGACTCTTATACGCCCAACAAAAGCATCGCCTGTACGTCGAAGCGTACACGGTTTTCAGTTTGCTTAAAGATGGCTGGAGGGGGCAAAGGCCGGCATCGCCCTTGCGTGATTTTTATTTATTTATTATAACTACCCAGGTCCGCCCCGAATTCAGTGCGCTTGTTCATGGAGGATCATCGTGCGCACCCTCGCGTTCATTCTGCTGTGCGGTTTGCTGGCGTCCGCCTGGCTGAAGAGTTTCTTCAGCGCCCCCATCGCCCAAGTCACCCAACTGCAGGACAGTAGCCTGTTTACCATCATCGCACCGTGGGTCAAGTTCTTCGGCAACTGGCCCGGCATCATCGTGGCCCTGGTACTGGTGCTCCTGGTCGGACACGGCCTTCGGTCGAGCGACCACCCGTACACCTCCCCAACTTCCCGGAAGTAACGGGGAGTTTTTTTATTCGCGCCGACGTCGGCGACGCTGATGCTGCTGCCAATCACTATCCGATTCCATCCAATCCTCAATTTTTTCCCGGAGAAAATCGGCTTTGGTCTGTTTGGTATTATGCGTTTTGAAATGCAGGAATTCCTCGATCGCGTCGGTAATCCGCAGCGTGAACTTGTGGCGCGGAACCTGCTTGATTTTCATACCGGTCAGTTGTTCCAGAAAGGCCTGGACGGCTTTCGACAAGCCGGTCTCGGTGTAGGCGACCGCGTGTAGGTGCTTTGGCAGTTCTTTTTGCGACAGGTGCTGAAATATTTGCGGCACAATGCCGCGGCGGTACAAGTAGAGGGTCGGCTTACCCTGGGCCAGGGCCTGGGCCAACAGAAAACCGACTTGCGGATCGTTGGTCGAGCCTTCAATTAAAAAGGCGTCCATCCGCTCGAGCAGCGGGACGTTGGTCTGTTTGGCTTCGGCCATAACTTCAGCCGAGACCTGGACTTCATCCGATTCGGTGTTGGTGGACAGCCAAATATCATTTTGTCGCAGGCTGTCTTTAATTATCTGGTAGGTATCCAGCGCGGCTTGGGCTTTGGTCGGCGGACCGTAAAAGTAAATATGCATCAGGTTGTCTCCCGAGTCAGCAGGGCCTGGATTTTTTTCGGATCATGCGTCTGGCCGAGGGCCCACATAAAGCGGAGTAAGGCATTGGTTCGATTTGGATCACGCAGAATCAAGGCATTCGTCGGCAACGACCCCTGACCGCCCGGCGCATAGACCGCGATCGGCACCGGCGCCAATTTCCGAATCAGATCGGTGATGGTGCGCTGGTCGCCAAACCCTTCAGCCACCGACAAAAAATATCCGCTCGGCGGATGGCTGCCGCCCGGGGGTTTCGCCTGCATGCCTGGGAGATAATCGATGACAGCTACCTGAGTATCAAAGGTGGCTCGGATTCGGAATTTACGTTTGGCGCGACGGATTTGTTTGCCCAGTAACCGGATGCCGAAATCAACCTTGCCGAGGACTGTGCCCTGCAGGCCGGGTTGAGCGGTCGCCGCGACCGAAACCGAGGCGCCGCGGAAAATCGTGCTACCCAGGACAACCGCGACTTCGGCAATATCCGAGGTGGCGACTTGGACGGCGTTGATCATGCTGGCTTTGGCCCCAAAATCTTGGCCACCGGTCAGGCTGGGCGCGCTGCGTTGGCCTCTGACGGTCAGCGGCGACCCGACCAGAACAATCGGTTTTTCTAACCCGGTGGTCATCAACGCCAGCATGACGGCGGCCGGGGCAATGGTTTGCAAATCATGCACCACAACAAAGCCGTCGAACGAAGCGTAAGACCGTTCGATCAGATGGGCTAACTGCGACCATTCTTTCAGTCCGATCGCTTGGTGGCCGGAAGCCACAAAAAAACCTTCGGTATCCGCGATGATATCCATTTCCGACATATTGGCCATCCAGGGTTCAACCTGACTGGCTTTGGACACCACGTCACCCCGCCGGCCGCGGCTGTCGATGACTGAGCCGCCCAGAAAAAAGATTGCGATGCGTGCGCGGGTGTGTTTCGCCATAACCAGGAATACTAGCGCCGTCGCTCTATCGTAAGACGGCGTAGTAGGCATACCACGCCGACCCCGATTCGTCAATCGTTAGGCCGCGGCCGGCGCCTCGGTCGGCCGTTTTTCGCGGCGCTGGGTGGTGTAGAGTTTGGCGTATTCACCTTGCTGCCCGAGCAGCTGATCGTGGGTGCCGCGTTCGACGATTTGCCCTTGGTGCAAGACGATGATCTCGTCGGCGTGAATAATCGTCGACAACCGGTGCGCGATAATCAGGCTGCCGGCCTGGGCCGAAACGTGTTCAATCGCGTCCCGGACGCTGGCTTCACTTTGGGAATCCAGCGATGACGTTGCCTCATCAAAAATGTAGAGCTCGGGTTTGCGTATCACCGCCCGGGCAATCGCCACCCGCTGGCGTTCGCCGCCCGACAATTTAATTCCCCGCTCCCCGACCACCGTTTGGTAGCCTTGCGGCAGCCGCAAGATAAATTCATGCGCGTTGGCAAGTTTGGCGGCGGTTTCAATTTCGGCTTGGGAGCTGTTAGGGTGCCCGTACGCGATATTGGCCGCGATCGTGTCGTTAATCAAAATGTTGTCCTGGAAAACGACGCTGATCCGCTGGCGCAGGGCCACTAAGTCCCAGTCTTTGATTGAGTGGCCGTTGACCAGAATATCGCCGCCGGTCACGTCATAATACCGCATGACTAATTTCGTAATCGTTGATTTACCGCCGCCGGAACCGCCGACAATCGCCACCGTTCTACCTGGTTCCAACCGGAAATTAATATCGCGGAGGATTGGCCGCTCGGGCGCGTAGGCGAAGTCGACATGGTTGAACACAAATTCCAAACCCGGTCGGGTCGGTTGATAACCGGCCGCCGGCGCCACCACGCTCGGATGGAGTTCCAAAATCTCCCGTAAGCGTTCGGTCGATGCAATCCCGTCTTGGTAGGCGGTAAAGACATCCGATAATTCATACAACGGCTGGAAAATCCCCACCGCGTAAAAGGTAAAGAAGACCACATCACCGGCGGTCATCACCCCGGTAAAGGCCAGGTAGGTTCCGTAACCGACGATGGCCGTCCGGAAGGCGTTAATCAGCGTCCCCTGCACAAACAGCAGGGTCCGCCAATAGCGGGTTTGGGTACCCAGCAGTTTGTTACCCAGCCAGTTGCGGTCGGTGGTGCGTTGGCGCTCGATGCTTTCGGTTTGAAAAGCCTTGACCACCGCCACGTTGTCGAGGGCCTGAACGGCCGAGCCTTGCAGGTGTTCCTGCTGCTCGTTAATTTCATGTGCTAATTTTTTTATTTTTTTGGCGATTAGGCTGGTGGTAATCACAAAAATCGGGATCGAGCCGGCAATCAACAGGCCCATTTGCCACTGCTTGATCAGGGAAAACCCCACCACGAACAAGATGGTGGCGCCGTTTTGCAGAATCTTGTCACTCAGGGTTTTCAGGAGTTTGGTGATGTCTTCCCGAGCCTTGGTCAGTTTTCGCAGGACTTCGCCGGTCCGTTTATTTTCATGATAGTCCATCGACAGACCCAGCACGTGATCGAGCGCAAAATCAAAAACCCGGATACCGGCCCGGTCGGATACCATGGTGGTAAAGTAATCTTGGAAATTCTTGGCCACCCGGGAAATGAAAGCCACCGCAATCCAAATGATCAGCAGTATCGACAATCCATGAATGAAATCGGCTTGGGTCGGGAAGGCGGTTTGGTCACCGATTTTAGTCAGGAAGTTATCGATCACCAGCTTGAACAAATACGGCTCAACCAGCGAAAAACCGTTATTGATGATCAGCAGGGCGCTGATCCCAAAAACTACCTTTTTGTCAGGTCGCAGAAAGCGCCACAAAAACTTGAGTGGGTGGGTGGTGGAGTTAGCCATGGTGCGTCGACAATGAGTGTTGGTTGGCCAGTTGGATTCGGGCCGAGCGCGCGATGCGGTAGAGCCAAATCGTGTAAACGATGGTGATACAGATCATCAACCCAATCAGACTGCCTAAAATCCAAGCATTGACCGGTCGGTCGATCCCAAAGGCCGTGGCCACCATCAGCAGCGCGATATACGCGAAAATCAGGTTCAGCATCACGACCGTCATGACGATCAGGTGCCGCAATACCCGAAACAGGATGCCGCGAATGGGTTCGGGTGCCAAGTCAATTAGGGCCGATCCCGGGATATTCGAAAATCGCGGATGACGATACAGCCAGCCCAGGCCCAAGATGGCGATTGCCTGCATGAAACTCGGAAAAAAAACCGACCACCAGGTCCGGTCAGTCCATCGATCAACCTGCCCATCCGGACCAAGGTGGCCGGGAAAATGCGGCGGGAGCAACGGATAGGCCACAACTAAAAACACGACCGTCACGGTCAGCACCACCACCGCCAAGATCCAAAAGATCCGGTCAGGAATACGAAATCGTTGCGCAGTCAAATGCATGCCGAGCAGTGTACCTGATGGACGCGATATGTTCAAGCCGCCGGAGGCTTCGATCGAGGCGACCACAGATACCCGGCCCCCAATAAGCTGCCGCCGATGAAGGCCAGGAACACCGCCGAGGTATACCAATTAAAAAGTTGTTCTCCAACCAGGTACAGGGTCGCGAAAATTCCGGGCGGGACAATCAACCAGAGGACCCAACTCCGCCGGTGACTCGGCCACAGCCGGGCCAACAAGAAACTGATCACTGCATAGGTTCCGAGCACCATGGCAACTGCCTGGACCCGTTCAACGGTTGAGCTGACATCCGAGAACAGAACGTTCAAGACCAAAAAAAATCCCAACCCGAGTCCGAGCGTGACCGCCACGATGTAACCGATCCAGGTAGGTATTCGCATGTCGCCAGTATAGCATGCGGCCGATTGCCTGCCTAACAAAAACTGGGTATGCTATAGGCATGGATGTACGGACATGGCTCCGCCGACCGGCGGTCTGGGTTGGATTGATGATCACGGTCTTCTGTCTCTGGTTTGGTGTCTCGGCCTGGTTCCGGCACGTCAATTTTTTTACCGCCCAGTTTGACTTGGGCAATATGGATTCGGTGGTCTGGCACACCCTGCACGGGAAATTTTTTGTCCTGACCGACCCGACCCAGCTGATACAGGAACCGCGCCAGGCGGTCCACGCGGATTTCTTACTGCTGGCCGGGGTGCCGCTGTATTGGATTTGGAGCGATCCTCGGATGCTGATGTGGTTGCAGATCGCGGTAGTGGCATCCGGAGCGATCCCGATATTTTTGCTTGGTCGCCAGTGGCTCGGGCCGCGTTGGGGCGCCGGTCTGGCCGGGTTGTTCCTGGGCTATCCGTTACTCCTGTGGGCAGTTATTTTTGATTTCCATGCCGTAACGTTGGTGGCTGGAATCATGCCGTGGGCAATTTGGGCCATGGCGCAACGACGGTATTGGCTATACGCCAGCCTGATTTTTTTAGCCCTGCTAGCCAAGGAAGAGATCGGATTGATGGTTGGGTTGCTGGGATTAGTTTTCTTTTTTCAAAAACGCCAACCGTGGATTAGTCTGGCGACGATGGTAATCGGCGTCGGCTGGA
The DNA here is from genome assembly GCA_963731735.1 of Candidatus Kerfeldbacteria bacterium. Taxonomy (GTDB): domain Bacteria; phylum Patescibacteriota; class Patescibacteriia; order SBBC01; family CAIJZX01; genus CAVSWO01. The sequence goes on along the minus strand of CAVSWO010000002.1, from coordinate 752,199 downwards.
CGGCGGCCATGCTGGGCTGGGTGATTCCGGCCGCCCGGGTCAGCGGCAGCCATTTTGCCCTCTCCTATTTTTCGGATTTCGGTTCCACCCCCGGTCAAGTCTTTACCGGTTTGCTGACCAAACCCGGCGTCTTGTTCCAAGACATTTTTCAAGGTTCAACCGCCGGGTATCTCAACGTCTTGCTCTGGCCGGTTGGTTGGTTGGCGCCGTTGTTTGGTTGGCTTTTTTTACTACCGGCCTTACCGGATCTGGGCATTAACTTGTTAAGTACGAACGATAATTTACGGGCGATCTTTTTTCACTATGCGGCTGCCATCGCCCCGTTCGTGATCGTTGCCACTGGGTACGGGCTGCGCTGGGTAATTCGGCAAACCGGTGGCGGGGTCAATCTTCGCCGCGGACTGGCTGTTTTTATCGGACTCAGTTGGGTGAGTTCCACGATGGTCCTGTCCCCGCTGCCGTTGACGCTCCACCACACCAGCGCCACTGACGTCTTCAAGGCTTCACCCTATCGCTCCGCCGTCCGCGCCATCCAAGCTGATATCCGGCCCGCCGACCGAGTATCCGTCTCCAACAGTTTGGCTCCGCATTTTACCCAGCGTGAATGGACCTGGTCCTTTCCGCTGAATCTCAAAAACGCCGATCGCGCGATCGTGCTGCTGGGCGGGCGGGTCGAAGCCGGCAGTCAGGCGGAGCTCCGGCAAACGATAACGGACCTGGAAACCGACCCGGATTGGGAACTTCGGCTGCACCAGGATCAGCTATATTATTTCGCGCGGATTGCAGACGCGACTTAGCAGCTCTCGATAGCTTGCTCTTGCTGACGTATATAGTCGACGCTGGGGACCTGGTCGAGGGCGGCTTGGAGATTTTCCGGCGCCGTCCCGGCCGTAATCAAGACCCGATCGTAGGCTTTGATCGGCTGCGATAAAATATCCTTGACGGCCTGGCCGTTGCTATAGCCGCTCACGGGCGGCGGCAAAGTCACCTTAATGTTCTGAAACAAATCGCCCCAGGTGGCGTTGGCTCGATGGGAATGCACGATATCACCGACGCCGTCATGCAGATGCGCCTTTTCGATCTGATCATCTTCTGGTTGGTCATTGTGCGCGACGGTACAGGGTTCAACGTGCATGTATTGCAAATCGGAGTAGTCCTGCAGTTGCCCATCGACATATACGTCAAAGGCGGCGTGCACGTGGTACTCCGGTTCAGTCTTCGAGGAAGTTTGCCAGGCTAAAATCCCGAGTCCGGCCAGCAAGACCACAATCACGCTGGCAGCCAGGCGGGGGCTGGGACGGGAGCCGTGATGAAACATCATGTGCTGCATGGTAGCAGTTCCAGGCTAAAACCGTCCAGCCGATTACGCGTGTGGAAAAAATCGCTTGACGACGGCCCCGACAATCCGTACGCTACGCTGGTTCTTTTCGTATGGCTTCTCCGGATACCCAAGGAGGATGCATGTCCGGATTCGCTTTCCAACCCAGTCAGATCGACGCCAGTCAACCGCTGTCCCGCGCCTTCGATGATCAGGCCATCGCCAAAACGGCCCAGCAGGTCGTCCAGCTCGCACAAGATCGCCGGCTTGGCTGGCAATCCTTCGTCCAAGATGAATTCATTCATTTTGTTCTTCGCTCCGAACCGCTGCCTGGCAGCGTCAAACATCCGCTCCAGCCATTGGTCTGTCACGGGTATCTCGATTGCCTTCATGGTCGCTACCAAGTCACCGAACTTTTCGTTCGGCGCTGTGGGACCTATCACCCGCTCCAACCTTCCGGTGACTCGATCACCACTGCCTGACTCCGCTCCGCGGAGTCTTTTTATTGCCTGACGTGTTTCAGCACGGCCGCGGCCCCAAGATGCTGCGCGGCTGGCTTGGTTCGATCTTTGACTTCGAATTTGTTGGCCGCCACCGTCTTGTGGCTGACCACCACCCGGGTCGGGATGCCAAGTAAATCTGAATCGGCAAATTTCTGGCCGGCCGAAATATCCGGACGATCATCATGCAGCACCTCAATCCCTTGGGCAGCCAATTGCTTGATCAGTCCGGTCGCCGCCTGCGATACCTGCTTGTCCTGCTTCGGGTTCAGTTCAACCAGATGAACGGCAAAGGGCGCGATCGAGGCCGGCCAAATCATCCCGTGGTCATCCGACAAGACTTCGACCACCGTGGCTAATAAACGCGGAACGCCGATCCCGTAACAGCCCATCACCACCGGATGGCTGGTACCGGATTCATCGGCATAGCGTAATCCGACCGCCTCCGCGTAGCGGGTACCGAGTTTAAAAATATTGCCGACTTCAATCGCCCGGTGGGGTGTAAAATCCTGTTTGGTTTTTTTGAACATAGCCAGTACCTCATCGGTAAAGACCTCTTTGTTGATCGACAAACGTTTGTCTTTCGTCAGATAGATCGTATCCTCGCCAGCCTCCGTCAGGGTTTGGTATTCATGCGAGAATTTGGTGAACATGCCGCCGCTGGCGAAAGTCTTATGGGTAACCTGACCAATGCCAATTCGGGCAAAAATGCGTTCGTAGGCGTCAGCCGCCTGCTCGTAAAACGTATCAAGTTGTTCGGCGGTGGCGGTAAATGAATACAGGTCCTTCATTAAAAATTCTCGACCGCGCAACAAGCCGCTCTTGGCCCGCAGTTCGTTCCGGAACTTGACCTGGAATTGGTAGACAAATTTCGGCAGGTCTCGATACGACCCGACGTAATTTTTCATAATCCGGGCCAAGGGCTCCTCATGGGTTAAACCCAAACCGAGTTCAGTTTTATTTTTCAGCTGGGTTTTGAACCAAGCATCGACCTTGGCGTCATCCCAACGATCGCTCTGCTTCCAAATCTCCGGGTCTTGCAAAGCGGTCAACGAAACTTCCTGGCCCCCGATACTGTTCATTTCTTCACGAATGATGCCGACCAGGTTATTCAATACCCGCAACCCCAACGGCAAAAAAGCGTACACTCCGGCTAATTCTTTGTGCACGAAACCGGCCCGCAGCAATAACTGCGCGCTTTTTGAAACCTCATCCTTCGGGACTTCTTTGCGGGTCTTGGTAAACAGTGCAGATTGACGCATAGCTGCACCTAGTCTGCCAGAAAATTGCATGGGCGTCAAAGGAAAAAGCGCTTGGAGAATTCTCCAAGCGCTAAGGTTCAGACTGCGCGGTCGGCGGGCGGTAGCCCGTCAGCATCTGTCGGAGGGTGTAGAAAGCCAGGTGCATGAGGCTACGCGTAGCCGGCTGGACCGATTGCTGATCGAACCCGACCCATCCAATCTCCCTGGCCAATCGCCCAAAAGACGGTGTCGTGTAGCCGGCAGATCGGATAAGGTGCAAACACTTGGTTAGTTGAAAAATCGGTTGGGCGATTGGAATGACGTAGGTCACTCCAGCCCGGCGGAATACCTGATCTGCGAATTCCGTTACTTGCTCGGATCCTTCATACCCTGGTGTTTTTGGGACTCGATGGCATGGGATACATTCTTCCGCCAAGATGTCTGCAATCGTGCGCTGAGCAACGATCTCGATCCCTGGACCAAAAAGTTTGGTGCCCGGCGTCATCCCCAGAGATGAAGCATAAGCGATTCTTGCAGTCGTCAGGGCCAGCCGTTGATTGCACGGACTGTGGCCTTCCCGACGCCAAGCAAAGCTGTAAGCAATGATGCCAATCACTGGCACCTCCTTGAAGGGATACTACCTTCGCGTCAAATCAAAAAGATCAACGCCGAAACCTAGCATAGTATATACTCGCCGTCAAGCCACAGCCGAAACGAATGAAGCGTTGGAATACTCCACAACCAGCTGCCTGCCAGAAATTCCGAGCCAGGTCAAAGCACCCTTGATTTTAGGCGGACGGCACCAGCTTCGAGAGATCGCGAGCCGGGTTATGCAGCAGCAGCCTGACGGTTCGTTCCAGCCGGCTAGCATAGCGTGAACCTTTGACGTAAATCGCGTCGCCACTCTGTAACATCGGCCGAATTAGCAAGGCGGCCGCTTCCGCGTTTGGCACGTTCCAAATCCGATCTTCCGGTAAACCTTTCTTCTTCGCCGCCGCGCCAATCCGTTCCGCCAATGGGCCAACGGTAATCAGGCCGTAAATTCGATCCGGGGTCAGTTTCCGGCCAATCCGATCGTGCCAGAGTGCCGCGTCCGAACCGAGCTCCGACATTTGTCCCAGGATGGCGAAGGTCCGTCCCGGCAACTGCATGCCCGCCACCGCGTCGAGTCCGGCCTGCATGGCCGCCGGTGATGCGTTATAACTGTCATCAATGAGCAGCGTCCCCTCGAGTCCTTCCAATAATCGCATCCGGCCGGGTGGCGGCTGGTAGTCTTGCAACCCCTCGACCAGCTCGGGCGTCGAAATCCCGACAATCTGGCCGACGGCCAGGGCCGCCAAAACTGGATAGACTGAATGTTGGCCAAACACCCCGGGTAAGCTGATTTGCTGTTCCTGGTTATCCATTCGAATACTGACCTGCATACCGGTCGGTAAGCCCCGATCACTGAGCGGCGCCGTTGAACGCACGGCCCGAATGGTGGCCCGCGGCGACCAACCGTAGGCGATCACCCGTTCTGGCACTTGCTTAGCGACCGCGGCCGCGTTGGGTTCGTCGATATTGATGACCGCCTGCCCATCGGCCGGCAAATCAAGGACCACCGCCGATTCTTCATTCACCACCGCTTGCATGTCACCAAAAAATTCCAGGTGCTCGGGCGTGATGGCCGTCAGCACGCCAATCTGCGGTTTCGCGATGTGCATCAACATAGCTAAATCTCCGGGTTTGTCCGCGCCTAATTCAAGCACCAGATACTCCGGGTACGCTCGTTTCCGTCCCAGCGCCACCCCAACACTTCGTCCCAGCGCCATCAGCCACGACCACCATCCACTGGGGGCCGCTTGGCCGGTTAAAATTGTCAGCGGCACACCAATTTCTCCGTTGAAGCTCCCGACTGTTTTGCGAACATAGCGCTGCTTGGCGCTCAAGGCAGCGGCAATCGCCTCCTTGCTGGCGGTTTTGCCAATTGATCCGGCGATGCCAATCACCACCGGCCGATACCGGCGGAGGGTCAACCCGGCCAGGGCGCGAAACACGAAGCGAACGATGCCTTTCATGTCCGCTAGTATATCGAGTTTATTGACTCGGCGCCACGCCCAAGTGCAGCAGAACGAATTTTGCCAGTTCGCCAAAAAGCGGCGCAGCCGTACTTTCAGCAAATTGCACATCACGCGGCCGGACCAGTTTTGTCACCATCACAAACTGCGGATCTTCAACCGGCCCGAAGCCGGCGAAGGTTCCAATCGTATAGTGCGGATCATACCCGCCGGTTTTTGGATCCGGAATTTGCGCCGTTCCGGTTTTTCCGGCGATGAAATAGCCCGGAACGCCGGCCGCCTTACCGTGCCCATTTTGGACCACCCGGACCATCATGGCGCTGACCGTGGCGGAAGTTTGCGGCGTCATAACGGTCCGAATCGTACGCGGCGCGGTCACCTCTTCCGTGCCATCAGGGTGGATCACCCGATCAACCAGATAGGGTCGCATCAGCTTGCCGCCGTTCGCCATCGCCGCGTAGGCGTCAATCAGCTGCAGCGGCGTGACCGTAATTCCCTGCCCGTAGGAGGCAGTGGCCGCGTAAATTTCCCGGCCGGTACTCAGGGTTGAAATATTCCCGGCCCGTTCATCAACTTCAATGCCGGACAATTGGCCGAAACCAAAGGCTTGCAGGTAGCGTTCAAAGGTCGAGGGGCCAACTTGGCGCATGGCGAAAATAGCGCCGGTGTTGAGCGATTTCTCCAAGACCTCGGTCATGCTCTGGAGACCGTGCGCCTTTAAATCGGAATTCCGAATCGTGTAACTGTCGATTTTGACTTCACCGGAATCTTGATAGGTGGTCTCCGGCGTAATTGCGCCTTCATTTAAGGCCGCCGTCATGGTGATCGGCTTGAAGACCGAACCCGGTTCGTACGGAACTTGGGTAGCTTGATTCAAATAGACGGATGAGTCTTTGACCGAACCGTAATTGTTGGGGTCATAATCCGGCGCGCTGCACATCGCCAGGATCGCGCCGGTCTTCGGGTTCATAATAATAACCGCCCCGCTATCGGCGCCGTGCTTCTTAACCGCTTCATCCAGTTTCCGACAGGCTTCAAATTGAATGGTGCGATCAATGGTCAGCAAGACATTTGAACCGTCGATGGCCGGTTGCCAAACTTGCGCGGCCGTCGCAATCAATTGCCCCGAGGCATCTTTCTCGGCCGTGATTTCACCCCGTTGTCCGGCTAAGGTATCTTCGAAGGCGCCTTCAATGCCATACTGTCCAACCTTTTGTTCGCCGTCATTCCCAAGAAATCCGATCATTTGCGCGCCGATATTTTTTTCCGGATAGTAACGCGTTGATTCGTCGTCAAATTTTAATCCGTCAATCTTCAAGGCTTCGATCTGTTGGCGCTGTTCATCCGTCATGGAGTGCTGGATCGGTTCGTACAAATCATTAGGCTTGTCTAAGCGCGCCAGCAACGTCTCGGGGTCAAGATTGACCAACCCTTGCAGTTTATCAGCCACCGCTTGCGGGTCAGTGATATCTTTCGGAACGGCGTACAGTAAATTAAGCGTCCGATTGGTGGCCAAGGGATAATTTCCGGTTGAGGATTGTTGATCGTGGACTAAAATATCACCGCGCTCGGGATAGAGTTGCTGGCTAAATTGATGTTGGTCCTGCGCCAGCGCTTCGTAGAACGTATGGTGAACGATCTGCAAGATAAATAATCGACCGATCAATATGGCCGCGAAAACACCAAAACCGAACCGGAGCACACCTAACCGGTTCTGATACCAGGGTTCAGACTTGCGACGAGCGCGAACCATGACGTGGATTACGGCTGCAGGGCCACTGCGCCGGTGCCGGTACTCAGCACTTCAAAAGTATCAGTTGGCTGCAAACCTTCGGTTTCCGAAGACAGCGCCACCGTACTCAAGGCGCGCAGATCGGCCGCTTGTAATTCCAGTTTTTCATTCGAGGTCCGAAGTTCCGCAATTTGTGACTGTAGCTTTTCAATCGCAAAACCGTGCGTGGCTGTCCGGTTGGTCAGCCAGACATAGGTAAACCCTAAACCGACCGCCATCAGGGTCAGGAAGATCGCGAACTTTTGCGTCGAGACTTTAAAGCGGTGCCACCAGTGGGCGGTGGAACGGAGCGGGTCTTGCATGCGTCGTGTGCGGGACATAGTTTTGTTTTTGATAAATTATTTTTTTTGGATGATGCGGAGTTTGGCGCTACGCGCGCGTGGATTTTCCTTGGCGGCTTGGTAGCTGGCCTGAATGACATGTTTATTGACGAGCTCAGCCAGGCCGCGATCTGCCAATTGATGGGTCCAATGTTTGACCACCCGATCTTCAATTGAGTGAAAGGTGATAACCGCCAGGCGCCCGCCGGAACGCAAACAGTCAAAGGCTTGCGGTAAGGCTTCTTCCAGCGCAGCCAATTCATCGTTAACCGCCATGCGAAGCGCTTGAAAGGTTTGAGTGGCCGGATGCAGACGTCCGCGTCGCGGTTTGACCGTCATGATGGCCTCCGCCAGGGCCAGGGTCGTTTGGAACGGCGCGGTTTGACGCTGGAGGATCAGTTGGTCAACGATCCGTTCAGCCTGTCGCTCTTCGCCATACTCGCGCAGGATGTGGAGCAGGTCATCGCGTGACCAGGTATTCACGATCTCAGCCGCGGTCAGATCCTGGGCGGGATCAAAGCGCATGTCGAGCGGACCGTCCACTTGGAACGAGAAGCCTCGGCTGGCATCGGCCAAGCCGATGGATGACAGACCGAGGTCAAACAGGACCGCCGCCACGCCATGAAAGCCATGCGCCTTGGCGACCGTTTGCAGCTCGCGAAAATTTTTCTGGACGATCACTAACCGCGATCCGGCGTCGGCCAGTTTCGCTTGCGTGTCGGCCAGCGTGCGCGGGTCGGCCTCAAGGGCTAGGACCCGGCCGTCGGGAGCGATGGCTTCAAGCAAAGCGCGCGTATGACCGCCGCCACCGAGGGTGGCGTCTATCACCGTGTCGCCAGGCTGAAGGTTCAGATTGGAGAGAACATCTGGAAGGAGCACCGGAACATGAACGGAATCAGGCGTGGGCATCTAGACGCCGAGCTCACCTAAAGCTTCAGCGATATCCCCGCTCTGCTTTTCCGTTCCGGTCCGGTACCGCTTCCAAGCGTCCTTATCCCAGAGTTCTAATCGATTGTAGAGACCGGCCACCACCACGCTTTTTTTGAGGCCGGCGTACTGCCGCAGATATTCCGGCAGGACGACCCGGCCTTGGCGATCAATCTCGAGTTCCATCGCGCCCGCCAGCATCAATCGGGCGAAGGCCCGCGAGTTCGCTTTCGCAATCGGCAAGGAGGCAAGTTTTTCAGCCAGCTGACTCCACTCTTTCGCGGTATAGACAAACAAACACCGATCCAGGCCCCGAGTTACCACGGCGCCGGTTTGGAGGTCCTTCCGGAATTTGACTGGCACCTGAACGCGACCCTTGTCGTCGAGTGCGTGGTGATATTCGCCAATAAACATAGGTGTGTGTAAAGGGCTTATCCACCAAGGAACGGGGTTATCCCCACTTTTTTCCACTTCTCACCCTTCTATTCCATTTTACACCACATTGTTACCACGCGTCAATCCAGCACAACCAGACGCGGAAGGACTGTAGTGCTGGGTCAATTAGGCCATATTTGCGTTGGTGTGGAAACATTGTTCCGCAAGAAAAAACACCCACCGGAGTGGGTGTTGGAGGCTGGGGCTCAGGCAACTGCCCGAACTCTCAGGTGCATTGTTCCCGCAAACTCTTTGAGTTCATCGTCAGTCCAGGTGTTCGAATGGGTCATCATATCCATGAAAGTTCGGAGGGCCTCAATCTCCGATGGGGCCTCCGTTTGAAAAGGCGGAATTCGACGTGGGCTCTTATAGACGCTCACCTGATATGGCCGAACCGGTCGATCTGTTCTCCCGCGAAACATGAAGCTGAACTGATTTTGCGTGGAAAACATCCGCTGAATATCAAGCGACCGCAGGTTGACCGGATCGAAGTGGTAAACAAGAGAAATGCGTGCAATCAACCAGGAGAGACGCCCATGCACAATATTGTGATGTGCCCCCAGGATTGCCTCTGTCGAATAAGGGGAAAATGCCTTCATCGGAACAGCCGCACCATAGGCGTTGAGAAAGTAGTACATCCCAGCAATCAATACATGCTTGGGTGCCGGCAATTTCCGAAATTTAGGAAAATCACACAGCTTGCATCTCCCATCTACCTTCATATCCATCTTCCACCTCCCTGGGAACATGAAAAGATCAACTGGTGGCTGCAGCCTACGGCCCTTCTGTCGTGATTGTCAAGTCAGCCGGCGCGGCGGGCGTTGCGCAGCTGCCGTTCGATCCAAAGTATCAGCAGTAATATACCGACGGTGAGCATTCCCTTTTGAGCGGCGTGCCAACGCCGATTGTGATCGGCCGCTTCTCGCACTCGCCAACCTTCACCTCGACGAATGCTTAAACCGTGTTCATGCAAGATGACCGCCCCCGGAATGTACCAGGCCGTCACCCCGGATGCTTGTGCCCGTTCAAACCATTCTGACTCCAAGCCGAAATGTGAGAGCTCCGGATGCCACTCCCCGATCTCTGCCCAGACCGCGCGCCGCATCAGGATGCAACTGCCACTCAGCACCGGAACACGCGTCGGAGCTTTGGCATGCCGGCACAGGTGAGCATACCGAAAAGCCGGCACCAGCCAACCCAGTGCGACTTGGCAGGCGCGCGGCCACGGCAGTTTATAGAGCAGGGTGTTATTCCAAATTTGTCGGCGCGTCACGAACGGAAAGGCCGAGGTGGTAATCTTCCCCGCCGGATCCAACTCCCGCGGACCGGCCACGGATCGCGGATGATGAGCCACCCATGCAACCAGGCGACCCAGCCCATGCTGTTCCCAAACCGTATCCGGATTGAGAAAACACAAATATTCTCCATGCGCGTGTCGGGCGCCGAGATTCGCGGCTAGCGTATAGCCGGTGTTCCGCGATTGCGGAAAATAAAATCCCGGCAGGCCACTATCTTGCAGAACGCGCTCGGCGCTTTTATTGTTCAGCGGTTGATGGTCGCGACTGAGCGGAGAATTATCAACTAGAATAACCTCGACGGTTTCCTGCGTGGCCACGTGCAATGAACGCAAACAATGTTCGAGGGCGTCCTCGGATTTATAGTTGACAATGACGATGGATATTTTAGGCGTCATGGATTCAGAATTGAGTATACCCCAACCGCCATGGCGCTGGCCACATTCAGCGACTCCTTTTGGCCGCGCATTGGAATCTCAAGTTTCGTCTGAGCATATTTCAAAAGCCCCGGACTAACTCCCCTGACCTCATTCCCAACTATCAGAATCAACGGCCATTTCGGTTTCCAGGTAAAGATCGTTTGGCTGTTCGGCGTCTGTTCCAAGGCGACGATGTGGTATCCCCGCCGCCGCATCCGCCGTAACCACGGGCCCGGCTGCGCGATCGATTCCCATGGCACAATCTCTTCAGCTCCCAGGGCGGTTTTTTTCACGCCCGGATGCGGCGGCCGCGCGGAGTACCCGCTGAGGACAATTCTGCTTACGCCCGCTCCATCGGCGGTTCGAAAAAATGATCCGACGTTATAGGCGGAACGGATGTTATGGGCTAAGAGAACGAGTTCGCGATTCATTCCGTTCAACCTCGGTGGCGTTTTCGCTGCCTTTTATCCCGATTCGATTGCATTACCCGATCGAGCAAACCCCGAGGTTTTTCGTCATCATCTAAATCAATCACCTGGTCCGGATCAATCAATGCATCTTCGGCCTGGGCCACCGATTCTTCGAGTTCGTACGGTTCGAGCAGACGGGTTGGAATTTCCTTGACGAACGGTGAGGGCGCGTTCAGTTGCATCGACATCGTCCGATACCCGCTCGCTAAGCTATAGGTCAAATACACTTCATCTTTGGCTCGTGTAATCGCTACATAAAATAACCGGCGCTCCTCCTCAACGCCTCCCTCTTCGCTCAGCGCCCGCGGGTTCGGAAAATACTGTTCCGCCAGGTGCATCACGAAGACCGCCCGCCACTCCAGCCCCTTGGCTTGGTGAATTGTCGAGAGTACAATCCGTTCGGCGCTCTTCCCGTCACCCGATTCTCCGCCGGCCACGCCGAACGATTCTTGGAGTGAAACTTCGGACAGGAAGGTGTCCAAATTCTCATACTTGCCGGCAAACAACGCCAGTTGTTCAAGGTCTTGCAGCCGATCATTGGCATCCGGGTATTGGTTTTTCAAATAGTCGCGGTACTCGCTGTCCATCACGAGCTGGATCAGCGTTTCCGGGCTGCCGTCGCGTTCACTTAACAAGGCGCCGATGGTATTTTGGAACGCCCGCCAGCCTTTCTCGGCCCGGCTGGGCGGCTGGTACCGTTCGAAGGCGAGTTCATACGGATGACGCTCGTCGTCCGATCGATACTGTTGCAAGCCATCGAATATTTTGGCGGCGGTTTGCTGACCGATCCCTACTTGCAGTCGCATGACCCGTAAAAATCCGACCTCATCGCTCGGATTGGTGACAATTTTCAAATGCGCCAGCGTATCCTTAATATGGGCTCGATCAAAAAAGCGAATCCCTCCGCGGTATTCATACGGAATATCCCGCCGGGTCAGTTCAAATTCTAGTGCTTGCGAGTGATAGGCGGCGCGAAATAGGACTGCCATCTCTTTGAGCGGCACGCCTTCGTCCCGTAACTCAAGAATCCGCTGGCTAATGAATTCAGCCTCCTGTTCGTCCGACACAGCCGGCACCACTACCGGTTTCATCCCATCCGTTCGGACATGCTGCAATTTTTTTTGAAATTGCGCCGTGTTGTGTTGAATCACCTCATTGGCAACATCCAAGATCGGCTGGGTTGAGCGGTAGTTGGTTTCGAGTTTAAAGGTTGTGCAATCCGGCCAGCGTTTGGGGAAATCGAGAATGTTGCTGATATCCGCGCCGCGGAAAGAATAAATAGACTGTGCGTCGTCGCCAACCACCAGTAGATTATGATGCACCTCGGCCAGTAATCGGACAATTTCAGCCTGTAAGTGGTTGGTGTCCTGATATTCGTCCACCAGGATGTATTGAAATTGTTGGCTTAAATGGCGCCGGACGTCAGCCTGGTCGCGAAGCAGTTTCAGCAGGTTGGTCAGCAAATCATCAAAATCCATCGCGTTATTCCGCAATTTTCGCCGTTCGTATTCTTCGAAGACGCGTACCAGGTCCGGTAAAATTTTCATGAATTCGACTTTGCCTTCGGCAATCAGTTCATCCAGCGCGAGCCCGGTATTTTTGGCCAGCGAAATCAGCGCGCTAATCACGCGGGTGCTCGGAAAACGTGACTTCGTCGTTTCAATCCCGAGTGATTTGATACAGACGCTCAGTAAGTCCTTGCTGTCCTCTTCATCCAGAATCGTAAAGTTGTGATTGAAGCCGAGTTTCGGCGCGTACTTGCGCAATAAACGATTGGCCTCATGGTGAAAGGTTCCGCCGTGCAGCGATTTCGGAAATGTTCCAAGCAGCTCTTCCACCCGGGACAGCATTTCCTTAGCCGCTTTGTTGGTAAAGGTCACCAGCAGAATATTCTCCGGTCGAATGCCCTTTTCAATCAAATACGCCACCCGGTAGACAATCGTCCGAGTCTTCCCCGAGCCGGCACCGGCCAGCACTAAACACGGCCCATCGCCGTGCAAGACGACGTTGAGTTGTTCTTGATTTAGCTCTTTTTGATAATCAACCCGGAAGTTCTTCGGATCGAAGGACTTGCGGATAACGTATTTCGTGGCCACGGGGAAAGTGTAGCAAGCAAGCAAAAAAAGAGAAAGTCAAGCTCAGAACTTTTCCGGAAACGATTCCCGCAGGCTCGGATTCTTTTTGTCCTTGTCCGACACATCATCCGATCCCGGTTGGATTGGCCACTTGATTCCCAGATCCGGGTCGGCATAATGAATGGCTGGGTATTTGAGGCCCGCGGTCCAATGCGCATTCACCAGGTAGCAATACACCGTATTCGGTTCGAGGGTTTGAAACGCGTTTCCGAAGCCCCGTGAAATGAAAATCGCGTTCGTATGGTTGAGCTCAAAGGTCAAGTGTCGGCCGAAGGTCGGCGAATCTGGTCGGAGATCGGCCACCGCAGAAAACACTCGCCCAGCCGGAACATGAATATATTTATCCCAAGGTTCAGCGTGAATCCCACGAATGATTCCCGGCCGCAGGTTTTCGGATATATTCCACTGGACCGGACCGAGTTTCGGTAACCCCCGGGCTTCCATTTTTTCGGCCTGGTAGGCTTCGCGAAAACTGCCGCGCGCGTCGCCATGCACCGCGAGGTCAATCACGAACAAACCCTTGAGTTCTGTTTCGGAGACCCGAAGTTCAGCCATCGCTCGTATGATGGCATGTTTATGGCCTTTTTGCTATACTTGAACCAATCATTAATCGTTACGCGTATGCGAAACTTCATTCTCACCAGCCTGGTTGGGGTATTGCTTTTGGCTATTCCGAGCGCTTCCCAGGCGCTCACCACCAAGCACGGCGATTCGGTATTTTCCGGATCCGATCAAACCGTTTCCGATGTGTACATGGTGGGTGGCGGCACGGTTGATCTGGCCGGCACGTATCAAAATGATGTGTACATCGCCGGTGGAACGGTCACCATCAGCGGAACGATTGACGGGGATGTATTTGCAAGCGGCGGTACCATTCGTGTTTCCGGCACCGTCAATGGCAATCTGCACGCCGGCGGCGGAACGATTGATATCAGCGGATCAGTTGGCGGCAATCTCATGATTTTCGGCGGCAGCCTGACCCTTGATACCGACAGCCTGATAACCGGCGAGACGATGCTGTTCGGCGGAACGGTCACCTTGAACGGCACGACCGTCGGCGCGGTTACTGCCTGGGGCGGATCGTTTATCGTCAACGGGCACAGCCAAGCGGATGTAAATTTGCACACCGGAAATGATTGTGGCCGGAGCGTGTGTGTGGTGGTCGGCTCGTCTGCCCAACTCGACGGTGCACTCAACTACTGGGCTTCGCAAACTGCGACCGTCTCCGACCAGGCAGTGATTGCTGGCGGTGTGCAGAAACACGCGGTTGAAGTCGTCGTCTCCACGAAATCCTGGCAGGCCTTCCTACAGGGCATCCGCCTCTGGAGCTTGCTATCGATGATTTTGGTCGGCTTGCTGTTCAGCCTGTTCTTCCCCAAAACGCTTCGCAATGTACATCATCATATGACCACTCGGTTCGGCGCCACGCTCGGCTTTGGCGTTTTATTCTTCTTGGTCATTCCGGCCGCCCTGGCCATGCTCATGATTACTCTGGTTGGTCTGCAGTTAGCGTTAGTGTTGGCCGGTATCTACGCCATTACCCTGTACCTGACCCAGGTCGCGCTCGGCTTTTGGCTGGGCTGGTTGGTGCTGCATTGGATCCGACGCGGTGTGGCATTCCCCGGGCAACGGAAGTCCGTTATTATCTGGGCCACCTTGCTCGGGATTGTATTGCTGTCGGTTGTCTTCGACTTTGCCTTTGGCCTGGTTTTTCGCGGCACCCCCGCAATCCTGGCCGGTCTCTTCGGCCTGATCCGGCTCGGTCTAACGGTTTGGGCATTAGGAGCTATGGTACTGACTGCCTGGGGTCATCTGAAGGAACAGCAACGCTAAGGTTTACGAACAATGCATTCGCCAGGCCGTTTGTCCGGCCTTGTGGATAAGTATTCTTGACTTCGGTTTTTATTCGGTATACGATGCTTGTGCATGAACACCCGGCGGGTGAGCGGACTCGGCAATCGGATGAGGCAACTCCCGTAACCCTCTCCCCTCGCCCGCCGTCAAGCAACATCTATGGCCCACATTCTTCCCAAAACAAAGCAAAAGGTCCTGCAATTTCTTAAAGACTACATTGCCGAGCACGGGTACGCGCCGACCTTAACCGAAATTGCGAAGTATTTAAAGGTCTCAGCCCTGTCTACAGTGCATGAGCATTTGCAGTTTCTTGAAGAGCGTGGATTTATCGAACGAAGTGAGGGTGAAGAACGCGGCATTGTCCTAACCAGTAAGCTGCAGCAAATGGGTGCGGCGCTGGCCCGAAGCGTGGCCCTGCCGGTGGTCGGGGCAATCGCGGCCGGCGCGCCAATTGAAGCTTTGGAACAAAAAGATCAAACCATGGCCGTTCCGGAAGAATTAGTTCGCGGTAAGAATGCGTATGTCCTCAAGGTCCGCGGAGATTCCATGATCGAAAGTTTTATTGCCGACGGGGATTATGTGGTTGTCGAAAAAACTGATTTCGCGCGAGATGGAGATACGATTGTAGCGTTGCTTGATGACGGTACCGCGACCCTCAAAAAGATGTTCAAAAAACGAAACTTTATCCGTCTCCAACCGGCCAATAAGAATTACCAACCCTTTGATGTAAAAAGCGTGGTCATCCAAGGGAAGGTCCTGGGTGTTATTCGTCAGTACGCGTAAAAAATTTTGCTGCCCAACTTCGGTATTTCTTCGGCTTCGTAATTTCTCTATCACATTCAACTAACTAACCTATCGCCCGTATGATCGCTTACCTGCAACTCCCCCGTCCGCATATTTTGACAGATAAGTTGGATATATTTTTAAAGCTGCAAGGCGTTTTCGCTTGGGAGGTTGATTCACCGCGCAGTGCCTATCTGCAACTTGAGCCCTGGATGCGTTCCCGCGGTGCCCGTGATCTGTATCAAGCTTTGCGGGGTACGTTCGGCACTCGTATTCGCTTTGGCGCCGCCGGACAAAAAACCACCGCTCGGGCTGCCGCGCTATATCGGGGCGTTCCGCATTGCACTATCGTAACTCCCGAATCAGCCGACGCCTTTTTGGCCCAACTGCCAATTCAGCTACTGCCAGGCTTAGGACAACGAACGACTCGTTTTCTTTCTCGTCATGGGGTCACAACCTTTGCGGCCTTCCGCCAACTATCCGGCCAAACCCTAAAAGAATGGTTTGGAGTTTCCGGATTAATTTTGCAGCAATTCGCTCGCGGTCTTGACCCGCGTGCGGTTGAGCCACGACGGCAAGCCCTCGCCTAAAGCTGCCGCTTGGGTTTCGAAATATTCGGGGCCCGACCGTAATACGGTTTAACGGAGGCGGAGGAGACTGTCCATCTCAGGCGCGGGAAATCAACTGGTTCCAACATCCGTTTTCGAACTATCCCAAGCACCGGCACCCGTAAGGCGTAGGCCAGAGTGTTCGCTACCACGATGCCAGTTCGCACAGCGGTAAACCCGCCTGGTCCGCGGACCACCGCGATCGCCTGCAGGCTGGATAATTGCACCTTGGCTTGTTTGAGTGCGCGATCAACAAGTGAAAGTAATATTTCAGAACCGTGATACCGGACTCTTTGGCGGACGAATACTTGCCGTTGATTCTTATGGTCAGCTACCCAAATGAGTAATTGACCAGGGAGATTAGTCTGGAGTATTACCTTCACGTGGCGGCCGGCGGTTTGCGTTTATCGATCACCGTAATCATCGGTTGCGACAGAATGTGATACAGAAAACGGTCTGTCAGGTTATGTCGATAATCAAATTCGGCGCGCGACATGATGGTATAGTGGATGTCTCGATCAAAATGCTGTTGAAAGGTATGGATCAGTCGATCTAAACGATTGCGGTTGACCGATCCAACCACCAAGATGTCCGTTTTTATTTCCGGCAGACCAACGAAAAATCCGGTCAGTACCAACAAATAAATTCGTCCGCTAGTTTGGATAGCCTGTAAGAGTTTCTGTTGCTCCATCACTTGCGCTTTGAAGACCAGGGCCTTGAGCTCTGGAAATAATGGATATTCGACATCAACCGTATAATAGCGTTTTTGTCCTTCGCCTTCGGCTACGATGATCCCGACGCCCGACAAAAATTGGAGCTCGCGCCGGACCGAGTTCATATGTTCCTTTATTTTACGGCTAATTTCACGGACAAAGTACTCCTTGTCCGGATTGGTCAATAAAAGCCGCAAAACTTTGGCCCGAGTCCGGGATCCAAGCAGTTGTTCAAGCATCTGTCGCGAGGGAGCCATTTTTCTAGTATACTAAAAAGGTCTGTTTTTGCCTACGATGACTCTTAAGCACCAGCTCGACTCCCTGATTGTCTATGACCCTGATCGGTCCGCCTCGACCGTCAACGTTTGGGTTGCGCACCCAACCCCCAGCGAAGAACAACAGCTGGGAACACTTTTTTTGGTCAGCGGGATTGATACCAAAAGTCGCAGCAATCACGAGGTGCTGAATGTGCTCCAGGAGGAATTGAAGCATCAATACTATCAAGGCCATGATGAAAATGTTGAGGCCACTTTTGAAGTGGCGCTCCAACGCACCAATCAACGCTTGCATCAATTGATATTACAGGGAGTTGGCCAGTGGGTGGACCACGCCCACATGGTGATTGGAGTCCAATGGCGAGAGCAGCTGTATCTTTCTTGCCTGGGTACGATGCATGGATTTCTTGTTCGGCGCGAACGGCTCCACGACATCCTCGGGCAACCATCCGGTCAGAAAGCCAACCCGCTCCGGTTATTTGATCAAGTGATTAGCGGACGCCTTGAGGCTGGTGATCGGCTACTTTTTTGTACCCCGGCATTGCTCGACTATTTCTCGATGGAAAAGTTACGGCGGACGGTGCTTGATTACCCGCCAGCCCAAGCCGCCCGCGAATTAGAAACCACGCTGCTCGGCACCGAAGCTCGGGTGGCTTTCGCGGCCCTCCTGATGCAGTTGATGCCGGAGGAAGATCCGGTGGCAGCGTCGCATCCACTGCCGACTTCGACCCTGCCGTCCAATCGAATCTCACCGCAATTGTCGATGGATCAACTCCGGAGTCAGGAACAACGGACCGAAAGTATATTATCACCCTCGGTCTGGCCCTCCATCCATCAGTTCGGCTCGCGACTGAAACTACGCCTGTCCAGTCTTGTCCGTCAAGCCTCCCGCCGACCACCACGCCGTTCGATTCCTGATCAACCGTTGGCCCCGCAACCAGCCGCCCGACCGTCAGCGGGAACCGGTACCGGCCGTTTGACCAACGCCTGGCAACGCATGCGGCAAGCCTTCCCGATGCCAAAGCCACAATCGCTGCAGATTTCTGCACCGTCTCTTCGTGCCCCACGTCGCTTTGGGATAAGCGCCGCTTTGGATTCGCTGGTTCGCTGGTTTCGACGACTAGCGCCTTCGCAGCGCTGGAGCGTGATCGGCATGCTGGCGGTGGTACTATTTTTCAGCACTTCCCTCGCGCGGACGGGCGGTTTGCTGCCAAGCCAGCAAACCGCTAACGTCGAAGCCACGGTGGCACAAATCGAAGAGCGCTTAGGGCAAGCCGATGCGGCCTTGCTTTTCGGCGGGGATGATCTGGCCAAGCAACATCTGGCGGCCGCCCAAAAATTATTTGATCAACTCCCTGACCGGACCAAACAAGATAAGGCTACCCGTAAACCCTTGGCCGCTCACCTGGCCAAAGTTACCCAGCAGCTCACCAAGTTGACGACTCTGACTGATCCGAGTCCAGTCCTGAATATTGCCGCTGAATATCCTGAGCTTAGCCCCACCGAAACGTTTTTCCTCAATGGTAAATTTATCGTGGTCGATGACCGGCGAGCAACCGCGGTGATTGCTAGCGCCACTACGCCCAGTGATACCACCTCCAGTACTAATTCACTCGATACCGGAGCGTTGGTGGCCGGGACTGTTTCCGGACAAGACATTTTATTTCTGACGGAACGCGATACCGTTGTCGCATTCAACCCAGCCAAGAAAACCTGGACGCCGTTGGATGCCCAATTGCCGAAGCAAAATCCCACGCTAGTCGCGATTGCGAATTTCCAATCCCGTCTGTATGCCTTGGACACGGCCAATCAATCGATCCTGCGTTTTAGCCGCAGTGCTACCAGCTTGGGGGCCGGCAGCAATTGGCAAACCGTCAGCCTTGATCTTCGTGACGGTATTGATTTGGCCGTCGATGGATCAATTTATGTACTGCACCGTGACGGTCGGATTGAAAAATTATTTGGTGGGCGGCCGGCCACCTTCGCCCTGGATACGGTTGATCCGGCACTGACTCAACCAACCAAACTTTGGACCGATGAAAATAGTACGTATCTGTATGTGCTTGAACCGGCTTCCCAACGGCTGCTGGTCTTTACGAAGGAAGGCAAATTACTCGCCCAATTTCAGTCGCCCACCTGGACCACCCTACGAGACTTTTCCGTTGACGAGGCAAACAAGACCGCCTACGTTTTGGCCGGTACCAGTCTCTATTCAGTCAGCTTACCGTAACCGAAACCGCCGCCCGAATGGGCGGCGGCTGATTTGACGTAATTTACTTGAGGTTGACTTGAGCGCCGGCTTCTTCCAGCTGCTTCTTTAAAGCCTCGGCCTCTTCTTTGGTGGCGCCTTCTTTAATCACTTTAGGCGCTCCGTCCACCATATCTTTGGCTTCTTTCAAGCCTTTGCCGGTCGCTTCGCGAACGACTTTGATGACCGCGATTTTATTCGATCCGGCGGCAGCCAGCTCGACATTAAAGGCGGTTTGTTCTTCCGCCGCACCAGCTTCGCCACCGGCGGCGGCGCCACCCGCGGCAACCATCATCGGTGCAGCGGCGCTGACACCGAATTTGTCTTCCAGTACTTTGACGAGTTCCGCCAAATCCAGGACTGACAACTTTTCAATTTGCTCGACCAGGGCCTTGAACTTCTCTGGCACCTCGACGGGCTGCTTCTGTTCTTCGGACATAGGAATTACCCTTGTTACTTAGTGAAATATAAATTTATGCGGGTTTGGCGTCACGGATGGCCTGCAGCACAGTTACCAATCCGCGGAGATTACCAGCCAGGACGTTCACGAAACCAGTCAGCGGCGCTTTGATCGTCCAGACGGTCTTGGCAATCATTTCTTCTTTGCCCGGTAAGGCCGCCAAAGCGACAATCTGTTTTTGATCAAGATAGGTACCGTTGACGATTCCCCCCAGTAACGAAACTGCTTCGTTTGACTTGGCGAATTTGGCCAATAATTTGGCCGGCATGACTTCGTCTTCGTAACCGAATGCCAGCGCCGCCGCCCCTGCAAATGAATCGGCAATGGCCGGATCAAGTTGCAGATCTTTCAAACCGCGACGGAGGAGTGATTTCTTGGTCACGACGTAATCAATCTGACTGTCACGCAAAGACTTGCGCAGCATGGTTGCATCCGCCACGGTCAGACCGGAGAAACTGGTGAAAACCACCGATTTCATTCGCCCTAAGCGATCAACCAGTTGCTGAACGCTATCCTCTTTTTGTTGTCGAGTCTTAGCCATATACGCGTAAAAAATCTACGGTGCTTCCGTAGGCAGAATACCCCGAGCTGGGGTTATTTCCTGCACTGGATTTACGTCCCTTGTCTGTGGGACACCAGTGGTCTTTGGAAGCGTTGGGAGTTTAGCTGATACCCCGGTGCCTGTCAAGGCTACGGCAAATACTTGGCTTTATTGGCATTATGTTCCTCCAGGGTTTTGGAGAAATGCGTGACGCCCTGGGGGTCATGCAAGAAGTAATAATACGGGTTGGGCTCGGGGTTAATGGCGGCTCGTAAGGACGATAATCCGGGGTTTCCGATCGGCCCGGGCGGCAGTCCCTGATACTTATAGGTGTTATAGGGTGAGTCGACGGCCAAGTCATCCAAGGTGGGTTGAGTGGCGCTTTTGCCGGTCACATAATTGACCGTCGCATCTGATTGCAGCGGGATCCCGGCTGCAATCCGTCGCAAAAACAAATCTGCCCCTTTCGCCCGATCACTATCGGATTGCAATTCTCGCTCGACAATCGAAGCTAAAATTACCGCCTGATAAAGTGAGCGACCGGAATCGGTTAACGATGTACGCAGGCTACTGGAATATTTTTGATCGAAGTTGGCCAGCATTTTCCCAACCACCTGGCCGGGAGTGGACGGGACAAAGAATTTATAGGTATCCGGAAACAGAAAACCTTCCAAGCTTGCCCCCTGCGGAATGGTGGCCAGCCATGGATAGGTTGCTTTCGGAATCATGGCGGCATAGTCAGGCGTATCTACCATCGCCAGAAAGTCTTTGGCATCGATCACGCCGGATTTTTCCAAGACGGTCGACATATCTTTGGCGGTCCAGCCTTCAAGTATTTTTACGCTGACTTCGGGTTGGCCTTCCGGTGGTGTGGTAAATTCACGGACCAGGGTGCGAATCGACGGCGCGGTGGTGAAGACGTATTCACCGGCCAGCAGGTCTGAGCGATGGCCGGTTAACACCACATAGAGATTCCAGTGCCAGCGTTGACTTATCAGCTTGGCATCGTAAAGTTTATCGGCAACTTCGCGCACCCCGTCGCCTTCAGCGATTCGAATCACCGAGCGGGCCGGTGCCTGATCCGGCGCGTGCGATACCACTCCGTGATACCACCAGCCAAACCCGAGCACCAGCACCAACAGACCGAGGAGTGAAAATTGCACAATGCGCATGGTTGTTAGAGATAGTCAGTCAGGCGCTTGGCTTCAAGTTCAGCCACCAGCATTTTTACATCTTGGGCCCGGTCGCGCGGCACAATCAGCAGCGCATCCGGTGTATCAATAATGATCATGTCCGAGAGACCGGCGGTCGCCACTATCTTCTGATGATCCGTATGGATCAAGTTTCCATGCGAATCACGTTGGATATGTTTACCGCGCAGTACCGTGGTATTTCGGTCATTTGATAAAACATCATAGACCGCTCGCCAGTTCCCAATATCAGCCCAGGTCAGATCGGCCGGTAACACGCGCATGTCTCGGTCCTTCTCCATGATTCCGTAGTCAATCGAAATTTTCTGCATTTTCGGGTACAGCCGCCGAATCACGGCTTGTTCCCGGGTCGTGCCCATGGCTGCCTGCATCTGCATCAGCAGCCGGTAGGAAGGATTGAGCCAGCGCCGGAATTTGTCGAGCATGGCATCCACTCGAAACACAAACATGGCCGGGTTCCATAAGTACTGCCAGCTGGCCGCGTACCGCTTGGCGGTGGCCAAGTTCGGTTTCTCGACGAATCGTTCAACCCGGAAAATTTCGTGGCGGCCGATGTTATCAACCTGGGAATCCATTTTAATATACCCGAGTCCGGTATCCGGGTAGCGTGGTTTGATGCCGATCAAGACGGTCTGGTCCGGCGTTCGGGCGACCGCCTGACCCGCCGCGCGCAGGATCGCCACATATTCCGGCACTTCCCGAATGTACGCATCCGAGTTGGCCGTGACCATGATGGCCTGAGGATTTTTTTTATGCAGATAGGCGGCCGCCAATCCAATCGCCGGCGCGGTCTCGCGTCGAGAAGGCTCAAGAATATACTGCCGTTTTGCCAGGGTTGGCAGTTGGCGATGGAGAATCGGATACTGTTCGGTATTCGTGGAAACAAATATATCACTGGCCGCCCAGCCGGTCCGCAGGCGCTTGAACGTTTTTTGCAGCAGCGTCTCTCGATCGCCAAACGGTTGGCTTTGTTTCGGAGTTCGTAAACGCGAAACCGGCCACAAGCGAGTGCCGCCGCCTCCCGCCATGATCACGATTTGCATAGCAACTTGGCGTTTCGAGGTGTGGGTACGTTTGTTCATAGTCTCGAAGACCTATTGTCTCCTGTTTTTGCCGAGAAAGCAAGTCGATTGCATACGGGTCCAAAGTTGCTCGCCAACTTGATTTTTCCGGCCGACTATGCTATACTACGTATAGGTACAGGTGGCGCGCTTCGCGAGCGCGTTTTTTGCTTTCTGCATGACGCTCGCGTTTCGACTCCACCCTATGCATCTATTCCCCGATTGGCTCCCCGGCCATCGAACAAAACAATTCGTGCACCGACCGACCGGTGAAGTTACGATCACTGTCCGCGATGGACAGAGTGTCTTTGTGGTCCAATCTCTGCCGCCAATCAATACTGCAGACATTGCATCAGACAAAACTGCATCGACGCTCCCAACCGGGGTCCGGAATTTTATGGCGGTGTTGCTGGCTGGATTCCTGCTCCTACCGCTACCAACCCTGGCCTTCAACGCCACCGATGTTATTCAGGCCACAAACCAAGTTCGGCAAACAGCCGGTGTGCCGGTCCTCTCGCCCGATAACCGTCTTCAGCGTGCCGCCCAAATGAAAGCCGATGATATGGCCACCCACGGCTATTTTGCTCACACCTCACCGTCTGGGTTAAGTCCTTGGTATTGGTTTGATCGGGTTGGCTATGCCTTTACCGAAGCCGGCGAGAATTTGGCGAAGGATTTTAGTGATGTTTCGGGTTTACTCCAGGGTTGGATGGCCTCACCGATTCATCGCGACAATATTATGGCCAGCAAATACACCGATATCGGCGTCGGCGTAGCGACCGGCATCATCGAGGGACAGACCTCAACGGTGGTGGTCCAATTATTCGGGAATCGAGGCGTACCGGTTGCATCCACCAACCATGCCGCCCCCGAACCTACGCCTCCCGCTCTAACCTCAGTACCAACGGAACCGATGATTCATAGCTTGGTTTCTGACGCGAATCGTCCGGCTCCAAACCTGACTTTTAGCTTAACAGAGCCAAATCCGGACTATCTAACGGCTCCAAATTTCTCACCCCGGGTCAAAGGGGCTTCAACACAGTCCCCATCTCCCCTCACCCAGTCAGACTTTACCCTCAAACATGATTTGCCTTGGCTTATGTTGGCGGTGTTCCTGGCCGATTTCCTGATCATTGTCTTATTCGGTACCCTCCGAAAAAATATCCCGGCGACAGTTCCAGTTCGACCATCACTCCAACCCAAGCCCATAGAGTTATCCACAGGTCTCTAATAGTAGGCAAAAACCAACAAAAATGGGGTTTGTACGAAGCCTCGTTTTTCGTGTACAATCGCTATATTGTCAGGTAGATTTTTACTTGACAAATATTGGAGGAATCGTGGAATATACACTCGATTTTCTCTGTTTGTATCGCTCATTTTTCCAGGTTTCGTACATTCCGAATATCGCCCTTTCCCAGGATAAAAACGAAAAATCCAACAAAAGGTCATAATTCTTAACGTTTTAGCGAGATGCCACTTGACATTTTTGTCGTGTGGTGGTACGTTGCAACGTTTCGTAATTAAGCTTTCTGTTGGTTTTTTTGTACAAAGAGACCAACATCACGAAACTTTTTACTCATTAGGTAGTCGACGACCTATGCAAATCACCTTCATCAAAAAGAAGTCGTTCAAGGAACGACTGTGGAAAGGCCTCAATCTTATTGTGGGCCTGGTTATGGTAGCTAATTTGAGCTACGTGGGCGCTTGGAGCGTTCCGGCTGCTCACGCTGCCACCACCAACAGCAACGTCAACCTGGACCAGTATGCCAACGGCAAACTGACCCCTCCAGGAACGGCCGAGTGGCAAAATGGAAACCTTAACTCGAACAACTCGCATTATGTCGAGGGCGAGGTTGTGCCGTTCCGATTGTCGGTGACTGGCCTGTCGGCTGGCACCCACACCATCCACCTGAACTATGATTTCACCTCAGGTGGTATTTATTCATACGATTATCTAGCCAATTGGAACCAGACTGAAAATCCAGACGTGTGTGACAGTCTAACGGGTTTTAGCACGACCTGTGCTACGACACCAGCCAGTGCTGCTATTCCCGTTGACCCGGCTAATTCAGGCTTCCAGTCGAATACCCAAGCCGTTTTGGTCTATGGCGCGTCTTCCGCCAGCCTTGGAACATACGCACTGAGCGGCCCGCTAACTGGTAACAGCACCAAAGACATTGAGCTGAGTTTCACCGTTGGCGCTGGCGTCGACCAAGTATTGATCGCTTGGGGTGGCCATTTAGCTTCATCCATCGACCACGGCGCCGGAAAAGGCGCGGCCAGTATTTCAGGTTCGCCATTCCACATGCGAACCCAACAACTGGACAACAGCGGAAATAAGAACCAAGACCGCTCAATCCAACCAGGTGCAGTTCTGCTCGGCAGCGTAACCGTTACCAAAATCGTCGACTCGGGTAACGCCACGCCTGACCAGTGGTCATTCACCATCTCGCCAGATCCGGCCGGAACCGGTCCGATCTCCCCTGCTCCAGGAACCGACACGGTTGTCTTTGATCATCTGCCGGTTGGCACCTACGCAGTTTCTGAATCACAGATTAGCGGATACCATCAGGTTTCCAGCACGTGCTCAAACCTGGCTATCAGTGGTTCCTCAGCCGACACCCTGGACCAATCTTGTGAAATTCACAACGCCCAAGATCTCGGCACGGTCACCTTCGAAAAAATCGTGGTCGGCGGAACCGCCCAACCGAGTGATTGGGACTTTACGATTGATGGCGTCAATGGAATCTTCCATGACGGCGATACGGTGAATTTAGCTCCCGGACAATATCAGGTGACTGAATCTGGACCGAGTGGCTATACGTCGACCAGCGCCACTGGTATCTGTGACTACTTGAAAGGCCAAACAGCAACGCTTGACGTTACGACGAAGGGCGGCACCTGTACTTTCACTAACACCCGCAATACGGGCGACTTGTTAGTGCTCAAAAATGTTGATACGGATGGCGACGGTAAAGTTGATATTACGAACGCTACCAACTGGACCTGGGACGTTCAAGGAGGTCCACAAAACACCGCGACCGGCACCAGCCAAACGCTCGACACCGGAACCTACACGATCAATGAAGATCAGCAACCGGGTTACCATGTCACCGACTTGACTTGCGATGGGCAGAGTTTGGGAGCGGTTGAATCGGCCCAAGTTTCCCTGACAGAAAAGGGGCTGACATGCTCGTTCACCAACACCCGCGATACCGGATCTCTGAAACTGGAAAAGGCTCTCACGGGCGGACCGAACGGATACACTGGACCGTTCAGTCTTCACTATGAATGCGGCACGAGTTTCATTGGTGACGTCTCCGTGGCGGCCGGCGCTTCACAAACTGTAAGCGGAATTCCAACCGGAACTTCTTGCACAGTTAGTGAACCCAATCTTCCGACAGCACCTCAAGGGTACACTTTCGGAACCCCCACATTCTCTCCCTCCGCTTCGGTTACCATTCCGGCCGGAGATGGTTCAAGTGTTACGGTAACGACCAATAACTCCCTTTCCCGAGACACGGGCGATCTGAAGGTTATTAAACTCGACCAGGATCAGAACCGAATGGAAGGAGTAAAATTCACCATCGATGGCACTGAGTACACCACCGATGCAAACGGTGAAATCTCCGTTCCCGGACTGAACACAGGTGATTACACGGTTCAAGAAGCTGAACCAATCGATTACACCTTCAGCTCGGTTTCCGGAGCGAATTGTACCGATGCCAACCCTTCAACGGCCACGGTTGTGAAAGATACGACTACAACCTGCACCTTTACCAATGTTCGGGATCAGGGCACTATTGAATTACAAAAAGTCTGGAGCGGTACCGCTGGATCCACAACGTTGCAGATCGGAACCAGTGAAAATGGTGACCAGGTTACCAGCTACGATGTGGTCGGAAAAAATGATACCACCGGAAAAATCCCGGTTGATACCGGGGACTACTTCGTCTCTGAGACCGGTGGCTTAACGAATTATGATTCATCCTTAGTTTGTTCCGACAATAGCGGTCCAGTCTCCGTGAATCAGCTGACGGGCGAAGTTCATGTTGCAAAAGACCAAGATGTTGTCTGTGTCTTCACCAACACCCGCCAAACAGGTCAAGTCACGTTCGAGAAAATCGTTCGAAACTTCCCCGCGGCGGACCTGAGTGCCTTCCACTTTGCGGTGGATGGTAATGGTGACTACCAAAACGGCGACTCGAACACCTTCGACACTGGTACCTATACCGTTACGGAAAACGCGGTAACCGATTATCATATCTATGGTGCCTCCGGTATTTGTAGCTATGACGCGCAAACCGGTACCATCACCATGAATGTCACGGCCAAGGGCGGTACCTGTACCATTATCAATGAGCGTGATATGGGCCAGATCACCATCATCAAACAGGTGGTCGGCGGAAATGCCGATCCGCTTGATTGGCGATTCCAAGCGGGGGGAACAAGCGGCATGACTTCCGGTGATACCACCATCCTGCCGGTGGGTGATTATTCATTGCGTGAGTACGATGGACCGGATGGATACACTCTGACCAACATGTCCGGAGCTTGCAGTCTTGGAACTCCTTCGGACCCGATTGTCAGCTTCCCAGCTCCAGGCTATGTGCACGTCACCACCGGTTCGCATACATGTGTGGTAACGAACACCCGTGATACTGGTCACCTGACTGTCATCAAACAGGTCAATAACAATCATGGCGGTAACGCCCTCGCCAGCAACTTCACGCTATACGTCAAGCAGAGTGGAAATAATATTGTTTCCCCGTTTGCCGGGAGTCAAACTGGGACTGATTTCGACTTACCAACCGGTACGTATAACGTCAGTGAAGATCTGATCGCTGGATACTCTCAGGTCGGTATACAATGTGATGGCCAAGCCACTAACACTATTACTGTTACCAAAGATGGCCAGCACACCTGCGTCATTACCAACACCGATATCACCCCGTCGATCACACTGACCAAGGATGTCATCAATGACAACGGCGGTGATGCTGTTCCGAATGACTTCGGTTTGACGATTGGTGGGACGCCGGTTACTTCCGGCCAAACACTGGACGTGAATTCCAACACCCCGATCGCCTTGAATGAAGCGGGTCTGAGCGGATATACCTTCAAAGAAATCACGGGTGATAAAGAATGCCCGGATGTCTTGAACGGTACGGTTACCTTGGACGAAGGCCAACACATTAGCTGTACGATTGTGAACGATGACATTGCCCCAACCGTAACGTTGAATAAAGTGGTCATTAACGACAACGGCGGTACCGCCGGTCCGAATGACTTCGGTCTGACGGTCGATGGGAAGGCGGTGAACTCCGGACAAACAGTTCCCGTTGATGCCAACACCCCGATCGCCTTGAACGAAGCTGGTCGCAGCGATTACAACTTCGTTGACATTACCGGCGATGCCAAGTGCCCGGATGTCCTCAATGGAACCATGACCTTAGATGAAGGTGAAGATGTTACCTGCACGATTACGAACGATGATATCCAACCCCGCCTGACGGTTACCAAGATTGTCATCAATGACAACGGCGGTACCAAGCAGGTGTCTGATTTCCCGCTCTTCGTTGACACGACGACCGTCAACAGCGGTGATCAGAACGGATTCAATGCCGGTGATTATGTCGTCAGCGAGACCGGTGACAGCAACTACGCCGGAACAATTAGCGGTGACTGTGATACGAAGGGCAACATCAGCCTGAAAGCCGGTGACGTCAAAGCTTGCGTCATTACGAATAATGACAAACAGGCTGGCGTGAACATCACCAAGGCTGCCAACCCGGATCCGGTTGAAGCTGGTGGCGTTCTGGACTACACCTTGACCTGGGAAATTACCGGCGATGGCTACGTCGATAATGCGATCATCTCCGATACAATTCCGTTGCTGACATCGTACGTCCCGGCCAGCATTTCCTGCGATGCCACAGCAAACTGTACGCCGGATGATACCACCAACGACCTGAGCTGGAACCTCGGTAACCGCCAAGCCGGCGATACCGGAACGGTTTCCTACCAAGTCACGGTTGACTCACCGTTAGCCGACGGAACTTCAATCGAAAATACCGCCTGTATCGACGCCGACGCGCAACAGCACGACTGTGATACGATTACGACGAAAGTCCACTCGGACTTCACGGTTAGCATCGACAAGTCAGCTCCGGCCACCACCACGCCAGGCGCCCAATTCACCTACACTCTGGACTGGGCGACCAGTGGCAACGCGCCGATTGATTCGCTGATTATTACCGACCCGCTGCCGGCCAACGAAACATTCGTCAGCGCCGACAACGGCGGCACCTACGATGCCAACACGAATACCGTAACCTGGGATCTGGGCCCCCATACTCCGGGCGATACCGGCACGGTTACCTTCGTGGTTGACGTGGCGGCTGCGCCGCTGCAGAACGGCACCCAATTGGTGAACACCGGTACGGTTTGTGGCCAGTCGTTTACTCGAACCGAGGAAGAAGTTGTGGAACACTGCGATGACGACACCACCACTACCACGGTTGAATCCGCCCCGACGCTTTCGATCGTCAAGACCAACAGCGTCTCAGGCTTCACCAACCCGGGTAAGAGCGTGACCTACTCCCTGGTCGTCACCAACGACGCCGCCGCAACCGACAGTGCTTACCATGTGATTGTCACTGATACGCTGCCAAGCGGCTTCAGCTTCGTGACCGGTTCAGCCAGCATCGCTCCGGCCTCGGTGGTCGGCCAGGTGATTACCTGGAACGCCGGTGATTTGGCGCCGGGTGCGACCTTTACGGTGACCTATGACGCGTCTATCAGCGCCACCCAGGCAGCCGGCACCTACACGAACGTAGCCGACGCGAACGCAGATAACCACTCGCAAGTCACGGATGATTCGAACGTTGAAGTCCGCGTCCCGCAAGTGCTCGGTGCGACTCCGGAAATTGATCTGTCAATCGAAAAATCGGTTGATCCGAAAATCACCAATCCGGGCAAGATCGTGGTCTACACGGTGACGATCCGCAACTCCGGCAATGCCGACGCAACCAACGTGGTCGTTACTGATACCTTACCGGAAGGCCTGACCTTCGTGGAAGGTGGCGAACGAACGAAGACCTTCAACATTGGTACGCTCAAAGCGAACCACGAACGGGTCATGAACTACGAAGTCTTGGTCAGCAAAGATGTCAAAGCTGGTGTTTACCAAAACACCGCCGTGCTGACCGCTGATGGCAGCGATCCGTTGGTCGCTCAAGCCGACCTCGAAGTCCGCGTCCCGCGGGTGCTGGGCTTGGCCACGACCGGCGTCGGTCTCCGCGATTATCTGATCTTCTTGATGGGATTGACGACCTTGGGCCTGGCCCTCTACGCGATCGGTCGCCTGCGTCGCCGAGATGACGGAATTTCCGCCTAAGACACAAGCTTCCCAACCGCCCCGTCGCTCACGTGCGACGGGGCGGATTTGGCTCGGTGTCGCCATTCTGGGCGTCCTGCTAGGCCTGGGTGTCATACTCTACCCCTTTATCCCGGCTCTCCGGTACGCACTCCTCAAACCGGCCCCGATCCTGCCCTATCAAACCACGGTCAACGACAGCGGGCTCTCCCTGTCCGCCTTTCCAAAATTACCGGTAGTTGAGAATAAACCGCTGCCAAAAGATAATCGCCTGTTGATTCCAAGCATTGGCGTCGATATGCCGATTCTGGAAGGACCGACGCAGAAGGTGCTTGACTTAGGTGGTATCTGGCACATCCCCAATACATCGGATCCGACCAAAGGTGGTAATATCGTACTGTCTGGCCATCGTTGGCAATACTTGCCACCCAGCAGCACGACCCTGTATCTTCTGGATAAGGTTGAAAACGGCCAACCGGCCATTATCTACTGGCAGGGCCAAGAATACATTTACAAAATCACTGGGCGCGAGATTGTCAGCCCGGACCGGGTCGATATACTCCAAAATACGCCCGAACCGAAATTGACGATTTTCACCTGTACACCACTCTTTTCAACCAAACAACGACTTGTCCTTTTCGGAGATCTTATATCGTAACCTATTCGCTATGCGACATGTTGCACAAATTCTGACCCTGGGAGCACTCTTGTTCGGCGGGCTCCTCGCGTCATCCACTCAGGCCGCCGGACCGGCCACTTCGCTGACGATTAGTCCAGCGTCCGTACATTTGACGTCGGACCAGAACCAAACCTTCGTGGTCACCGCCAAGGACAAAGACGGAAACACGACGGACGTGACCAGCGCCGCTTTTATTTCCAGCAATGATCCCCTGGGCAGCATGACCGGTGCGACATATTTCGCCGGTCAAACCGGAGCCTGGAAAGTTCAGGCCAGCTTTGAAAGCCTGACAGCGGATGCCACTGTCATGGTTACGGCCGGTGCGCTCAAAGAGCTTTCCATCAACCCGAACACGGATCCTGAGTTAATTAATCAGGGCAGCGCTCGAAAATTTACCGCTCGCGGTTTTGACGCGCAAAGCAATGAAGTTACCGGTTTCACGCCGACGTGGTCAGTGATTGGCGAGATCGGAACGATCGCCGCTGACGGGACCTTCACGGCTACGAATGTCGGGACCGGGAAAGTCCAAGCGACCGTCGGATCGATCACCGGACAAGTCGCCGTGGTCGTCAAAGAAGTCCCGGTTGGGGAAACGGCAAATACGAATGGCGCGACTGACACTAACTCGAGTAACACCAGCGCCAGCTCCAATTCCAATGGCAACACCAATGCCAACGACAATACCAATGCGGTCACCAATCTGAACACCAGTAATACCAATGCGGCGAACTCGATGTCCGAAGAGTCGACCGAAGCCTGCACTACCTTGGCCACCTGGTTATGGGTCGTGATTATGATCGTCTTCTTGATTGGCGTCGCGATTCTCTACGCCCTGGTTCCGATTACCAAAATTTGGCCGGCCATCGTTGGCCTGGGCGGGGCAATCGCCTTAATTATCGTCCACCGCGCAACCGGTTGCGAACAGCTGCTCTGGTGGGATTGGGTTTTGGCCCTGGTCACCCTCGGCTTGAGTGTCTTGGCCTTACGGCAACTGCCGACACCGCCGCCACCGACGCAGTCATCCTAACTCGACTGATCGCAAACAGCCCGCTTCGGCGGGTTGTTTGTTATCGTCCGTACCACAGCGCGAAAACCAGGGCGCCAATGATCAAGCGGTAAATCGCAAATCCCGTGTAAGTCCGGCGCTGGACAAGACGCAGCAGAAAACCAATCGCCCAATAGCCGACGATACCTGAAGCGATCATCCCGACCGCAAATGGACCCCAATCAATGGTTGCGGCCTGCACATCCAAGGCTTTTTTCAGACCGGCGCCGGCGATAATGGGAATCGACAGCAAAAAAGAAAAGCGAGCCGCCGCATCCCGGGTAAACCCAAAGAGTCGCGCTACCATGATGGTCGCACCCGAACGTGAAACACCGGGAATCAGGGCCAGGGCCTGACCAAATCCGATGCTCAAAGCGCTGACCCAGCCGCCCTGTTCTATTGATCGACGCGAAGTCGACCAGCGATCAGCCGCCCAGAGCGCGATACCACCCAGCGCCAATACAATCCCGACCAATTCCGGCCGGCGAAACTTCTCTTCAAAGGTGGATTCGAGCAAATACCCTAAAATGGCCGCCGGAACCGTGGCCATCAGAATATACCAAGCAAGCTTCCCCGAGGCATCCACGGTACCTTGGAAGGTCCGGATCCAGCCTCGGAATAAGCGGCTAATATCCTGCCGAAAATACCACACGACCGCCACCAATGTCCCGACATGCAGGGCCACATCGAAAGCCAAGGCGTCTCCAAACGAAAAATCTGCTATACTGTGGAGGATTACTAAATGACCCGAACTCGAAATTGGTAAAAATTCGGTCAGGCCCTGGACCGCGCCGAAAACTACCGCCCAAATATATTCTGTGATCATATGGATATTCCTAAACTCGTCATTATTTCACTGATTGCCGGGATTTCAGCCCAACTGATTAAGTTTATCATAGAAGGCGTCAAAGGAGAATTTACCTGGACCTCGATCCGGGAGTACGGCGGCATGCCCTCCGCCCACACCGCCTTTGTGGTTTCCCTGACAACCGCGATTGGCCTGTCGGAAGGATGGCGGTCTCCCGCGTTTGCAATTTCATTCATATTCTCGCTGCTGATAATCCGGGACGCTATCGGGTTGCGGCGTTTTCTCGGCCAGCACGGCAAAGTCCTGAATGTCCTCCTGCGTGAACACCCCAGCGATCTGAAAGACCAGCCGAAGATGATCGAACGGATCGGCCATACGCCGCTCCAAGCCCTGGTCGGCGGCATTATTGGCTTCGTCCTGGCCTGGGGCCTGTGGTACTGGTTACCGGACCGCTGGTTCTAGCGCTGACAGTGCGGACAGTAGTGCGTCCCGCGCTGGGCCAGCACGGTTTTCACGATCAGGTGTCCACACCGACGACACGGCAACCCCGTCCGTCCGTAGACGCGCAGAAATTTGTTCATACTCCCCTGCTGTCCGTTCGATCGGCGGTAGTCCGACGATGATGTGCCGTGGTGTTTGATGGAAAGCCGCAGGACATGACGAATCCCCTGCCAGAGTGCGCGGCGTTCACGAACCGATAAGCTGCCGATCCTCCGACTCGGTCGGATTTTGGCGAAATGACACGCTTCATCGGCATAAATGTTTCCGATGCCGGCAATCACCGTTTGATCCATCAGCGTCGGTTTGATGCGCTTGGCGCGGTGCCGTTTGAGTATCTGCAGGAAGAGCACCAAGGTAAAATCATCTGCTAACGGCTCCGGTCCGTACCCATGCGCTTCGAGCCAGGCTTCAAGCTCCCGGGTCGGTACCAGGCGCACGAATCCGAATTGCCGCTGATCGTTAAAAAAGAGCGTCCCGCCGCGCAGCTGCAGAATCACGTGGCTGTACCGATTCGGAAGGTTGAGCGTTCCACCCGGAATTGGATGACCGCCGACAACTTGATGATCTTTCGAGTCTTGCCAGATTAGCTGGCCAGACATTTTCAAATGGATGATTATCGTCTGCCCGTTCGACAACGCGATCAACACTAATTTCGCCCGGCGATGAACTCGACGAATGCGGGCGCCGAGCAGCTGCTTCCGAAACTTGGCGAGCGGCAGTTGAACAATCTTCGGCAAGCCGACCGTCACCTGCCGGATTTTCCGTCCCGGCAGGACGCGCTGCAGCTCGCGGGTGATAGTTTCGACTTCAGGCAGTTCTGGCATCGGACTTAGCCCGCGAACATCCCGGCGTCAATTTCCTGCCACTCGTCGCCAGCCGCTTGTAAGACGGTTAATTGGCCGGTGGTTTCATGGGGATCATATTCATATTTCACCCGACCCCCGACGCCAACCTTGTGCCCGCCGAGGGCGCGTTTCCCGATAATCTTCGGATGCCATTCATATTCACAGCGAATAACACCCAGCGGGCTTTCAAATTCAAGAAATTCGATGCCACCCGGCTCACCTTCGTCGCGCGGTTCGGTTCCCTGGGTGATAACCGTAAACTTATCCTTGACTCGACCGACAAATTCGTCCCAGCGTTCGCGGGTCATGCGGTTGGCGTTTGTGACGGATGACCGTCTAATAGTCGATGCATCATGCGCGTCCAATCAAGTTTAAAGATCAGGTACAGCAGCGCGATAATCGTAAAGTAGGAGCCGATTTGATTAATCAAAGCGCCCAGGGTCGGGGCGGAGTCTAAGGAAAAGAGGTGCGGGAAAGCCAGACTGGAGTAGGTGACAATAAAGCCCGTGATTACTTTACCCGCGACGGTCGGCAAAAAGACTTTCCACCACGGATAGCGGAGCATGCCGAGCGGAATAAACAGGACATCATCGGGTAACGGGGTGACCGCGAACACGAACAGCAGCCACAAAACTAATTTCGGGCGAAAGGCTACGATTCGTTCCATCGCATCATATTCGGTCGGGCGGCTGCGCTGAAAGGCTCCCGCTCCCCAGAGTCCAATGAGATACCCGGACATTTGGCCAATCGCTGCCCCCAGGCCCATCATAATCCCTAGCCAGGCCAGGTCTAAGCCTTGGGTGGCCAGAAAAAAAACAATCAGCGTATATGGAAATATAAACACCACCGTGATGCTGCCCACAAACGACGCCAGAAAGGCCCCCCAGTAGCCATAGGTAATCGCCCAATCACTCCAGACCGCATTGACATGCTGATACCAGTTGGCAAAAGCCGGAATGTTAGCTGCCCCGATCGTCAGGATCGTCAACCCGAGAAAAACCGAGAGGAAGATGTATTCCGGGCGACCAAATTTAAATGGTTTGAAGTGAATCATGATTTTCGAAACGGATTTTTGATCGGGGTATAGTAGGTATGGTCGGCGAGATCATCCGGAAGATATTGCTGTTGGCCGGTTTCCTGATCAAAGTCATGGGAATATTTATAGCCGTGATGATACCCCAGGTCCCGCATCAACTTGGTCGGCGCGTTACGTAAATGGAGCGGAACTGGTGCGTTCAGACTGGCCTGCACATCAGCCACCGCCTTGCCATAGGCGACGTACGTCTCGTTGGATTTTGGGCAGGTCGCTAAATAGACCGTCACATGGGCTAAGGGAATGACGCATTCGGGCAACCCGATTCGATCACAGGCTTCAAAACAGGCCATCGCCAGCGGCAAGGCTTGGCTGTCCGCCATCGAGACGTCTTCCGAAGCAAAAATGACCATCCGACGGGCCAGGAACAACGGATCTTCCCCGGCTTCGATCATGCGTCCCAACCAATACAAGGCTGCATCCGGATCGGACCCGCGCATCGACTTAATGTACGCCGAGATGATATTGTAATGCTCCTCGCCGTGTTTGTCATGCAGCAAGTGTGGTTTTTGGAAAGCCTCGGCGACCGTCGCGGCGGTGACCGTTTGTCGACCTTGCTTGGCCGGAGTGGATTTGATGGCAAGCTCCAGCGTATTCAAGGCCGTCCGCGCGTCGCCATTGGCCGCCGTGGCCAGCAGTTCAAGCGCCTTCGGCTCAAGGGTAATCGGCACTTTGCCGTATCCGCGCTTTTCATCGGCCAGGGTTTGCGTCAGAATTTTTTTCAGGTGCTCCGACTGTAAGCGTTCCAGCACAAAAACTTTGCTGCGGGACAGCAATGGGCCGATGACTTCAAAACTCGGATTTTCCGTGGTCGCACCGATCATGGTGACGGTCCCGTTTTCGACGTAAGGAAGCAAGGCGTCCTGCTGGGCTTTATTCCAGCGATGAATTTCGTCGACAAATAAAATTGTGCGTTGACGATGCAACTTGCGCCGTTCTTGGGCCTCGGTCACGGCCGCCAGTAAATCGCTTTTGGCGCTCATCACGCCCGACAGAAACACAAAGTGCGATTTGGTCAGTCCGGCGATGATTTTGGCCAAGGTGGTTTTTCCGGAACCCGGCGGCCCCCATAAAATCATCGAAAAAATTTCGTCGTTCTCTATCGCCCGACGCAACAACGTCTTGGCTCCAACCACCGTCTCCTGCCCCACAAAGTCGGCCAGCGTCTTCGGTCGCATCCGATCGGCCAGCGGCGCCTGGCTCGCGATATCCTCCTGAAACTGCGCGGTAAACAAGTCGGCCATCACCCGATAGTATACCACATTTTCAGGTTTTGCCGGGCACCAAAAACGGCCCCAAGATTCGGGCCGGACGTGCGTCCCTTCCCGACTATTTTCCGAAACGACGTTGCCGGTTTTTAAACTCTTGGAGGGCGACATCCAGGTCGTGTTCCGAAAATTCCGGCCACATTTTTTTGGTGAAGTAGAGTTCGCTGTAAACGCCCTGCCAGGCCAAAAAGCCGCTGGTTCGCATTTCGCCCGAAGTCCGGATGATCATATCCGGATCTGGTTGATTGGCGGTATACAGCGCTTGGCTGATTGAAGCTTCGGAAATATGCGAAGCCGATTTGGCGGTTCGGTAAATTTTTTTGACGGCATCAACGATTTCCGCCCGTCCGCCGTAATTAATAGCCAGCTGCAGAGTGCCGCGGGTATTATGCTTGGTTTTTTGCATGGCGTGGCGGATGTGGTGTTGGAGCCGCTTCGGAAGTTCAGACACCCGGCCAATAACCGATAATCGAATATTCTTGCGATGCAGCTCGTCTAAATCCCGGGTGACCGCGATTTCTAACAGTCGCATCAAGTAACTGACTTCCCGTTTGGAGCGCTTCCAATTTTCGGTCGAAAACGCGAAGACAGTCATGACTTCAATCCCGCGTTCCAGGCACCAGTCGCCGACGCGCTTAAAATTATCGTATCCTTTTTGGTGCCCGAAAAGCGTCGGCAGGCCGCGTTTACGCGCCCACCGGCGGTTGCCGTCCATGATGATTCCGAGGTGTTTGACGCCGTGATGAGTAACCATAGAACGCAAAAAATGCGTAGCCGTAAGTCTACGCCGTGCGATAAATAAAATCAAGTTCTTGGTCGGGTGGCGAGACTTCTTTTCCTTTGCTCCTCGCGACCCCGTCGAGGTTCCCGCTCGTCGCTCCGGCCAAGCCCGGGCCTGCGGTCGCCTGCCACCGGCAGCCGTCCTCGGCCCTTCAAGTCCTAACGATTTCGGTATAACAAAATCGGCTACATTCTGTAAAGTCCCGTTGAGTTGTTTGGTCGGGTTAATATGACTTGAACCCACGGCCTCATCGTCCCGAATCCCGCATCAAACACGTCTATGTTTTCTTTTGCCACCGTGGTCGGGGTGGCGGGACTTGAACCCACGGCCTCATCGTCCCGAACGATGCGCGCTACCAACTGCGCCACACCCCGCCCACGGTGGCAGAAAAAAATCGAGTTTTGCGGGACAGGTTGAGCGCGGACTTTATCCCGACTTCCGTCGGGAAACTGTGCCACACCCCGATACAAAAGCAGGGCTACTCTACCACCCTGATTCCTTCCTGACAAGGGCCTGTTCCATCAAAAAAGCCCCGTGCATTCGTCGAGGCTTCTTTGCCGACGTTAGCCTTCGGCTTCGTCATCGCCCCCGTGTTCCGGGTGGACCTCCATTTTGTGCTTTTCCATGTCTTCGACTTCGGCCCCGCACATTGGACATTGTTCCATACCCTCACCTCCTTTCGGCGCCGGTGGCGCCGGATACATGTGAAGTCCTTCTACGGTAGCATATTAGCGTTGACGCGCAAGCGCCAGGGCGCCATACAGTCCCGAACGATCACCCAGACTCCCCCGCACTAACCGCGGCGGGGGCGCGTGATGCCGCCATTTGGTTCGAATTGCTTGGCGCAGTTTGAGCATCGATAACGATTCAAGCACCGGTCCGCCCAGTACCATGATGTTCGGCGTCCAGGCCAACTCCAAATTGATCACGGCCGTGGCTAAGGTACTGACCGCTCGCGACCACACCCCTCGATTTTTTATTCGATCAGCCGGGCGATTGCCGTGACGGAGCGCGATGGCTCGCCCGGAAATAGATTGGCCGAGCGTCAAGTTTTCGCCGTGGTGGTGCACCAACATATGCCGCAATTCCATGGCAAACCCGCGCACGTCCGGACGTTGATTGACTATTCGAATCCCGTTGATACCGGTGCTGACCGTCAAGAATCCCACGATCGCATACCCTCGCCCCGCGCCGTAGATGGCTTCACCCAATCCGTTCAAGAGCGCATCATTTTCCAATTGCACCCGGGCGCAGATATGGGAACCTACCCAGGCGTGAATAGGCTGACCCACCCAGCCTTTGAGGTTGCCGGCCGAAACAAGCTTGGTGTGAGTCGGGTTGAGTTCACCGGGCAGCCCCAGTACCCCAGCCGAAATTTTTTGTTTCCCGAAGAGCTGTTCAGCGGCTTGCGCAATCAGTGCCCGGCCAGCCTTCCACGTCGGCGGGGTCGGATAGGTAACGATTTTTCCCAATCGCCGGCCATCAGATCGCGCGAATCGACTCTTGGTAGCTCCGATGTCGGCCAGGAAGAGGTTCATGATCGAATCAGCCGTTGTACCCGCCGCGCAATCGAACGCGCATCCAAGTTTTCGTAAGCATAGAGTTGGTTGGGTGATCCGCTGGTTGGCGTTTTGATAACTGCCAGCGAAACAACCGATCCAGCGTTTTTCCCAAGCGCACTGCGGACGGCTTCCGCGATTCCGCCTTCGGGATAGTGATCTTCAACCACCAAGAGCTGGCCGGTGTCCCGGACCGCTCGCGTGAGGGTTTGGGTATCAATCGGCTTAATCGAGTAGAGATCAATCACCCGAACCGCGATTTTTTGCTCGGCCAGTTCATCGGCGGCTTGCAACGCTTCGTGCAAGGTCGCGCCGGCGGTCACAATTGTACACCGATCCCTCGGTGATTTTCGCAGCACATGGCTGCCGCCAACCGGGAAGGCGGTGCTGTTCGGATACAGAACCGGCAAGGCGCCGCGCGTCGTGCGGAGATAAACAGTGCCTTTGGCTCGTAGTGCTTGTTCCAATAATTTTTCCGACGCCACCGCGTCACTCGGATAGAGTATCGTGGTGTCTTCTAATGTCCGAAACATAGCAAGGTCCTGCAAACCCATTTGCGAGACGCCATCTTGGCCGATCTCGACTCCAGCGTGCGTCCCGATATAGACCTGGTCAGTTCCGGCGTAGGATTGCATCCGTAACTGGTCATACGCCCGCGTTAAAAAGGCCGCAAAGGTCGCGAAGACCGGTCGCCATCCCCGCTTGGCTAAACCACCGCACATACCAACCAGATTTTGCTCGGCAATATAGCCTTCGATAAAGCGTGAAGGAAATTTCTTTGCGAATATTTCGGTATCGGTCGAATTCTTGACTTCACCGTCCAGCACGACCAGTTCCGGAACGGCCGGAGCTAGCCGGGCCAGGCCGCGCCCGAGCGCGGCGCGAGGCGCAATTGATTGACCGCGTCGGTAGTGCATTTTGCCAGCTGGATTTTTAGCAGGCAGATGCATCCGTTGGCGCGAGGGCGTGGCCACCGTGCCACGCAGGCGCAGATCCACCGGTCCGAGCTCGTCCAAAGCCTGCGCCGCCTGCTCCTTTGTCAGCGCTTTTCCGTGCCAACCATTTTTATTTTCCATTAGTGCTACGCCTTTGCCCTTGACGGTCTGGCCAATGATCATGGTCGGGCGAGATTTCGATTGCTGGGCCCTGCGATAGGCTGCTTGCACTTGGGTGATATCGTGGCCGTCGATAACTAGCACTTCCCAGCCAAACGCTTGGATGCGTTTGGCTAACCCACGGGCATTCCGGCCGTACATGGTCGCGCCGGATTGGCCTAGTCGGTTAAAATCAATTATCCCAATCAGGTTCCCGACCCGACGAAAACCCGCGAGCTGGATGGCCTCCCAGACGCTCCCCTCGGCCATTTCCGAGTCCCCCAGCAGACAGTAGACATGGTAGCTCAGACGGCCTAATTTAGCCCCCAGTGCCTCTCCCAGGGCTACAGACACCCCTTGCCCGAGTGAGCCCGTCGGAGCCTCGGTATAGCGAAATTCAGGCATTGGATGGCCTTCCAGCGGACTGCCAAATTTCCGCAGGGTTGTGAGCTGGGCGGTGGGAAGCGCGCCGGCCACGGCGTACAATGCATAGAGTAATGGGGCCGCGTGCCCCTTTGAAAAAATCAGCCGATCGTTATTCGGGTAGTCGGGTTTTTTGAGGTCGGCCCGGAAGACGCCGGAGTACATGAGACCTGTCATCAGTTCAACCGCCGAAAGCGATGACGACAAGTGCCCCGATCCAGCCGCGGTCGTCATTCGGATCAGGTGGTAACGAATTAGCTGATTGAGTTGGCGTATTTTTGTACTGGATGTCATACCTAGGGTTTTGATAAAGTCAGTGAGGCCTGAAAAGCCGGTGTGATGGCTAGCGTCGCGGCAATCAATTTTTTCAACCGTTCCGTCAAGGTCGGGTCAACAAATTCTCCGTCAGGGGTGAAGGCGTCATCGCCATTCGGGACCAGCACCATCGGCTGCGGAAGCGCTAACATATTGAGGGCGGTAATGGACTGTCGTAAATGAAATTGTCCGCGAACCGTCGCATAGCGGCCGTTTGAGACGCCAAAAAGAACTGTAGTCTTGCCGTTCCAGCTATTCCCCAGCCGTGAACCCCAATCGAGCGCATTTTTTAGGACTCCCGGAATTGAATAATTGTATTCCGGACTCGCGATCATCACCATTTCGCTGGCCTCAACCATGCGCTTCAGTTGCTGCACCGACTCCGGCAAACCGGCGTCTTGAATATCTTGGTCATACAGCGGCAAATCCAGCGTCTTGAGGTCGAGCTCCGTCACCGTAGCTCCCTGTGCTTCGGCCAGCCGTATCGCGATACGTAGGGCCCGTCGATTGAAAGAGTTTTTGCGTAGGCTTCCGGCTAATGCCAAGACTTTGCGTGACTCCATAGCTGCAGTTTATCACGCACACGCATTATCTGCTACCGCACCAACATCCCGTCCCCGAACGAGAAAAATCTGAATTTTTTGCGCTTAGCAAATTCGTACAGCGCCAGTAATTCCTGACGTCCGGTCATGGCCGACACCAGCATCATCAAACTCGATCGCGGCACGTGAAAATTGGTAATTAACCCATCAACGAATTTCCAGCCATACCCCGGACGGATGAAGAGTTGGGTGGCGCCAGTCAATTGGCTGAGGCGGCCGCGGCCTGCCTGTCCGGCAGGCAGGCGCGTTGCTGATTCTAATGTGCGTGCGACAGTCGTTCCAACCGCGATGATCGGTCGACCCTGTTGCTTGTATCGATTCAAGCGGGCCGCGGCCGCCGGCGAGATTTCGAACTGTTCCGCATGCAGTTTGCCTGATTGGAGATTTTCGGATTTCAATGGCGCAAAAGTTCCGAGCCCGACGTGGAGCGTCACGAAGGCTGATGCCACTCCGGCGGCGTGTATTTGACGCAGTAAGCGGTTGGTAAAGTGCAACGAAGCGGTCGGCGCGGCGGCGGAACCGGGCTGCTTGGCAAAAATTGTTT
Organism: Candidatus Kerfeldbacteria bacterium; assembly: GCA_963731735.1. GTDB lineage: Bacteria > Patescibacteriota > Patescibacteriia > SBBC01 > CAIJZX01 > CAVSWO01. The sequence continues at coordinate 710,601 of CAVSWO010000002.1, read as the reverse complement.
GGTACTCTTTTTTAAGTTTAGCCTGCGACAGCGGCGTGTGTTTGATATAGGGCGGAATCGGTGCCGCGCCGTAGCGATCAAGCACGGCCATGAACCTGGTCGGAGCAAATTTCATTTGCAAGGAAAATTCCGCTTCGTGCTGACCGGTTACCACCAGCGCATTCGGCCCGATGGAGACTGTCTGTCCGCGCGCGAGGCGGCGATCGGCAATAGCCGTCACCTTTCTCCCCTGCCAGCGCAAAATCAGCAGTTCAACTTTCCCACCGGTATCTTTTTTCGCGATCACGCGGGCGGGAATAACTTTGCTTTGATTGAAAACCAGAACCGCGTGTTTGGGGAGATAGTCTGTCAGGTGTCGAAAGGTGTCAACACACATTTCACCGGACTGGCGATCGTAGACTAGTAGCTTGGCCGCATCGCGCGGACTGGCCGGCTGTTGGGCGATTTGCCAATCCGGAAGCACGTAATCATATGCATCTAATAACCGTAACCCACGAGTATTATTCATAACCTACATACATATGTTGTTTACCACTAACCTTTGCGCCCGCTCACTGTTTGAGCGCACTGGGTGTTAAATTTTTACGCGCGAGTTTGAGCGGGCGCTTGAGTCTTTTTGGGTACTTTTTCTGGTCAAGCAGAAAAAGTACCGGCCCGTCCGGCCCGAGGACAATTATCACAACTTCCCCTGCTTGATCAGTTTGCGATACTGTTCAACCAAGGTGTTGAAATACCATAAGTTATGTTGCGTCACCAGCACCATCCCGAGAATCTCTTTGGCCCGAAACAGGTGGGAAATATAACTCCGCGTATATGTGGCGCAGACCGTGCACGCGCACATTGGATCGAGCGGTTTGCGGTCGTTCAGCAGCACTTGCTTGGTCACATCCAGCCGGCCGGTGCTGATGAAGGCGGTGCCGTGCCGCGCATAGTGCGTCGGCACGATACAATCAAACGTATCCACGCCGGCTTTGATAATGTGCGGAATATCCTCAGGATGGCCGATCCCGAGCAAGTGGCGCGGCTTGGTGTCCGGTAAAACATCATTCACCCAGCCGACCATCCTGGCCATGGTTTTTTTATCGCTGCCAAACTCTCCACCAATCGCAAATCCGGAAAAGGGTAAGCCGCCAATAAAATCTGCGCTCTGCTGGCGGAGATCTTTAAACTTTCCGCCCTGAACAATGCCGTACAGTGCTTGTTTGGATGTGTGCGCCTTGAGGCACTGCTCGGCCCAGGCATGCGTCCGCACCAGCGAGGCTTTGACGTAAGCCTTGCTGGCCACCGGCGGTGGGCACTCGTCGAAGGCGAGAACAATATCCGCGCCCAGCGCCGCTTGAATGGTAATCGATTCTTTCGGTCCGATAAACAGTTGGCGGCCATCCACTGGGGAACGAAAGTGTACACCACGATCGGTAATTTTTAGATGTTGCGGCTGACTCCCTTGCTTTACCCGTTGGCCGCCGTCCCATTTGACGATTTTCCCTAACCCCAAATCGCGGCCAAAGCCGAGGCTGAAGACCTGAAAACCGGCCGAATCGGTCATCAACGGTTTCGGCCACCGCATAAATTTGTGCAGACCGCCGGCTTTTTTGACGAATTGCTCTCCCGGCTTCAGGTGAAGATGAAAGGTATTGGCAATCAGGAGTTGGGTGCCACTGGCCAAGACCTGGTCAATGGTCAAGGTTTTGACGGTCGCCTGGGTAGCGACCGGAACGATGGCCGGCGTTTCGACCACCCCGTGGGACGTTTGCAAAAGTCCTAATCGCGCGCGGCTCCGGCCGGAGCGCTTGGTGACGGTGAATTGCATTAGCGATGGATAAATTGAAAACGTGGTTGGCGTTTCCCTCGAACGGTGACCGTGCCCGTAAACATTGTGTATGGTCGAACCCAACGTGATGGCCGCGATCCTAATCGTTCGTAAAGCACCATTGGCTCAAGCGTTTCACTGTGTCGAACAATGCCTAGTACCCGATAGTGATGTCCTTTGTAATGCACGTATCGACCGAGGTGGATACGCGGCAGCGGTTTGAGTTTTTTCATTATTTTTCCCCGATTAAATACAAACACCCCTCCGGACCGAAAGTAGTCGTATGCGGTTTATTCGCTTCAATCGAAAACCGATCACCGGGATGATATACCTGCATTTTGCTATCGCTGCCGACCGTCATGCTGCCTTCGATCACGAGATAGGTGCTGTCATGCGAATGGGTGTGCTCTCCGTACTCCGTCTCGGGAGATTCAAACCAGGAATTGATTTTGGTAAATCCTTCGCGGCGAAAAAGTTCTCGACCCTCAGCTTCCGTCATCCGGTTCCCCCTTCGGTTGAAAATCCAGTGCCAAAGAGTTGATACAATAGCGTTTGCCGGTTGGTGGCGGTCCGTCGTCAAACACATGCCCGAGGTGTGAACCGCAGCGCGAGCACAAAACTTCCGTCCGGCGCATGCCGAGTTCAAAATCATCCTGTGTTTTGACGTTCGCGTCGGCGGCCGGATCCCAGAAACTCGGCCAGCCGGTTTTCGAATCGAACTTAGTGTCCGACTTGAAGAGTTCCTGTCCGCAGACCACGCAGACATACTTTCCGGCGGCTTTGGTATGCAAAAACTTACCGCTGCCGGGCGGTTCGGTGCCCTTCAGGAAACAGACGTTATATTGCTCGGGAGTGAGTTTTTGCTTGGCTTCTGCCTCATCCATAGCCCCAGCCTAGCACACCGGCCAGCTTTGGCCTAGCCGACGATATCGGCCCGGTTGACTTCACGCCACTCCCCTGGATTCAGCTCGCCAAGGGTTAACTTTTCGATCCGCACCCGGGTTAGACGCGTAACATCGGAACCGACCCGACTCAGCATCCGCCGGATTTGGCGCTTCCATCCCTGGTGTAAAATGACCCGATAGGTTTGAGTGCCGACTTCGCTGATCTCATCGACTCGCGCCTTGCCCTCGGGAAATTTCAAACCGCGCCGTAAGCGATTGAGCATGTCCGCGTTCAACGGATGAGCAGTCGAGACCATATATTCTTTTTGGTGACCATAGCGCGGATGGGTCAGGCGATTGGTGAGGGCGCCGTCGTTCGTTAACAAGACCAGTCCCTCCGAATCTTTATCGAGCCGACCCGCAATGACCAAGTTTCGGCTCTTCGGTACGATGTCGTAAACAGTCCGCTCGCGTTTATGTTGGGCGCGCGTACAGATGATACCCTCCGGTTTATTCAGCGCCAGGTATCGAAACGTGCCAATTGATTGTAATCGCTGATGGTTGACCGTTACCTCGTCACGACTCGGATCAATACTAACACCCAGCTGGGTGACCACCTCGCCATTGACGGTTACTTTCCCGGCCGCGATCAATTCTTCGGCTTTCCGACGGGAAGCCACGCCGGTACTGGCGATGAATTTATGAAGGCGAATGTTCAAGTTGCTATCTTTGAAAACATAAGAATATCCAGGTATTTTTTTCCCGCTCGATAATTTTTTCGAAGCCTTCCTTCAAATTGAAATCCGCTTTTTCTTAAAACTCTCGCCGAAGCTTTGTTAAACGGAAAAACACAAGCAAAAATTCTTTGAATTTTGTATTTCTTCAGCACATATCTGGAAAAACTCCGAATTATCTTAGTCATGTAACCCTGATTCCACCAATTGCTTCCAATCCAGTATCCAATCTCTGCCTTCTGGCCATCGAGCGTTACTCCAATACCTCCAGCAAATTTCCCACGAATATCAATTGCGTATTCGAGCCGATATCCGATACTGCTCCTCGAGGCCATCTTTTTTCTCATGGATTTCTTCAAAAATTCTCGAGCATCTTTCTTGGTGTAGGTACTCTTTACACCTCGAATATTCTTCAGGATTTGAGGATGAGAAAATTGTTCGGCCAACGGGATAAGATCGCTCATCTGATACTTTCGAATAACAATGTCCCCCAACTTTAATACTACTTTTCTATTATTCATATTCAGGCAAGATCTTAAATGCTACTTTTCATCCATACATCGATCATATCCCTGCCATTCTGAAAAGCAATTTCATTAGGTATTTCATCTTTCGCAAACCATTGTAATGACTCTATGTCATCGTTGGCCTTCAGATCGCCCCCAATGACTTCTCCCAAATAACAAATATTGAGCGTTGCGTCGCCGTCCGGGCCGTAAATATCCATAAAGATTCCGATAATCGATTTTGGTATAATTTTCAGGCCCGTTTCCTCCTCAACTTCTCGCTTCGCGCCATCGACCGGATCTTCTCCAAAATTTAAAAATCCACCAATCACATCCCACTTTCCTTTCGACGGCTCAATACGTCTTTTCCCTAAAAGCAACTTATCATTCTGAACAACAAGCACGCTCGCGGTCGGCTTTGAATTCAGATAGAAGGTAAATCCACAATTATCGCACTTCAGGGCGTGTACATCCGCTTGCCTATGGGCATAATGATATCCGCATTTCGGACAATATTGATATTGCATACAAAAAGTATACCATGTTCTTCTCTGAGGCCCACTGCGTGGCTCTCAGCGTCGCTATAACGATCGTCGAAGCAAGCTCTTGATATTTACCTTTTTGCTGGTTTCCAGGCTGCCGAGTTCAAATAATTTGAAGGCCAGATACAAGCCGATAGCGACATAGATCACAGTCGCCGCAATCCCCAAAAACTGTTCCCAAATCGGTAGGGCCCCAACCGAGGCCCGGAAAGTCAGGACGAGCGGCGACATTAACGGTACGTAGCTGGTAATTTTCGCGACCATGCCGCTTGGATCCGCCAGCAGTACGGTGGCAAAGTAGATCGGGAGAATGGAGGTAATAATGAACAACGGCGAAGCTTGCTGCGCGTCGCGATAGCTCGGCATGGCCGCCCCGATGCCGACCATCAGCGAAGCCATGAAGGTAAACCCGCCGACAATGAAAAATCCGGTCAGGATCGCCTGCCAGACGCCGATGTCGACCAGCGACCAGTTTATGCTAATCGGCAAGATTTTTGATGAGACGTTATAGGCGATGATTCCATAGATAGCCAGGATCACCAGCTGGGTAAAGGCTAGGCCAACCATAGCCAACAGCTTCCCCCAGATCAACTGTTTCGGCGTCACCATCGAGCGGATAGTTTCGATCATCCGGTTCTCTTTTTCTTCGGCAATCGCCATCAGCATATAGCTGACCGAGGTGATGGTCAGCAAGAAGTAAATCACCACCGCCACAATCGGCAGGATGTAGGCTTCAATTGAAGTCACAATCTTTTGGCCGTTGGCGTAAATGGTCGTTTGGACTTTCGGCGGTTGGGCGACCAGGCCTGCGTCGGCCGGATTCGGTAGGGTCGCGAGGATGCTTTGCTTGAGCAGGGTCTGGCCGATTGCGTCGAACCGGCCGCGGCTGATAATGCCGGTGTCAACGGCGAACACCCGAATAGTTTGGTCCTTAGCCAGGTCGGCTGGATAGATAATGGCCGCGTCGGCCTTATCCTGTTGCACCGCTTGTTGGGCCGCCTGCGCGTCGATCCCCGGTTCGAGTGGCGGCTGCATCAACGCCGGCGCGATCAGCCCCGATTGGTCGACGATAATAATTCGTTTGGCGCCTTTGGCCTGTTCGGCAATTTTCTTCTCGACCGTGCTGGCCGAGGACCCGGAAATAATGGACACGACAATATAGAACGTCGGCAGGAGCAGAATCAGCACCCAGAACGATTTCTTCCGGATCACTTTCCAATATTCCCGCTGCGCGATCAGCAGTAACGGGTTGTTCGTCCCACCGGTTGAAAATTTTCGGACGATGAGTTTAAGGAGATTGCGTAACATATGGGTTAGGCGGTTTCCTGATCCGAACGGTTCTGAATCGCCACGAACATTTCCTGCAGCGAGGGCAAGGCCCGCTCAAATTTCGTGACTTGAATATTCGTACCGGCCAGGTAGGTAAAAATTTCAGGCGCCCGAACGCCGTCATTCGGTACAAGCTCGGCCAAGTTATTCTCGGCCGTCACCACGCGGTACAGTTTTTCATTAGCTGGGAAGTCGCCCTCAAACTCGACATGAACCCGACGTTCGCCGAAGCCTTCCCGGACTTCCTGAACGCCGCCATACAGCACCCGTCGGCCATTTTTAATCATGACTAACCGGTCGGCTAGTTTCTCGACTTCATCCATCTGGTGGGTAATGAAAATAATCGTGGCGCCGCCCCGACGTAACTCGTCCAGGGTTTCCATGAGCAATTCGCGGTTGACCGGATCAAGGCCCTTGGTCGGTTCATCGAGAATCAGCAGCGACGGCTGATTAATAATTGTAATGCCGAGTTGGATCTTTTGCTGTTGTCCCGACGACAGGGTTTTGATCTTCTGCTCTTGGACGTGCGGCAAGCCGACGCGTTCCAGGTAGCTGACCGACCAGGCGGTCGCCTGCTCGGCCGGCACGCCTTTCAGTGTCCCGAAGTACACCATCGTTTCCAGCACATTCGAATCAACATACAGTCCCCGTTCCTCCGGCAGGTAGCCAACTTTTTTCGCTAACGCGACTGAATACTTTTGGCCAAGGATCGACAATTCGCCGCTGGTCGGTTCAAGAATATCAAGCAGGCAGCGAACCGTGGTGGTCTTACCCGAACCGTTCGCTCCTAAAAAGGCGAAGGTTTCTCCCTGGTGAACGTCAAACGACAGGTCCTTCACGACCTGGTTATTTCCAAAGGTTTTCGAGAAGTTCTTAATACTGACAACCGTTTCAGCCATACATTCTCAATATAGCACAAATCTCGTTTTATACCTCTGGTTTTTATTCACAACTTCTGCTCCTTCAGGCCGACGGCCTTGGGGACTTTGGGATTAGAAAAACCGGTCGTTTTTTGACTACTCTATCGGCTCCGCCACTTCCGGACCTTTGTTTTTGGCGTAATTGACCGCTCGGGAAACTTCGTAGGACGTCATCAGTGAATCCGGGTAGGGACGAATCAGTTTTTCGGCCTGGTCGGCCGTGGCTTCGGGATTCAGCCAATCATCCACCTGATCATCCGGTAGCATGGCCGGCATGCGATCATGAACGCGGCCGACTGTCTTGTTTGGAGTGGTCGTAATGATCGCGAAGCCGTAGTGGTTAGGTTGGCCCGGGAGCGCGTCATAGATGCCGGCGAAGGCGAATGGTTTGTCATCGCGACGGTGAAAAAAATAGGGAATTTTCGATTTCCCTCCCTTTTCCCATTCGTAAAATCCGTCGGCCGGGATGACGCAGCGTTGGGATTTAATCGCCTGACGAAAATACGGCTTGGAGGTTAGCGTTTCCCCGCGGGCATTGATGACCGCTCTCCCCCGTTTCGGATCCATCCAGTGCGGAACAAACCCCCACCAGGCCGACACGAGTTTCTGCGGATCGGTCTGGGTCACGATCGGTAACCGCTCCCCGGGTCGGGCGTTATACATCGGTATCCAATGTTTATACGAACCCGCGTCTTTAACAAAGAAAACTTCCGAGGGACTGAGTCGGATAGAAAATGCGCCGCACATGGATTAAGCCTAGCACAAATGGTCAGATTGGTGGATTCGCGAATTCTGCATGACGGATCGCGACGGTTACTGGCCGGGTTTGATTTGTATCTCTTCTTCGGCCTGCCGTGCTAAATCAAAGAGGATGGCCATTTCCTCCGCTTCGAGCTTACGCGGCTTCGTATCTTTAATACAAAAAACCCCCACCGTCTGTTTGGTTTTCCAATCCCGGAGCGGTACACCGGCATAAAATCGGATATGCGGTGCATTCACAACTTGCGGATTATCGGCAAACCGCGAATCTTTGAGCGTATCTTCAATTATCATAAGTTCGTTGACTTCGACCGCATGCGCGCAAAACGAAATCGTACGCGGTTGTTCCTTTACGGCTAAGCCCTGGCATGATTTGAACCATTCGCGGTCGTGATCGAGTAACGTCACGGTTGAAATTGGGACATGCAGGCGTTCGATCGCTTGTTTGGTTAACCGGTCAAATCGCTCTTCCGGAGCGGTATCAAGTAAATGAAGGCCCCAAAGCGCCTGTAAACGCTCGACTTCATTTTTCGGTGTTGGTGGTGAAATCATAGAATCTAAGGAGTAACCAGAGTGTACAGGGGTTCAGGTCGGGGTTCAAGGTCAAGACAGTTTCAGCCGCTGTAGAACGACAGCCTTGAGGTCTTGAAGTTAAAAATAACCGGGAGATCATGTGTAATCCCCCGGTTTATCCCGAGTCCAACGTTACCAGTCACCGAATATCATTTTGCCCATTTCCTGGAGCACCTTGAATGGGTTGAAGAAATCAAGCAAGTCATCATCTTCATAGACTTTTTCCGCTGCAGGCGGCTGGCGCTGTGATTTGTTCACCGACGTAGGCTTTGGATTTCGCAGGGTTTCCTGCAAAAGGTTTCGAACCAAATCCTCGACCTGCCCCCGGGCCAGCCACGGCGCATCGCCCTTAACCAATACGTGATCGGTTTGAATGGCAATGTGGCAGTGGATATCCATGCCGTGGGAAGAAAAGTTGATGGCACAGGTGTTGTGCCGCCACTCTGCATGGAAATGGTCCAGTTCGTGACTATGCTCCCGCTGCAGGCGCTTGAGTGTTGCTTTAACGCGAGTCAAGGCTTCCGTGATCGGAAAGCGATGCGGAACCTTAATCAGAATTTCGGCCATGTCACCTCCCCTGGTCGGAACGACGGTGTGGTATCGGTTATTGGAGATCGTAAGAACGATGTCTGTTTTTCAGGCCAGAAAGCTAGCATATTTTTCATACTATGTCAATCCTGTTTGGAAAAATTTTTTTTGGACTTTACAACCTCTGCCGCTTCAAGGCGACGGTGACCACCATTGTATTATTGGCGACGTTTATGTTGTAGCTAATTGAGTAATAAACTATTTTTCTTCAATAGTTGGAGCCGTAATACCCTGAGGCGATTGGTCAATTGATGCAAGTTGCTGTTTTTCGATTATATCTGAGAAGCGTTTTTGGCGTTCTTTATATTCAGTTTCACTTACACAGCGTTCTTCATAAAGACTCTGATAGAGTGAGGAAGCGGCCGCATGAATTGCCCAAACTGAGTTACAGACATCATTGGTACTACTATACCTTTTTTGAAGATTATCTATGACAATCCTGTTTAATCCATTACTGATTCCATTCGCGTCGTTCATCCACACTTTAATTTGAGATCGGTTCTTTTCGACATCGCTCTTGCCCTTCAAGTACTGCCACAATCCAAAGTACAGTAGCCCAAGAGAGATAATCGTTGAAAATATAGACCACCAGAAAAAGAAGTTGTATAACATATTTTCGTTAGTTACTTGATAAGTTTGTAGTGGCGGGGCCGCAATTGCGGCCCCGCTTTCACCGATTTAACCCTTCGGCGGATAGGGATCATTCCCGTAGCTCAACGCTTCTCGGATATGGTTATCCTGGTCGTGAATTACAAGTTCCGAGTGATTGTTCCGGGCAATTTGTTGTCCAGCGCCGATTGCTTCCGCCTGACTCTTATGAAGACTCGACGCTCGATCAGCGCCTTCACGGATAACCGCCCAAGAACCATCGGCTCGATGTGTAATGTGTATGTCGGATGACATAGCGTTGTACACAATTGATTAATAGGTGCTCCTATGATAGGTTGAACGAGGTTGAGACTCTTCAGCGATATTTTCGACCACCGTCCGACGGACGTATATCGACATATCATGATGAGCACCCAGAGAAGCCGCTAACTTTAGCGGTTTTTCTAGAATCTCATCTATTAATTTTTTACGAAGACAACTCCTAGGATATCCTAGGAGCGGAACGGCTGGCTCTCTACTTTGACTTAGCTAGTAAGTTTCGGTATTGGGTCTGTCGGTCCGGGCCGCTTACGGCCGGATAAATCGGTCGAGGTACAATCGTGTGCTTGGTCACGACTACCCGAAGTATAGCCGAAGACCAAGTCTTACGCAAGAGCATTATTTCTAGAATAGTTTAATCCAACTTCTGCCTCCGCAACGCTACCGCGTTGACGGCCACGATCACTGTCGAAAGCGACATCAGAAAAGCGCCAACTGCTGGCTGGAGAATAATGCCTTTAAAGGCCAGAACGCCGGCGGCCAGCGGAATGGCCACGATATTGTATCCGGTCGCCCACCATAAGTTCTGGATCATTTTCGTATAGGTCAGTTTCGACAGCCGGATAATCTTCGTGATATCGCGCGGATCATTTTTGACCAGCACGATGCTGGCTGATTCAATCGCCACGTTTGTTCCGGCTCCGATGGCAATCCCTACATCTGCCTGGGTTAATGCTGGGGCATCATTCACACCGTCCCCGACCATGGCCACATTATTCCCTTCGGCCTGGAGTTCTTTGACCTTGGCGCTCTTTTGGTCGGGCAGGACATGGGCGAAATACCGATCGATTCCAAGTTCTCCAGCTACCCATTTCGCGACCGCTTCCGAATCACCGGTGATCATTGCGGTTTGGATTCCTAATTGTTTCAAAGCAGTAATCGCCTGTCGTGATTCGTCACGAATACTGTCGACCAGGGCCAGCGCCCCGAGGACATGACCCTCGCGAATCACCACGTTGATCGTCTTCCCTTGGCCGGCCAGCTTATCGGCGGAGGTTTGCATGGCTTCCGGTAGGGCGTCCCCAACTTCTTTAGCCAGGGTCAAACTGCCAACCTGAATCACCGTGTTGTTCACCTTGGCGCGGACGCCTTTGCCGGGCAACCGTTGAAACTCACTGATCGGGAGGAGTTCGATCTGCCGCTGTTTGGCGGCAGTCACCATGGCCTGAGCCAGCGGATGTTCGGACTTGGCGTTGACCGACGCCGCATACTGCAAGACTGTTGCTTCTGGTTCACCGTTCGACACAATCGTATCCACGCCGAATTCGCCTTTGGTCAGGGTGCCGGTTTTATCGAACAGAACGACGGTAATGGTGCGAGCCGCTTCGAGCGCCAGGCGTTGTTTGACCAGGAAACCATTACGAGCGGCCTTTGAGGTTGAGATTGACGCCACCAGCGGAATCGCCAGCCCGAGCGCGTGCGGGCAAGTAATCACCAGCACCGCCACCATTCGGTTGATGGCAAATGACGCGTCGGCATAGAACAACCAGGTCACCAGCGTGATGCCCCCACCGGCAATCGCGATGATTGTCAGCCACAAGGCTGCCCGATCGGACAAGGTTTGCAGCCGCGACTTCGAGGCTTGGGCTTCGGCCACCAGCCGCATGACCCCGGCCAAGAAGGTCTGGTCGCCGAGCTGGGTAATCATGATGGTCAGCGAACCGTCCCCGTTGATAGTCCCGGCAATCACATGATCCCCTGCCCGCTTCGCTATCGGATTTGATTCTCCGGTCACCACGGATTCATTGACGTCCGAATTGCCGGCTGGCACTTTACCGTCGGCCGGGATCCGCCCGCCGGGTTTGACGAGCACCCTATCTCCAACCTTCAGTTCGGATAAGGGAACAACGTGGGTCGTGTCACCCCGGATAACTTCAGCCGTATCCGGTAGGAGTTTTGATAATTCGTTGAGCGCACCCTGGGCGCCGGTCACCGCTCGCATTTCCATCCAGTGTCCGAGCAACATCACGGTAATTAATGTCGACAGTTCCCACCACAACGCTTCTCCCCCGCCGAATACCGAGACCGCTAGGCTGTAACCGTAGGCCACGGAAATCGCCAGCCCGATCAGGGTCATCATGCCCGGTAGTTTGGCTTTCAGTTCGCGACCGGCTGAAGCGATAAAGATCCAGCCGCCGTACCAGAAAATCACGGAGGCAAAGACTACTGTGAGCAGCGTTTGTCCGGGAAACGCAATCGAGTAACTAAGGGTCTTTTGGGCAATGGCTGACCAAGCCACGATCGGCAGGGACAGCGCAAAACTCACCCAGAATTTCGTTCTAAAAATATTGGTGGAATGGCCAGCGTGCTTGTCCATGGCCGCGTGGTCATGGTGATGTTGGTGCGCGCCGTTATCATGCGATGGCACAAGTTGCATCCCGCATTCCGGGCACAGGCCGGGATGCGTCTGCACTACCTTCGGGTGCATCGGGCATGTGTACAACAGTGGGTGTTCGTCCATACTCGTAGTATAGCGAACATGTCAAGCCGGGCCTAATGGGAATTAGGACGATTTTATTTGGCAGGGGCGCAAGGATTCGAACCTTGAATAATAGCTTGAAACCACTCACTCGACTACAAACGTGATGGAGACCCGGCCGCCCGTGGCACGGGCACTAGCCCCGGATCGCAGTCCGGGGGAACCTAGAATAACGGTTTTGGAGACCGTTGTGATAGCCATTTTCCGGCGAAGCCGGACCCGGCTCCGCCGGGCACTTCTCAGCTGGCCGGTCGTGGCAGGGGCGCAAGGATTCGAACCTTGAATAACGGTTTTGGAGACCGTTGTGATAGCCATTTCACTACGCCCCCATCACGACCGGCCGATATTCTATTTAACCTCTTTATGAAGTTGATGCTTCTTGCAGTGCTTACAGAACTTGGTCAGCTCGATCTTAGTCTTGATCGTCTTCTTGTTCCGCTTCGAGTGATAGTTGATGTGCTTACACTCGGTGCATTGCAACTTGATCAGGTTATCTTGTGACATATATGTGTGGTAAATGAATCTTTCTGGAGCCAGCGATCGGATTCGAACCGATGACCTACTGTTTACAAAACAGTTGCTCTGCCACTGAGCTACGCTGGCGTAGCTTACCTGGGGCCCCCGCAAATCAGGAGCGCAGCGAAGCGAGCACGGATTTGTGGGGTAAGGGGCAGTCATGCGGAGGCTGCAGTGGGCTCAGTCCTTGAGCACACGGAAGCCGCAGCATGGTTTGACCCGTGGTGGGCCGGGTAGGATTCGAACCTACGAAGGCGCGAGGCCGCCTGACCTGCCCGCCGAACAAAGCTACTCGAATTATGATAATACTTGGTGGGCCGGGTAGGATTCGAACCTACGAAGGCGCGAGGCCGCCTGATTTACAGTCAGGCCCGTTTGACCGCTTCGGTACCGACCCAAGTATGTCGAGTATTATCAAATGTCGAAGTACGGCTTTGGCAGGCGGGTTTACAGTCAGGCCCGTTTGACCGCTTCGGTACCGACCCTGGAGCCCACGCGCGGGATCGAACCGCGGACCTCGTCCTTACCATGGACGCGCTCTGCCAACTGAGCTACGTGGGCGTGATGTTAGCTGAGCGTTGCCAGTCGCTCTTCCCACTCGGGGATTTTTTTATTGTCAGGGTTCGTAGATTTAATTTTGGCGATGGCATCCTTCGCATACTCTCGTTTGCCGGCACCGAGGGAAACTTCAATCAGTTCATCTAACACCTTGGGGTGGTTTGGTTCAAGCTGGGCCGCGGCTTGAATGGCGCTGAAGGCGTCTTCCCAGTGGCCAAGCTGGCGTTCAATTTGGGCCAGTTCTAAGTGATAGAGCATGCTTGAGCTATTGAGAGCGATGGCTTGCTTAAGGTCAATTTCGGCGGCCGCCAGGTTTCCGTCGGCCATATCTGCTTCAGCCATTTTTTCATACATCGCGTCGGAATCACCCGAGAGCTTCAAGAGGTATGAATAAACTTCTTTGGCGTGGGTAAATTCTTTCGTCTCCATGTAAATTTCTCCCAGCAGTTCGAAAGCCGGTACCGAACGCGGATCAAGCCGGACTGCTTGCAGAGCTTTCTCTTCGGCCGCCCGGTATTCCTCGTCTTCAATCAGCAACCGGGCTTGATCGAGCAGTTCGCCGACTTCGTTGGCGACTTTTTGTCGCTGCCGACGGTTCAGCCAGACCGGTAACGACCGGGCCTTGTATTCATGTTCAAGGTCAACTAATTTATGCTGGGCTTTTTTCATCAGGCCGCCGGTCCGTTGCCAAACCGGTTGGCTGACGCTACCGACTTTCGTGAAGGCGGTTTGGAATTTTCGCTTCAGCCGCTGTTCAAGAATCGTGACTTTTCGTTCGGACGTCGGACTGGTGGTGGCTTTGACGTCAATCGAAGCCAAGAGGGGAAACTTACGGAAGACGATGAAACCGATGCCAATCAGGCTGAGAACCAGCACGACGATGGCGATAATATCAAGGAACGACATAGGGGTTAGAGCGCCAAGCGCTGAAACGCGCTGATTTGGATGTTCTCCCCGAGTTTGGTGGTCGCTTCGGTCAGCAGATCCTGAATGGTCTTGCTGTCATCCTTGACGAAGGGCTGATGCAGTAAACAATGTTCGGTATAAAAGCGCTGCAGCTTGCCCGGAAGAATTTTATCCCACATGGCTTCGGGTTTGCCTTCGGCCTTGAGTTGGTCCCGATAAATCCCCTCTTCCTGATCGCGGACTTCGGCCGGAATGTCTTCCGGTTTCAGGTATTCCGGATTCATGGCTGCCACTTGCATAGCCAGTTCATTCGCCAAGGCTTGAAAGTCGTCAGTTCGGGCCACGAAATCCGTTTCACAGGCCAGGGCCACCATGGCGGCCACCTTTTTATTTGAATGCAGGTACACGCCGATAGCGCCTTCTGAAACGGCCCGGTCGCTTTTCTTGGCGGCTAATTTGAGACCGGCTTTGCGAAGCGCAACCAGGGCTTGCTCCAGGTCACCGTCGGCGGCTTCCAAGGCGCGCTTGGCGTCCATCATGCCGGCGCCAGTTTGTTCGCGGAGGGATTGAATGTCAGCGGCTGAAACGTTCATGCGGCGGCTCCTTCTTCAGCCGCGGCCGGCATTGGCGCCTCGGCGGCTTGTTGTGCCAAGGTGCGCAAGCGCTGCTCATTTTGCTGCTGCCCTTCCTGAATGGCCTCGACGAGATAATTGGTGATCAGTAAAATAGATTTCGTCGCGTCGTCATTGGCCGGAATCGGATACTGGACGCCGACCGGATTGACGTTCGTATCGCACATCGCGATGATCGGCATCCCAACATTCTTGGCTTCGGCCAGGGCGGTTTTGTCCGCTTTCAAGTCAACAATGAAAATTGCATCCGGGAGTTTTTCCATCTTGCCCAATCCGCCAACCAGGCGCTCCAAGCGATCCAGTTCATTCTGTAAATCGAGCTGTTCTTTTTTTGTGTACTTGTTCCAAACGTTATTGGCTCGATCCTCCTTGAGCTGATGGAGTTTTTCAATCAATTGACGGACGTGCCCGAAGTTGGTAAACAAGCCGCCAATCCAACGGTCAATCACGTACGGTTGGCCGGTTTGCTGGGCCGCCGCCTGGATTATCGATCGGGCTTGCCGCTTAGTACCGACAAAGACGATGGTGCCGCCGCGGCCGACCACGTCGCGCGCAAAAGCCGCCGCTTGGCCAAGCGCCGTTCGCGTAGATTCTAAATTGATGATCGAAATGCCGTTCCGGGTGTCGTAAATCGACTTGTCCATTTTCGGGTGCCGCCGGCTTTGCTGGTGGCCAAAGTGGACCCCGTGCTGCAACATTTCCAAGAGTGTCAGATCGCGCATAGATGTTCCTTATGTGGCCGGGAGAACCCCGGCGCCGCTACACCGTTTCCAGGGCTTCCCGAGATACCGGGAGGGGGCCGTGGCGCCGCGCGGGCAGGTGTATGAGTGATAAAATGGCTGTTTTTCCAACCGCGGCTTACTCTACCATAGCCGGGCAGCCTTGACAAGTCGGGCGCTCGCCTTTATAGTCTGGTGGTTATGCAAGACGGCATTCACCCAAAATATACGCATGCTGCCAAGGTCACCTGCACCTCGTGCGGGACCAGTTTTACGACCGGCTCGACCCTTGAAGAGATGAAAGTCGAAGTCTGTTCGCATTGCCATCCGTTTTACACCGGCCAACAGAACATTGTTGACACTGCCGGACGGGTTGACCGTTTCAAAAAACTGTCTGAGAAAAAAGCCTCGCTCAAGCGCCCGGTTCGAAGCAAGCGTTCCAAGCTGGAAGCCAAAAAAGCCCGCAAGGTCGCCAAGGCTGAAAAAGATAGCGAGGAATAACGATCTGTCCGCCGACTCTCGGCCGGACCGAGGGTCCGCCGGGTGTTTTTGCCTATGTCCATCCAACCAGCCACTATTGAAAAACTTCGGCGCGAACATGCCGAAATTGAAACGCAGCTCCAAGCCGCTAGCACCGCCAGCGACCAACGTGCGTTGCGAACGCTCTCCCAGCGGTACGCTGAGTTAACGCAGATTCTCGAACAAGCTGACAAGTTGGCGGCGCTTGATCGACAACTAGCGGATGTACGAGAAACCATCAACAGCGATGATCCCGATCTCAAGCAACTGGCTGAACAAGAGCTCCCGAGCGTTGAACACCAGCATGCCCAGCTGACCGAGCAACTGACTGAAGCTCTGCAACCGACTGATCCGATGGACGCGCGCGATATCATTGTCGAAATTCGTCCCGGCGCCGGCGGTGACGAAGCGGCGCTGTTCGCGGCTGAGCTGTTTCGCATGTACAGCAAGTTCGCCGAACACCAGGGTTGGAAAACCCAAATTTTGTCGGCTTCGCGAACTGAAATTGGCGGCTATAAAGAAGTGATTTTTTCTATCAATGGTGATCGCGTGTACCAGTGGATGAAACATGAAAGTGGTGTGCACCGGGTACAGCGCGTGCCGGACACCGAAAAAAGCGGTCGCGTCCACACTTCGACCGTGACCGTGGCGGTCGTCCCGGAAGCCCAGGAAGAAGACCTGGTGATCGATCCCAAAGATTTAAAAATTGTGGCCTCGACCTCAACCGGCGCCGGCGGTCAATCGGTCAATACGACCTATTCGGCTATCCGGGTGACCCACCTGCCAACCGGCATAACCGTTTCGATGCAAGATGAACGCTCGCAAACCCAAAATCGACTGAAGGCCATGCAGGTTTTACGTTCGCGCTTGCTGGCTAAACAAGCCGAAGAACGACGCCAGCGTGAATCCGAATTACGCAAAAGCCAAATTGGTTCCGGCGATCGTTCTGAAAAAATTCGAACCTATAATTTCCCGCAAGATCGCGTAACGGATCATCGCATTAAGCTGACCGTGCATAACGTCGACGAAATACTGGCCGGCCACCTTCATCCCCTGCTTGACCCGCTCCGGGCAGCGGAACGACAACTGCAAACCGCCTAATATTCGAGTTTCTGGTGCAAGTATGGCATACTATTCGTATGCACAATGTTGATGTTTCTACCCATGCGCGCCCGGATTGACGAACTCCTACAGAGCGCGGCTGCCGTCCTGTCGGCCGTTAGCCAAAGTCCGGAACTCGACGCCGAGGTGCTCCTGGCGCATCAACTCGGCACCACCCGCACCTATCTGCTAGCGCATCCTGAACAATCGGTTGGCCGCAGTGACATCCACGCCTTTGAACGGCTGCTTGGCCAACGCCTGGACGGCCAGCCGATCGCCTACCTGACGGGGCAGCAGGAATTTTACCGATTACCGCTGCTGGTAACGTCAGCGGTCCTAGTACCACGACCCGCCACCGAACTGCTGGTTGATCATCTACTGGAACGGCTTGGCGATCAGCCGGGTGATCCGATCGTTGATGTCGGGACTGGTTCCGGGGCGATTGCGCTGGCCCTCGCCCAGCACCAACCGCATCGGCCGACGATTGGGATTGATACCTCGCTGCCGGCCCTGCGCGTGGCGGCCGCCAATGCCCGTCGGCTGCAACTGGCCGGCCGTGTTGATTGGCGTCACGGTTCACTGCTCGAACCAGTCGAGACCACACCGATTGATGTGATTGTCGCCAACCTCCCCTACCTGACTCCCGCCCAAATGCAAGAACCGAGCTTGGCGGCTGAACCCGCTCAGGCCCTGATCGGCGGACATGACGGGCAACAACTGTATCAAGCCTTATTCAACCAAGCCGCCAGTCGGGATGACTGGCGGGGTTTAGTGATTGAAGTAGATCCGTCGCAAGCCGAAGCGATTGAGCAACAATTGCGTGATCGCTGGCCGGCGGCGGAAATTGTGCCGATTTCCGACGGCGAATCAATTCGTGGTTTCGGCCTGTGGCGCTGAGTAGCTCACGTCGCGATCGGTCGGAATGACCGAGATCCAGGTCGACCCGCGATCAAGCGGAATCGGCTGTCCATCGGCATCGAGGAATTCGGTCCGGGCTTGACCCGAGTCTTTTTTCCAGGTGCCTTGGATAACCTGTCCGTCCCGGAAGACAGTGGCTTCGCCGGTGCCGATATTTTTCATGTCCAGTCGTTTGCTGTCACCCGCTAAGAGGCCAGTTTGGACTTTCATGACAATCACGTTGGTCGCCCAAATTGCCTGACCGTCGCGGGTCACGTGCTGGGTATCGCCCTGGAATCGGAAATAGCGATTCAATTCCGGGTGGTACTTATAGGTGACCTGATAGTTGAATGAAGAGTAGTCAATCACGATTTGCGAAGCAGTCGGTGCTTGGCGCTGACTGAGCGCAGCCGGGTCTTTGAACGTCCAGCTGGAATAATCCGGCACGTTATCCGGTGCCACTTGTTTCAAACCCAGGAATAACTTATCGGAGGACGTATACAGGTTATGCGGGGCGAATCTGGTCTTATCGCGCCAGAAGTTTCCGGCGTGATAAAACTGGTTAAAATCAATCACGTTGGCGCTGCTCTTGAGATAGCTGAGCGCGTTCGGCGCTCCGCCGGCATGAATGTAAAGCGGTTTGTTGTATTCTTCGGCCCAATCAATATAATACCGACGCGACGAACGGACCGGTCCGATTTCGTCGACCTTGACGGTGATCGGGAAGATGGCCATAAAGCGGGTAATTCCGCCTTCCGCCAACGCTTCATACACGACCGGCGCTTTATCGAGTCCGGAGGGCGGTCGCGAATCGGTCAGGTTTTCGATCATAACCGCGTACAGATTCGGATTGACTTTATCTTCCTCGACCGGCATGCCATCGAGTTTCCGATAAAAGGCGGTGGTCTTGGTGTTGGTTGCCGGATGGACCACGCTCGGACTCTGTGGCCCAAAAATTTGCATCCCGGCCCAAGTCGCGCCCCCGATCAATAACAATCCAGCCACCAGGATAATAATCCAGAGGTGGGTCGGCTTCAATCCGCGTTTGACTTCTTTCTTGACGACCGTCGGTCCGCCAGTACTGGGTGTGGTCGTCGGAGTCGCGTCCTTCGGTTGCGTATCCGTCGAAGCCGTGTCGTCAGCTTTCACCGGCTCGACTGGACTGGTAGTCGAATCCTTTGGGCGGTCGGCGGCCTCGGCCTCCGGCATCCCTTTTTTCTTTTTGTTTTTCTTGGGCATGGGGTGAACGATTAGTGATCAAACAACATGCGAAATGGTGGTGCCCCGGCGGCCGTAGGCCGCCGGGGCTTTGCATTACTCGTCTTTCTTTGCTTCTTTCTTGGCTTCGGGTTTTTTGTCGCCGGTCTCAGCCTCCGCATCTTCGTCCGACTCGGCGTCTTTCTTTTCTTCAACCTTTTCGACGGTTGACACATCTTCGGCTACGGCGCTATCCAGCGCCTCAATTTCCGCTTCCGAACGCGGCGGCGTCACGCTGGCCACAATCGCCTCCACATCATCCAGCACGGTCAGGCCCGACGGAATCGGCAAATCCTGAATCCGAATGTGATCTTCAAACGTTTTGAGCTGACTAATATCAACATCAATCGCATGAACCAGGTCACCCGGTAAACAACTGACGCGAATTTCATCCATCGGACGGACTAAGATACCTCCCTGCTCTTTCACAGCCGGCGATTCACCAATAAAATTCAGGGCAATGTCGGTCTCGATCTTTTCGGTCATCTTGACCTGGTACAAATCAACGTGCGTAAAATCGTCACTGGTTGGGTGACGTTGGACGTCGTGGATCAGGACCTTAATGGCTTGACCGTCATCAATAGTCAGGTCCACCAAACTTGAACTTCCGGCTTGTCGAAAAATTTTTCCAAACACCAGACCGTCAATTTCGAGATTACGGTTGGTAACGCCATGGCCATACAGGACGGCCGGGATGGCGTGTTTGTGTAAAACACTTTTTGCTTGTTTACCAAGCGCGGTACGGGTCCGGGCCGGCAATACGAGAGCTTCCATGCAGTTCTTCCTTTCGTCGAGAAATCAATAATTATGTGGGTAGCGCGACCAGGGTTCGCACCTGATGTTCATGGTCATCCAGCCAACTCGACAAATCAAGTACATCATCAAGTTGCACCGGCCGCCGATCCTGGAATCGAACCAATTCTTGGCTCGACAAATCCGTCACGGCTCCGACCGATTGGAGACCGCTTGTTCCAGTAGTCACGACCGCCACCACCGAACTGCCGCATCGGCGGCATTCCAAGTAGAGGAGGTGCGCGTCTTCCCGCTCGGCCATGATTTGGGTTTTGAGCGGGTTGTAATTGGCTTGGCAGAGCGGGCAGGCAGTTAAAATCTGCATGTTTCCCGAGCCGCCATGTTGCGCATCAGCGAACATGTGAGAAATAATTATGGTTCGCTGCCGCTACTATACCATGGGCGAAGCGAATGTCAACCCCGAACTGTCGGTGTTCGAACGGGACAGGGTTCATTCTAGCGAACTCGGCTCCCCTGACGAATGATAATACTTTCAATAATCCCAACCGCGATTAAACTGGCCAACAGCGAACTCCCCCCATACGAAATGAACGGCAGCGGGAGTCCGGTCACCGGAAAGAGTCCGATATTCATCAGGATATTGATGCCGGCTTGGATAAAAAACATGATTCCTAATCCCAGCACCAGCAACAAACTATAATCATCCCGCAGATGCCGAACTAGGTGCCAAAGTCGCCAAAAAAACAAACTCAAGAGCAGCACAATCGCCAAGCTCCCGACCAGGCCCAATTCCTCGGCAATTGATGCAAAGATAAAGTCGGTGTGCCGTTCCGGGAGAAAATTCAGCTGCGACTGCGTACCCAAGCCTAAACCCCGACCAAAAATTTGCCCCGCCCCGACCGCCGTGATGGCTTGCCGGACGTTATAGCCGGTACCCAGCGGATCACGACTCGGCGACAGTACATTCAGGATGCGTTCCTTCTGATAAGGCTGCAGCAGTGCCACCCAGCTGACGGCGCTGACGACCACTAGTCCCAGTCCTAACCAGATAAATATCCGGCGCGGAATAGGTAAAACAAAGAGTAAGGCTACCCAAATGCCGAGCAGGATCATGGCCGATCCAAAATCCGGCTGCAGCAGCACCAGCCCGACCGCGCCGGCCGCGATCAATCCGCTGGTCAAGACTAACCGCAGTGGCGTATCACGATGGGCATGGTCAGCAAAATATTTTGCCAAGGTGATGGTCAAAATTATTTTTACCAATTCAACGGGTTGCAGTTGAAATCCGGCCACCTCGAACCAACCGGTCGTACCCCGAACGGTCGTGCCAAACACCAAGACCGCCAGCAACATCAACAACCCCAGACCATACAGCAACCAATGCATCCCACCCAGGAACCGATAATCGATACGTAAAAAGATCCAGGCTAGGATAAATCCGGTCAGCGCAAAGATTGCCTGGCGAATCAAAATTGTATAGTCCGGCTGGGCGATGTTAATCGAAAAGCTATACAGCGCCGCCAACCCAAACAGCACCAGCAAGACCGTGACGGTCAGCAGGCCTAAATCGAGGCCCCGAGAAAGCTGTCGAAATCCAAGCGTTGGCATCTACTGGTACAGGTTGGTCGCGTCGAACTGACTGGCCTGGGGCAGAATCACCGCTTCGGTAGCCGCGCCGACCGGATAGGCCCAGGTGTGATTAATCGTTTTCTGGCTCAGGGTTGGCCAGCGGTCGAGCGGCAGTTCATCAACCGCCACAATTTTCCCAGACTGCTTCAGGACAATCGGTACCGTCACGCGTAAAAAATTATAGACTGATCGATTGGTAACTTTGGCTTGGACATTAATGGTCAGAAATGTTTGCCCACTCAGCGTCACGTTCGTCGATGAGAGCTGGATCGACTCCACCGCGAAGGCGGGTTTCGGCAGGGCCGCGGCGGCCACCCGCTGCCAATTGACTTCATCAATCGTCAAGCTGGCGGTAGCACCTTGACTCTTCTCGAGCGGGACGTTCGACGCAATCAGCGGCCGATCCTGGGTGGCAATATTGACAAAGGTGGTGTTCGACGGTTGATCTTGTCCATTCACCGTAAAGTGGTAGGTCACCTCGGCCGCTCCCCACGCGGTGTTGGGATTGGTGAGAAAGTCGACCAAGTCGACACTGGTGCTCGAACGTTGAATGACCGTCACATCCGAAGTCTCCAAGGCTTGCGGTAAGGCGCTGGATGGAACTTGCAGCGCGCTCAGATCACTGGCCCGGCCGGCCACCAACTGCGCATCAGCCGACTGTCGGCTAAAAAACAGCGCAAAAAAGCCAATCGTCCAAATCAAGCTAAATCCAATGAATCCCAAAAGTGCCAGCACCCACCATTTCCGGAGTTGCTCGCGATGGCTGACCATCCAGTATCCGAAGGCTAATTGGAAGTCGCCACGAGGCTGCATAACGGGCTTGAGCGTACCAAAAATAGGGGGGTCGGTCAATCCAGGTCGCCGGTGGTTGCCGGTCCCGGCCGCGGACTTTAGTCCGCGGCCGGAGCGTGCTATACTCTAGGCATGAATTCCCAGGACATCCTGTTCTACACCCTGGCCATCTGCGCCGCGCTGATAGCCGGGTTTTTCGCGTGGTTCACTTACTACCTGATCAAAATCATCCGGACGGTTTCCAGCACCGTCGAAGATTTTCGGGATCGCTTGGCCACGATTGATGATATTTTGCAAACCATCAAGGAAAAAATTACTTCAACCCATCTCGAATTGGCGGCTTTGGCAGCCGGCCTGAAACAGCTCCTTGGCTTTTTTGCCGACCGGCGAGCCAAACGTCGGTCCAGCACACGCGCATCGAGTTCGGCGGACGAGTTTTAGCTCCCGCTTGATCGGTGGTGTTGCACCCTTCGCAACGCGAAGGGCGGGTCCTCGCTATGTCACAACCTTTCGTCCACCTCCACACGCACAGTCACTATTCCCTGCTCGACGGTCTGCCAAAGATCGACGCGCTGATTGCGGCTGTCGCCCAAAAAGGATTTTCGGCCGTCGCCCTGACTGATCACGGCGTCCTGTACGGCGCGGTTGAGTTTTTCCAGAAAGCCAAAGCTGCCGGCATCAAACCCATCATCGGGGTAGAAATTTATGTGGCGCCAAACGGCTTGCATCAAAAGCGTGCCAAACTCGACGAACGCAATAATCATCTGATCCTGTTGGCCGAAACGTATCAGGGGTATCTGAATTTACTGCAGTTAGTGTCAATCGCCCACCTGGACGGATATTACTATCGCCCACGCATTGATCACGAAACCCTCCGGCAACATTCGACCGGACTGATTGGCCTGAGCGCCTGCCTCAAGGGCGAGGTTGCCAGCGCTATAATTAATCAAGACATCGGCGCGGCCGAAGCAGTTATCCGCACCTATCAAGAAATTTTAGGGAAGGATAATTTCTTCCTGGAACTCCAGCACCATCCGTCCCTGCCCCAACAAGCCGAAGTCAATCAAGCGCTCAAACAATTGACCAAAACCACCGGCGCGCCCCTGGTGGCCACCGGCGATGTGCATTACCTCGATCCGGAAGATGCCGAGGCACAGGATATTCTGCTGTGTATTCACATGAAGAAGAAATTGGACGATCAAGATCGCCTGAGCATGCGGAATGAAGATGTCTCGTTAAAAACCTCGGAAGAAATGGCCGAAATTTTTGGTGATACGCCGGAAGCCTTGCAGAATACGGTGACCATCGCGGAGCGCTGCTCGGTTGAAATCCCGCTCGGCCAAATCCAGCTGCCGCATTTTGACGTCCCGAGCGGGCTCTCACCCGAGGCCTATCTGCGCCAATTGGCCGAGGCCGGCGTGCCGGAACGCTATGGCCAAATGACCGAAACGATTCAAACCCGTTTGGATTACGAACTCGGGGTGATAGAAAAAACCGGTTTTGCCTCGTACTTTTTAATCGTCCAGGATTTCGTCAATTGGGCCAAAGATAATGGCATTGTGGTTGGACCCGGACGCGGTTCGGCGGCCGGATCGATTGTGTCCTACCTTTTGAACATTACCAACGTCGACCCGATTGCCTATGATCTGCTGTTTGAGCGCTTTCTCAATCCGGAACGTCTGTCGATGCCGGATATTGATATTGACTTTGCCGATACCCGTCGAGACGAAGTCCTCCGCTACGTTGAATCAAAATATGGGAAAGACCACGTCGCTCAAATAATTACCTTCGGGACCATGGCCGCTCGCGCCGCAATTCGTGATGTCGGGCGGGTCCTGGGCCTCCCTTATGCCTATTGCGATCGGGTGGCCAAACTGATCCCGATGTTCACCACCCTCGACCAAGCCTTGGCCAGCGTACCGGAACTCAAAGAAATTTTTGAAAATGATGAAGACGGCCGGCGGCTGATTGAAAGCGCCAAAAAGCTCGAAGGCGTGGCACGGCACGCCTCACGGCACGCCTGTGGCGTGGTAATCACCAAAGAACCGTTACAGCATCACGTCCCGCTCCAATATGCTTCACCCGATGACCAAGCCATCGTCAGTCAATACTCGCTCCACCCGATTGAAGACCTGGGTCTGCTCAAAATGGACTTCTTGGGATTGTCGAACCTGACCATTTTAGAAACCTGCATCGCAATTATTGAAAAAACTCGGGGGCAAAAAATTGACTTGCAAACCTTGCCCTTCAATAACCGAGCCACTTTTCAACTGCTCAAACGGGGTGAAACCACCGGCGTCTTCCAGCTTGAATCCGGTGGCATGCGCCGGTATCTCCGTGAACTGAAGCCGACCGCCCTGGAAGACATTATCGCGATGGTGGCGCTCTACCGCCCGGGACCGATGGAGCTGATTCCGCAATTCATCGCCGGCAAGCACGGGCGCCACAAGCCAACCTATCTGGATCCGCGCCTGGAACCGATTTTAGCCAAAACCTACGGGGTCGCCGTCTACCAAGAACAAGTCCTGCAGATTGCCCGTGATATCGCCGGTTTTTCGCTGGGTGAGGCTGACATTTTGCGGAAAGCGGTGGGGAAAAAGATTGCCAAGTTGCTGCGAGAACAGCGAGAAAAGTTTATTACCCGCGCGGTGGCGAGCGGTACCGATCAACAAGTGGCTGAAAAAATCTTCGATTTCATTGAACCGTTCGCCGGCTACGGTTTTAACCGGTCGCACGCCGCCTGCTATGCGGTGATCGCTTACCAAACGGCCTATTTTAAAGCGAACTACCCGGCCGAGTTCATGGCCGCCCTGCTCAGTTCCGATCAGCACAATACGGATCGGGTGGCCTTGGAAATTGAAGAAGCTCGGCGGATGGGACTGACCGTGCTGCCCCCGGACGTGAATGAAAGTTTTGCGTCGTTTGCGGTGGTACCGAATCCGGACGGCCATCCAACCACCATCCGATTCGGCTTAAGCGCCATAAAAAACGTGGGTGAAAATTTAGTGGCGGCTTTGATTGCTGAGCGAAAGGCCAACGGACCCTTCCAATCACTCGAAGATTTCCTGCAACGGGTGCAGCACAAGGATTTGAATAAAAAATCGCTTGAGAGTTTAGCCAAGGTCGGCGCGCTGGATGCCTTCGCCGAACGACAAGCCATTATTAACAACGTCAACGATTTATTGTTGTTCGCCCGGCGAGCGGATGAGGAGGCTAACCAGCGTCAGATCAATTTGTTCGGCACTTTACCGACCGCCCACGCGCCAAAATTACGCCTGCCGGAGGTCGAACCAGCCGCCTCCAGCCAGCGCGGGCAGTGGGAAAAACAACTGCTCGGCTTGTACATCACCGATCACCCGCTCCAGGCTCATCGTCAACAGCTTGAACGAGAGGCCGTTCCAATCGCGCAGCTCAAAGACCAGCCAAACCGTAAGAAACTCCGAGTCGGTGGTCTGATTTCAAGCGTCAAGCAGATCATGACCCGAAACAATCAGCGGATGGCGTTTGTTCGCCTGGAGGATGCAACCGGAACGATTGAAATCGTGGTCTTTCCGAAAATTTTTCAAATGACCGACGGCCTCTGGATTGAAGATCGGATCGTAATCATTGAAGGTCAGCTTTCGAATAAGGATGGCGAGTGGAAAATCCTGGCTGACTCCGGTCAGATTTTTCAACCGCGGGAGCTCCCGCCCGTTTTAAAAATCGCGGTCGATCTTGAGCGCGCCAGTACTGAACTTTTTCAGGATATCAAAACAGCCTTAAGCGGCTGGCCGGGCGACCAAACGGTTGAACTCCATGTTCGCAAGGGCGCGCAGCAAAAAGTCATCCCAACCGAATTTCGGGTCACCGACACGCCGGAACTGCGTCAACGCTTGGAAGAATTGTTGGGAAACTGTATCCTCGATTAGTATGTCTTTGGCCCAAGCACATTTGCAGCAACGCTACCGAACGATCAGCCTGGTGTTTATTGCGTTGGTAGTGCTGGTGCTGGGGGGGTTAGGGTACACCGGGTGGTCACGAACAACCATCACGGTTTTCCCAAAAACCACGCCGGTCAAGACCGATCTGACACTGACCATCAGTCCGGACGGCGAAGGTCCGAATGGATTGGCCGGAGACGTCACGGTTAGTCAGGAATCTGCCACGGTCTCTGCCCAACCGAACGACCAGGGTGAAGCAGTTCCCGCCCATGCTCGCGGCCAAGTGACGATTCATAATGACTCGAGTGCCAGCCAACCGCTGGCGACCAAT
Source organism: Candidatus Kerfeldbacteria bacterium (assembly GCA_963731735.1). Lineage (GTDB taxonomy): Bacteria > Patescibacteriota > Patescibacteriia > SBBC01 > CAIJZX01 > CAVSWO01. The sequence goes on along the minus strand of CAVSWO010000002.1, from coordinate 684,020 downwards.
ACCCGGCTGCAGTCCACCGGCGGCGTAATTGTCCGGACGGTCGACCGTGTCGATGTGCCTGCCCACGGCACTATCCAAATCGAAGCGGTGGCTGATCCGCTTGGACCGGAAGGTGAAATTGAACCCGGCCGGTTGACCATCGTGGCGCTGCGTCCGGCCAATCAAGCGCTCGTCTACGGAACAACTGATCAGGTCTTTACCGGCGGCACCACCACGGCGGCTGGCGTCCTTGGGAGTCAAGGGTTAAATCAAGCCAGCAACCAGGCCCAACAGAAAATTCTCGACCGGGTCGGCGCCAGTTCAGCCGGAACTTTTCGAACGGTTCAACCAGTTTCGGTCAGTGCTGATCCCGATCCCGATACGCCCAGCGATCAGTACACCATCACCGTCGAGGCCAAAGTCATTACGGCGACCTTCGACCAATCCGCGCTAGACGCCTTGATCAGGCAACGGCTGACTGATGCGCTGGCCGACGGCCAGATCATCGTTTCGGTTGACCCAATCAAACTCACCTTCGTCGAACAACCGGCGCTCGACAGTCTGACCATCAGCGTCACCGGGACCGCCACCGCCAGCTTGAGTCCAAAAAATCCGATCCTCCAACCCAGCCGTTTTACTAGTCTGTCGCAAGAGGATATCACTAAGCGATTGTTAGGTTCTCAACAAGTTGATCGGGTGCTCGTCAAGATCGCACCCTGGTGGCGGACCGCCACCTCGGCGCAAGCCGATCGGATTACGGTCCGTCTCGAGACGCCCCAAGATCCCGCTCCCGGCAAGCAAAATAGTAATTCTTCATCTTGACCGGGCTATCAGGTTGACGTCCTGGTGAAAAACGGTACAATCACTGCAGCGCGATTGTTCGGCTTACCAAGCCGGAATCAGTCCGATTCTCCAACCGGAGACTAAGCGCCAAACAACCAAGTGAGCGTTCGCGCCGCAATCGCGGCCCGAAAAGTTGGGTGGAACCGCCCCGAACAAACTCGTGGGTCCCAAACATCAGACAGTGATGGTTGGTTCTTTGCGAAAAAAAAGCGGTCGGATTACTCCAACCGCGGATGAATCTTGAGGCGCACCGCCCCGTCCCATCGACCTCGGATACGATGATCGAGTTGAAAGACTTCCAGGCTGTCCCAATCGGGACGGGACGCTGGACTGGCCACCATGGCCAGCTCGATTTCCTCGAACAGATGTTGCAGCAGACGCTCAGCCGTCCGGCCCGATCGGTACTTCACGAAGGTCGTACCGGGAACCATCGCGGGTGAGCAATGCGGCGGTAATTTGAGTGACGGTTCGGCCAGATTCTCAACCACCACGGCCGCCGGCCAATCGTGGAGCTCACGCATGCGGGTCATGCTCCCTCCTCTGGAGAACGACGCTGATCTCGGCACTCCTGAAAGAACAATTTGTTACTATCATAGTTCGACGCTTATGTCAACCCAACAACTCGATCAGATTCGGCACACCTTAGCACATCTATTGGCCCACGCCGTTCAGGACCAGTATCCAAAAGCCAAATTTGCCATCGGCCCGACGATTGCGAATGGTTTTTATTATGATATCGACCTGGACCAATCAGTTCACCCTGATCAGCTGAAACAACTCGAGAAGCGCATGCGTCATTTAATCAAGCAGCGGTTGCCAATGCGGGCGGTCGGCGTTGAAACACCTGGGGTGGCCGAATACATCGAACGCCAACCGTACAAGCAAGAATTGCTGGAAGAAATAAAGTCCCAAGGTCAAACGCCGACATTTTATCAAGTGGGTGATTTTATCGATCTTTGCCGTGGCGGCCATGTGGCTAATACCGGTGACATCAATCCCGACGCCTTTCGGTTGACACATATCGCGGGCGCCTATTGGCGCGGGGACAGCACAAAACCGATGCTGCAGCGCATTTATGGTTTAGCTTTCGCGACCAAGGCGGAACTAGAAGTCTACACGCGGCAGCAAGCCGAAGCGAAAAAACGCGATCATAAAATTCTTGGCCCGGAACTCGATCTGTTTACCTTTAGCGAATTAGTCGGGGGCGGTTTGCCACTCTGGACACCCAAGGGAACGCTCCTCCGCGATACGCTTGATACCTATGTCTGGGAACTTCGTCAGGCCGCCGGGTATCAGCGCGTCGACATCCCCCACCTGACCAAGAAAGATCTGTATGAACGCAGCGGCCATTGGCAGAAATTTAGCGATGAATTGTTTAAGGTCAAAACGCGTGAGGGGCACCTATTCGCGATTAAGCCGATGAACTGTCCGCACCATACGCAAATTTACGCGCGCAAACAGCATTCCTATCGTGAATTGCCGCAACGGTACGCTAGTACGACCAAAGTCTACCGCGACGAACAGACCGGCGAACTCGCCGGCCTGGCCCGGGTTCGCGCCATCACCCAGGATGACGCCCACGTCTTCTGTCGGTTGTCCCAGGTCGAATCGGAAATGCGGGCGATCTGGAAAATCGTGAAAACATTTTATCGAGCGGCCGGATTCGAATTGCAGGTTCGTCTGTCACTCCACGATCCCAAGCAACCGGAAAAATATCTGGGCCAAGCAGCTAGCTGGAAAACCGCAGAAACCTTGCTCCGCCAGGTAGCCAAAGCCGAACAGGCCAAGGTTACGGAAGCGATTGGCGAGGCGGCCTTCTATGGACCGAAAATCGACTTCATCTCGATTGATTCCCTCGGCCGGGAATGGCAGCTGGCCACCATTCAACTTGATATGAATATGCCGGAGCGATTTTCCTTATCCTGCATCAATGAACAGGGTGAACCTGAACGAATTGTGATGATTCACGCCGCAATTATGGGTTCGATTGAGCGCTACTTGGCTATTCTGATTGAACACTTCGGTGGGGCCTTCCCGCTCTGGTTATCGCCGGTCCAAGTCCAAATCGCGACCGTGGCGAAAAAACATAACCCGACCGGCAAAAAATTATTCCGTCAACTGGCCGAGGCTGGGATGCGCGTCCATCTGGATCAGGCCGATGAAACCGTCGGTTATAAAATTCGCAAGGCTGAAAAGCAGAAAGTGCCCTACACCATCGTCATTGGTGATAAAGAAAAATCCCTCAAGCAGATTGCCGTCCGGGTCCGCGGCAAAAAAGTTATGCGCCAAACAACGCTCAAGGCGTTTTTGGCAAGTTCACAAAAAATTGTCCAAGCGCGTAAACTGACGTTGTAAGAAAAAACCCGCAGCTTAGTCAGCCGCGGGTCGGAAAGGATTGCTGTTGAGGTGATCCAGGAGCTTCGGGACGTCCGGCACCGACCGGATGACATGAACTCCGCCCAGGTCAAGTTCCCCGTCGCCCAGGTGCCAGGATTCCGTGGTATGAATCCAAACCGGAGTCAGACTATTCACCTTGGCCGGTACGATGTCGCTCCAGTACGAGTCCCCGACCATGATTGTCGGCCGACCGTTACACGCCAGCATTCGCATGCTGCGTTCTTTGCCTTGTTGGACGACATGCACCTGACTAAAATGTTCCGCCAGCCCGTTCCGACGGATTTTTGACCATTGGAAGGTTTTATCGCCCAGCGTCAGGAGATGCAATTCGTAGCCGGCCGCCAACAGGTCATCTAGGGTCGGGATGACGCCGGCAAATACCGGGTAGTCAGCCAAGTGTATGGCGCCGGCCAGCCGTCGAATATCCGCAATCATGCGTTGCTCAACCGGCCGCTGAAAAGTATGGCAGAGCTGGATGTAGGTTTCCACCCAGCCGGCTTCAAAGATGGTCAGATAAAATCCGTAACGCTTGAGCAAAGCGCGCTGAACGCGATGTTCGTGGCGGTCGATTTCCGCATCCGAGATTGGACAGTCGGGCCAGGCTTCACGTATCCGAGCGATACAATTGGCGCTGGCGGGTGGATAATAATCACATTGCCAGAGCGTTCCGTCCCCGTCAAAAATGATCGTCCACCGACCATCCTTGGACGCGGCTGAAGTTTTCATTGTGAACCTCCTGGTTCAGGTGGAAGGATCAATCGTGTGTGGGTTGTCTTACAATAAACCATGATTTCCGTCAAGCATGGTATAGTAGTCACCATGCGCAAGCTGATCGTCATCCTTGGCCCGACTGCCTCGGGGAAATCTGCCCTCGGCGTCCGACTCGCCAGGAAATTCAAAGGCATCGTCATCTCAGCCGATTCACGCCAAGTCTACCGCGGGCTTGATATCGGGACCGCCAAGATTACCAAGCGGGAAATGCGCGGTGTCCCCCACTATCTCCTCAGCGTCGCCTCCCCACAGGGTCAGTATTCCGTTTCACGCTATGTCAGAGACGTCCAACGCCTCCTCAAGCGCATTCCGGCCTCAACGCCGGTCTTTGTTGTTGGTGGCTCACCCTTCTACATCAAGGCCCTGACCGAACCGATCAGCTTCTCGGCGGTGAAGCCAGACCTGGATCTGCGTCGGCGGTTGGATGCCAAATCAACCAATCAACTCATCAACCTCTTAACCAAACTCGACCCCACCCGAGCCAAAATTATCGACCGCGCCAACCGCCGGCGCCTTATCCGGGCAATTGAAATTGCCCTCAGTCAGTCCCCTCCTTATACAAGGAGGGGTGCGGGGGTGGTCAAAAAAACTGAGGACATGCGCACCATCAAACTCGGCCTGCGTGTCCCGCGGACCAAGCTATATCGAAAAATTGATCAACGTGTTGATGCACGTATTCGCCAGGGCATGATTCGAGAAGTCAGACGCTTGCATGCCCAGGGGGTTTCATGGAAACGTCTGGATGCTTTCGGTTTGGAATACCGTTGGATCGCAAAATTCCTCCGTGGCCAGCTTGAACGCGCGGAAATGATTGCACGTCTCAAGGGTGACATTCACGCCTTTGTCCGTCGACAGGAGACTTGGTGGCGTAAAGAACCAGATATTATCTGGTTGCGAACCCCCGCGGACGCCACGCAATACGTTAAAAAATTCCTAGATGCCTAATTGTTTGTGGAGCAGATCCTGAACGACTTTCGGATTGGCTTTGCCCTTGGTGGCCTGCATCACCTGTCCGACCAGGAATTGGGCGGCGGCTGGTTTGCCGGACTTCACTTCATCCACCACCGATTGGTGCTGGGCGAGAATTTCGGCCACGATGTTCTCGAGTTGACCGGTATCACTCACCTGCTCCAAGCCAAGTTCTTTGACAAGCTCGTGCGGACCTTTTTTGGTCGCCAGCATGTGTTCATAGACCTGGGCGGCGGCCGAAGTATTTATCAGTCCCGCGTGCAACATCCAGAGCAGCCGGGCTAGATCTTTGGCGCTGACCGTTAGCCCGTGCTCCGCCAGTTGTTCGCCGGAAATCCGATTGATCAGCCAATTGGCAATCAGTTTGGTATGTTTACCCTTTTCGGTTTCCCAGTGGGCACTGGCTTGTTCAGGAGAAATCGTGAGCTCGGCCTCGGCGTAGGCTCGAAATTCGCTGACCACCGCTTCGAAGTAATCGGCGAGTTGCTTGTTGGCCACCAGCGCGGTGGCGTCCTCGGGTTTGAGCGCGTACATCGTCTGGTATCGGTCACGCCGGGCGGCAGGCAATTCAGGCATGGCCGACCGGAGCGCTTCCAGTTGGGCATTGGTCGTAACGATCGGCGGGATATCTGGTTCCGGGAAATACCGATAATCAGAGGCTTCTTCTTTTGTTCGCTGCGGCAGGGTTTTTCCCTGATCTTCGTCCCAACCGCGCGTGGCGGATTTTTCCGGCGGCGTACCGTCTTCCCACAACCCGCGTTGGCGTTTGATTTCATAGTCCAAAGCCCGCTCAATCGCCTTAAATGAGTTGAGGTTTTTGACTTCGGTTTTCGGATACAGCTGCTGCTCGCCAATCGGCCGCAGCGATACATTGGCGTCACACCGCAAATGCCCTTTTTCCATATCCGCCTCGGAGACTCCGAGGTAGCGCATCACCAATCGCAATTCCTGCACGTACGATTTTGCTTCTTGCGCATTTCGAAAATCCGGTTCGCTGACAATTTCCATCAGCGGTGTTCCGGCCCGGTTCAAATCCACCAGCGTGGTTTCACCCTGGTGCAGTAACTTGCCCGCATCCTCCTCAAGATGCAGACGGTGAATCCGAAATTTTTTTGCTTGGCCCGCGACCGGCACCTGGACTTGGCCGGCGAATCCAAACGGCTGATCGAATTGGCTAATTTGGTAACCCTTCGGCAAGTCCGGATAAAAATAATTTTTGCGGTCGAATTTTGACTCCTGGTTAATTTGGCAGCCCAACGCTAACGACGCCATCATTGCCCAATCGATCGCCTGCTGATTCGGTAACGGGAGCGCCCCGGGCTGGCCGGAGCAAATCGGGCAAATAGCCGAATTCGGCGGCTGGTCATCCCGATTGTCGCAGCGACAAAACATCTTGGATTTGGTCTTGAGTTGGACGTGGACCTCGAGTCCGATAATCGCTTCCAGTTCCTTCATAGCTAGCCTATCCTAGCAGAAATTCCAGCAGAAAAAAAGTCTCACGTTGACCGTACGTAGGTTAGAAAACGGTAGGTTACGCCACTCTCCAAGACCGGGTTCGACTGATCCGATACCGTGTATTGCCCCGGGATGGGGGGAAAAAACGTGTCACAATCGAAGTCTGCATCAATTTCGGTTAAAAGAATTTCCTGGCAGTCCGGATGATTAATCGTTTGCGCATAAACCGAACCGCCGCCGATGATAAATACGCGTTCAACCTGGGGATCGGCTTCCGCCACCTGTCGGGCTTCGTCCAGACTATGCGTCACCCGCACACCCGCCGGCACTTCGATTGGGTTTCGGCTGAGTACAATATTGAGGCGATCAGGTAACGGCTTAAACTTCGGCGGCAAGGAAAACCAGGTCGCGTTGCCCATAATCACGGCGTTGTATTTTCCTGGTGCGGCCTGGGTGGTCAGCTGGCGAAAATGCGCCATCTCGCCGGGGAGACGCCAGGGAATTTTTCCGTCCTTTCCAAGTCCTCGGCGCTGGTCAATCGCGGCAATCACCGTGAACTTCTTCATACAGCAATTTGAAATTTTATAGCTGGGTATGGATCATACCCCTCCAGCGTAAAATCTTCGAACCGGAGATCGTCGATAGGTTTCCGGGCGATCGTGAGAGTTGGCAAAGACTTGGGAGTTCGTGTTAATTGCTCTCGAATGCCGTCGACATGATTTAGGTAGATGTGGGCGTCGCCAAAGCTATGGATGAAGTACCGCGGCTTGTATCCGCACGCTTGGGCGATAATCGAGAGCAAAGCCGCGTAGCTGGCCAGATTATACGGTACGCCCAGGGCCATATCGGCGCTGCGCTGGTAGAGCTGGAGATCTAACCACTCGCCCGAAACATAAAACTGAAATATCGTGTGGCAGGATGGGGGCGCGCGATGATGACTCTTGATGAGCTCCTGAATTTCGCCCACGTTCCAGCCGCTGACAATAATCCGACGGGAAGTCGGGTCGCGTTTGATCAAAGCAATCACCCCGGCAATTTGGTCGATTTCTTGCCCGTTGGCCGCTAACCATCGGCGCCACTGTTTCCCGTAAATTGGGCCGAGCTCCCCGTATTTTTTGGCAAAGGCGTTATCGGTTTTGACGCGTTCCACAAATTCTTTCATATGCGCCTTCCAGGCATCCGAATAACGCGGCAATTTTTCGGTCAACTGCTGATCCTCCAGGTATCCCTGATAGGCCCATTCATTCCAGATTTTGACATCGTGTTGGACTAAATACTGAATGTTCGTATCACCGCGCAAAAACCACAGCAGCTCAACCATCACGTTTTTAAAACTGACTTTTTTGGTGGTTACTAACGGGAATCCCTGGCGCAAATCATACCGCGTCTGCATACCAAAAATTGAAATCGTCCCGAAGCCGGTTCGGTCAGCCCGCCGTTCACCATGGTCTAAAATTTCGCGGAGCTGATTGAGATACTGCTTCATGGCTGCAGGGTGTTTTGAATTCGGGCGGCCACGTCTTCCAAGACCGTATCCAACGGCCGACTGGCGTCAACCACGTTGACCGGGAAGGTGGTGTGCTTGGCAAATCGGTGGAATCCTTCGCGTACCCGCTGATGATAATCGAGGTCCCGTTGGTCGATGACATTCTCTTGGCCGGTCAAGCGACGACGTTGGAGCCCGATGGCCGGGTCCACATCGAGCAAAATCCAAAGATCCGGCCAGGGCCAGCCCCGCGCCTGGAGTTCTTGGATGTATGCACTTGGGTCTTCAATATGCAGACGGGTATAGAGTTGATAGGCAAAGGTTTCGGGAAATCCCCGATCCGAAATTATATGCCGGCCAGATTCTAAGCCCGGTCGGACCAGCGTTTCCAGATGATTCGCCCGATCGGACATAAACAAATAATACTCGGTCCAGGGCGTTAACCGCATGTCAGCTCGCAAGACAAGATCGCGCACGGCCTGACCAAACGCCGTCGCACCCGGTTCGCGGGTGGTTAACACACTGGCAAACCGTTCACCTACACGGTTGACGATCGTCGATTTTCCGCTGCCTTCGCCTCCCGAAATAATGATGTACTTCCCGCGCGCCATGTGTTCATACGGTACCTGGCCAAGCAGTAAAAGTCAAAGCCGCCCCGTCGCTGGCCAGCGGCGGGGCGGTCACGTGCAGACGGTTAGAGGGAAGTCTGATCGACTTTGATTCCCGGGCCCATCGAACTGGCAAGCGTGACGGCTTGGATATAGGTGCCTTTGACTTCAGCCGGCTTGGCTTTTTTCACGGCTTCCAGGAAGGCTTGCAGGTTGGCTTTCAGATCAGCCGCTGGCAGGGTGACTTTTCCAACCGCCGCGTGAAGATTGCCGCTGGCATCGCTTCGAAAAGCGAGTTTGCCTTTGCGCCAGGCTTCAACCGCCTTGGCTGGGTCCGGCGTGACGGTTTCATTCTTGGGATTCGGCATCAGGCCGCGGGTGCCGAGAATTTTGGCGATTGGGGCCAGTGTTTTCATCATCTCGGGCGTGGCAATCGCCAAATCAAAATTGGTTTTCTCGGTCTTCTTAATCTCGGCGATTAAGTCGGCTTCACCCACGATATCGGCGCCGGCTTGCTTGGCTGCTTCAGCGGCCGAACCTTTGGCAAAAACCGCGATCCGGACTTGCTTGCCGGTGGCGTGCGGCGGGGTGAGCGTCCCGCGGACAACTTGGTCGGCCTTGCTGGCGTCAATCCCTAATCGGATATGGACTTCAAGGCTGCCCGGGACTTTGGTGGTAGCCGTCGATTGCACGGCCTGGATGGCATCATCCAGGGTGTACTGTTTGGCCGGATCGATTTTCTCGAGCGCGGCGCGGTAGCGTTTGCTTCGCATAGAGTGTTCCTTTCGTGGTTCAAACCCCCGGCCTGCATCCAGGGTCCCACCAGGTAAATTTATGAAGTTGCAGGACTCGGTGTTTGGTTTTCGTGATCAGAAGATTCTTTGCGGATCCGCGCGAAGTGGAACCAGAACAGCGGAAAGCCGATCAGCAAAGCCGGCAGTTGATTGGCGAAATCGTCTTGGGCCTGGGAACCTGGCGCCATTTGATCCGACTGCCAGGTCTGGTAATCGGATTCCCATTGCGTGGCCAACTGGACTTGGTTGGCGGTAAATCCGCATTGGTCGGCGCAGCTGATCAAGCTGGCGACCGCCGTCGTTTCGGGCGTCGGTAATTTGGCGGTTTGGACGTTGGTCGTGCTGGTATCAGCTTTTAACCAACTTCGTAATCCGGTATTCAACAGCCAGCCCGAGCTAAAAATGGCCAGCAACAAACCGCTGATCGCGACCAAGTACATATACAGCGATCGTAAGGAGGTGGGTTTTTTCAATTGGTCTAGCTCTTGCTTGGCACCGCGCTCCATCACCCGGAGAAACAGCAGATACAGCGGTAACGAAACGATCAAGAAGGCTAACGGCGTCACCAGATCGCTCCGAAATTGAGCGCCTGAATCCAGACCGGTGGACCGCCAGTCCTGATAGGCAGTTTCCCAGGTCGTGATTTGGGCTTTGTCCTCGGCGCTAAATTGGCAGCTATCCGGACAGGTATAGGTTTGCGGCACGCCTGAATTTTTGTCGGCCGGCGCGTTCGGCAAATAAAGCGCCGGTGGCGGACTTAGGCGGGCGACCTTGCTGCTGGCATCCGTAAAGACAAATTGCTTGGCGGTGGCTGACAGGATCGCTAAACTCGATCCGACCAGGGTAGCCAGCATGATAAACGACATGAACGTATAGAAGGCCTGCTTGAAGCTACCGCCCTGCTTGGTCTGTTGCAGAACTGCCACGATCAGTAAGACGACTAATCCGACGCCCGAGAAGGCACCGAGAATTCCTAAAATTGCGCCCATACAGGTATTATTCTACCGTTAGGCCCATTTGTCGAGCCGTCCCTTCAATAATCCGCATCGCGCCATCCAAGTCTTTGGCATTCAGGTCCGGCATTTTCTTCTCGGCAATTTCTTTAATCTGGGCTTTGGTGACTTTGCCGATTTTGGTCCGGAGCGGATCGCCGCTGCCTTTTTGAATGTTGGCGGCTTTTTTGAGCAGCTCGGACGCCGGCGCGGTTTTCAAAACGAACGAATACGTCCGGTCTTCGAAAATCGTCATTTCGACCGGCGTAATTTCGCCATTCCGGTCGGCGGTTTGATCGTTGAACTTCTTCACAAATTCAGCGATGTTCAGCCCGTGCGGCCCTAAAGCCGTTCCAACCGGCGGAGCCGGGGTGGCCTTGCCGCCCGGGATCTGGAGTTTGATAACTGTCTTGATTTTCTTAGCCATAGCAATATTCCTTAGACCTTCTTAATCTGCAAAAAGTCGAGTTCCACCGGTGTTTCGCGTCCGAACATCGAGACCAAGACTTTGACTTTGCCGCGGCCTTCGTCGACTTCGGAAACTTTGCCTTCGAATTCTTTGAATGGGCCGTCGGTAATCCGGACTGCCGAACCCGCTTCGACATCGATCTTGTATTTCGGTTCGGCCACGCCCATTCGTTCCATCAACGCCTTGACTTCAGTTTCAGCAATCGGCGTTGGCGTGGTTCCGGAGCCAACGAACCCGGTCACGTTCGGCGTGTTGCGGACTACGTACCAGGAATCATCCGTGACCACCATCTCGACCAACACATACCCAGGGAAAATTTTCTCGGTGACGATTTTGCGTTTGCCATTCTTAATCTTAATCCGATTTTCCGTCGGAATCAGCACATTATAAATTTTGTCCTCCATGTCCATCGATTCAATACGTTGACGGAGGTTCCGGGCCACGTTTTCTTCGTATCCGGAGTAGGTGTGCAGGACATACCATCGTTTGCCCTGTTGAAGTGTTTGCTTCGGCATAGGTCGGCTAGCGAATGAAGAATTGTTCGAGCAGGTAGTTCAGGCCCAAATCGATCAGTCCCAAAAAGGTCATCACGAAAATACTAATCCCAATCACCATCAGGGTGTTGTTTCGGGTTTCCAGCCGCGTTGGCCAAACGACCTTGCGGAGTTCTTCCCGTGCCTCTTTGAAGTACGTCGTAAGGCGAAAAGCCATGGAAAAAGTGAGAATATCGTACCCGAACGTGCCCCTGGGAGGGGCGACTCACCTACTCTACACCCGGCGTATGGCGCTGTCAATACGTGACTGGGGATGAAAAAAGCCACCCGGGAGAGGGGTGGCTGGGTCTAGAGGCTCGGGAGGTCGCGCGCCGGCGGATTGCATGGCGCCCGGGGCTGATCGAAGATCTTCGGGTTGGTAGCCAGTTGGCCACAACCCCGACAACGCAGAGCCTGCACCTGGCGGCCGAGTCCATCACCGCGGATGAGCGTCGTCTCGAGCACGTGGCCGTTGACGACCTGGGGTTCAGGACCGGCCACAGTGGGGATGGTCACGGAGGAGTTCTCCCTTGGTGGGCGCGAAGGCGCCGCAGTCGAGACAGGTATACCCATAGATTGGATCCTCTCGGTCCGGAGTGTCCTGATTGCAGAACCGCTGGTCCGGAACCACGTGATGGTGCCATTGCACGATTTCGGGTGCTTGGTGGGTGGTGGCCATGGTCGTATCCTCCATGGAGAGACCGTGGGAACCCGGTCGGACGAGCTTACGACCTGTCCTTGGTATCCGTTGCCGCGTCCTGGTCCGGCCGGTCCGGCTGGGGAAAATCCCCGGTTTCATCGGCATTGGTAAACGGCTGAACGGGCTGCGTGGCGGGCAGGCTGGGTACCGGTCGAGAGACAAATGACGAACCGCGCATGTCAACCTCCTGAAGTTTGGAAATGAACAAAAAACGACCGTCCCCGAGGGACGGTGGCTGCAAAACGTACAAGCCTACCGACGCCTCGAGGAGGCTCGGGTAATAATCAGGGTGAAAGCTTGGACGTGTGTGGAAATCACAAGTGGTAGACTACGGAAGTATTCCAATGTTGTCAAGTAATAATATATACCGTAATATTCTATCAGCAAACGATATGGCTATGTCAGTTTCAGCCCGCAGTGCGCAAGAGCTTGAAAAAACACTCCCCGAGCCGCCAAACATTGAAGTTACGGACAACGAAGATTTTCTTGAACGAGTTTTTGAGTACGGAAAAGAACTCGTTCACCAACCGGCTACGGGAAGAAATTTTGAAATCGGCGTTGAATACCCAAATGATAGCGAAGGGCGACCTGCGGATCTCATTATCACTCCAGAAAGAGGAGCTCGGTTCAAAATTTCATCTTTGTTTCCCGAAGGGTATCGCTTGCAATTTGGGGACGAGTTTTCTGCTAACCTTGGAAACAAGATTATCACCGTTCCTATTGATGAGATTGAAACACGTGGATTTTTCCTTACGCTATTCCACGAAATCGGCCACGCCTGGCGTGGCGACCAGGACATAGAACGACTTTCGAACACAGCCCAGCACGCGAAAGAAATACTGGAAACTTACATAGATAACAAAGTTGCGACCATGCAACAATTCGGGTTCCCTGAAAGTGAAATTATTCAAGAATTGGAATCATCCAATGCGAAGGACTTAGTGGCCGATTGGTTCGCAGCCCGAGTTGATGAACACCATGTTCATCAAGAGCGAGGGGCGCATGCAATTGGTCTTCGGTTTCTCCGTGATCTCGAGAAAAGTGGTCTGAGGGTTTTGGCTGGTTATCACAACTTTCAAGAAGTTAAAGATAGTGTAGATTGGTATTTATCTACCTATGAACTTAATCGGTATATTAAACATTCGAATTCGATAAATAGCGACGAACGTTATAAAACAAAGTTCGTGCGCTCATGGAATCGTTTTTATCGATCAGTAACATCAGCTCCGACGGGAGTTGGCCTAGTTTCTCCGGAGGAGGATTAAATATCCAAATTCTTAACGTTCTTGGCTTGGGTATGAATGAAGCGCTTACGCGGCGCCACTTCAGCTCCCATCAAGACATCGAAGATTTCGTCGGCTTTTTCCGCGTCCTCTATCGTGACTTGCAGTAACACGCGGTTCGCCGGATCCATGGTAGTCTCCCACAGCTGACTCGGGTTCATCTCACCCAAACCTTTGTATCGCTGCACCGCCACCCCCGGAATCCCGGTTTGAACCGTTTCAACTCCGGCGTCCTCGACTTCGCCCTCCGGCGGCAGACCTTCAACCGACCCGTCGCGCTTGACGGTAACTTCTTTACTGCCTTTGGCCGCTTTACCTTTTTTCGGCTTGGCCGCAACTTTCAGATCTTTTTTAAAATCCTGAAGGGTTGATTCGAGCTCAAGCTCGTTGTACACATATCGGACGTCTTTCCCCTTTTGGACCCGATACAACGGCGGCTGGGCAATATACAAGTGTCCGGCTTGAATCAGTTGCGGGAAATAACGGTAGAACAGGGTCAGCAACAACGTCCGAATGTGGGCGCCGTCCACATCGGCATCAGTCATGATCACAATCCGGTGATACCGTAGTCCGGTGATATCGAACTGTTCACCCAAATTCGTGCCGAGTGCGATAATCAATGACTTAATTTCGTTGTTGGCTAACATTTTATCAATCCGCGCCCGCTCAACGTTCAGAATTTTTCCACGTAGCGGCAGGATGGCCTGAAATTCTCGGTCGCGTCCTTGCTTGGCGCTGCCGCCGGCGCTGTCACCCTCGACCAGGAAGATTTCAGATTCTTTCGGATCGCGTGAAGCGCAGTCGGCCAGTTTTCCCGGTAAGGCGAACCCGTCCAAGGCGCCCTTGCGGAGCACCGAGTCGCGGGCGGCCCGGGCCGCAATCCGAGCGCGGGCGGCCAGCACGGCCTTGCCGATAATTTGCTCGGCTTCGCGCGGATGTTCTTCCAAAAACATGGCGAAGGCTTCGGCCACCGCGCTGTCAGTCAGTGACTTAATTTCAGCGTTACCGAGCTTGGCTTTCGTCTGGCCTTCAAATTGCGGTTCCGGCAATTTGACGGACACGATGCCGGTCAAACCCTCGCGAATGTCTTCACCGGTTAGGTTCTCATCTTTGTCTTTGAGGTACCCCTTGGTCCGGCCATAAGCATTGATCGTCCGGGTCAGGGCCGTCCGGAATCCAACCAGGTGCGATCCGCCTTCGGTCGTGAAAATGTTGTTGGCGAATGAAAATACCGTTTCTTTGACGTCATCAGTGTACTGCAGCGCGGCTTCGACCGTGACATTGTCCAGCACCTTCTCAACGTAAAAAATTGATTCGTGTTTCGGTTCTTTATGTACGTTCAGGTGTCGGACATAGGATTTGATGCCGCCTTCAAAGAAAAACGTGTAGGCAAAGTGCGGTCGGGTCCGCTTATCATCCACCACAATCGTGACCCCCTTAGTCAGGTAGGCCTGCTGACGCAGGTGATCCAGAATATACTCGCGATTAAAATCGGTGACCGTGAAAATTGAAGCGTCCGGAGTAAACGTAATCGCCGTCCCGGTCCCGCGAGCGTTGGCTACGGCTTTGACTTTTCCCTGGGCTTTCCCAACTTTATACTCCTGCACCCATAACTTGCCTTCTCGCTTGACCTCGGCTTTGACGTGCGTGGACAGGGCGTTGACCACCGAGACTCCGACGCCGTGTAAGCCGCCGGAAACTTTGTATCCGCCGTCGCCGAATTTTCCGCCCGCGTGGAGCGTGGTCATAACGGTTTCCAAGGCCGACTTTTTGGTGGTCTTGTGGGTATCAACCGGAATACCGGCCCCGTTATCCTCAACCGTGACTGATTTGTCGGCATTCAGCGTGATCACGATCCGGTCGCACCGACCGGCCATGGCTTCATCAATCGAGTTATCGACGACTTCCCAAATTAAATGATGCAGCCCTTCGGAGGCGGTATTCCCGATATACATGCCCGGTCGCTTGCGGACCGGGTCCAAGCCCTCCAGAACGGTAATCTGGGCGGCATTATATTCACCGGATTTGGGCTTCTTTTTCGCGTCTTTGGCCATAGGAAAAGGAGGCGGATAAACTTACTGCTTTACGCTAAGGATAGCAAAAAACTCGGACCAACGCAAACACTATACGGGTTGACAAACGGGTCGGTTTTTGCTAGGTTCCGAGGGCTGTTTTTCAGCCCCACTCGTTCATTCCCACATTACTGAAAGGAGGCGCGTCATGCACCATGACTCGCACCCCGGCGGCGCGCCATTCGATCTGCCACCCGGTGAACTCTTCCGGTCAGTCGATGGTCGAATCGTTTCGACGGTCGAATGGCTGGCGCATCGTCGCAATCCAACAGTCCGTCAGGTCGAGGCGCTCGCCTGCCTGCTGGCTGATGCTATTCCGAGTCAACGCTCCACCAACTTCGAGCTGGCCGTCGATCAAGCCGTGGCTAGCCAATCCATGGATCACTTGCTCCATCTGCTGCCGCAATTACCATCGGCTATCCGTCCGGCGCCCATGAATCGATTGGAACTGCTGGTGGTTGCACTTCGGCTCTACGGTCGCATCCTCCGATCAGTACTCTCGCGCGGGAACGGTTAATCCGTTTCCGCGCTTTTCTTTTCCAGCCTAGCGGAAATTGCCGCTTGCAAGGTGCGGGCTTTTTCAACGATATCGGTCTTGACTGACCACTCGGCCAGGTAGTCGCGATCCTTCAATTGATCAATCGTAAACCACGTTTGTTTGAGATAGGCTTCCCAACCGGACTGATTAAATCCCGACCCGCCGGTTTTTGGTATTCGTTGAGTAAGAAATCGGGAAAGTGCATGAAAATCATCAAGCAAGACTTCATGCGCTGAGCGACGTTGTCGGTCGACCGATTTCATTACGGACTGATACCGATCGGTATCCATGTGAAATCGTGAAACTTCAGAGGTGTGAAATTTTCGAAGCGTTTCGGTATAGCGATCAATCTGGGTGCGCAGTTGACTGACCAAATCTGCGTACAGTGTTTCCATCGGAGCGAACTTTTTGAGCATTTCTTCAGGCACATAGTCTTGCGCCGCTTCACACATATTTTCAATTTTTTCTATGCGAACTCGCTGATGTCCATATTCTCGAACTTCCGGCATCTCAGACAATTCTTGATCGACCGCCCGGAGTTCCGCTAAATCATACTCCGCCAACTTATCTTTTCGATGATACCAGGCATCAACCGCCGTATCGCGCCCCTCGGGATTTTCGTCATGCAACTCCTGGTGATAATAAGCCGCGGCTGCTTCGTCTTCGGGATTAATCCCCATTTCAATATGTGTCGACATAGCGTTATCGAATACTCGCCCCCTGCTTGGTTAAGGCGGTTTTCATTTGAGTTTCGAGTTGATCAACTTCGGCCTTGGTCAGGGTTCGATCGGCGGACTGGAAAACAAATGAGATGAGATAGCTGGTGCGGTCATCCTTGATGAATTCGTCTTTGCTGACCGTCTCCCACAGTAAGCTGTGGTTCGACTGGAAGTCATCAATCAGCGCCTGGAGCGACGATTTGTCACCCGGCCACCAGAAGGAAATATCGCGGGTAATGGCGGGATACTTTGACGGCTCACGATAGGCGCCGGCTGGACGCGCGTACCGTTCAGGGTCCCAGGGACCGAAGGTCGCGCTTGAAGTGGTTTGGAGCGCAGTCAAGTCGAGCTCGAGGTATTCGAGCTGGCGTCCGCGTACCCGCTCCGGCGCCTGCTTCATCGCAACCGGAATATCGGCTTTGAGCACGGCTTGGAGTTTTGACACCAGCGGCGTCAGCACCGAGGCTGATCCTTTATGAGTCGCGCCGAGCGCGATTTTCCACGGTTGCTTGCGGTCAATTGCGCCCGGCAGTTCCGGATCAAAGATTCGTCCAAGTTCAAAAATTGTGACATCCTGTCCGGCGTCCGCCGCCCGTTGCAACACCATCCGCATCTGCGGGAGTAAACTCCGTCGCAACATGCCCTGTGTCTTATCCAGCGGGTTGGCAATCTGATAATGCCGGCCGGTTTGGGCGGCCGCCGCTTCGGCGCTATAGAAAGCGTGCGAAATAATCTCGGTGCCACCCAGCGCAACTAAACTATTCTTGACCTCTTCGGCAAATCGAATGGCCGGCGGAATCTCGGTGACCGTTGGTGAACCCGACGATCGCGCGGTTGGAATGCTTTCGTACCCCAGCATCCGTCCAACTTCATCCACAATATCTTCGGGCAAGCATACATCAAGCCGCCAGGCCGGAACCGTCACCTGCCACGTCGGTCGGCCACTGATCGTGAAGCCGAGCTTGGTTAAGATTGTTTTGGCCTTGGCGGTCGAAACCGACATGCCCAATCGCTCGGCGATATACTTCGGATCGATTGCAACGACCTGCGGCGCGCGCGTGGTAACGCCAACCTCCAGACTCCCCCGGTCAATCGCGCCGCCACCCAGTTCGGCGATCAGCGCGGCCGCCACCCGACTGGCCTCAAGCGCCAAGGCCGGCCACAGTCCTTTTTCGTAGCGTTTCGATGCTTCCGAGACTAGGCCGAGATGGCGAGAAGTTTTACGAATCGAAACCGGATCAAAAATGGCTGATTCCAAAATAATTTCCGTCGTCTGGTCAGTCACGCCACTCTCGAGACCGCCTTTGACCCCAGCCAGCGCGATTGGTCCCCCGGTATCGGCGATCACCAGCATCGACGGATCCAGCTGACGCGCTTGACCATCCAGGGTCACGAGTGTTTCTCCCGGCGCGGCCGGACGCACCGTAATCGTCTGCTGCCTGACCTTGGCCGCATCAAAGGCATGCAGCGGTTGGCCGTAATTCAACATCACGTAATTGGTGACATCCACCACCACATTAATCGGCCGCATCCCGGCCGCCCATAGCCACGATTGCAGCCAGAGCGGTGACGGACCGACCGTCAGGCCGCGGATGGATCGGGCGGTATAGAGCGGGCACAGCTTGGCGTCGGTAACGTTGACTTTGACTGTCATGGCGGTCGTGGATTCCGAAAATTTTACCTTCGGAAATTTTGGTGGCTTCCCGAGCATGGCGCCAATTTCCCAAGCCAGGCCGCGGACGCTCATTAAGTCGCTGCGGTTGGCCGGGATCGCGATATCCAAGATCGGCTGGTCAAGTCCGAGGGCTTTGGCCAGGGGTGTGCCCGGCGGCAGACCCGGATCCAGCACCAAGATACCGGCATGGTGTTTCCCGAGTCCCAGTTCATCCTCGGCGCAAAGCATGCCGTTCGAAGCAATTCCGCGAATGCGGCGATTCGCGATAGTTAGACCGTTGGGTAACACCGCACCCAGGAGCGCCACCGGCACTTTTTGTCCGACCGCGACGTTTGGAGCGCCGCAGACAATTTCAATTGCCGGGCGACCGGCGGCCACCACCACCTCGGTCAAACGAAGTTGATCGGCGTTCGGATGGGGTTTGACACCGGTTACTTCGCCCACCACCACTTGCTGAAAATCCCGGCTCCGATCAATCACCGCCTCGACTTCAAGGCCGTGCATCAATAAGATCTCCGAGAGTTTCGTCAAGCTCGGCAGCGGCCGGATATATTCTTTGAGCCAGCGAATCGGTACTTCCATGTTAGAACTGTTTCAAAAATTCAAGATTGCCGTTATAGAACAGGCGGATATCTTGGATACCGAATTCGAGCATCGCCAAACGATCGAGTCCCCAGCCGAACGCAAACCCCTGCCAGTCCTTCGGATCGAAGCCCATGTTTTCAATCACGCGCGGATGCACCAACCCGGCGCCGAGAATCTCCAACCATTTTCCGTCCTTGCCCGGCTGTTCCCACCAGACATCAAGTTCAATCCCCGGTTCGACGAACGGAAAGAAGCTCGGTCGGATACGCGATTTTTTGTCCGGATAAAGTTTTTTAATGAAGGCCCGGAGCGTCGTGACCAGCTGCGCCATCGTTACCTGGCGGTCAATTAGCACCCCGTCGCACTGGAAGAACATCGACTCGTGGGTGGCGTCGGTTGCTTCATGGCGGTAAACTTTGCCGATTTCCACCACCCGATACGGCGGTTTGGCCCGATGAGACTTCGGCCAGCGTAATTGGACCGTCGAAGCGTGCGTCCGCAAGACCAGATCGTCATGGTCTTTAATAAAGAAGGTGTCCTGGATATCCCGAGCCGGGTGATCCGGCGGGACATTCAACCCGTCAAAGGTGAACCAAGCGGTTTCCAGCTCGGGTCCGGTATGCAAGTCATAGCCAAGACTGCGCCAGACGTCGAGCACTCGACGGGCGTACTGGGTAAGCGGATGCAGGTGGCCGTGGTCCATGGGATTAGTCGGCGGTTGGTTGTGGTTGCTGCGGTTCATGGTCAACCGTATTCGGACGGCGCGCGTCGCCGGCCAGGGCGTAGAATTCCACCAGCAATCCAAAGGCCACGATCATGACGATCGTCCACCAGTGCAAGATCCGCCCGGCCTGGAGCAGTAACCCCAGGACCGCTAAACTGCCGACAATCACGGCTTGGCGGAAAGCGATGCCCAATTGCCGGAACGGCACGGCTTGTTTTTCCAGCCAGTAGCGCAGAAAAAATCCCGCCAAGGTGATCGTCCCGATCAGGGCCAGCCACAAACTTAAACTGAACAGGCCAACCGCCACCGCACCGCCCGTTTGCGGGTCAAGCGTCAAAATAACCATCACCCAAGCGCCCCAGGCGCACAGCGTCCCAACAGTTACGATAATCAGAAATCGCACCAACGACATACGGCCTTGAGTATACTGATTTTACCGCCGCTTGACAACGCGTCGGGAACAGCGTACACCCAAGGCAGACGCGCTCTTCCAACCTCAGGAGGCCACCAGTGCATGCGACAGAATATCCGCTGGGGCCGCCGGAGCCCCTGACCAAGATGCTGATCGACAAGATCGACGATCATGTCTTCATGGCTCGAGTTCGCTTGGGTCAATCCGTTACCTGGCCTTTCATTTATCCGGCTGGCCAGGCACAGATCGATGCTTTGTCGGAGGCGCTTGACGTGCGACTGCGGTCGTTGCAGCTGGAACCGCATTGCTTCGCCAAGCTGTCCCTGGCCGCCCTGGAGCTGTTCCCAAATTCGCTCCGCCACGCTTTGGACGGAACCCGGGCGCACGACTTGCTGATCGTCAGCGGTCAAGCCCCGCACCGCATTTTCACCATCCTCACCTGGAATCGGGTCGCCCCGACGGTCCAGGCTCTGCCCAAGCAGCTGTGCGCAATCCAGCCACTCTACATGCTGGATCACCGCGGGCTCGGGCTCGTTTGCGAAGTCGCCGATCAGGCTTGGATCAGCCTGTACCCGGGTTACGCCTTCGTGGCATCCTGTATGATTCTCGAGCATCCCGACCCCTAGTCCGCTAGGGGTCTTTTTTTGTCTTGACTGATTTCGGCCCGCATGATACGGTGCGCCAGGTTCTTAACAGCATTGACGGAGGAGGCTGTGTGGTACAGGCTGGCTTTCCCAAGCCAGCACGATCTCGAGATGGTCAGATCGAAACGGAAAGTTCTCGAGATCCGGGTTCGATTCCCGCCTCCGTCGCATTGGCGAGCAGAGCGTGCAATGTTCCCGGGCACGGGTGTTGCTGGAGACACCGGCTTCGGCTCTCTGCTCGCTTTTCTTCCGGTCATTTCCGGCATGGGCTCTGGTGTCCTCGCAAAAAACACCGAGGCAAGCATGATGCTTGTGCGGGATGCCTTGTCGGGCAATTCCCCCATGCCGGCTCCTTGGAGGGGCCGCAAGCTGCCTGGAATCCTTCCAGCGGCACGAGACGCCACCGCGTGTCCCTCCATTCTTTTTTGGTGACGAGCCTCCTTTCTGGTAGAGGTGGGAGCGGTTGCGAACGAACCATCCCATTGCTGCCTTTGCAGCGCTCGTCACCTCATCTGTTCATTGAACTAATCAAATAAGAGCATTGATAGCTCAGTCATAGAGCGTCTCCCTACGGAGGAGAAGGTCGTGAGTTCAAATCTCACTCAATGTTCACATCCAACCCCGCGCGTTTCGTCCGTGGGGTTTTTCTTTATGGCATAATATATTCAGTATTTTTCTGGCCAAACCCGGCTCGAGGGGCTATGATACGAACAGAGTTCGTATAATAACGAGTTATATGGCATTTCGTCTTCTGTCTGTTAGAGAATAAACTTATGTACAGCAAAGAAAAGTTCAGAGCCTTCGTAGCAGCTTATCTTGTCCTTGAAAAAAGATGGGCAAGTTTTACTTCTCCGAAGATATTAAATACAGGCTATCAAGATGGAAATTACAGTGTGGTTGCTGGTCATCTGGAAGGTCGCGAAAACAACGGAGCAAAAGAGACTATTATTCGCGAATCTCATGAAGAAGCTGGGATAATACTTGCACCTGAGGATGTTAAAGCTTGTTCACATCATGCACAGACTTTCTACAGATCGAGAATGACTTTGATATTGTACCTCACTGCAGATAAATGGACAGTAGAAATGAACAAATATGGAACCTGGAGATCAATGGAATGCTCTCACCTGGTTTTTCCATCGGCAACCTTCCAGTCAATGTGTTGCCTCAAGACAAAACTTGCCCTAGAGAACATTGGTATAGGAAAGTTTTACTGAAGACACCGGCTGGTAGTATGATTAGACAGACTGAAACGTCATATAAAGCACTGGTGTATACGCGAAATGGCTCGTCGCTCCGGCGGTCAAGAAAAGTGTACCGCCTCCGCGCTGTCGCCACTATCGTCTACGCCGAAACGTTGTACGAAAATTTGCCTCCCTATGTTGTAAGAAAAGCTAGGTCCGAGAGTATCGCTACTCCCGGACCCATGTTATCGGAGATGATTCCTTGGAGCGCCCTAGACGAGAAGCTCGCTGGCCTGATCGCGGATCGTGTCCTCGATCTGACCCTTGAACATGCCCGCCAGCCAGGGGAGCTTGCCCGTGACAGTGACTTCTCGGTCACTCACGGTCAGCTGCCCCGAGACATCGAAGCCCATGGTACTGAAGCTGAACCTGGCACCGTTGTCATGCCAGCGCTCCTCGAGGTTGCTGACCTGGTCACCATGGTCACGCTTGACGTTCGTCAGGAGCGTGCGAACTCGCTTGAGCGCTTCGGGCTTGCCGAGCCGATGAGGAATGGACACGCGAATGTCTGGCATCGCTCTACCTCCGAAAGGAGCAGTCAATTCACCATGAATTGACAAAGCAGGATAGCATAAGGATTAGTTCGTGTCAAGAATGTCGGGTAACATGGAGACAACCACGCTTTTCTTTTACATATGCGGCGGTCGGCAAATCATCGTACAACAGCGCGTAGGCGGCTCGGGTTTCTGTGGCCGCCCGAAGGCCATCCCCTAGAAACCGCTCGCCTAAGTTCGCCGGTGATGGTACGATTGTATCACCGACGAACTTCGCCTACGCGCAATCGTTAAGTGAAATTGAGGATTTGTCCAAAAATATATAGGGGCAAAAAATTATTTAATAACAAGACAAACATGAAAGATCATCACGATATTTTTTATAAGAAAAGTTCAACGAAATTTAAAAAATACGAGCTTCATGGACAAGGTAAATTAATCGCTGGAGAAAAACCAAATTTTTTTGAGTTTCTTAAAAAATTCGCCAACAAAAATTTTAAAATATTGGATTTGGGATGTGGGTCTGGCGAACTAACACTCAAACTTTCCCCATTTTTTAAAGAAATTGTTGGCATTGATCCTTTTGAGGATTACATAAAATCCGCAGATAAACTTAAAAAATCTGTTGAAGCTAAAAATGTTATTTTCAAGGTTGCAGATGGAAAAAATTTGCCTTTTGAAGATGACCATTTTGATATTATTTTCAGCTCAAGAGGACCCCTTTCTGCCAACATTGATTTTATTAGAGAAAGTTTTCGCGTTTTAAAAAAAGGAGGGCTGATGATTGAAGAAACTATTGGCGAGAAGGATAAAATCGAACTCAAAAAAATTTTTAGAAGAGGGCAAAATTATCCTAATCAGAAAACAAAACTTGAATTAGTAAAAAAATTATTGGCACAATCTGGAATGAAACTCGTTGAATCAAAATACTTTAAATTTCATCAGGTGTATTCGTCAATTAACGATGTTATAGAAATTCTTGAAAGAGCCCCAATAATTCCAGATTTTGATAAAATGAAAGACAAGGCACATCTTGAAGAGGTTGATAAAAAACTTAACAAGGAAGGTATAAAATTAAGTAGTCACAGATTATTTTGGGTTGCTGAAAAATAATTTTTTGCCCTTTTTTATAATGAAGGACAAATCCTCAACTCAAGCCCCGCTGCGCTCTCACTCCATTTCATTCCGTTCGGGTCACTTAACAAGGGACATACGGTTCGGGGCTCGGCTCGCCCCTCACCCAAATTTTACTCCTTCGTCGCAAAACTTCGTATATCCCTGACGTTAGGAGAAATAACAATAGGGTCTTGCTGAATCACAACTATGATTTATTTAATCGGTGGTCCGCCAAAATGTGGTAAGACCACACTCGCCAAAAAACTGTCCAAAGGGCTCGGAATCCAGTGGGTTGCTTCTGACACGCTGCAAGTTGTAGTTCGTGAATATGTTTCGAAGTATGTCTCCAAGCAAGCGCTTGCGAGATTGTATCCTCACAGTTCCAAAAAAGGTAAAACAAATGATGAAACATATTCACGCAACACTCCACATCGGGTTGCCAAAAATTACATGAAGCAAGCTGTAGCAAGTTATGATGCTTTAGATATGTTTGCCATATCTGAAATCAAAGATGGGAATGACTACATTCTAGAGGGCTACCACATAACGCCACAACTTGCAGCTCGACTTATTAAAAAATATGGCGGTAAACATTTCCGCGTTCTTTTTCTTGTGAAGTCTGATATTGAAAAGTTTGTGCATGATACAAAGAAAAGCTCAACTCCAAACGATTGGATACTTCGCAAGACTTTAAACAAAAAGACTTTGTACAAAATCGCACAAATGGTCAGTTACTATGGACAGTTTTTTAATAAAGAAGCGCGGAAGTACAAATTCAAGGTTCTCAACATGGACAACGATTTTAGCGGACAGCTGAAGAAAGCGATTAAACTACTAACCAAGTGACCCTATTGTTACATCTCCTAACAGCGTCTATACGACATCTGCCTTCGCTATTGCTACGGCAGACGGTCGTATGAGACGCAAACGTTGTACGAAATCGGGGTTCCTAGTAAAAAAATTAAACGGACTCGTTGATGTAATCTCGAAGTCCGTTACTTATCTGTGCCACTACTCTTTGAGTGATGCTGGGTCAACAGCTTGAACGATTGCTCGTGCAAGCTTATCGACAGTCACTTGGTCTTCAGAGCCAAGATTGAACAGAAAGAGTCTTATCTTGGCGGCATGACCTTTTTTTGTGACGCGCGTCACTCCTTCATTTAGACGTTCAAGGAGTTTGATCCTGGGGCTTACCATGTCCAGGGCTAGCTCCAACCTTTCGGACAGAAGATCCTGGTTTTCAATCCACGCCTGCCGTTCATTTGGAAAAAGCTCTGGGAGATGACGGATCACACACGCCAGAAACTCGCGCTCCTGTCGGGCGACACTACCACTACTCATGGCTATGTCTCCTAATGAGTCGATGGCTACCTAGAAACAACGCCCTGTTGAATCTAAGCTACCAGGGAATGTACAAAGTGTGTTAGACTTTTACATAGAACCTGACACTTGTCAATGTTCGGAACCCCGACTCCGTACAACAGCGCGTACCCGATATACTACGTAAAATCGTGTACGCGCAAACGTTATCGGAAATAAATTATTTTCGCTCATGGACTTACGCACAAAACAAACAATCGAAGCCTACGACAAAATTGCGCCGAAGTATGCTACAACGAATCGGATGTTTCATTTTTGGAAAGATGAACTGGATGAACTTCATCGCCAAATTCACGGCAACCGCGTCCTCGAAATCGGGTGTGGGGGCGGTCGAGACGCACATGATCTACTTCAGGCCGGTTTTGACTACATCGGTACCGACGCTTCAAAAGGACTCTTAGCGTTAGCACAAAAACTCAATCCAAAGGGCACATTCAAGAAAATGAGCTTTTATGATCTCCGCTTTCCGGCTCACCAGTTTGATGCAGTGTGGTCTATTGCTACCTTGCTCCATATTCCAAAAAGGCGGCTGCCGAAGGTCCTTCGTTCTATTCGCCGTCTGTTAACACCGCAAGGCATGTTTGTGGTTTCGATGAAAGAAAAAAGTAATGTTGATGAACAAGTAATCACGCAAGAAAAATACGGCGGTGTAACGAGATTTTTTGCCTTTTATTCCAAAAATGAATTTAGGAACATTCTGCGGGAACATGGTTTCCGAGTTATCAAGCAGTTCCAGAAATCGGAAGGCGGCAATAATTGGATGAGCTTTGTATGTACTGTATCACCCGCAAAGTACACAAAGCGTTCGACGAAGAGGCGAAAATAATTTACATCCTATAACAGCGCGTAACCGCCGCGGTTTCTTGCGTTTCATTTACACTGCTCGGAATTCGCAGATCTCTTTAAAGTCGCAGTAGTCGCAGATAAATTTACTGGGTGTCGGATGAAAATCACCCGATTGGATTTTACCGACCGTCTGGCGAATCCAATCCAGGGTATCCGTCCGGTCCTGTTCGGTCGGCTGGTAGGTTTTTGAAACGTTTTCGTCGATAAAGTAGTATTCCAGTTGCTTGACCTCGCCCGGCAGAATATTCGGATCCTGCACGGCCAGGGCGTAAATCAAGAGCTGGTACTTATCGTCCTTGGCGAATTTCTCTTTAACTTTGCCGGTTTTATAATCGACAATTTTGACCTCCGGATTTTCGTCCGAGCCGCCGATTTTGTCGATCCGATCGATCGCGCCGTTGATCACGAATTCATCGACCTTCAGATTAAAGACCTGCTCCAGTCGCAAGACCTCCGGCGGCTGTTTGCTGACGCGGCTGTACCAGGTCGTTAAGGCGGCTTTGCCTTTGTCGTAATATTCTTTTTTCTGGGCCTTGCTCGAGTACCATTCGTCGATGAAGCAGCGATCGTAAAAGGTCAGCAGCTCGTCCAAACTGACGGACTTGCCGGCCGGCTCCCGTGTCTTCCAAAGGGCGAAGAAATTCTGCAGGGTTTTGTGGACCGACGATCCGTACGACAGCGCGTGACTCCCCCGCTTCGGGACTTGTAGCACGAAGGCGTAGCGGTATTTCCAGGGGCAATCGTTGTAGGTTGAGAGTTTCGTAAAACTAAACTGATTTTCCTTGGCCAGGTAGGCGGCCGCTTCTTTTTTTTGGACCGGGGTGGGTTTGAATTCACGAGCCGGCAGCGGCGGCTTCTTTTCGGCCTTGACCGGTGGCTGCAATAACCCCAGTTCATAGACGAACTTGGAGGGCTTTTTCCGGCGCTGGCCGCCATAGTCTTCGGCCGCGGTTAACCAGACGCCGTTCCGGGCCCGGGTGATCGCCACGTACATTAAACGACGTTCTTCCTGCAGATGGGCGTCGCCGGACGGCAACACTTCGCGGACCAGGGCGTCCGGGACCGGAATCGGGTCGTGGCGGTCGCGACCGGGAAAGCGATCCTCGACCATGTTGCCGATAAAAACGTAGGGAAACTCCAGGCCCTTGGCCGAGTGAACGGTCATGATTTTGATGGTCTCAGGGCCGGCCTCGACATCATGTTCCAAGCCGCCGGCGTCGCCGGATTCCATCACATGGTCAATGTATCGCAACAGTCCTTTGACCGAGGCGTGGGTTTCGCCCTGCTGAAAGGTTTCAATCACTTTGAAAAATTGCCGCAACAGTGCGGTCTGCTGCTGCGACTCGGCTGTTTCCTCCTTGGTCATGGCTTTGAGATAGCCGGAATCATTCAGGAACTGCAGCACCACTTCACCGGCCTTTTTGCTATTGGCGTCTTTAGTGTGTTCGGCTACCAGTTGCTTCAGTCGTTGGATGCCTTGGCGCGTCGAATCGGATACCGAAACATCATCATGCTGGAGCTGCTCAAACAGCGATCGGGTTTTCTTTTTGGCTTGGTAGGATAGTTCCACCACGTCGCCGTGATCAATCGCCCAGATTGGCATGGCCAGCACGCGGGCCAGGGCCGAACTTTCGTGATAGTTATCGAGCAGACGCAGATACGCCAAGAGATCGAGCACCAACGGTTTCGTAAATAAGCCGCGGGCGGCCAGGAATACATGCGGTAGGCCGCGCCGCTCGAACTCCTGCAGATACAATTGGGCATGATCATTGGCGCGAACCAGAACCGCGAAGGCGTCCCAGCCTAACTTCGGATCGTTTTGCCGCAGAGCTTCGATTTTATCGGCCACCGCCCGAGCCTCGGCTTCCTGGGTGTCCAGATGCAACCAGCCGGTTTCCCCCGAACCGGGGCGCTGGGCCGTCAGTTTCTTGACGACCGACAGACCGCCAAACAAATCCTGCTTGGCTTCCAGGCGATCGGGGTTATTCTGCTGGATAAACGCATAGGCCAGGTCCAAGATCTTCTGCTGGGTCCGATAGTTCTTGGTTAATACCACCACTTCGGCCTCCGGAAAATCTTTCTTGAATTCTATAATGTTTGAAACCGAAGCGCCGCGGAATTTGTAGATTGATTGGTCATCGTCACCGACCACCGTCAGATTGTTGCGCGGCGCCGCCAGTCGTTTAATCAATGCAAACTGCGCCCAGTTCGTGTCCTGAAATTCGTCGACCAGGATATACTGGAATTGCTGCTGATACTTTTTCAGGATGGCCGGCCGTTCCCGCAGCAGCCGCAAGGTATACAGAATGAGATCGCCAAAATCCAGGGCGTTGTTGTCGAGTAACAACTGATTATACTTTTGGTAGGCCTTCGCGACTTCCATTATCCGATCGGCTTCGGCCTGGTCTTCGGCTGCTTTCTTCGTTTTGCCCTTGGACAAAGTTTTCGCATACTTTAAATATTCCTCCGGTGAAATATCTTCGTCTTTCAAGCGTGAAAAGTGCCGGACCAGGGCGGAAATAAATTTCGTCGGATTGCCGAGCGGCCGATAGTACTCCAAATCGAATTCTTCCAAATGTTCCCGAATCAGCAGCCACTGGTCGGTTTGGGATAAGAGTTTAAAATCATTGGACAGCCCGATATCAAGCGCGTGCTCTTTCAGCAGCCGCTGGCCCAAGCTGTGAAAGGTCATGACCCACAGGTCGACATACCCGAACGGTAAAATCCGCTCAACTCGGTCCTGCATTTCACCGGCCGCTTTATCGGTAAAGGTCAGGGCCAGGATATTGTCCGACGGAACCTGTTCGTTCATGATCAGGTGCGCAATCCGTTCGGTCACGACCGTGGTTTTCCCGGTTCCAGCGCCGGCCACGATCAAGAGCGGCCCCCGGCCATGGCGAATGGCGGCCTGCTGCTCGCGATTTACTTTATCCGGAATCTCCCCTGGCATGAGGGTATTGTATCACAGCCAAAAAAAGTCCCCGCACACCTTGGTGCAGGGACGATACTTAACGAACAATGAAGCCATAGAAGGCCCAACTCATACCGGCCCCGAAACTGGCGACCAGGCAGAATTGTCCGGACTTGAGCTGACCGGACGCTTTGGCCCGTGAGACCATCCAGCCGGTACAGGCTCCCGAGGTGTTGCCCATCTCCTCCACGTTCCGATGGATGACCGGATTGAACCCAGGCCACCGGCGGCGGATATTGCCGATCAGGAAATCGAGCGTCTTGGTCGACGGTTGGTGGGGAAAGAAATGATCGACCGAAGCCGGATCAAGCCGCAGACGCTTGAACGTCTGTTCGAGCAGTTCCGGCACCACGCGCCCGACATACCGATGTACCGCGCCCCCGTCCTGATGGAAACCGTCAGGCTTTTTGGTGATGTAGGTCGACTGCTTATTCGAAGGATCCGATCCATCCTCAAAAAAGACGAAGTCGTCATGTTCGGCCGGACCGAGGACATAGGCAAAAGCGGCGTCACCAAACAGGTTGGCGCTTTTGTAGTCATCAGGCGAAGCCAGGCTGGTCGCTTTTTCGGCGGCCATGACCAGCACCTGGCCGTAACGGCCACTCCGAATCTTTTCCCAGCCCTCAAGCACCACAATCGCGCCGACCGGACAGGCTTCCTGCAGATCACGACAGCGAGCGGCCGACTTGGCGCCCAGCAACTCCTTGACCACATCAGCCGTGCTCGGATAACCGTTACCGGTATTGGTACCGACGAGAATCGCATCGATCTGGTCGACCGATACCTGCGCGTCAGCCAGGGCTTGCTTGGCCGCCAGGGCGCCCAATTCAGCCGGCGAACCTGGCCACATCATTCGTGAACGAATGCCCGTGGCGGCGATGAATTTCTTGTCGGCCAGGGCAGCCAAGTCGGCATCTTTCATCCGCCCGGTTTTGCGTTCGAGTTCGTGAAATAACCGATTGCGCCCGATGGGCGACAGCGCCGTCGGCGAATTCTCCGGATTCAAAATGAATCGCGGGTTATCGTACCGTAACTGTTCGTCGAGAACGGTATGCCCGATGCCCAGAATGGCACAGGGCTGCCCATCGCGAAGTTCGCGGACGTCCGTCAACATCAGCCACCTCCGGGAAGTTGGATTGGAAGGTCAGTAATACGTCAGGATTGACTGTGTCATACCCCTGACGCGGCATTCTGTCAAGCCAAAAGCCGTCGCGACGGACGGCCGACCGTCAAAAAGTGTTTAGGCGACGGGTGTAAATTGGACTTGGCCCGATTCCTGCAGCGTCGCCAAGATGGTCTTGACTTCCAGCTCCGGAAATTTTTCCTGAACCATTGTTTTGGCCCGCTGTAAATCCTGGGTATGGCGCTCGGTTTCCGCTTCGGGCGTATCGAAAATTTTCCCGTAGGCGCCGCAATCGCGGTGGTTGATCAAATAGACCGACGTAATCTGGTGCAACTTTTGCGACAATTCGATTTGCCGCAGTACGACTTCGGTGTCGTGGGCTTGCATCGGATCAGCCAGGCATTTGGCCGCTCCGGCTAGGGATACGTCGTCATACTGGTCAATCAGGCCTTCGGCTTTCAGATAATGCACGATCTGATGGATAAAGCGGAAATCCATGCAGTGGAGAACCAGGGCTTTGGCGGTGTGGGACATAGAAATATAAAAAAGTGGACTGATACAGTGTATCAGTCCACGGATGACATCGGCAAGTTAGCCGACGGCGACGCGCGATTGTGAGGTTTCAAACTCCCGCAGATATTCGGTCATGGCTTTGGCCGAGAAGTTGAAGGTCAGGGCCTTGGCGTTCGGGTTCTTGATCACCAGCGGATGATCGGTTCCGAGCACCTTGGCCGGTCGGTCGAGGTAGAACTTGAGGGCCACTTCCCGTCCCGGGAAGTTCTGCTTCAGAAACGGCTTGACACTGATGGCCGATCGGCAGCTGCCGGCCGCGGTGATGGCGTACATGCCGGCCACACCACACGGAAAGTCGAAGTACGGAATGATCCGCTTGACGCGCACACCGGTGTGCTGTTCCTTGGCCAGGATCCCGCGGTGAATTTCATTCAGCACGAATCCGACGGAGTTGAACTCCCGATTGGCCGGGCTCAGTCCGTCCAGCAGCAGGCCGCCACCATGGACCATCACCAGTTGCGCCTGGCGCGTCACGCGATCCCAGCAGTGATGCAAACGATCATGCGCCTGATCCTTGTCACCACAGGCGACGATGATGGCCGGGTCATGATTGTCCTGGTCGTCGTGATAGACGTCGACCGGACGGAAGATCTGCCGCTCGACTGCACCGCGAATGAAAAGCAGGCTTTCCTCGTGCTGCTCCAGATTCAGTCCCATCGTGGTCCTGTTCCCTTCTGGGTTGGGGGTAAAGAAATAAAGAGCAAACCGAAAAAACCGAATTGCCAGCATAGCGCATCCGGACGAATTTGTCAATCTCGGCCCGTCGTTATTGGTTCCGGTGGGTGTGGTGGTGGGTGATGCCCGGGGTGTGAGAACGATGCAGCCGGTATTTCCGGACCATCCGGACCCGGTTCAAATCACGTTCTAACTTGGCCGCGACTTGGGCGTAATCCACCGATTCAGCCGACTTTTCGGCCTTGAGTTTTTCGGCCCGGGCAATCGCTTCTTGAGCGCGTTGCTCGTCAATTTCCGACACATGCTCGGCGGTATCAGCCAAAATCAAGAGTTTATCTGGCCGGACTTCAACGAATCCGCCTGAAATTGCATACGGGTTCTGTTCGCCGTTCTTGCGGATTAACAACTCACCCGGTTTTAAGGTCGTAACAATCGGCACATGATGCGCCAGGACCGTAATCTCGCCTTCGGTCGTCGGGAGTGAGACGCTATTCACCTGGTCGCGGAAGACCTCGCGTTCCGGCGTGGCGATGACAATTTGGAACGTTGTATCGCTCATTTTTTCCGAACCTGGTCAATACCGCCCTTCATATAGAAATCCTGTTCCGGCACATCATCGTGCTTGCCATCCAAAATTTCTTTGAAACCACGAATGGTATCCTTGAGCGACACGTATTGTCCCGGCACACCGGTAAAGACTTCAGCCACCGAAAATGGCTGCGATAAAAACCGTTGAATCTTCCGAGCCCGGGCGACGGTTTGTTTATCCTCATCAGATAATTCTTCAACGCCTAAGATCGCAATAATATCTTGCAGGTCTTTGTAACGCTGGAGAACTTTTTGGACGCCTCGAGCCACGTCATAATGTTCTTGTCCGACCACCAGCGGATCCAGGATGGTTGAGGTCGAGTCAAGCGGATCGACGGCTGGATAGATCGCTAACTCGGCCAAACTTCGGGACAGCGAGACGGTCGAATCCAGGTGGCCGAAGGTGGTGGCCGGGGCCGGGTCGGTCAAGTCGTCGGCCGGGACATAGACCGCTTGGACCGACGTGATAGAACCTTTTTTGGTCGAAGTAATACGTTCCTGGAGTTGACCCATTTCTTCCGCCAAGTTTGGTTGGTAGCCGACCGCCGACGGAATCCGGCCTAACAGAGCCGAAACTTCCGAACCGGCCTGAGTAAAGCGGAAGATGTTGTCGATGAAAAGCAAGACGTCTTTACCTTCTTGATCGCGAAAATACTCGGCTAGCGTCAAGCCGGTCAAGCCGATTCGCTGCCGCGCACCCGGCGGTTCGTTCATTTGTCCGAAGACCAGCGCGGTCTTTTCAAGCACGCCCGAATCTTTCATTTCATGGTAGAGATCGTTTCCTTCACGCGTCCGTTCGCCCACCCCGGCAAAAACCGAGTACCCGCCGTGTTGCGAACCAATGTTATGAATCAATTCGGTAATTACCACGGTTTTTCCGACGCCGGCTCCACCAAATAACCCGACTTTCCCGCCTTTGACGAACGGGGCGATCAGGTCGATAACTTTAATGCCGGTTTCAAAAATTTCAGCTTTAACCGATTGTTCATCAAATGACGGCGCTTCGCGGTGAATTGGTGCGGTCAATTTGCTTTTGAGAGCCGGTTTCCCGTCGATCGGTTGTCCGGTTACGTTGAACATCCGGCCCAGGGTATCCGGACCGACATGTACGGTGATCGGTTTGCCGGTATCAGTCACCGGCTGACCACGTTCGAGTCCATCAGTTGAAGACATGGCGACTGCACGCACAACGTCGGCGCCGATGTGCTGTTGAACTTCCAGGGTTAAACCCTCGTCCTTCCCGCGTTCAACCGTCAGCGCATTCAGAATCGCCGGTAGATCGCCCGTGAATTTGACGTCGACGACCGGTCCGATCACTTGGTGAATTGTTCCTTTCGTACTCCCTGTTTTCATAGTCATGTCGTAATCAGTTGCGTAAATATTTATTGCATCCGAATTATTCTAAGGCGGCGCGGCCGGCGGAAATTTCCGCCAGGTCGGCCGTAATCGCGGCTTGTCGCGCCTGGTTAAAGGACAAAGATAATTCGTCAATCAAATCGCCGGCCGCGTCCGTCGCGTTTCGCATGGCCACCATGCGGGCGGCGTGTTCGGAGGCGTTGGTTTCGAGCACCGCCCGGAATATCTGCATTTCAACCATCCGGGGTAACAGCGCATCGAGTACCGCGTCCGGGCTTGGTTCAAACGCGTAGTCAAAGGCCGTTTCGTCCTTGGCTTCGGCTCTGTTCAATATCGTGGCGCTCATCTTCTTCAAGTAGGCCGATCTCCCCGCGCTCAAAACTTTCCATGCTAAGCGGCAAGATTTGTCGAATCCGCGGCTTTTGCACGAGCGGTGACACGAAATCCATGTAGCCAACCACGACCCGATCGTATTCCCCATTCGTGTATCCATCGATCACGAGTTTTGAAAGCGGCAGCACTTCAGCCGCGTTAAAAATCACGTCCTGCTTAATAAATTCGGCCGCAATTTCATGGCCATGCTGGTAATAGACCGCCCGGCCGCGGGTACCCATGATAATCGTGTCAACTTCCGCCAGGGTCACGTTTTTGAAGCGCTTGATGTAGTGTGAAATGGCGGCCGTGATTTGGGCGTTGAATCCGCCGACCAAGCCGCGGTTTGACGCAATCAATACCACGGCGACCTTTTTTGGCTTCGAAGCAACCCGCAGCAACGGATGCTGGCCAACCTCCGTCCGCTTGGCCACATTAACTAGGAGTTCCCAGGCCTGGTCGGTATAAGCCCGCGTCGACAAAACCGCCTGGCTGGCTTTGCGCATCTTGACGCTAGCCACCAGTTCCATGGCCTTGGTGATCTTGCGGGTATTCTCGACCGACCGGAGCCGGCGCTTGATGTCGCGTGAAGCGGCTGGCATCTGGTTAGAAATTTACCATTGAATGATTGATGATAGGGTGAGACCGCGACCGAGATGGTGACAGTCTGGCATGGCCGGAATGTTCTGACACAAGCATTAGCGTCCTTTCTGAAACTCTTTAATCAACTGCTGCAGTTGTTTTTCAAGTTTCTCGGTCAGCTCGCCATCAGCCACGCCCTGAATCCAGTCGCTGGCTTGATGCTCCAGGAATTGATGAAAATCGTGTTCCCAAGCACCGATCTGCTCCGGGTCCACGTCATCCAGATACCCGTTCGCCGCGGCGTACAACACAGCCACCTGCTGCGGCACGCTCATTGGATCATACTGACCTTGTTTTAATATTTCGGTCATCCGGCGGCCGCGATCGAGTTGTTTCTGCGTGGTTGGATCAAGTTCTGAACCGAACTGGGCAAAGGCCGCCAGTTCACGATACTGCGCTAAGGCGATCCGGATTTTTCCGGCCACTTTTTTCATGGCCTTGGTTTGGGCGGCGGAACCAACCCGGGAGACCGATAAGGCCGACGTTCAAGGCCGGGCGGATGCCTTGGTAGAACAAGTCCGATTCCAAATAAATCTGCCCGTCCGTAATCGAAATAACGTTGGTCGGAATATAGGCCGAGACATCACCGGCTTGCGTTTCAATAATCGGCAACGCTGTTAACGAGCCGCCGCCAAAATCCTTATTCAATTTGGCGGACCGTTCAAGCAGGCGTGAGTGAACATAGAAAATATCGCCCGGGTAGGCTTCCCGGCCCGGCGGGCGGCGCAGCAACAGCGAGACTTGTCGATATGACCAGGCGTGTTTCGAGAGGTCATCGTAGACAACCAGCACGTCTTTCCCCTGATCCATGAAATATTCCCCCATCGCGCAACCGGCGTATGGCGCGATGTAGGACAGGGCGGCCGGATCCGAGGCGCCAGCTAGGACGACCGTCGTGTATTCCATCGCCCCCGTTTCTTCTAACTTTGAAACGATCCGGGCCACTTTTGATTCTTTCTGTCCGATCGCGACATAAATACATAGGACGCCTTTGCCTTTTTGGTTGATGATGGTATCAACCGCGATAGCGGTTTTCCCGGTTTGGCGATCGCCAATAATCAATTCACGCTGCCCGCGGCCGATCGGAATCATCGCGTCAATCGCCTTGATCCCGGTCTGGAGCGGCTGGGTAACCGATTCACGGGTAATCACGCCAGGCGCGATTTTTTCAACCGGATAGAACTGTTTGGTGCTGACCGCGCCCTGGCCGTCAAGCGGTAACCCCAGCGGATTGACCACCCGGCCAACCACCGCGTCGCCGACCGGCACCTGTAAAATTTTCCCGGTGGCTTTGACGGTTTGGTTCTGTTCAATGCCGATATCTGAACCCAGCACGATAATCCCGACAGTGTCTTCTTCCAAGTTAAGGACGACGCCCTGGACGCCGGATTCAAAGGTCACCATTTCCTGGGACTGCACGTCGGACAGTCCCGCGGCGCGGACAATGCCGTCGCCGACTTCTAGCACGGTCCCGACCAGTTCGCGCGCGGCTTTGGTTTGAAAATGATTGAGTTCCTTGGTGAGCAGGTCTACGAGATGATCGGCCATAGTGATTATGCGTTGATCAGTTGAGTATGTAAGCGTTGAAGCTGATGAGCCAGCGTTCCGTCAATCAGCTGGTCATGGATTCGGAATTTGAGCCCGCCGATCAGTTTTGGATCGGTTCGGGTTTCCAGCCGGACAGGTCCAAGCACTTGGGTCAGTGCTTCGGCCAGTTCGGCCGTCGGGGCATCCTTGGCTTGCCAAACCGCCACCTTGGTCAGGCCCGCCTGGGCGTCTTCGATGGCTTCGATGTGCTGCAAGATCCGGGGGACGAGTTTCCAGGCGCGTCGCGCCGACAGCAGCGCCACGAAGCGTTCAATCACCCCCGCCCGTTCAGCCGAATTGGCGGCCGTGTAGGCTCGCGACAGGACGTGCGCGTATTGCTGGGCAGTTAACCGTTTCATAGTTGTGGTCCGTAGAGAAAATTATGCCAACCGGTGCGAATCGAATAGCCGAGGCCATGCCAAATGTCTTGCAACCAAACCAGGTTATCGGCCGCCCAGACAACCCAGGCCTCGCGAGTACGCGGTACCGTTCGGCCCCACGGCCACATATGCGTTCGAATCGCATGCAGGACTTCCGGTGATTCACCGTAGGTGGCCGCGGCCGCGTGTGATTGGCGAAAATGATGGCCGTCGGGATTTTTGAAACGGACGCGTTCCGGTTGATGGCCATGGTACCAATCGTGGAGAAAACCGCCCCGCGCGGCAACCGTCCGGTTGCCGTGGACCAATTTGGCGAGTCGGAACGATACCAATCCCACGGCGTAACAGTGTTCAAAACGATCGCGATGCCAGTGCGCCTTGGTTTGATGCAGGCGCTGGACATCCTGATGACTCAGTAGATCACCGATATACGACTGGAATTCTTGGTCGGTGGTCATGCGGAATCGTGTTTTAGGGCTTTGACGGCTTTGGCCTGCAGGTCGCGCTCAGCCTTAGCGTCTAAACTTTCGTCCAGCACTTTGGCGGTCGCCTCAACCACTAAATCTGCCAGCTGACCCTTGGCTTTGGTCAGCATCTCGGTTTGTTCGCGTTGCAGCTGCTGGCGCGTGCGATCAACCAGCGTCTTGGCCTCGGCGCCGGCCTGGGCCAATTTCTCCTGGCGGACCGCTTCCGCCTGCTGCTCGGCTTGATGCAACATTTCCTGAGTTTGCTGGCGGGTGTCCTGCAACATCTCCTCTTTTTGCTGTTGGAGCTTCTCGACTTCTTGCTTGGCCTGTTTGGCATGATCGAGGCTCGACGAAATCGTGTGTTGCCGCTTGTCGAGGGCTGACAAAATCGGCTGGTACGCAAAGCGGCGGAGAATCCAAAGCACCAGGAAGAAGGTTAGCGTATTCGCTAACAACAACCGCCAGTCAATTCCGAGTTTACTGAAGAGCTCCGCCATGGGGAATTAGACGAACTTAATTATCAGCGCGACCACCAAACCATAAATGGCGATGGCTTCGGCGAAGGCCATGGCGATCAACATCGGCACCTGGACTTTTCCGGCGGCTTCCGGATTGCGTCCGATCGCTTCCATCGCTTTGGCGGCCAACATACCGATACCGAGACCGGGTCCGAGGCTGGCCAAGCCGATGGCAATCGCTGCCGCGAACGCTTGGGCTACATCTGTACTCATACGAGTGTTTCCTTTCTTAAAAAATTAGTTACCAATAAATACGATTAATGTGCTTCAGCCGTTTCCGCAATTTTGAAGAAGACCAGGGACAGCAAAGCGAAGACCAGGGCCTGAACCACGCCGACAAATAACTCCAGGAAGTAGAATGGCAGGGGCGCGATCAGCGGGACCAAGGTCGTAATCACTAACAGCAAAACTTCGCCGGCGAAGATATTGCCGAACAGCCGGAAAGAGAAAGAAATGATTTTCGTAAATTCCCCGATCAACTCAATAATCCCGACAAAGGTCATGGTCGGATTTGGATTGAAGTACTTGCGTAAATGTTTTTTAGCGCCAATCGCCATCACGCCAAAGAATTGGGCTGCAATCACTGACACCATCGCGATGGCGACGGTCATGTTCAAATCAGCCGAGCCGCCGCGTAAAAACGGAATGAATACCTGGTGTCCGCCTTCGACTTCGTTCAGACCGATGCTGCCGAAAATCGGCGTCAGACCGATCCAGTTCATAAACAAGATAAACAGGAAAATCGTCATCACCCATGGAAAAAAGCGCCGGGTCTGTTGGCGATCACCGGTCACGCCGTCCATGATCCCTAGAAAATATTCGAACACCATTTCGGTCGCGTTTTGCAAACGGCCGGGAATCATCCGGACATTTCTTGAAACTGCCCAGGCCACCAAGGCCAAGGCTAGCGCGCCCAGCAACGCGCCCAACATGCTATTGGTAATTGGCAGTCCAAACAGGTGACCGACGACTTCGGGTGCAAGCGAGATGGTAATGTGACTCATGACTGCGGTTTGTTTCCGGATGGATGGTTAAGGTCGTTCATCAGTTGAGTGAATTTTCGAACCAGCAAGATGGTGGTCAGGGCCATGGCCAGCGTCATGCCGACCAGCAGCAACCAGGGTGAGGTGTCGAAGTACTGATCCGCCAGGCGGCCGGCCAGCGCCAGCAGCACCAGCGGAATCACGATCATCCAGCCCAAGTCGAGCGCCAAACGCATGGCTTGCCAGTACGGACGTGGATTTTCGGGACTCATAGGTACAGTGTACCAAGTTGGCGGTTTTACACCAAAAATGGCGACCACAGACTACAACTTTTTTGGCATTATGGCAAGGCTGAAAAATCAATTTCGCTAAGGTTAGCGGTTTTTTCAGAAGTCACGTATGATGCACGGTATGGCAGGCCAAACGGCAATCAAACACCTATCGCCCACCCGCAGCAATATTTTCGTGTTGGTGGCATCTGGCCTGATCCTGACTGGTATCCTGTGGCCAACCATCGCTGAGCGGCACCAGGGGCTCGCCAATTTTGCATATCCAAGACGGCGCCTTCCAAACCGAGCTGGCAATCGACGGTTTGTGGCAGGGTCAAAATCCCTACACGCGAGTATATTCCGAATTGCAATTCTCGGATTTTCACGATCCCCGGACCGGCCAAACTCGGTCGTATCCGGCCCGCACGCATTTTGTCTATTTACCCGGCACCATCCTAACATCTTTACCAGTCAGTTGGCTCAGTCAGCTGGTCATCGGCTGGTATGACCAACGGGTAACTCATGCGATTGCCATGCTGGTATCGTTGGCCATACTACTGAGTTTCTGTCGGCGCCTCCGTTGGAAATTGGTGGCCGCCGCGGCCTGGATATTCAATCCGCTGTGGCTCCCTTTCTTGCTGCAGGGGCACAACGACATTCTGGTATGTATGTGGCTACTAGCGGCCGCGGCGGCGCTTCGGAAACAACGTTGGATCCTGGCGGCGATGCTGCTCGGCGTGGCCGTAGCCACCAAACAAACTGCCTGGTTCGCCCTCCCCTTCTTTGGACTTTATGCCTGGCCGCGCATCCCGGCCCGCCAGCGGATACAGAGTGTGGTGTGGTTGTCTGGAACCGCGCTGGTGCTCCTATTGCCATTTGTGCTTTGGAATCCAGCCGCCTTTGTTGACGATACCTGGCGATTCGCGACCGGCGGCCTGCCAACCAGTTGGCCGATCTGGGGCGTCGGGTTCGCAAAACTCCTGTACCGGATGAATTTTATTCATTCGATTTTTGATACCTATCCATTTTGGATTTGGCAGCTGGTGGTTGGGGTGCCGACAATGTGGTGGCTGTGGCGATGGCAAGCTAGACACAATAGCCTGGCTAACGCGCTGATCGCTACGCTGGGCATAACATTTGTCCTACTGTTTTTCTCTCGGTATTTCAACACAAATAGTATTGGGTATTTGTCTCTCCTTGGATTCTCCGTCATGAGCCTGAGCTATTCGACTCGGGCTTGACTTTTCGGCCATTTCGTGTAGGGTAGGCATATTCACTGCTGTTCTTTTTGGTGCCATGAGCCCGCACAAGGAGGTGAGATTGTGGGCAAAATGAGACATGGTGTACGAAAAAGCAAACGTCGGAGACGAAATGGCAACCAGTCGGTTGAGTCGCTGGTGAACGGACATCAAACGCTTTGGGGTCGAGCCAACGAAGAGCGCCTGCACGCACTCCTGACCGCCTGCATCGAAACCGGCGAACATTGTCCGCCCTGGATGTACAAAGTTGAGTTCGCCAACCGTTCACAGGATCAGCAAGGCATCGACCTGATCGTCACCAGCGATGTGGGCGCTCTGTTTCTCCAAGTCAAAAGCAGTCAGATCTTTCAACGCAAATTCGAGGCCCAACACGAGCACTATCGTCTTCAAGGAAGACGCTACCCGATCCTGCGCGTGGTTGTTGTTTCAGACAAGTTGACCGATAGCATCGTGCTGCGAGACGCGCTGCACGCCTTACACCAGCTGCGTTCCGAAGTTCAGCTACACGGGAGTAGTTTTCATCCCGCTCGTCGCAAAACGTCCGCCTAAGGGTGGACGTTTTTTTATTCTACGTTCGGTTTTTCTAGCATCACCGGTTCGACCGTACTTTCAATTTCGGCAATTTTGACCACGTCCTTATCAATCTTCTTGAATTCCTTATAGGACAGGTTGTATTGATTGACGGTTGTGCCGAGCGAACTGCCGAGTTTTTGCATGTAGCCGTCGTACGACTGGAGGTGCTTGGCCAAGACTTCGATATTCTTCCGGATTTCTTTGGCGCTTTCCTCAATCTGCATGGCTCGTAAGCCTTGTAAGACCGTCTGGAGATAGGCAAAGAATGAGGTTGGCGAGACGATAATCACATGTTTTTCTTTGAACGCGTAATCAATCAGGTCGCGCGACGAGACACCACTCTGCCCGACTTGATTGACCAGTAAGTCATAATAAATCGCTTCGGCCGGAATAAACATGAAAGCGAAATCCATGGTATTTTCA
Organism: Candidatus Kerfeldbacteria bacterium; assembly: GCA_963731735.1. GTDB lineage: Bacteria > Patescibacteriota > Patescibacteriia > SBBC01 > CAIJZX01 > CAVSWO01. Next base: position 643,533 of record CAVSWO010000002.1, on the reverse strand, counting down.
CCGGGCCGAATATATTTTGCTGTCTCATCAATCCGATTTTTCAAATCCGATTTAAACAGTCGCTCAATCTTCTCGTGCTCCGGGCCGGGTGAAAGTTCGGCTAGGCGATTGTAGTTTTCCAGACTAAACTTCGCATCGACCGGAATAATTTTGTCTTGTAAGAATATCGCGGCGTCCACAATTTCGCCATCCTTGAATTTATACTGAAGTTTAAAATTTTTCGGCGGTAAGACGTTTTTGAGAACGGTTTCAAGGTAATACTCCCCGAGCACGCCACGCTGTTTCGGATTATTTAAGGTGTCCTGCAATCGCTTGAGTTGATCGGCAAAACTCACGACTTGTCGGTTCGTTTCATCCAACTTGGTCAGGCGTTCCGTGACATCGCGAATAATCTTGGCGCTTTCGCCAAATTGCGATTGGATGGAACGCTGCATGTTTTCCGATTGCCGGTCGAGTCGTTCGTTCAGCGCCTTGAGGTCCTCTTTCAGCAACATAGCGGCCGGATTATTCGCCGCCTGGTCATTCATCTGTTTAAGTAATTGGGAAGTTCGAGACAGGCGCTGGAACATGAGGACCGCCGCCACAATTCCAATTACGGCAAAGGCACCACCAACGAAGAGTGCAGTTAAGAGTGCGGAATCCATGGCCCTACGGTAGCGGGTTTTGGCTCAGCTGGCAAGCTAGGACAGCCCAAAAAATTCCTGGGTCGTGGCGGTCGTGGCGGTCGCCACCTGAACAGCATCGAGATCACGAAGTTCAGCCAGCTTATCCGCCACCAGTTGGACCCAGGCCGGTTCATTCCGCTTGCCTCGGTGCGGAGCCGGGGCCAGGAACGGCGCGTCGGTTTCGATCAGTATTTTCTCAAGTGGCGCCCGCCGGGCCACCGCTTGCATCATCTCTGATTTGGGAAATGTCAGAATGCCCGTGAAGGAAAGCCGGCCGCCGAGATCGAGAAATTGCTCGGCATGCGCCCAGTCGCCTGAATAGCAATGCATCACAAACCGGCTAAACTTTAACCGACGCAAGATGGTGAGCGTGTCCTGATAGGCGTCGAACACTCCCTCCCGATCGCGGGTGTGAATTATCAGCGGCAGATTCTTTTCGGCCGCCAGCAATAACTGTTGCTCGAAGACATCGGCTTGCAGCTGGCGGGTGTCCACATCATCGGGTGGCAGCCGGAAGTAATCCAGTCCGGTTTCACCGATCGCAACCGTCTTCGAGTTGTCCAGGAGTGCGGCTAGCTGGGCCGGGTGAACTTCGCCTAAATCACCATCGGTCGGATGGACGCCAACCGCCGCCCAAACCGGCTGGTTCGGATAGGCTTCGGCCAGACGCACCGCTTCAAGACTGTCGTTGAGCGTAGTTCCGACGATGATCATGCCAATCCCCTGTTCCAAACTGCGCCGGATGACGGCCGATCGATCTTCGGCGTATTGCGCCAGCTGCGGGTGGCAGTGGGAATCAATCAATCGGACACTCGGCTGGTCCGGCGTGGCTGTTGATACGACCGTCTTCAATTTGGGACAACCTTATCGATAACGCGGGTTGTTTCACGTAAGGCTTTCGGAAACAGCGCAACTAACCAAACAGCAATCCCCATCAAGGTCGGTGCCAGGACCGAATCCTGGATGACGGAGGTTAATCCGGAGCTCAACGGCAGACGCGTGATATATTGGAGTAGGATGCCGAGAAAAAGCGAACCTTCAAGTAACCCGAACAACGCCCCACCCAAGCGATTGAGCGATTTCATGCCCGGCAAAATTGCGACTAAATTAAAGGCCCGATTTCCGAACACAAAGATTAGGGCTACCAAACGCGTGATCAAGAGGAACAACAAAATAAAGGCGAATATTTCGCCCAGCACATGATTGCCGCCAAAAAGCACCGATAAAAAATCCCCCACCGGTCCGGCCAGTCGCGGCGTCAGCACCACCGCCAACAGCAACCCGACCAATCCGCCGATGGATTGAATCAGTCCGGTTAGTGAACCGCCCCAAGCGTAGCTGAGTAAAGCGATAATCAGAACCCAATCAAGCCATACCATGGCATGAGCTTACTCCTTTTTGGCTGGAGTCTCAAGTCGGGGAAACAACGGCTGCGCCTTGCGGACTGGCGCGGTCAGTGCGGTTGCAATTTTTTCGGCCGTACCCGGAAGGAATGGCACCAGCAATTCATTCAGATCTAAAATTCGATTGACCAGTTCATTCAGCAAGGCCCGGACTGCGTCGGTTTGTCCCTGTTTGGCCATATCCCACGGTTTCGTTGCATCAATCCGATGGTTGGCTTCCGCCACTTGCTCCCACACGATTTTGAGCGCTTCATCAAAACGATAGCCGGCCAGGGCCAGATCGTAGGCCTGCAAGGTCTCCGAACTGAAATTTGGCGACCGCGTATACGCCCCGGCACAATGCTGTTCGAGCAAATTGCTCACGCGTGAAACCAAGTTTCCGAGTCCGTTGGCTAAGTCCGAGGTATAGGCTTCCTGCAAACGCGTCGAACTGTAATCGCTGTCTTCGAACGGCGTAATGTAACGCGTCAGGAAGTATCGAACCGGGTCGGTCCCAAACTGTTTGACCAGCGCAAACGGATCAACCACATTTCCCAACGACTTGGACATCTTCTGGCCACCGTTGGTCAGGAATCCGTGAATCACAATCTGTTTGGACGGCTGGATTCCGGCCGACAGCAGCATCGCCTGCCACATGGCGGCCTGCTGGCGCAGGTTGTCCTTGCCGGCAAATTGGATCGACGGCCACCAGTCGCTATACTTTTCCTCCGGCCAGCCCAGACACGAAATATAATTAACCAACGCATCGAACCAGACATACATCACGTGTTGCTCATCGCCCGGTACCGGTACGCCCCATGGCATTTTTTCTTTTAGCCGAGAAATGCTGAAGTCCTGGAGGCCGCCGGCAACAAAGGTTCGAATTTCTTTCAGGCGGTGCTCCGGCACAATAAAGTCAGCCTGCTGGTCATACAGGGCCAAGAGTTGCGACTGATATTTGGAAAACCGGAAGAAATAATTTTCTTCATCAAGTATTTCGATCTCTAGCTGAGGATGTAAGATACAGTGGCCGTGATCGAGTTCCGATTCGGTTTTTTCAAGCTCACAGCCCGAGCAATATTTGACCTGATACTGTTGCTTATATATATCTCCGGCCGCATCGCAACGTTGCCAAAAAGCCCGGGCGGCCGCCACGTGCTTGGGGTCGGTCGTCCGCGTAAATGCATTGTAGGTAAGGTTGAGCGCCGGTTTGAGTTGGTCGAATTTGGCGGCCACCTTGTCCACATAGGCCTGGGGTTCGAGTCCGGCATCCAAGGCCCGGCGGAAAATTTTTATGCCGTGCTCATCCGTTCCGGTATTAAAAAAGACCTGGTCACCACGTTGGCGTCGCCAGCGGGCAATCACGTCGGCTTGAATAATTTCCAAGGCGAAGCCAATGTGTGGGTCGGCATTCACGTAGGGGAGCGTGGTGGTCAGCGATGTTCGATTCATAGAATGGGTCCGATCACGAGCACAATTTCGCCGCGGACTTGGTCGGGATGTGCTTGGTACCAGTCGCGAACGGTGCTGGGCTTGCCCCGGATCACGCTCTCGTGGAGCTTGGTTAATTCGCGACAGACGGCCAGTTCCCGATCAGGTACCACCCCGATCAGTTCGTCCAGAGCTTTCCGTAGCCGGTGCGGCGATTCGTAGACTACCACGGTCTCCGCGGTCTCGGCAATCCGCTGTAAAAGCGTTTGTCGACCTTTTTTGTGCGGTAAAAATCCGAGAAACAAAAAGCGGTCGGTCGGGAACCCACTCAAGCTCAGGGCGGTGGTCAGCGCCGTCGGCCCCGGCACGCTTTCGACAGTCAAACCGCGTTGATAGGCGGCTGCGATCAGTTGTCCGCCGGGATCGGCGATGCCCGGCATCCCGGCATCAGTCACATAGGCCACATCGCTCCCCTGCGCCACGATATCCAAGGTTGCGTCGAGCGCGCGTCGATCCGAGTGCTGATGCAAACTCGTTAGCCGAGTGGCGATCTGGTAATGGGCCAGCAATTTTTTTGTGACGCGCGTGTCTTCACAGGCAATCACCGCCACCGATGACAACACCTGCTGAGCTCGTGGCGACAAGTCAGCCAGATTGCCAATCGGCGTTCCGACTACATACAGCCGACTCATGGACGGCTTATTTCTTGACGACTTCTTCTAAGCGAAGATCTTCACTCTTCCGCTCCTCCAAAAAATCTTCCAAGAATGTCGTAATGATGATGATAGTCGGGACGGCCAAGATTACGCCGGCTAAGTTGGCTACTTTAGCACCCACCAAGATACCGATGATCACAATCACCGGATTGATGCCGGTCGCGTGCGACATGACTTTCGGTACGATCAAATTATTTTCCAGCTGCTGAATGACAATGTACAGGATTAAAACCCACAGGGCCAAAAATGGATTCATCGATAGCGCCACGATCACGGCCGGGATGGCACCGATAAATGGACCAACGATTGGAATCAGTTCTGTTACTCCGGCAATCAAAGCTAGGACCAGCGCGTATTTGACCCCCAGCAGCGTCAAACCGAGATAGGTCATGGTGGCAATAATCAAACCCAGCGTCAGCTGGCCACGCAGCCAAGAACCCAGTCGATTTTCAATCCGGTTAAATAACTGCGTTAAATACGGGCGATGGCGCGCCGGCGACAAATCGACGGCGATCCGCTTCATGCCCTTTTCTTCCATGGTCATGTAGAACGTCAGGACCAGTACGCCGATGAACGAGAACAAGCCCCCAAAGAATCCAAATACCTGCGAGAATATCCCTTGCGTTAAGTTCGACAGTCCCTGGGCCAGGTTTTCCAGCGCCGAACGGAAACTGTCAAAGGTTGAATTATCCTGGAATTGCTGGAAGACCGATAAACCCTTTTCATACAGGTTCGGAAACGCTTTGGTAAACTGCGTCAATTGATCAACAATCAGCGGCACAAATAGCACCACGATCAGACTGATAATCGCCAAAATCCCCAAATAGATAATTGCAATCCCGGCCCCACGCGGAATACCGCGCCGTTCAAGGGCTGTAATGGACGGATCGATCGCCGCCGCCAGCACTAAGGCCACAAACACCAACAGCAACACATCCCGAATCAGGAACAAGAAACCAACCGCCAATAGGATCAGAATGATCTTGAGGATCGAGAGGGTGGAGAGGTCAAAGGATTGTGCTTTAGCCATAGCTATAGCCTACGTAAAACGTGAAAAAAAAGCAATCTTGACGCCGAGACTAGACCGTTCGCAGGACTGACGCGAACGGTGCCGAGTCTTTGAACGGACCAATCACGGCCAGACGCATCGCCGCCGGTCGAAAGAGTTGGTTGGCCACCTGACGGATATCACCGGCCGTGACCGCATCAATTTTGGCCAAGGCTTGCTCGGGTGATTGGATTTTTCCAAAAAACATGGCTTGCCGCCCATACCACGACGCGATCGAATCGGAATCTTCCAGGTCAAGCACCATTTTGCCGCGTATAAATTCTTTGGTGCGCTTGAGTTCGGCCGGACCGATCGATTGGGATTTGACTTTATGAAGTTCAGCCAGAATCACCCGCAGGGCATCCAGGACGCGTTTTTTCTCCAGCCCGGCTTGGACCATAAAACTTCCGACATCCTCATACGGATTAACTGCCGCGTGAACTGAATACGCCAGACCGCGACGTTCCCGAACTTGAATAAACAGGCGTGAGCTCATATTACCGCCCAGCAAGGCCGCCAGCAGACTGAGTGCCGGCATCCGCCGGTCCGTATACTTAAAGGCTTTGGTGCCAACCGCCAACTGCACCTGTTCCAACTCTTTCCAGCGCAGATGAATCGGATGGCGGCGGGCATGCGGTTTGTACGGTTTGGCATGGGGAGTTTTCGAACGCGATCGAACGGTCCCGAACATTCGGTGAATGTCTTTACCGAATCCGTCCGGGATTTTCCCAACCACCACCGCCAACATATTTTTAGCGTGATAGTATTGATCGCGATAGCGCAAAATTGTCGGACGGGATACTTTTCGGATGACCGACCGTGGACCCGCGATGTTCCACCCAAGCGGATGATGATCACCATACACGGCTGATTCAAACATGTCCTCAATCGACATCAACGGATTATCTTCGTACATGTTGATCTCCTCAATGATGACCCCGCGTTCGCGCTCGATCTCGGCCGGTTTAAAGAGCGAGTGCTGCAACATATCGCTGACGATATCCAGCGCCAAGGTTGCGTGTTGGTGATTGATTTTGACATAATATCCGGTCCAGTCTTTTGAGGTGAACGCATTATAGTTGGCGCCCACTCCATCGAGCAAGCGTGAGATTGCCATGGTGGTCGGGCGTTTCTTCGTGCCCTTGAACATCAGGTGTTCAATAAAGTGTGAGATACCGTTAGTTGATCGGGTCTCGTAGCGGGAACCGACCTTGGCAAATACAAACACCGTCACAGCTTTCGTATCATGGAGCGGGACGGTCACGCAGCGCAGGCCGTTGGGAAGGGTTTCGAGTTTCATCCTAGTTGGTTAAGACAAACGGTTTCGATTTGCTCGTCAGATAGGCGGACAATTCAAAGCTTTTTCCATCCGAAGTATAACCGTAATAATAGGTTGGATGTTCAGGGTCAATCGGTTCATTATAACTACCGCCGTAAAACGTCTTGAGCGCCTGGTACAGGACGTCGGAGGCGCCGCGATCGAGGCGAATTTGTTTGTCCTTGGTTGACGGATAGGACTGGTTAACCTCGTAATAGGCCTGCAAATTATATTTGATAGTGATCAAATCCTGTTGACGCACGATATCCGGCAGCGAGGCCGACTGATCAACCAAAGTATTTTTATCTTTTTCAGCCGCCTGGTTGAGGCTGGCCTGGGTCGCGGCATCCAGTTCTAAATATCCGCCCCCGCTGAGCGCGTTATTGGTGTTCGTAATCACGCTGCTGACATTGACATTCGCGTTGGTGGTCGGACTGGTATTGACATTGGTGTTAGCGTTCGGGACGATCGTCACGGGCGCTTGCGTATTGGCGGTATTCACATTTGGAACCTGTTTCCCCTGCTTCAATCCGATCACCAGGCCGGTACTTAAGCCAACGATAAAGATCACCGGATACAAGAGCAGCATGATAATCTGGGCCGGCGTAAATTTTCGCTTTTTTTCCGGCAACGATGTTTCGGGATCGAGCAGTTCGGGCATAGTTGTTGGTTTTTTATTCGCTTCTACTATAGCACAAAATCCGGCTGGAGAGGAATGGAGCGGGCACTTTGGAATATGTCTGTCCGAACCTAACGGCTTACCAAGATCCGCCGCCGCCCCCACCGAATCCCCCGCCCGAGAATCCACCGCCGCCAAAACCGGAACTGCCGCTGGCGGCCGGCGGCGCGAAGCTGGCGGCCGAAACCGAAGTAAAATTACTCAAGGCTGACCACAGCAAAAGGGTGTTGAATTGACCGCCGGCTGCCCCATGATACCAGTCCGGCGGCGCCTGCTGCAGATCCTTGAAGGCTTTGCTCCATTTATCGGCCACTCCAAAAACCATGGCGTAGGGTAAGTATTGCTCGAAGATGTGTTCTTTTTCTTGCCACTTGAGGCGATACTTCTCCGCCTTTTCTAAAAACAGTTTAAAACCACGGGCCTGCCAATATGCGTCAACCCCGGCTTTCGTGCGCTTCGGCATAAACGGCGCGGCGATCAGGAAAACCAGTCCCATGACTGGTACCGCCACAATGCCTGATGGAACAATCCAAAAACCCGAAAACAGTAAGGCAATGCCCACCCCCGCGAAAGTCCAGCGCGTGCGTTGCGGGTTGTGGTCAAAGAGTCCCAGCCTAACCACCCGTTGATACAAACCTGTTTGGGCTTGTTTCACCTCGGTATGCATCTTGCCTTTGCGATCGGATAAGACCTGCTGCTTGGCTGTTCCAAACAGGCCCTTGAGCATTTGCTGTTCATAGGGTTGCAAAGCGCTATCATTAATGGATTTTTTCAGATTGAGTTTGTAGTCGGTTGAGTGGCCAAGACCGAGCGCGTGCTTCTTTTCAATTTCCGTAATTTCAAGATAGCCGCGAACGGCCAAATCAATGATTGTGGCCGACAGATCGCGCTGGTTTGCCCGTTCATTAAATACCACACCGACTTCACCTGGTCGCAGCCCGGCCGGAGGTTCGTATTGTGCGATCACCGTTCCACGACTGCGTGGATCGCGACCGTAGCGACGCCAGGCAACCACTATGCCAACCATCGATCCCAGGAGAATCAAGAGGTTCAAGCTCATGATTGGCATCGAAAGAAACCGTCGGGTAAATTCGGATTGACCGGCCGACGTCCGAAGGGTATCGTAATTGGCTGGTTTGGTCACCGTCCCCGGCGGCGCACCGACAACAACCGTCAGAAAATCTTGCGCCGAAAACGTCGCTTGACCAGTTTCAGCTTGGGCCAGGCAGTCACGCGCCCGGGAACCGATGGCGCCGGTATAGCAACCGACCCGCTGCTGGTCAGCCGATACCTGGGACGGCCAATGCACACTGGCGCTAACACTTTGGATCGGCACCTCCCAATCGCTACCGGTCACGTTCCAATAGAGCTCGTCGTGGTCACTGAAGAAATTGATGGCGGCTTGCGCCGTATAATCAATCGTATAGACATGCGCGCCGGTGATGGTGGTGTTGGGATCACCAATTTTCAACGTCACATCGTTTCCACTCTGCCGCTCTGTATATTTGATTGATCGGCCGTCCATCCGCACGCTGCGAATCGTCAATGGCACACTGACCGTCGAATTGTCACCGACGGTGTAGCGAAAAGGTATGGTTCGGTAGATGCCGTGTTTAGCCGTGCCAAAGTCAACTCGAATCACTTCGACCACGTCAATCGATGCGTCTTGGTTAATCGTGATGTCTGCCTGAAACTCAGGTATCGACCAGGCTTGCGCAAACACCGGGCGGGCGAAAACCACCAAACCCAGCACCAGTAAACTAGGCCAGAGTTTTCGCCACATACGCAGGCAAGTCTTCAATCGCCACCGCCGCTTGGGCCATGGTATCGCGATTGCGGACGGTCACGGTTTGTTTTGGGCGCTTGGTGCCTTCAATCGTATCAAAGTCGACCGTGATGCACAGCGGCGTCCCGATTTCATCCTGACGGCGATAGCGTTTGCCGATCGACCCAGTTTCGTCGTAATCGATAAACCATTGCTGTCGAAGCGTCTTGGCTATTTCTTGCCCAATTTTTTGCAGGGCTGGTTTTTTTGACAAGGGTAAAATCGCCGCTTTGTACGGCGCGAGTTTTGGATGGAGTTTCAAAACAACTTCCGCTTCTTTGATACTTTCGGTTGTGGTCGAGCGTCCCCCTTTAATGACTGTGTAGGCATCAAGTATGAAGGCGAGCGCGGCTCGGTCAACGCCCATCGACGGCTCAATCACATACGGGACTTTTTTTGTCCGGCCTTCAGAATCGATGGCGGTTGCGAAGGCGTTTTCATCAGCCCGAGCATGCTGGCCATGTTGCCGTAAATCATAATCAGTGCGATTAGCCACGCCCATCAGCTCGGCCCAGCCTTTTTCGATTGGGAAGGCAAATTCGATATCGGTGGTAGCTTTAGCATAGTGCGCTAATTCCGCCACCGGCTGTTGAGCTAAACGCAGGTTGTCCTTCGAAAGCCCGAGGTCTAAGAACCACTGATGGCAAGCCCGCACCCATTGATCAAAGACTTGATCATCATCGCCGGGTTTTACAAAGTACTCAATCTCCATTTGTTCAAACTCCCGCGAGCGGAAAATGAAGTTGCCGGGGGTGATTTCATTCCGAAAAGCTTTACCAATTTGCGCGATTCCAAACGGTAATTTTTTACGCAGCGACTCCCGAACCAGTTCAAAATTCGCAAAAATATTTTGGGCGGTTTCGGGACGCAAATACGCGGTACTCGCGCTCTCCTCGGCTGGACCGACAAAGGTCCGAAACATAGTGTTGAATTTTCGGGCTGGAGTAAAATCGCCGCCGCAATCCGGGCACTTGGCTTCAACATCGTCTGCCTTAAACCGATGGTGGCATTTTTTGCACTCGACTAATTCGTCGGCAAATCCGGCGACATGACCGCTGGCCTGCCAAACGTTCGGGTTGGTAATAATTGAACCATCCAGCCCAACCACATCATCGCGTTGCTGGACAAATGTTTTCCAAAATTCCTGTTTGATATTGTTCTTGAGTAGGACCCCGAGCGGACCCCAGTCCCAAAAACCGCCCAGGCCGCCATAAATCTCCGCGCTCGGAAAAACAAAACCTCGGCGTTTCGCCAGGTTCACAATCTGGTCCATCTTGGTCGTTTCGAGCTTGGCCATAGCCTTTGGAGTGTAGCAAAAACTCAGGGAAAATCAATCTGGCGTGAATGGACTGAGCACAGAATAAATTCTCCGACGGCTAGTTATTGGCTGGGCTGTGTTACATATTCAGCTAGCAGACGGAGGTCAGCTAAATCTTTCGGGCGGCCCATCCGCTTTTTCCAGGCTTGGACATCCGCCAAGCTGGCAAACGGCAACCCATCTATCATTTCCGCCCGGTCAATGATCCCCTGTTCGTCCCAGGCGCCCGGGTACCAGGTATCAAAAATTTCAATCGCCATCCCGGGAATTCGCACCACCGGGCGGTCACTCCCGACGACTGTTCCAAGTTGACCGACCTGTTTGGCCCGCTCCCAGGCGGAACCACGGGCCAGGATATCCAAATCGTGCGATTCGCGTAATCCCCGCACCCAGAGCGGGCCGCTGCCAAAGACCACATAATTCTTTGCCGGCAGATCAAGCTTTCGGAGTACGGAAAACAGCGGACTTGAGGGTATCCGGACCGGCATCGATTTATTGCGCCTTGGTAACTCGGATCTGGCCGCCGGGTTCAAGCGTCGCCACATCACGGCGTCCGAGCTTTCCCTGCAACAAGAACGTCGCCAGCGCGTTATCGACTTTTTCTTGTACCAACCGGCGCAGCGGTCGGGCGCCAAACGTCGGATCGAAGCCTTGTTGGGCTAATTCGGCAATCGCTTCTGGGGCGACTTTGAAGGTAATGCCTTTTTCAGCCAGCGACTTGGTTACCTGGCGCATCATCAGATCAACGATCTTCACGACTTGAATCGGACTCAGCGGTTTAAAGACCACGATCGCGTCAAAGCGGTTCAAGAATTCCGGCCGGTAGTAACGCTGGAGCTCTTGATTGATGAGTTCATTCTTGATCGTCTCCAGCTGAATGCCTTCACGGAAACGATTTTGCATATGCTGTGTCCCGGCGTTTGAAGTGGCAATAATAATGGCGTTGGTAAAATCAACCGTCCGGCCGGCGGCGTCTGTCAGCCGTCCATCGTCCATCACCTGCAGGAACAGGTTCAGAATATCCGGATGCGCCTTTTCTAATTCATCGAGCAAGACGATTGAAAAAGGTTTGACCCGGATGGCATCCGTCAATTGACCGCCGCCGGCCGTCTGCGGATTGCCAATCAACCGGTCAATGCTTGAAACTTCCTGATACTCCGACATATCGATCCGAACCATCGCGTCTTCCGATCCGAAGTACACGGCCGCCACCGTTTTAGCCAGTTCGGTTTTTCCAACCCCGGTCGGACCGAGGAACAAGAAGCTGGCAATCGGGCGCTTGGCGTCGCGAATTTCCGCCCGGGCGCGACGGAGCGCGTTCGCCACCGCATTGACCGCTTCATCTTGGCCAATCACCCGCTGATGCAATGCATCTTCCAGATGCAGGAGTTTTGTCTGTTCGTCCTGGGTCACGCTGCGAACATTGACCTTGGACTCTTCGCTCACAATACTGTCCACGTCATCTTTCAATACTAAAGCGTTTTTCCCGCGCGCACGGTGGGTGACGGTGGCCGCCTCCCCGAGGATCTCCAGGGCTTTGCCCGGTAATGGCGAGTCATGTAAGTAGCGTTGGGCGAGCCGGACCGCGTGGTCAATTGCGTCATACGTAAAGAAGACCGCGTGCTGGGCCTCTAAACCTCCAATCCGAGATTCAACCGCCACGATCGCATGCTCCACACTCATTTCTGGGATCTCGATCGACTGAAAGGCGCTGCCGGTTCCACTCGGCTCAATCACGCGTCGATAGGCCGCCGGTGACGCAGTCGCGATCACCAGCAAACCGCCTTGCTGAATCTCATGGGCAAAAATATGAGCCGCGTCTAAACCACCACCGCTGGAAGACACGCCGACCAGTTGATCGAAATCCTCAATCGCCAGCACGATGTTTCCAGCTCGCGCCAGTTCATGGGTAATCGTGGTCACCCGTTCTTCCAAATCTCCTACCTTGCCGGCCCCCGAGACCAGCGCGGCGGCCGAGAGACTGACCAAACGTTTATCTTGCAGTGGTTCGGGCACATCCTCGGTTACCATCCGCTCGGCCAAGGCGTACAAAACGTTGGTTTTTCCGACGCCGGGTTGCCCCAGTAACATCACGCTTTGGTGACCGCTTTCAAGGACCCGAAATATTCGTTTCAATTCTTCATCACGCCCGATCACATACGGAAGATTGCCGTTCCGGGCACGAATGGTCAGGTCATGGCTAAAGTGACTTAAGACGGGCGTCGCGGCGGCCGTAAATCCTCGATCAATGGCACCTTTCGGTTTGAGCGCTGCCTGGCGCTGGTAACGACGAACTTTTGTACGGAGATCTTCTTGAATCATCAACCAGGCCAACACATGCTCGAGTTTGATTTGATCGAGTCCGAGATCAAACATGACATCGCGGGCCGGGTCATCCAATGATCCCACGGCGGCCATCAAGGTAGTCGGTCGGATCCGGTCGTGATGCGCTTGAGCCGCAATCAAAAACGCTTCGGCAATCATCAGTTGGGCGGCCATACTTAAACTCGGTTGGGCGCTGCCCGGAGCGGCCGGCGGCTCCGACGCGCGTAATTTTTCACGTACCACTTCAGGTTGCAGCCCCATCCGAACAATCATGCTGGCGACATCCGGTCGGGTTGAAAGAATTTCAACCAGGTGGGAGGGCAGCACCTGTGCCTGTTTCCGTGCCTGCGCCAACCGCCAAGCGTGTTCGAGCACCCGGTGACTCTCCTCAGGAAAGAGACTGGCTAAATCTTCCGGTTTCGTGGTTCCTCCCCAGGGTGTCCCGGCCGGCTGGGTGGCGCCGGTAGCGGCCGGGATCAGCGGCATCAGCAAGGCGTCGCGCTCGAGTCGGTACGTTACATACAAACCGGCCGCGATCCCAAGCCACCAAGCGGCCAGTCGCACGTCGTGCGTGACCAGTGTCGAAATGAGTTGTTGGTCAAGCGCCGCGCGATAGAATACCGGCCCGCCCCAGAGCAGTCCGCCCAGTAGGAGGGCCATCGCAAAAGCCGACACGATGATTTTGAGCACATGTTCTGTGTGTCGGGCGGCAATACTGCCGGCGGTCAGCGGTTGCTGCCATGACCACCACTTGCCGGCCCACCAGACCGCCGTCCCGTGGGTTCCGCAGGTCGGACATGGCTGATTCCGTTCGCGTTGCGATCGGAGATACCCGTGTCCGCCGCACGTAGCGCAGAGTGCGATGCCGGTTGGTGGATTCATGAGGAGACTGGTAAAAGCTGTAGCACCAACATCGCCAGTACGCCCGGCACAATCACGATCCAGAGGAGAAAGAGCAGAGCCGCAAATAGCCCCCAGACACTCAAAACCAACAACGACCATCCCACCAGCAGCAACCGAAAGAAGAAGCTGATGACGCGGCCACTGCGCGTGTAATCGCCATACATCGGCCGACCCATATTTGAGAACAGATACCGGGTTCCTAACCGATCGTACATGCGGATTACTTGCGACTGCATCCGCCGCCAGGCCAGCCGCAAGCCCGTGGTATACCACCAGACCGGCCAATACAGTAACTCACCCACCAATTCACGGAGGATATATCCCAGGGTTCGACCGGCGGCGTTTGATGTCATGATTTTGGCTGTGATTGTACCAGAAAGTGCCCCTCGTCGCAACGTGAAAAAGAGTAAGCGCCGAGGTGTGAAATCCACTTCGGCGCTCAGGGCGAGATGTTGGGAGCAAAATCCCTATGCTGTCGGTTCTCCATGATGCGGCTCCTGATCCATGGGTTGTGGGGTTATGTTGTTGATTTTCTTTCTGAGGTGTCCGCCGTCAGTCGTGCGTAGCATGACTTCCTGCAAGACCGGCCGATCGCCCTGATACTCGGCGTCCGGTTCCGGCAGATCGACGATGGCGAACAGAATGCGCGCCTCGTCTGTCTGGCCACCCGACCAACCCTGTTCGGTCGCCCGAATAGGCAATCGGTACTTGACCGTTTGTCCAATCTGCAGGCCGTTGCCGGTTTCGGCTGATGGCCAGCGGTTCGGATGGTTCTCGGCCACTTCCTGACGAACGATCGTCAGCAGTTTGAGTACTTCTGCTTGGGTCACGTCCTTACCAAAAATTTTGGCAATGGTCCGTGCCGTCCGTGTCAGATCTGCATACTGATGCAAGTGACTCCCCCCTTTTGTCTGGTCGACGCGGTTGTGAAACAACGACCAACATCTCGCCCCTGTACCTTGAACCGTACCGCTGGCTTTGTCAAGCCCGTGGCCGGGTCAGGTTGACAAACTGCCCGTAAAACGGTAGAGAAGGGTTACTGGTACCTTTCACTTGAAACCGCGGAGGGCGGCATGCACATTACGCTTGGTCATGGATTACTTGTGGCGGTCGTGATTGTGCTGACTGCCATTATTACCGCTACGGTCTCAACCTATAATTCTCGCGGCCGAATTCAATCCAGCTTTGACTCAGGTCTACAACGACTGAATCGTCAGGCTAACCGGATGCGGCCAGTCAAGAACTCCTGGCTTGACCCAGTGGTTGATGGATTGGTGGCGCTGCGGCTAACCCCGAACCGGGTGACGCTGCTGGGCGGATGTTTGCTTGGCTGTGCAGCTTGGATGGCTCAGCAGTCACGACTTGGGATGGCACTGGCATTTTTTATCCCGGGTATCTTGATGGATATGTTCGACGGTGCCATGGCCCGTCGGTATCCGGAACGAACCACCTGGCTGGGTAAATATTTAGATCCAGCCATTGATACGGCTTCCGGTTGGGCCTTCATGCTGATCTTGCTGCCACGCTATCATCATGCCTGGATCCCCAAGGCGCTGATCGGCTTGCTGTTGTTGCGAGTGTTGGCATACCTGTGGTATCGCTGGCGCTGGAGTCAACAACTCGGTCTCGGGATGTTCCCGAAAAATTGGAGCGGCGAAAACAAGGCCGCGTTCGTGGCGGTCGGAGTCGGGCTGATGCTGATACCGACGCATCACCCGGCCTATGTCCTCGGTTCAGAAATCTGCCTGGGACTGGCCATTGTTTTTGAGGGCCAGAGTCTCTGGGCAACGCATGCCCGCTTCAAACAACTTAAAGCTGAGCGTCAGGCTCAGTCGCTCGATTCATGACTCCCTGCAACTCGGGAGTCTTTTTTATGGAGCCGCTACAACCGAGCCCTGGCCAGCCGCGGTTGGATCGGTTGGTACATCCGTCGTGGTCGAAGGCTGAGTCAAGGCAATCGCCTGGTCAGTGTAGGCGTCGGTGGCCGTGGCGGCGGTGGATTGCGTCAGGATGACGGGTGATCCCACCTGACTCGCAATCGGAGTGATCGAGACTTCGAATTCAGCTACCAGGGCTGGTAAGCGTGATCCGGTTCCGGCTGGAACTTGATTAATTGTCCAGGTCACCACTCGAGATGACGGATCAAACGCAATATCACCGGCTCCGCGAGAAATGTTCTGACCGGTCCAAAAAACGCTGGTCGGTAAGGTGGCCGTGACGTGCATCGAATTTGCGGCGCTGGTGGTGTTCGTCAGGGTCCAACGGACGCGATACTTCGTGGTTTGCCCAACCTGGGGTGGCACTGGTCCGTCACCCAGCACGGTGCCGTCGTCATCATAGTATCGCGACTCAGCCGTGAGTGAGACGGCCGTCGCAAACTTGGTGGTAAAGACCGCCGCCGGTTTTGGGTTCGGGTCAACCGGTAAGCTCGGTGAAGTTACGCTAACGGAAACGGTAATGTGCGGATCAATATCCGTGTCCTGGGCCACCGGCAAAGCATCAACTGTACCCAGACCAAATCGCAGGGTCACATCCTGACCGGGCTTCAGTACATCCAGGCCGCTCACCTGCTGCTTGGTCCAGGTTAAGGTCTGATCCTGAACATCGGCCCGTGTTGGATTATCCAACTGGTCAAAATCGGCGCCGGTTCCCTCAACCGTCAAGCTGACGGTCAAGTTGCTGACTTCGGCTTCGCTCTGATTGGCGACTTTCACCGCGTACTGCAAGCGCTCCCCCGGGGAAATAACGCTATTTTCCGCCACGCCATTGGCAGCCACGCTGGTTGTGACGCCGGTGCTAATCAGCACCACCAGAATTTTTTGCTCCGCCTGAACGTCAACCGTATTCGCAGCATTGACCAAGCCCGCTCGGAATATCATTTCAAGCGAATCGCCAACTTCTCCGACGGCATGTCCGGTAATCGTAATTTTGCCCGACTCGCCCTTTGGCACCTGATCAAAACGCCAGAGAGCAGATCGCTCGACGGCCGCCGGGTCGACGGCGGTCACATCAATGCCATCCGGATAGATCGCTTCGATTTGCACGTCTGACAAATCACGATCCGAAGAATTTGTATAAGTGAGCGTCCAGGTGCCTTCAGCATTCGGGGCCAGCTTTTTCGGTCCGTCAACTTTAAGTTCTAATAATGAACTATTGATATCGATGGTGGTTTTCGCGGTGACTTGAAAATCTGAACTGAAGTTTTTCGGCCGGTAGTTCAAGGTGGCTGAAAATTCACGCTTCGCCCCAACCGAACCGAATAAGACTCCGTCCACCGTGACGGTGCCGGCCCGGCCGTGCTTGATCGTGCCGATCGTAAAGGCGTTAGTAAAATCATTGACGCTCGGCTGACTGGTCTTGGTTATTCGAAAGCCTTCGGGGTATTCAACCGTTAACTCGGCGCCAACCAGGTCAACCGGCTCCGAATTTTGAAAAGCAAAGGTAATGGTTACGTCGCTGCCCGAAGCCAGCTGACTGGGGGCTTGGACCGATAGGTTTACCTGATCCCCGCTAAAACGCTGGGCTCGATTAAACCACAAAAACCCTCCAACTGTGGCAACGGCAATCACCAGCAACCCGCCGATGGTCCAGCCCCACGGCCACGAACGACGTTTTTTGCTCCGTTGTAATTTACCCATTTCTGGCGGCGGCGTTTTCGGGGGCTGAGCGGAATCCTCTAAGACGGCTTCCAGGCCGGCTCCATCAGTCTCCGGGGTTTCAGCCGAATCAGTGGCGGTGGTGACGGTAATTTTTTTCCCGGCGGCTGGGGTGACTGGTTGAGTTTTGGGCGTCGCCGCCTCTGGCTGGACATGATCGGATGGGAATTCTGATTCGGTGTCGTCTGGTTGGTGCTGGTCGAGCTCGGCCTGGGCGGCAACCGGATCATCATGATGACGGCGCAGCGCCTCTAAAAAAGCCTTCCGATCCTGGGGCCGGAATGGTGACTTTTCCGATGGGTTGTGTTTTTTGCTTTTCGGAGTCATGAGCGACTTCTAGTGTACCGACTTATTCGGAAGCTGACAACTTCGAGACTCGCATAACCTTCTGTAATACCCGTTCGCTCCGAAGCGGTTGATCAAGCGTCTGCTCAATCACGCTTTGCACTAAACGGTGCGTGACGTGAAATATCTTCTTGGGATCGTCCTGAGCGGGTTGTCCATTCAGAAAATCGACGGCGGCGGCTGACACTGATTGCGCGTGTGGACCCGCTTCGCGGCGGTGCAGCCACCCGTGCAACGGATCAAAAGCGTGTTGCCCGGGTTCAATCATCCGATGACAGCGGCTACAAATCCGACTCTCGGCCACAAAACCTTCATGCTGCAAAATGTTCCATGCGCGCCGGAGTAATTGGATCCAACGTCGTCCTTCCGACTGTCCGGCTTCAGCCTGGATGGCGCTCAGCATATTTTTGAGCTGCTGATACAGTTCCGGTTCGGGTTGGTTGGGTTTCGTTACTTTTTCAATCAGTTCAAGTAGCCACTGCGCCGCCACCAGACCGACTACATCTTGTCGCAACTGCGGCCAGCGTTCCAGAATGATACTGCCGGTCACGACGTCCAGCTGTCGTCCGTTGGCGATCGTCAAATCCACCTCCGTCACCGGTTCAAGTGAGCCACCGAGTTTCGAGATCCCTTTCTTGGAACCCCGCGCCCGGACCTGGATCTTCCCGAGTTCCGGGCTGAGCACCGTCAACAATCGATCGTGCTCCCGGTGGTCGCTATGATGAAGAATCAGGGCGCGGGTTTGGATGACCGAGGCCATATTAGCCGATCGAGAGTCCGATCATGACCGATTGTCCGTCTAGTGTAATTGCAGCCGTATGGGCCGCGCCGGCCACCGAAGGCGTGGCAGCTTTGGCACGCACTTCTTTTAAGAATTGTTGCGCGAAGCGTTCAACCACTTGGGCAGCGACGGTTTGCGGTTGAACGTGTGCCACGATAATGTCGCTCGGTTGCAGCTGGGCCGTTTTACGAAGGGCGTTAAATTCCCGCACGAGATCGCGCAACATTCCTTCGGCTTTGAGTTCATCCGTCAGCGTGGTATCGAGGGCCACCCTATCCGTTTTGACCCATTCCGGTCCCTCCGGCAGCGCCGTTTGATCATGGATTTCTTTGACATTCAGCTCCGCCCGCAAGATGGCATGCAGTTCTTTGGGAACCGATTTCGCCACCACGAATTGTTGAAGCGGCTGGCGGACCTTGAGTCCCGCCTGCGCGCGCAGCGCATGCCCTTGCTCAATCCATTGGCGTAAGGCCTGCATCTCCTCCAAAATTTTACGGTCGACCGAAGCCGAGGCCGGCCACGGTTCAAGGTGAACCGAAGCCAGTCTGCCACCCACCTCACGATAGACCTGTTCGGCTAGGAACGGGGTGAAGGGTGCCAGCAGCTGCGCCAGCGTCATCAGCACCTGCCGCAAGACCGACGTCACCATCGGGCGGTCATCGCCTTTGATACGATCGCGACTGCGCCGGACGTACCAGGTGGACAGATCGGTGATGCAACTGGCAATCGACCGGCCGGCACCGGTTATGTCATAGGCTTCCAGTCCATCCGTCACCTGCTTGGTCAGTTCGGCGGTTTTGGCCAAGATCCAGCGGTCAAGCGGATGATCGGCGGTCGTCACGTCCGCCGTCGCTTTACCGGCATAGAGTTTCCAGAAGCTGACCACATTCATCAATATCAGAAAAGTTTTCTTGATGACTTCATCCAGACCCTTCGGGTCGAAATTTTTCGGATCGCCCGGTTGATTCATGGTCATCAAGTAGAAGCGGATCGGATCGGCGCCGTGCTGGTCGATAAGTTCCAGCGGATCAATATAATTCCCGGCGCTCTTCGAAAGTTTCTTTCCTTTGGCGTCGCGCACGTGGCCAAGCACCACCACGTTTTTATAAGGCGGACCGGCTTTGACCGCTTTGGATTTTTGCAACAGGGTTGCAATCGCCAGCAAGGTGTAAAACCAACCGCGCGTTTGATCAATCGCCTCGGTGATATAGTCAGCCGGGTAACTCTTCCCTTTTTTTATTCGATCAGTATTTTCAAATGGGTAGTGCCATTGGGCAAACGGCATCGAACCCGAGTCGAACCAGGTATCGGCGACTTCCGGCACGCGGCGCATTGTCCCCTGCTGGCAATGAGCGCATGGCCACGTCCATGTATCGCTGTACGGACGATGGGGGTCGAAGCTGCCGTCTGGTTGGAAGAGCTGGCTGACGAACTTGACCTCATAGGGTTCGGCATTCTTCGGATACTCAATATCCGGAATTTGGGAATCCGCTCGCAGGGAAGCCGCCCAAGCGGCCACATAAATCGGGTCCGCGTGTGACACGATAACAAATGTTTTCCCGGTATGTTTGGCGTCCAATTCGTGTAAAAAGTCTATCATCCGTTGCCGCAGTTGCAGCCATGTTTCCCCGCCGGGCGGCGCTTCGGATAAGCGTTTGGTTCGATCGCCGAACTGTTGATGAAATTCCTTGATGGTTTTGCCTTCGAACTTCGGTCCGATTTGAAATTCATTCAATCGCTGATCCTCAGTGACCGGCAACTTCAGCTTTTCGGCAATCACCGCGGCGGTCTGCCGAGCGCGCGGAAATTGCGAGGTGAAAATCGCGTCGACAGTTTCCGATTGGAGCGCTTCGGCTGCGGTGGCTGATTGCGCCCGCCCCTTGGCCGTTAAATTCGATGAACCATCCGGCAACATCGTATCTAATGTGTCCGTCACGTTATTTTCCGATTCACCGTGTCGGATAAAAATGTATCGATTCCTGGCCGGTAGGCGGTCCAGGAGCTCCTGATACGATCCGAGGCACTCCTGATGCTTACACTGGTTGCATTCCCAGATCGGTAGCGGCGTGCCCCAGTAGCGTTCGCGGGAAATCGCCCAATCTTTAACCTCTCGGAGCCATTCGCCAAACCGGCCGTCCTTGATATGGGCGGGAGACCAGTTGACTTTCTCATTATTTTTTATCAGCTGATCGAGCAATTTCGACATCAGAATAAACCAGGAGGTTTTTGCGTAATACAAAAGTGGGTGTTTGCATCGCCAGCAGAACGGATAGTCGTGAGTATAGTCTTCAACCTTGTAGAGTTTATGGTGGGCTTGCAGCCAGGCAATGATTTCGGCTTGCGTTTTCCCGTCCGGATCCCGCACTTCTTGGCCGTCCCACGGTTTCACCAGCGCAGTAAATTTACCGGCTTCATCGACCGTGTGGATTTTTGGCAAATCAAGTTTTTGACCGAGTTGAAAATCATCAACCCCGTACATCACCGCCGTATGAACGACACCCGTGCCATCTTCGGTTGTCACGAAATCGGCCGGCACGATGACGTAGGCGTTCTTTCCTGATTCTTTTCCAAGGTCCAAAAAATCAAAGAGTGGTTTGTATTTCTTGCCGAGTAATTCTTTGCCGGGGAATGATTTTTCTATCGTCGCATTCGCACCAACTGCTCGCTCGACCAGCGCGCTGGCTAGCAGCAGTTTTTCCTGGCCGACCGTCACTTGGCTATATTCAATTTTTTCATCCACCGCCAGCGCCACGTTCCCCGGCAAGGTCCAGGGAGTGGTGGTCCAAGCCAGGACAAAGGTTCCCGGTTCATCCACCAGTTCAAATTTTACATACACCGCCGGTTCGGTCACCGACTCGTAGCCCTGCGCAACTTCATGACTCGATAGTGCGGTCCCGCAGCGCGGACAGTACGGCACGACTTTGTAATCCTGGATCAGCAGTTTTTGATCCCAAATCTGTTTAAAAATCCACCACAGGGTTTCAATGTAGTCATTACTATACGTGATGTACGGATCCGAGGTATCGAGCCAGAACCCAACCCGGTCGGTCATTTTCTCCCATAGGTCTTTATATTTCCAAACCGACTGTTTGGCTTCGGCGTTGAATTTTTCTACCCCGTACGCTTCAATGTCTTTCTTGCCGGAGATGCCAAGGGATTTTTCAACTTCCAGTTCGACCGGCAAACCTTGCGTGTCCCAGCCGGCTTTCCGTTCAACAAAAAACCCGCGCATGGTCTTGTAGCGCAGCACGACGTCTTTAAACGCCCGTGTTTCAACGTGGCCCATGTGCGGCTTGCCGTTGGCCGTCGGCGGGCCTTCAAAAAACACAAAGCGTTCCCCGTTCCTCGTCTGCTCGAGGGTTTTTTGGAAAATTGAATTCGCCTGCCAGTCCTGCAGGATCTTCTTTTCGAGTTCGGGGAAATTGGGGGCGGCCATAAGCGTGAAGGCGATTTATCAGATCGCACGGTAAACTATACCAGCAATTTTCCTCCCCGTCAAAATAAGTTGTCTTCAGGCCGTTCTGTGTTAATCCGGCACACTGAATTGGTACTGCGAAAGACAATATGTTTTATCACCTGCTTCAGTCAGTGCATTGCAAACGGAACTATTCTTCGTTACTAAGGCATAGGCTAGTCCACATATTGCTCGTGATCGATCATTGAGTGTTGATTGGGCACGCTCTTCAGCTTGCACGAGACACGTTTGAAAATCAGATTCTGTCTTCATAAACTTGTGTATGCATCCATTCCAATACCCCTTTTCTTTAATGAGTGCGCAGTCCGAAACATTGGCTGCTTGAGTTGACTCAAGTGGAGGCAAATCACTGCAGTAGTCATGAACCGCGAAGGGGAACAATAAAGTCTTAAAATCGCATGTTCTCCATGTCCTGGTATCGGGATGGCTTGTTTTTAAAATTGAAAGCGATGACCAGCCAAAAAATAAAATAACAAGTCCGGAAAGAATGGTAGCCAAGACGATTCCAACTGTATGTTTTGTAATTGGGAAAACCCGTATGAACAGCGCGGCTATGACAGCACTCGATAACCACAAGGCTGGAAGGAAAATGATATCCAAAAGTAACGTAAGTGCACCATTGCCCGGCCCCATGAGCGATAGCTGCATTCCGACGATGGGTATAGAGAAAAGCATCATTACTCCCACCACAAACCAAGCTGCTCTGTATGAACGTGATCGTGCTAAACCTGAGGATTGATTTGGTGTTGGGTTTTCTATAATTTTTGTCATGATTTTTTACATTTATGATTAGGGTATTAACTCCCCTTCACGGTAACTATGCGCTTGTAATACAATTCCGTCAAAAAAGACCCCCTCACGCATGGCGCTTGGGGGTTAGGACGGCATTTTCGACGCTTCGGTTTCTTGGCCTTCGGTTAGCCGCGAGAGTTTTTGTTGCTGGCTGATCCAGGCTTGACCGGGACTGCTGCCGGCGACCCAGGCGATAACCATGATCGGCAGGGCCGAAATCATCAGAGCCCAAGTCAGAACATCGAACAGGTAATCGACCACGAACGTCAGCGTTTTTTCACCCACCAGGAATTGCAGGGCCAGCGCGGCCATCGGAATGCCCAATAACCGCAAGACCAGTAAGAATGGCCGAGCTTGTCTGGTTCGACGACGCGCGTAGACGCGGATGCAACGAATGAACGACTGCACGATTTCCTCCTCGGCGAGAGCACGACAAAGCGATTGCACCGAGCCTACCTGAATATGCAATCGGGGTCAACTAGGCCGCCGCCCGGCGGTAGACATCCAGCGTTTGTTCGGCGGTTTGTGCCCATGAGAAATTCCGGGCTTGGTCGCGGCCCAGCGCGGCCATCTCCGCCGCCCGGCGAGGGTCACGTAAAATGTGTCCCATGGCCGCCGCCAATCCATCCATATCATCCGGATCAACTAAGATCGCCGCCTGACCGGTGACTTCGGGTATGGCGCTGGTTTTAGTGGTGATCACCGGGGTACCGAGGGCCATGGCTTCCAAAACCGGTAATCCAAAACCCTCGTAGAGTGACGGAAAAACGAAGGCGGTCGCTTCTTGCAGCAATTGTATTTTGTGATTATGACTAACGTAATCCAAATATTGGATGTCGAGATCCATCGCCCGGACCGGAGTTAAAATATCGCGGCCGTGGTAGCCGAGGCCTCCGGCTAAGACAAGTTTCGTGCCATTGGTCGTCTCCGGATCAAGCAACCGCAAATGTTGCCAAGCTTCAATTAAGCGTGAAATGTTTTTTCGCGGTTCAATAGTCCCGATAAAGAGCAAGAAGCGCTCCGGCAATCTGTACAGCGTTCTAACGTCGTCTTGACTGTCTTCCAGCGGCAACAGCTGCACATCCACCGCTTCGGGAACCACGCTAACCTTTTGCTCGGCCAGATGAAAGAGTTCGCGCAGGTCTCGCTTGGTGGCTTGCGAGACGGCAATTACCTGTTTGGCCTTGCGGATCGAACGCGGAACTAACAAGTGTGTCGACATGACCTGTGTCTGGAACCATTCCGGATGGCGGTAAATCGCTAAGTCGTGAATGGTCAGTACACTGGTGCCGCGATAACTGAGGGGAATAACATTGGCCGGCGCATGAAATACATCCAATCGCTCGCGAGCCAAAGCGGCCGCGGTTAGCATATGCGAATATGCAAACGGTAAAAATTTTCGGTATCGGGAAAACGGGAAAAAACGAATCGTCACGTTTGACTGCTCGAATTCCTGGGTCCCCTCGGCTTTCATGCGCGCGTCAAAAAACAAGACGTATTGATTGTCCGGATCGATTGCCAACAGCGCCTTGACCAAATGATAGGTGTAGTGACCCACACCCGCCCGTTCCCCGGATTCGGGGTTCAGGATCGTGCGACAATCGATACCAATTCGCATATTGGTACTATAGCACGTCGTCGGTTCCGAACAACTACATTCGTTCCGGGGCGGTAATGCCCATCAGGCCCAGCGTTTTCCCAAGAACCAGGCGGGCGGCTTGGACCAGTTGCAAACGACGGTCCCACACGTGGTTGTCTTCAATCACCCGGCACTGTGTATAGAAATCGTGAAAATCTCGAGCCAAATCCTGAGCATAAAAGGCTAATTGCTGGACTTCCCGGGAGGCGGCCAGTTCAGTCACCAGTTCGGGCAATTGCAAAAAGCGTTTGATCAGCGCCAATTCAGCCTCATGCGCCGGTTCTCGCAAGCGCCGGATGGGAAGTTTCTTGGTTTTAGCCAGGATACTAAACATTCGGGCGCTGGCATACTGGACATAGTAAACCGGATTTTTATCGGATTGCTCTTTGGCCAGGGTAATGTCGAAATCCATGTGGGTATTTGGCGCATGCATCAGGAAAAAGAATCGAGCGGCATCCAGGCCAACCTCATCCACCACTTCTTCCAACGTCACGTAGGTTCCCGCTCGTTTCGACATTTTGACTTCTTTCCCGTCACGCAATAACCTGACCAATTGCACCAGTTGGACGTCGATTTGTCCGGCGTAACCGAGGGCGGCCATAATCGCTTCTAAGCGTTTGACATAGCCATGGTGATCCGCGCCCAGAAAAATTAATTCCCGATCGAGGCCGCGTTGAGCAAACCGGTTGAACCGTAAGGCCACATCAGAGAGTAAATAGGTTTTTTCGCCATCGCGTTTGATCAACACCCGATCCTTGTCGTCACCGAAGGCGCTGGTTCGGAACCAGGTGGCGCCATCTTTTTCCGACAGCAGACCGTGACGTCGCAGGTGCTCGAGTACTTTTTGATCTAAATTGCGATCGTACAAACCGCTCTCCCGCACCCAGGTGTTGAATTTGACTTTCAACTTTTTCTCAACCACCCGTTGAATGTCGCGAATCATCAGGTTGAGCAACCGAACTTTGATGCGGGCCTGCAATGTCTGCATGTCCTGCAATTTCATCTTGTCGAGCTTGAGGGTCTTAGCTAAGTCGGTAATATATTCGCCCTGATATAAATGCTCCGGGTAATCGGTTGGAATTCCCTGGAGTTGAAAATACCGTCGGATGACTGACTCGGCTAAGATGTTGACCTGGTTGCCGACGTCATTCAGATAGTACTCGCGAGTCACGCGCCAGCCGGCCAGGGCCAAGACATTGGCCATGGTGTCGCCGGCAAACGCCCCGCGCCCATTCCCGAGCGTCATCGGCCCGGTCGGATTGGCGGAGATAAATTCGACCACCATCCGTTTGGCTTGCCCGCTGGCATTGGCGCCGAAGTTTTTATCCGCCAATATTTTTGCCAGGTAGCCCAGCAACCACTTCTCGGCCACGAAAAAATTAATGAATCCAGCGCCAGCCACTTCGGCCTTGGTTAACATTGGCGACCGGCCGATTTGCGCCACCAGATGTTGCGCCACTTCTCGCGGCGGTTGTCCAACCTGGGTAGCCAATTTCATGGCGACCGAAGAGGCATAATCGCCATGCCCGGCGGCATGCGGTCGGTCAATCGGAATCTCCAGCTCGGTTACATCCGGGTAAGCCTTGGCAATCGCTTTTTCCAGGAGTTTCCGGAGTTGCGCAATCGGCAGAATCATACCGTTTCATTATACATCAGCTTTGCCGGCATGGTACACTTTTCATATGCCGACCTTGGCCACCAATCGCGATGCCCACCACAAATTCTCGATCCTGGAAACTCTCGAGTCGGGTATTCGTTTAACCGGACCGGAGGTTAAATCCGTTAAAGCCGGTAACGTTTCGTTGAAAGGCAGCTACGCCACCATCAAGGGTTCGGAGCTGTGGCTCATCAATGCCCACATCGGCCACTACAAACCGGCCGGCAATAATCAATCCGATCCAGATCGTTCACGAAAGTTGTTGGTTAAACGGAGCGATATCGACCGCATGATTGGGACCCTCAAAAGCGCCGGGCTGACACTGGTCCCCCTCACCCTGTATACCAAACGCGGCCTAATCAAAGTTGAACTCGGCCTTGGCCGAGGCAAAGGCAAGAAAGACAAACGGGCGACCATCAAGCAACGCGAAACCGAACGGAAAATTGGCCGAGCGATGCGACAGAAAGTTTAGCCAAAGGCACCTCTCAGTTCGACAACGAGTTTTCCCGCTGTCTTGACAAAACCGCGTTTTTCACCTATACTGCAGGCACAATCGTTTGAACCCCGCCGCTCATCATGGCGCGGATTTTCCGAAATCATGGTGGGCGGGGGATGTTCAAACGTCGAACGATCGTTGACAGCTTTTCCGCCTCGTGCCGACACGTTTCCACCGTCGTTAATGTGGAGAAATTGAGAAGTGCCAAAAACCTTCTCGCTAAGCTTCGGAATGCTTTCAGCGTCCCGTCCTTAGCGCCTGCATTCGCCTAATCGCGTAATGCCATCCGTCCGGTCGACTCCGACTAGGCCGATCACGGGTGTCACCTTCGTCGGACCAGTGGTGAAACGTTCAGATGCATCACTGCGAATTCTCTGAACACCTCCAGCAGGGTACTCGTCCGCTCTGTCCCTGATGGAGACATGCTTGAGCGGAATGCGCACGGATCGGGTTGAAGAGTAGTCCATCGTCACGCGGGTGTGAGACCCGCCATCTCCACCAAGAACAGCTGTCACTACGACGGCTGTTGTTGTAACTGGACAGAATTCCGGACATCCTTTAGACTGGGCTTGGAGATTGAATTCAATCAATTAAGCCATACGCCCATGCGATTTACCCTAGCCCTCATTGCGGGCGTTTTATTTTTCTTCGTGCCATCATTCGCCTCAGCCAGTTCGGTGGCCGATTCCAATTCAGGAAAAATTCTCTTACAGGTCGAACGGAATGGAGAGGCCTGGTATATTTTTCCCACCAACAAACTTCGTTATTACCTGGGAAACCCATCTGATGCTTTTTCAATTATGCGGGAACTTGGGCTCGGGATCACCAATGCTGATTTAGCAAAGATTCCAACTTCTGGTTCCAATGACCAAGGTGACCTGGCCTTGCGTCAGCGGTTATCGGGTCGGATTGTTTTGCAAGTCGAAAAAAACGGAGAGGCCTGGTATGTCTATCCTGGGGATTTGAAACGCTATTATATGGGACGACCGGCTGACGCCTTTAGCCTGATGCGCAATCTCGGACTGGGCGCGGACAACGAAAGTATCAATCAAGTTGAACCCGACCGACTTTTCCGCCCAAATCAATTTCATGTCAGCGAGGGCGGGTACGCGTTTGTCTTCTATGGGCTAATTGGGAACGGTGATACTGGCAGCTGGAGCTTCACTCCTTGGGGTTCGCAATCTCAGCCGTTTGAATATTCACTATTTTCACGAAGTCTCCCCTACGGTGGTGGTAACGTAATTTACATTGGAGAGATGGCTGGTCCGGAACCGAGTTGGCGGTATAGTCCGGGTCCATGGTTTAGCACCCGCACGACCGAAAAACTGGCAGCGCATGACTGGGATGGATTCGTAAATAGTTATTTGGATGACTGGTTTCATCAGAAAAACTCTGATGGAGTCGAAATCTTTAATCACGGCGACCCGAAATTCCCTTTCAAGGTCTCCGATGTTAAACGGTTTACCATTCAGGGCCA
The DNA here is from genome assembly GCA_963731735.1 of Candidatus Kerfeldbacteria bacterium. Lineage (GTDB taxonomy): Bacteria > Patescibacteriota > Patescibacteriia > SBBC01 > CAIJZX01 > CAVSWO01. Next base: position 615,605 of record CAVSWO010000002.1, on the reverse strand, counting down.
TACTGCTTCAATCATGACGGTCCAGACCAGTGCCTATCAAAATTTCTACATTCGCAACAAAGTGATCTTGGTTACCAAAGACTACCAGAAGGTTTACTACCTCTGGTACCAAACTTGGACACAATCTGCGCACGATGATGCGTCTCTCGATCTGAATATTGCTGACTTTGAACGGATGGCGAGAACCTTCAAGGTACTCTAGACAATCACGGAATAATCCTCTATACTTCCCGCCAGTATTGATGAGTAACCTCTACGACAATTAGTACGCCGCAGCGCCGGTACCGGACGAACCAGTATATCCGGGTCCCACGTGTCGTCGTGATTGACGACCAGGGGGAACATCTCGGCGAGATGGAAACCGCTCGGGCCCAGGCATTGGCGCAAGAGCGCGGTTTGGATTTGGTTGAAGTGGCGCCGATGGCGCGCCCGCCGGTTTGTAAAATTCTGGATTTCGGCGCCTTCGTCTACCAGCAGGAGCGCCAACAGCGCAAAGCCAAATCACAGCAGAAAAAAGTTGAACTCAAAGGCGTCCGACTGGGTTTTGGCATGGGTAAGGCCGACAAAGAACGGCAACAGGCCTTGGCCACTCGCTTCCTGGATGAAGGACACAAGGTTCAGCTTGAAATGCGTCTCCGCGGCCGTGAAAACGCCCATAAGGACTTCGCCCGCAAACAGGTCACCCAGTTCCTGGAAGAAATGGGTGATATGATCGTGGTTGAACAGCCCTTGGGCGTGATGGGCAATCGAGTGACCGCCATTATCGGCAAGAAGAAGTAGACCAAGCGGCCGAAACGGCGGTGCTTGACACTGGCTGGGCTTTCGGGTACACTCGCCGAGTTATCTATGCCGAAATTGAAGACTCACAAAGCCACCGCCAAGCGGTTCCGAACCACGGGCAAGAAAGGCTTGATGAAGCGTAAAGCTGGTCAAGACCATTTCAACTCGCGCGAATCGGGCAAAACCACCATGGGCAAGCGCCGCGATATCCGCGTCAGTGCGGTTGATATTCCGGCCATCAAGAAACTCACCCCCTACCGATAATTTCTTCGTATGCGAGTTAAACGCGGTGTCGCGCACGTCAAGCGACGCAAAAATCTTCTGAGTAAAACCAAGGGCTACCGCTGGCGCCGAAAGTCTTCGATTCGATTGGCTACCCAGGCGACGATTCGGGCCGGACAGCATTCCTACAAGCACCGACGCTTAAAAAAGCGTCAGTACCGCGCCATGTGGCAAATCCAAATTGGAGCGGCCGCCAAGCAGCATGAATTGAGCTACAGTACATTGATCAACAAGTTGCGCAAAGCCAACATCGAAATTGATCGAAAGGTGCTGGCGCAAATTGCCGGCGAACAGCCGAAAATCTTCGAAGCTATCCTGGCAAAACTCGGTTAATCCCGCGACGCCTTAGTCAAGCCCGGGTGGGTTTGTTTTTTGGTAAACTCGTCCCCCACCAACTCCCAAGTATCAGGATGGCGACCAGACTGATCCAACCGCCGATTTGGAAACTCCGCGGATGATATACGAACTGGACCAGATGGGTGCCGGTCGGAACGGTGGCGCCTAAGAAGGTTGCATTCACGATTCGCGTGGCTGCTGGTTTCCCATCCAGACTAACCGTCCAGCCGGGGTACTGTTGCAGATTGGTGACTAAGACGGTGTCATGATCTGTCGTGACGACGACTTGGGTTTGTTCGGCTGTGATTGCTTGAAGCTGGACTTGCGCCATAACCGCGGTGGGCTCGATCGAAACCGCTTGATCAATCAAAGCCTGGCGGTTGATATCCAGCTGCTTGAGCTTGGCCGGGTCTTGACTGACCACCAGCTGATTCACCACATGAAACGGCGCGGCCGCATTATCGCGACGCGCGATTGTCCAGGGCGCATCGGAAAATACCGGCGTCCAACCGGCCGGTACCGGTTGCCGGGTCAGCAGTACATTCGCCCCGGTGGCGGCCAGTAGGGCTTGATCGGGTTGATGCACATGCAGCTGGTTGCGTTTTTGAACGTCACTGTTGGCTTGCCAGAGGGCAAGGTATGATTTTGGATAGAGCGAATCATAACCAGTCACGACCGGGATTCCGGCCACCATAAATTGGTCAAGTGCCCCATCAACCACCCAAACGCGTTCCCCGGGCTGCAGCGTCTGCCGGAGTTGACTAATCACCGGATTCGGTTCGAACAATTGTTGATGCGGCGTAAACGGCAGAATCCCGTGCCACTGCCAGAGCATTACTATGGTTAACACACCCAACCCGGTCCAGGATAGACAGATCGGCCGTCGATCAAACCAGTGATGCATCCCGACTCCCGCCATCAAGGCGGCCACAAACGCGAAAGGAATGATTAATCGCCAAATCGGAGTCAGGGCCAGGGCCGGTACCAAAAAACTCGGTAAATTCCAAAGGCCAGGAAATATCCAGACCATTCCGATCGCCGCCAATGAACCAAAACCAAACCACCAAATACGGTTCCGGCTAGCGGCCAGGGCGAGTAGCACGAGTCCCAAGGCGAACAGCCCAAGATAGAGATTTGATTCAATATAGTTTTCTGGACCACGATACTGCCTAACATTCCCCAGCAAGTTGGGATCTATCAGCGTGGCTGCCGCGCGAAGATTGGCGGTCGCTGGATGGAAGAGGTTGGTCAAGTGAAAAGCTTCCGCCGTCGGGCGAACCGCCGTACGATACGCATACTGGGTGGTCTCCATGGTTGGCAGAATTTGTATCGACGCGATACCGAGCCCCAAGCTAATCGCGGCCGCAAAAAACGCAAACCGGCGCCGGCTGGCTGCTTGGCGCCAAAGCGCGGCTACCCAAACCACATGGATTCCAAACACCAAGGTCGCAATTTGCATGTGGCCGCTCAGGAACGTGGCGGCGATCGTCAGCGCGTACGTAGCCGCGCGACCCACTTTCAAGCGTTCATGTAATCGAGCTGCCGCCCAGCCCATCCAGGGTAACCAGGCGGCCGTCGCAGCGTACGTCACCAAATTGGCGCGCAACACAAACGGCGCGCTCAGCATAAAAATACTGGCGGCGGCGGCGGCCGTCGGCCAGCGCCAACCAAGTTGTCGCCCGAGGCAGAGCATGCCAACCCCGGCCACCACAAACTGGATCAACAGACTCAAGTTAAAACTCAACCAGCCCGGCAACCACCACCAAGCCGCCTGCAGCGGCGAGAGCAGGCCAGCTTGGCCATTGGCAAAAAACGGCGTCCCCGCAAAAATCAAATTATTCCAAATCGGCAATCGGCCAGATTGCACGGCCGCGGCTCCGAATTGATGATAGGGATAGGCCTGGGATATTGCATCACGAAAAGCATCGGGATGAGCTAGCTGAGTCGTTGACCCATGAAAAATCCCGTCCAGCGTATTAGCCGGGACCGGCACCTCGCCCCGCAGCATCGGCCAGAGCAGAACCAATGGAATAACCAAAACCACCGCGAGAGCTAGCCAAGCGGATCGGGACAAAACAGGGAATTTCATATGGACGAGTCGAGTGGCGGACCCGAAGGGATTCGAACCCTCGATCTTCTCCGTGACAGGGAGACGTGTTAACCGGGCTACACCACGGGTCCACAAGACTGCAGCAGAATACCATTCCGGGCCCGGCTTGTCCAGTCTGTGGCTGGATAAAAAAAGACGGGTCCCACTTGTGTGAGAACCCGTCGGTTTGAGAAATGAGCAAAACGACTGTTACGGACGTTTCATTTTCTTGAGGGTGATGACAACACGATCGTCATCGCCATTCCCGATTACCGCGTTGGTCGGGAGATTGATGGTCACTCGCAATACTCGGTGTTTCCGAGCGGCTGGAGCATAGGCTTGGCGGCCCGAACCCATGAAGTGGCCCATGGTGTCATCCCATCGATAGAGCAAAGCTCCTAATGGTTGGGAAGTCCGCGGACAGGTGTCCTTGATGTTCTTGTCCGGAATATCAGAAGGCATGATACGTTGCCCATCAGATAACCCGCTCAAGGTGAAGACACGACGACCGAGACCAGGAATTGTGGCGGTGAAAACGCTGTCAGGGGTGTCCTTGATAACCACCTCATCCGGATTCAGTTCAATCCCGCCACTTAACCACGTTGCGCTAGGACGAATCGTCCAAACGAGCGTACTGTCCGTGAGGATTTGGATATCGTCCGGCCTCCCTTGACCAAGACCATCTTGTGGATCTTGCACATACCGGTCTTGAATAATTCCCAACTTGACGGCGGTGACCGCGGCCACCGGGTTGATACGTGTCGTCATCTCCTTGTCGTGAATGGCCCAGTCATAAATCAACTTGGAACCAACCACCATGCCGAGCACGACGACCAGTACGATTACGCGTACGAACCAAGGCGTTATCGCGTTCCCGCCTCCGCTCGTGGTTCGGGTTTGGACACCAACTGCATCCCACCTGACCCAGTACGCAAACAGCAGCAGGACGAAGAGAAATATGCAGGTCGGAATCATCCACCAATCTCGGCTGCCGAAAGTCCAACTGACGATGGTCCAACCGACCATGGTGGCCAAGGGGATGATCAACAGGATTTGAACTTGCCAAGGAGGACCCGACCAGGATTTGGTCTTGACTAGATTTCCAGTCTTCGACCCTGTATCATCGCTTTTCGGGGTAGGCTTTCTCCTGACCAGCTTTCGTATCCCCCAGATAATCAGCCACAGCGAACCGATCGCCAACAGAACCCAGCCAATCGGTTTGAAATCCACGTCGCCGAAATGCGGCAAGGATATCTTTTTTCTGACCGCATGCGTAATCATCGCAGCCAGAAGTAACATGACTGCGCCTGGGATAAGCCAGTTCGGACGCTGCTCCCACCCCCGCTTCAGGTGCGGGGCTGCTTCGCGAGCTTGATTCAGGTACCAGTCCGAGATGTCGTGAAAACTAGAACTGTGTTTCCACCGCTGAACACCAATGACGAGTGAGCCGATCAATGATATTGCCACAACTAATCGAACCCACAGGTTTGGAATCGACCACACCCATATACCGAGGAGCGTAAGAATCACGACTCCAAGGATTGGGATGAGGAGGGTGGCGAGCACGGCTCGCCACCCTTTCAAGGTCAACCGCATAGGGAACCTCCTATCAGCTGGAGGCTGCCGGCGGTTTCGAGCCGCCAAGCAGCGACTCGATATGCTTGATGAGCTTCTCGGGATCAGCCAGACTCGGGTCGGCTGCGATGGCCGCCTGAATCATGGTCTTGAGATCGTTGTAGACCGGGGCCATGGATTGCATGTTCCCCGGCATATTCGGCCATTGATACAGGATTGTCCGGCCGTCCTTACTAATACCTTCACGCAACGCGTCCTTGTAGAACCAGTCGAGGAATGCTGCTCGACCATCAGGAGTGAGTTCGCGATTCGGATCCTTGCCGAGTACAAATCCACGAATGCGATGCTCGGTGGCTGCCTGATCACCCTGAGCCAGGAGAATTTTCTCTCGGCGGGTAGTTTCGGCTGTCACGAGACGACCGGCCTGCTCGAGCTTAGTCTTAGCAAACTTTTCAGCCGCCTGACTCAGCTCGCCGCTGGCTTCTTCCACATCCTCGATCACGATGTCGATGATGTAGATGCCCCAGTCCCGCAGTGCACGCCTCAGAACATTCGATCCCTTGGTGTCAGCCTTTTTGCACTCGGCCTTGTATTGTTTGTAGGTAGTGATGAGTGGCTGCTTCTCCATCACTCCGACGTCTTCACGAACCTGGCGAGCAATGGTTTGAATCATTGCATCACGTGAGAAGCGAACGATTTCCTTCTTGATGGACTCAGCCACACCGGCCGATTCATCCTTATTCGTACCGGCCGATTCATCCTTATTCGAATTCGACTGTCCGTTGCCATTCTGCTCCGTGGCATTAATGACCATAAACTCATTACTGGCCGCAATGCTTCTGATTCGCGGAACGATGACACCGTGAAGGTCGTTTTCGAAGTTGGCAGCGACCTGAGTGGTAATGTATGGGTCAAGAATCATAACGTAGACCTTGGCCCAGATTTTCATTTCGATCTGATCTTGTGATCGAACGTTCGGAATGTACAGCAACTTGTCTGCTTCATCCGGGGTCAGGTAAGACAGTTCGATTGACTGCGCCTGGCCTGGATTTCGCTCACGCGCCTCAAAAGAGGCGCGCGCCTTTTCTGCTTTCGCGTTCAGTGCCTTGAGCTCTTCATCAGTCGGCTGAAACGGGAAGTCGATCCTTAGAATGCTCAGCGGAACGGCGTGACGAATACCACCGCGAGTGTATTGATGGTAGGTCGTGGGTGCCCAGCTTGCGAGCTGGAACATATTGGGCGGATACCCAACCCATACCAGTCCTGGTTTTCCTCTGGGAATCTTGTAGCTGGAATTGTCCTTCGCCATGTCCTCATAGAACTGGCGTTGCTGCACGTTGACCGGGATAACGACCACTCGTTGAACGGTCGATCCCTTGACCACGACGTAGGCAAAGTTCGTTCGCCCACGAGCGTTTAGCTGAGCTCGATCTGCCAGTGCGTACAAGGTCCAGTTCAGGGCCAAATACCCACCAAACAGAATGGCCAGCACGAAAAGAAACACCAGCGCTGTTGCCATTGACCTCTCCTCCTCTCTTCGCGAGAGTTGCTTGAGTTATGTGTTGTCAAATAGCTATGAATTCAACAAGAACGTGCGTAGCATTGACCGAGCAAACTACCATAGTTTGCTCATTTTGTCAAGGTTGGATGCGCCAACCCCCGTGCCCATCAGTAACAAGTACAATCGTACCACGTTGGTCCGTCCGAAGCACCCGAATGTGGAAATACGCAAAACGACGAAGGGTAGTCGGGTGCGGATGACCGTAACGATTTTCCGCCCCCACCGAAATCACCGCCAAATCGGGATGGACCGCTTGCAGGTAGGCGTGACTCGAGGAAGTCCGTGAACCGTGATGGCCGACTTTGAGCAAACTGGAATGGATGTCGAGGCCGCTGGCGATTATCCGGTCTTCCACCGCGCTCGAAGCATCGCCGGTCATGGTAATTGTGCTGCCGGCACAAGTCACATGCAGACTGACTGATCCGTCATTGGTCGGTGTGCCCGCCCCACTCACTTTCCAACCTGATCCGGGTGGCGGCCATAGTACCGTCAGATGCAGATATTTTCCCAATTGAAATTGCTGGCCCTGATGGACAAGTTGCGGTTGGAGTCCTTGCGTATGCAATCCTTGTTGCCAGGCATGATATAGGGCGGTCGGATTTGAAACATCACTCGCCAGCAGGGTGGTAATTTTGAAGCGTTCTATCACCGATACCAGGCCGCGTAAATGATCGCTATCCGGATGGGTTAAGACTACCAATTCCAAATCATTATTACCCGGACCTAAATATTTTGGAAGCAACTCAACCACTTGTGCGCTCGGTCCCCCATCAACCAACATGTCATTTCCGTCGGGCGTTTGCAGTAGCAGGGCGTCTCCCTGGCCGACATCAAGGACGATAAATTTGCACGCAGGTGCACCGGCTGGCGGATGGTTGGCCAACACAAACCAGCCGCCGACACACAACCCCAGGAGGATTGCCCCTATCAGGCTAGCGCGACGCCAAGACATGTGTTTTTCGGATACTCAAGGTCGCGATCAAAGTCACGCCCAATCCAACCATAGCCGCCACGGCGCCGCTGACTTGGCGGGTAGCCACTGGCAAGGCCGCGCCCCAGGTAATACAGGCCAGCACCAATCGCAAAACGGCGTCCGCGAACGGCCAGAGGACCGGCAATGCCAGGGCAATAAATCCGGCTGCCATGGCCAACGGAATCAGCGGTAAAATTATTACGTTGACCAGCGGCGCAACCATCGATACCCGTGCAAAATTCCAGAGCAGCAGCGGGTCGGTGAGCGTAATCGCGCCCAGGGTGGTGCTGAAATTCTCGCGGATGCCAAGCGCGGCCGGCAGCCGCGCCAACCAGGTTTGCCAGGCTGGCGCGGCGTACACCAAGCCCAGGGTCGCCAAAAAGGACAATTGAAATCCCAAATCATGCGCCAGCACCAGCGGATTATGCCAAACCATGGCCAGTAAGGTATAACTCAGTAGCCGCACCATCGAGACTGGCCGGCCAATCCGTAGAGCGACAACCACAAAACTCGACATCACCCCCGCCCGCGTCACCGAAGCCGAAGCGCCGGTCATGATCACGAAGCCGATTACGAATAGCAGGGCCGGCAACCAGGCCCAGCGCCGGCCGATGATCTTAATACAGGCCGCGGAAATTGCGGTGATTATCATGGTAACGTTGAAACCGGACAGCGCGATAATGTGCGTGGTGCCGGTGGCACGAAACGCTTGATCGATATCCGGCGGCATCGGCACCTGACGGCCGAGCAGAATTCCGGTCAGTAACGAAGATTGCGGTTCAGGAAAGGTCCGGGCGATACGGTCTATGGCGAATTGCTTGATCCGGCCGAGCATCAAACGGAGGCTGTTCGGAGCGGTGGCGCGACCCCGAATTTCTGGATTGCGGCAATACCCCCGCAATCCGTGCATCCGTTGCCGTAAGGCGCTGACGGCACTAAACGGTGTAACCGTACATCCAAGCGTCAACCGGTCGCCGATTAACACCGCCGGATACTGCGGTAACCGCACCGACAAGCTGCCGGTTTGGCGTTGACCGTCAACCCAAATCTGTGTCAGCACAAACTCCTGTTGCGACTCCCGCGGAGTCGGGCTGTCGAGCACATCGCCTTGGACGAGAATGGTTTGATTGGTGAACTGCGTCAGGTCGTTTGTGGTTGGGACGATCCAGCCTTGCCATCGCAGCAGGCCAATCAGACAGGCGACAATCAAGATGCTGCCGAACCGCCAGCGTCGACTCCATGACAGCCCGATTGCGATCATGAGCGCAGCCAGTATCATCAACGTCGAGGCACGCCAAAATTCGGCCAGGACAATCCCGCCGCAAAAACCAATCAGGGCTGCAAATAAAAACGACCGAGGCATAAGTTGCTCCGCCACCAAGTTTGTGGCACCAGAATAGCGAAATATTCTGGGATTGTCAATTCCTAGTCGTCTTGGTCGTTACTCGTCCGCTTCGGTCGGCCTTCAGCGTTCCAGCGCAAATAACTTTCAACAAATCCTAACAGGTCACCATCCAATACTTTTTCCACCTGGGCTGTTTCGTGCTTGGTGCGATGGTCTTTGACCAGCCGGTACGGTTGCATCACGTAAGAACGAATTTGATTCCCCCAGGCCGCTTCATGATACTCGCCGCGGAGCTGTGATTTTTCAGCTTCCTGTTTTTCGATTTCAATCTGATGCAGTTTGGCCTTCAAGATTTTCAGGGCGGTTTCTTTGTTTTGTTGCTGGCTGCGTTCATTCTGAACCGAGACCGTAATTTTGGTTGGCAGGTGAACCACTCGGACAGCCGAGTAGGTCGTCTGGACGCCCTGCCCGCCGTGTCCCGAGGCCAGGAACGTATCAATCCGCAGATCTTTCGGATCAATCGTCACCTCCTCATCAACCTCTTCCAGTTCCGGCACGACTTCCACCAGAGCAAATGAAGTGTGGCGCATGCCCTCGGCGTCGAAAGGTGAAATTCGAACCAACCGGTGGACACCCGCTTCGCTTTTGAGATATCCGTAGGCATTGCGTCCCCGCACTTCAACCGTCGCGCTTTTCAAGCCAGCCTCACCACCGCGCGATTCGTCCACCACCCGAGTCCGCCAGCCCCGCTGTTCGCAGAATCGTAAAAACATCCGGAGCAACATCGCCGTCCAGTCCTGCGCATCCGTTCCGCCCGCTCCCGCGTGAACCGCCAAGATGGCGTTGCGGTCATCATACGGCTGATGCAATAAAACGGACAGCTCAAGCTGCGACCACCGCTCCTCAAGTTCCTGCACATGCCGCTCGACTTCCGAACGCTGCGAATCTTCCGCGATTGCGGCTAACTCCGACCAGGCGGTTAAATCTTTCTCGATGGTTCCCCAAGCTTCAACCTCAGCTTTGAGATCGCTTAGGCGCTTACTCTGTTTTTCCGCTTGCGCTCGATCAGACCAAAAATCCGGCTGACTCATCGCCTCCTCAAGTTCACCTACCTGTTGCTGCTTCTGACCGAGGTCAAAGTAACCTCCGAGAAGCTTCAAGGCGCTCCCGGAGGTGGTCCAGACGTTTTACGAGATCTTGCATCACGCCCGGAGTCTAGCAGACTTGTGGGTCAAGTTCAATATTTGACGGTCCCGGACTGTATCCCGATATCTTCGCTGCCTAAGACTTGCCCGTTGGTGGTGTACCCGCCGTGAGCTTGCAGGCAGGCCACCAGTCCATCATTTTGCGTCCAACCGCATTGGCCGTCGGATTGCTGGGCACAAACCGCAAAAGCTGTTTGGTAACAGGCGTAGGCAGCTGTATAGGTACAGTCAGTGGTAACCGGCTGGCGGCTGCAAACTTGACCGCTGCACCCGGTGATCAGGCAGCCGTCTTTGGCGACCGGCTGTTTCGAGAGATTAGCGATTAGTCGTTTGCTCGACAAATGTCTGGTGGTTCGCGCTACATTGTCGGGGCGACGACTCGGTAATTTGATAGCCGGCCGCGGCGCATTCCGCAAAGTTGGTAATCTGGATCTCGTCCGGACAGAGGGTAAAGGCACAATCCGGTCCGGCTCGCCCAACCGTTGATCCGTCCGGACAAATTTTTGCTTCACGCGAACAGGCCACCGGCTGCGTGGTCAGGTTCGTTGCCTGGCGGCCGAAAAATGCCCAGGTACCGCCGAGGACGATAACCAACCCAATCCCGACCAGGATTGGCATCAGCCAGATTGGTTCTCGGCGCATGTTATCGATTCACCCAGTCTTTTCCCAGTAAACCCCCGCTGCCATATCCGTATGACGGGTTAAGGTCAGCCAGTTTCACGCTCTTACCCGAAGATATCGAATAACTGTAAAAATCTCCGCTGGTATCCGAGTAAATGAGGTATGGGCCCGGATACCACAGTACCCCCGAGCCAAAGTTTTTTATTTCACCAACCTTGGCTTTAGCGAGGTCAAAAAGGATTCCCGTACTATTTGTCTGATAGACAATCTTGCCCGAATCAGGCGCCCAGATGAAATTGCCACCATAATAGCCATCGGGAAAAAGGGCGGTAACTTGGCCGTCAGCCAGGTTCCGGAACCATAACGAAGTTTTCCGCTGATCTTTGGCGTAGACGCTGGTACCAACCAAATTATTATTCGGAGAAATATTGTCTCCGGTTAAATACACATCCTGTCCGACGGCGCCTTCATCTATGACCAGGGTGGTTTTTACAACCTGATCATCGCTCAGTCGAATCTGGTCCATCTGCCATTTTCCGATCGGACTGTCACTGTTCTTTTGGACATCTTGCCACAGCACTTCAACTTGCGCGCCATTGCCAGGGAACCCCACCAGGGCCGGTGCATTCGGATAGCTTGTAAGTTTACGGACATGTTTATCTAGGGCATTCATGACCATGAGGTCATTGTTGTCCGTATCCGCTTGTCCGGCGATAACAAACGCGACGGTATTCGTCTCGGCATGAAACCGTAAGTCGCTGATAGTTGGAATGTCATCATTGTACAGATTGTTCTGATCATACTGCACCAGCGTTTCAATTTTGGTAGAATCTGAAAAACTGGTACGGTAAATTCCAACCGCCGGCGGGTTGCTCACATTGGCGACGAAGACGATGCTGTCACCATCGGTGCCGAATCGAACCAGGTTCGGACTGTTTGGCAAAGCCGGTAACCCGGCCGCCGCTTGAATATCTGGTGTCCGTAATGAGGCTTCGGTTGACGTATTGCCTGTCGTCACATCAACTTTCAATAGATGGGTTACCAGCTGGTCATTTGACCGGCGAAACGCCGTGGCTAAAATTTTTGCGGTACTGACGGTAAACGGACCTGTCGGGGAGTTATAGCTAGGCGCAATTTCTTCGGCTAGATTGGTGTTTTCATTCGACGTTTCAGCCGGAGAAGTGTTTGCGAGATTGGTGTTCGAAATAACCGTCGTATTCGCGTTTTCTTTTACCGTCGCGTCATGCTTCGGCAACGCGAACCACATCACCAACACAAAGGCGGCCACGGAGAAAAATGTGGCCAGAACCGGAATGAGTGATGTTGAGCCGCGGCGCAAATGCATTTTTATGATTGAAACTTAAGACTTTGCAAAATTTGTGCCAGGACGGAATCAGTGCCAGTCTGCAAAAACGTGAAAATCGTACCAGCCTGTTGCAAAATCACTACCTTACCTCCAGCCGCGTCAAGTAAGCGGCCACCATTAGGATCCGTGTATCCAGTTTGCAAACCAAATTCATAGGCTGTGTTGCCATCATAAGAAGTTGTGGTCAGCGATGTGGTTGAATAATCTTTTGCGTGGTTGCTGTCGTAGATTGACTGGGCAAGCTGCTGGAGATTTTGTCCGCTGGCTAATGTTAGGCTCGTAGAAATATCTAGACTTGGAACACCAGAATAATCATCGGAAGTCTTACGAAAGAACAGGGCGTTCGCCTGCATCGGATCCGTGACACCAAATTGATTGCTTTGCACAAAGTAGGTGTCTGGATATTTCATCGTAATATTTAAGGTGCTCGAAGTGAAGGTTTGCCATCCAGCGGTTGGGTCATTAATACTCTTCAGGTTAGAAAAATTTGTGCGGAGCATAGAAATGGCCGCGGTTTGTTGACTCGTAATCGTCGCGTCATCAGAACACGTTGCTTGTGGCGATTGATAATAATAATACCAATCACCAATGGCAATTGGCGTTTGGGAACTGAGTGGTCCTGTGGTTGGTGGCGAGGAATAACGCGAGATGGTACCTATTGCGCTTTGATCGGCAGTGCAATAGTCGTGCGACTCTAGGCTAGAAGTCGAAAATTTCGCAATGGAGTTGCCTGGATCCATTGCGTACACATAAGTCGTTCCGACCGGCGCAGGGAACTCGACGCCCCATTCCGAAATCTCGAAGTAGCTCGAATTGGATGTATCGGTGTTCGTATTGGCATTCCCATCGGCATTGGTATTCGCAACCGGTGTATCATTCACATTCGCGGTGTCGGAATTGGTCAGGCTATTTCCAGCGGCGTTCGTATTGGTCGGATTAGCGTTAGTGTTGGTATTGGATTTATCCAACGCGAACCACATCACCAACACAAAAGCGGCAATCGAGATGAACGTAATCAAAACCGGCGTCAGGGCCGTGGTACCTTGTCGTCGCATAATCGTTAGGCGTTACTACTTACTGAGTGACTGCGATGTAAATCAGCAGCAGAAAAACCACCACTGAGAGTGACATGATCGCGATCGGCATCACCCCGAAAAACGGGTTGCGACCGGACTTCTTCATGCCCATACCAGGCTTCATTCCGTTCCCTGGTTGTGGGGCCATCATTGGATTTGGCATTGTATTTTCGTATGTGTATAAATTTTCGACCGTTTAGATTCTACCATATTCTAGGCGGAATGGGAAGATTTGTAGATGACAATCGGTGTGCCGACGGGTGCCCAGTCAAACAGCCAGGCCGCCTGATCGAGCGGCATGCCCACGCAACCGTGGGAACGCGGGCGGATGCCAAAGTCATGGTGCCAGTAGACGCCGTGAATTGAATAGTCCCCTTTGAACCACAAGATGTTCGGTACGTTCGGCACATAATACCCCGGGCCCGACATCTTCTGTTTTTTGGTCTTGGCATACACATGAAACGTTCCGGTCGGCGTCCAGTCATTAATCCCGGTTGAGACGGCCGACGAATAGACGAGGATATTATCTTGATAGACATACTCCCACTGCTTGGTGATATCGACGGCAATCACCTTGCCTTGGCTGATCGGCGCCGGCGGCGCGCTCGCATAATCGACTTCGGCTGGGACCGTCTTGACCGGTACCTCGATGGCCGTGCTGGCCCCGAGCACCGCCGGTTCAAGCGTCGCAACCGCCGCTGAAATATCAATCGCTCGTCCGTCTTGTCCGTTCGATAAATCGTCTTCCCGATTTTGACTCAGCAAGACTTCTTTCGGAATCGGATCGATGTTGACTTCTTTCGCGATCGAAAGCAACCATGATCCAACGGCTGAATTATTGACTTGCAACGTAACCTGATGCGGACCGGTGACCGAAAAGTCCAGCCAGCTGGCCAGTGTTGTTTGGTCAATCGTAAATGTTTGATCGGCCGCCGTGACGGTCTTGGGTGTCGCTACCAGGGCTTCGGCCTGCTGAACCGCATCGGCGTAGTCGGCTTGGCTGACCTGCGGAAAGGTGACGGCTGGATGGAGACTGTAGTTCGTATGCGATCCAGTTTCGGCCCAAGTCCGTAACGCGTCTTGGAAATCGTCGTCATCAATCACGACACCGGCCTGTTCTTTTGAAACCGTAAAGGTCCCATCGGCATAACTGACGGTCGGCGCCATCGGCGGTTCGCCAATGGCGGCGCTGATATTCGCCAAATACGGTGTCAGCATATCGTTGGACCAGGCGTAACTCAAAGCAATCGGTTCACGGAAGACTAAGTGTTTCCACCAGCTGGTCAGCGGGGCCCAACGTCCAAGGCTATAGGCCTCGGTCACGGCCGGCCTGACGTCATACAGTACACCCAATTGTTTCCAAGTCGGATTCCAGGTTTGCGTGGCATACGTCAAGGTAACCGTTTGTTGGCTTAAAATATTTTCCACCCGAGCACGAGCATCAGCCACGGTCAGGCCGCCCACCGGGATGACCCCAATTCGCGTCCCCGGTAAAATACGCTGGCCATAATAGTTGGCCAATCCGGCCAAACTGGTCACCATCAGTAAAGCCAACGATAAAAGCACCCAGTGATGTGGATGGGTCGACGGAAATGTCGTCGGCGGTTTGAGCGATATTTGCTTGTCTTTTGTGTTACGCGAACGAGCCATACGGTCAGGTATGGACGTATTCTAGCATAAATTCAGCTGTTTGGCAACCTGTTACTGATCGCGTTGCGTCAGCGTAACTTTAATTTCGCTGGTTTTTCCGTCCCGCAAGACCGTTAAGGTAATCGTGTCGCCGGGTGCATACTTAGTCAGCAAGCCGGCCAGGGAATGTTCCTCGGTAATTGCATCACCATTGACCTTGGTGATGATGTCCCCTTCTTTGATACCCGCTTGCGATGCCGGCGAATCAGACAGGACGGCCGGCTCATTATTTTGCCCGGGTTGAATGTAGGCGCCCTGGTCGACCGGCAATTTTTCTTGGCTGGCCAAATCTTTGGTGATTGGGACATACCGTACGCCCAGCAACGGACGAACGATTTTCCCCTGCTGCGAAAACGACGTGAGATCATTCTTGATGACGTTAATCGGGATGGCGAAGCCAATCAACTGCCCTTGTTGGCTGACCGCCGTATTGACTGCGATCGCGTGACCGGTTAAATCAATCAACGGACCGCCGGAATTTCCCGGATTAATCGCCGCGTCAGTTTGAAAGACATCTTCCAACGTTTCAGCCTGGCCGCTGCCGTCGCTGGCGGTAATCGTTCGTGACTTGCCGGAGATAATACCTTTCGTAACGGTGCTCGTAAATCGCAGCGGATTGCCAATCGCGATGACCGTCTGGCCGATTGAGACTGGATCAGAATCCCCGAGCGTCAGGGTCGGTAAGTCGGTTGCGTCAATTTTCAAAATCGCGACATCATTCGACGGATCTTTGGCTTTAACCTCGGCATCAAATGATCGGCCGTCCGACAAGACCACTGAATATTGCGCCTGGTCGTCGCTAATCACGTGTTTATTGGTTACAATTAACCCGTTGGCATCAACAATAAAGCCGGCGCCTTGGCCGATTTCCTGCGGACCGGAGGGCGTTTGAATACCGAAAAATTGATCAAATGGTGAAAGTGGCTGTTGGACTTTCGACAAGTCTTTGGTGGCCACTACCGTCACGACTGCCGGCAGTGTCTCTTTGACCACGTCGACCGTGGCCGAATCTTCCTTGACCGACAGGGCGGTCGCTTGGCCACTGTTAACATTGCCCGTCGGGTGTTGCTGATGCACCACTACATACCCGGTCACGCCGCCAGCCGCCGCGCCCAGCAAAACGCTCAGCGCTACGATTGGCGTAATCAGAGTTGGAATCGAGATTTTGGGTTGAGGGGAAGGTAATTCAGCCATACGTACGCATTACTATTACGACACACGCCTGGAGTTTGTTTCAGGAGCTGGTATCGGGGTTTTCCGCCCCATAGGTAAAGGCCGATGAAACGGCCGCCACCGCGTCGCTGGCCAGCCAATCGCTTTCGGACGGGTCTTGGCCATGCAGAAACGGCACGGCGATCCGGTAGGTACCGGTCGGGGCCGGTGCAAAAGTGCTCCCGAGTGCATCGGTTTGAATTAAACCATTCCAGCTGTCGGTTTTGACACTGTGCCGCGCAAAGGCATTCAGCCCGTAGGTCAGGTCAACACAGTCCTGGCGTTGGATTGCCACCGGCGTCCAAGTCTCGCTATTGGTTAGTTGTTCTAATTCCCACCAGGTGCCATTGCAGCCATTCGCCCGTTCCGCCAGCCAGACGTCTTTCCGGCTGTCGTTCCGCAGGGAGATCAGGACGGTCTCATTCGCTCCGTAGACATTCTTATCAACTTGGAGTTGCAAGCTGACGCCGCGCGGCAGCGAGGTGGCATTGCCATCATAGGTCAGTTGCGCCTGGAGCAGCTCTTTTGAGGACTGAATCAAAAGCAACCCCAACGCTCCCCATCCGAGTAACAGCGCTACCACCAACCAAAAACTAATTTTCTTTGTCAGGACCGTGCCCATAGTATTATTGCGTCAGTAAGTCCACTAATGATACCGCGGAATAGCCTTGTTTTTCAAGTTCCGCCGCCAGCAAGGTCACCACCTCAGGCGTGACGTCATATCCGGCACTCAACAGTATGATTGCGCCCGGGCGAAGTTGGGCCGCGATCCGCTGAAATGATGCCTGGGCGGTCGCGTCCGATTGCCAGTCAAATCCATCCACCGTCCAAAGCATCGTACAGTACCCGGCGGATTTGGCGGTCGATACAACGCGGTCATTACTGTCGCCGAACGGCGGTCGGACAAATGGTTTTGAGCTGACTCCGGTGGCCGCTTGAATAGCGGCATCCGCATCAGCCAACTGGCTGGTGACCTGGTCGGCACTTAGCTCCGTCAGCCGGGCATTGGACTGCGTGCGATTATATATTCCGTGACCTTCGAGGGACAGATTTTTGAGGAGTTGTGCATTGGTTTGGGCGAATTCCCCGGTCACGAAAAAGCTAGCGGTCAGCCCGTGCTCGCGTAAAGCATCGGCGACTTTTTCGGTGGCGTCATTAGCCGCCACCAAGTTAAAGGTCAGCGCCACGTCCTTGGCTTGCCCATACGCAGAGATGGCTCGGTCGCAGTTCTCAAGCGATACCAAGCTACCGTCCGGCGGTGCAACGGCGGTGTTGGTATTGGTCTCCAGGTTGGTGTTGTCGTTGGCTGGCGTATTGGTGTTGGTCGGTACCGCTTGGTTCGTGGTAGTCCCGTTGGCGTTATCAGTTATCAGTCGCACACCGTCGCTATTCGTCGACTGATTGGTTTGGCTGATTTGGGTCTGGGGGTTTCCAAAAAAAACTTGGATGACGTAATACCCGAGGCCCAGCACGAGCGCGCCAAAAACTATCCGTTTCCACGGGAAGCTTCGTGACGCCCGGGCACGCCGGGGTTGATATCGTCGGTAATCAGCCATGGGTCAATGTTGTCGCGGCTGGTACTCGCTTGGTTGAGTATACCACGACAGCATTGTAGAGCCCAAAGAACAGTCCGCTATACGCCAAGTCGCCGAGCACGGTGTTTCGGAAAAACGGCAAGCCTTGCACGTAGGCTTGGAGCAAGCCGGCCGATCCGGTTCCATACCCGTGGCCGAAGATGGCCACGGCGCCGTTCGTAATCAGAAAAAATGCGATGGAGCCAAACAGGCTGGCCCCAATCAGTCGGCCAACCGTCACTTTTCGTTTGAGCCACCACCCCAGCATCAAGCTCAATCCAAAACTCGCGTAGACCGCCGCCATCACGCCCGGCTCATACCAGCCGATGACGAGATCGCTCAGCGCCATCAGTCCGAGCGGCACGATCACCGCCAGGCGACGCGGTAAATACACCGCACTAAACATTGCCATGGCGGCCACCGGGGCCACGTTCGGCGGCAGATCAATCCATCCGTAGTGCCGAGCAATGCGTAAGACAACGCCGGCCAAAATCAGAAAAACCGCCATCAAAATTGGAAGAAAACGATTACGCATTGGAGTTAGTGGGTATCCATTCAAGAAGTAAGGTGTCGGCCTGCCGCAACGGTTGGCTTTGGAGATCGGTCAGGATGTGGCCGTTGATTGATGTTTGCCAATAACCGGCAGATCCGTTGGGGTGATCGAAAAAGGAGGTGACCGCGATCGCGCCCGCGTTGGTGCGATAGGTAAATTCGGTGTGAAAATTTTTAGCCGCCTGGGCCAAAGCTTCGGCCGGCATACCGCTGCTCGGACTAACCAGCGTCCGCTGGGTCGTTCCGGCCAAGGTGACATTCACGGTGACGACCAGTGGCCGGGTCTGACTTTCACCCAGCACCTCCGCCGGCAGGCTGGTCGGCCCCGGCCGCTGACTTAGCCAAACCGGAATCAGGATAATTGCCGCCAGCACCGCCGCCATGACACCGATCAGTGACTTGGCCGCCCAATCATGTTCGTTGGCCAACTTGGCACGGTGCGGCAAGGTCTTCGGCGTCACCGGTTCACGCGCCGCGGTTGGAACAATCGATGATTGGTGCATCAACTGCGCGTTGATCGCCGCCGGTCGCGGCGCCGCCGCGACCGGCGGCTTAACGGCTTGCGTCAAGGACGATCGTTTCCGGGTTATCCGGCGACTAGAAACTTTCGAGCGTCCACTCGATCGTTTCACCGTCTTTCGTATGGTAGTCTTTCGCGCCGACTTGCGCTTGTTCACCGTTGACATATAAGGCCCAAAATTCTCGATCCCCTGGTTCGACGCCATCAATCGCGTTGACAAATCCTTGGTCGCTGACGTCGACCTGGTGGTCTGACTGGAGTAATTCTAACGCGTTTTTACCGTCCTGACCAGCATATTGGACGCAGCGGTCCGAGGGTTGGCAAACTTCAGCCGTTTGGCTGTTGATCGTGTTGGTGGTGGTCGTCTGATTGACGTTGACCGTCTGAGTAAAACTGCAACCGGCGCCGAGCAGTAAGGCACTAAGGGCGACGGGCAGTAGGATCTTTTTGAGTGACATTGGTATGAATGTCTAATGATAAATCCCCTGCCGTCGTAGAACAGCAGGTATTCGGCGTGTATTCCTGAACCCAGCTACGCTGGGTGAAGGATCTCCATACCCCTTCGGGTTCTGAGACCCCTCGCTACGCTCAGGGATACAGCAGACATACTGCCTCTCCACGAAGGTCTTATCTTTATCCCAAGCGACTTCTTGGGAAAGGTGTCCGAGTGTACGGTGGCGGGACCCTGCAGGACTTGTCCCGAAGCGCCAGCGGTGCGAGGGAACTCACCTGCTTACCGGTTTTTATTGTAGTTCCCTTGCGATGATGGGTCAAGCTTGGTGGAAGCCCTTTTTCGCAAGCGCGGGTTTATGTGGCATAGCCAATCCAGCTTCGCTGGAAACCCGCGCCTGCGAGTGTTGCTAGAAATCCAATCCCTTGGTCGCTATTATCCCCTTGTAGTACGGGTGTTTAACCATTTGCATATCAGTCACGAGATCAGCGTACTTCAACATCCACGGAATTTTTTTATGGCCCGTCCAGATAAAATGAACCATCTTGGCGCGCGTATCTTTGGCCCTGGACTGCAAAAAGCTTTCAACCGGTTTGCGCTCGAGCACCTTTTCCTCAACCGCTGACCCAAGTTCATCCGCCACGACGAGTTGATAGTCGCCCGAAAACACTTTGTCATGGACGACTTCAAGCGCGCGCAAAGCGGCCGCTTGGTGCTGCTCCTCCGGTTTCCGGTCATTCAGAATCTTGAAAAATCCTTCACCCATGACCAACACTTCTATCCCAAGTTTCGCCAGGCTTTGGCGTTCTCCGCTCGGCCACTTGGCCTCTTTCATGAATTGCAAAAAACAGACTTTCCAGCCGTATCCGGCCGCCCGCACCGCCACCCCAACCGCGGCCGTGGTTTTGCCTTTCCCATCACCAATATACGCATGAGTGAGTCCCCTCTCGGCTGTGCGAAGTTTCTTAGGTGCTTTTTTCTTCATAAGTACAGTTAACGATCATTGCCCCCTAGAGTGAAGTGACGGGCGCGGGGAATCGAACACGGTTTATTCCGGTTTGTACATGTTTAATAAACCTTGATCTCGAATTCGTTGAAATAATAAAGGGGAGACGTTCCTTCAGGGACCACCTCGAAAGGTTGTGTTTCAATTTCACCGATCTCTTCGTCGGATTCAATATTAGTTGGCGTGATAATTGTTCCAACCGGGGCAATAATTTTGGTTCCTTGGTCTAGGTAGCTGAATGACACCTTGCCTGTTTCAGGTGTTGAGTTATTAGGCAATTGGTAGGAAAAAGTAAGGATTGCATCAAATACATGCTCCCCATTGATTCGTTTGATATAAAGGTACGTATCGACACCGCCCTCACCGATTTGAAAAATTTTCGGAATCGCATCACGGGCATCGTAGAAATCAATTTTGGCTTGTAGGTCTGGGGTAGTAAACGGCCGGTCATCGAACCCTGACTCATCACTGAGCGTGGCCGCAATGCGTTTTTCCCAAACATAGGTTAGCCCAGTAAATCCAACAACCACCAACACCCCCGCGAGAAGAAAAAAGGGGGTCGATAGCCAAACCCGACGCGGCGGCTTTTCTGCGCCCCGCTGGGCCATCCATTGGTTGAATTGGTTAAATTGCCAAACCCGGATTCCGAAATACACGAGCAAGGGTAGGAATCCTGATAACAGGGCCAGGTAACTACCGCTCAGGACCGCCCCTGCCAATCCGGACAGTCCGACGACCAAGGCCGCAATCACAATCGTGGTTGTCATCAACCATCGAGACTCTTTCCCTCCACGCCACAGTCCCCGTAACACCCCAAGTTCCAACAGAAGGAATAACGCGTAGGGAATCACCCGTGGATAGAATTCCTCGAGCGTTGGGTTTTCTGCAGGAATGAGTTCGAGCGGTCCGATGTAATTATACCCAGCGACGAAATCCGCTGCCGCCCAAGCAAAATAAACAAAGAGCACAGTAATGAGCAAAGTCTGGGTTGTGACAACCGCACGGGGTGAAAAATTTATTTTGCTGGATGCCTGTTCCAAAAACATGAGTAAATAATCCTTGTATATTATAAATACGGCATCAGAAAGAAAAATCCGATATAGAGAGCTATCAAGCCAATGATAATAATCCATATTCGAAGCCAGTACGCAGAGCCGGCCTTCTTGTACGTACCACCGTTCGATTGAGGCATGCTACCTTGAGATTTTTTTCTGTTCCACCAAAGTTCGCCAGCAAGCACCACCGCTATGGCGACGCCAAACTGAAGAAAGGGGCCAACTACAAAGGCCCCCCACGGATCATCTTTAAACCAGACATTCCCTACAATGAGGTAGACTATAATAGTTACCAGGGCGTACCACAGTCCCCGGATAATAATTTTCTTATAGGTCGGGTCAATCATGACTATTGACTCGTAGTTTTTGGGGAGCAGGCTTCGCCATTGCTGAATATGTTAGTCTTGAAAAAGCCTTTGTCTTGCCGCTATTCCAGGCCCATTCAGGCATTGCGGCGCCGGATAATGATCGTACGCCAAATTATTCCAAGCACAACCGGGGCAAGGAACCAGACATTCCTATATTGCCCAGCTAGAGCAAGAAATACTACTCCAAGGCCGATCCAAAGGATCGTACCCCAGATATTTCCTATTGTGCGCAGATACCCCGTCCCCGCGACACCGTCCTTTGGCTTTTTTCTATGCCGGATAATCTCCGACACTAAAACAATAATGCCGAAGCCCAACGTGAGAGAGAATAGCCACAGAAACCAGTTTGGATTGATCGAACTAAACGGAAAGCTGAATAGAGCAACGACAAAGAGGGTCAGTGTTATCAAAAGCACAAGCTGTGCCAGACTGAATGGGTTACTGCGTGTCTGATTACCGGCCATATTTTCTTCTCCGGCTCTGTTTAGAAATTAATCTTCCGGCTCAAGTTATAGACGAATGGTAACTTGTTGCGCTTGCCCTGCCAGGCGTTGATGAATCCGATGACCATGCCGGCAATTGACAATGCCCAGATAATAAAGCCCAGGCCCGGAATAAACGCGAAAAGTGAGGCAATCCATAAAATTACTCCCTGCTTGGCGTGAAACTGGATGTACTCATCGTGACGCTTAATCAGCAGCATCACTAAGCTAATCACCCAGGCGTACGATAACGCGGCCAGCAGGTTCTGGTCCGAGGTAGGCGGAATCTTATCCACTTCTTTCTTAATTTCGGCCTTTACTTTTTGGGTTTTTGAAGTTGTATCAGTCATGATTCTAGGATAACATTATTTCTTGTCCAGTACCACTCAACTCGAGGTAATGAGAGAAATGAAATTTACCAAAGTCATCACGAATAGGATGGCCGAAAGAACCATCCAGAGTTTGTTTGTGCCTAACTTCGCTTTACCCTGTTCAAGACGGCGAATCATATCCCGCCAACTCATCCAAAATACGGTAGCAAAAAACAGTAGTAGAAAAATATAGAAAGGAATTTGACCACCGGTTTTACCAGCCCAACCCGCCTGAAACCACAAGACGAAAACAATAACAAAAATAATCAACCCGAGACAACCCAGGCCGGTCCCGAGAATGGAATTGTCTTTAGGCTGGCTAGGTTTTTGGGGTGGCTGACTAATTTGTGGATTTGGCATATGAAGACACCGCTTGAGTTTTGTGACCCGGCCGAGCAAAGCTCGGCCGGGCCGTTTGTTTTAGTTATCCTTCACTTTCGGTACCGCCCATCGAATGGTGATTAGTGTTTAGGAACACCCCGTGGTTGTCCCACACTCAATACAAACCATGCAGGATCCGTTGCGCTTCATTTTCATCGAGCCGCAGCTGGAGCAAGTATCGCCGGTAAAGCCTTGGGCGCGCGCTTGAGAACGGTCATCGCCTATGATCGACGTGGCGGGGGCAGACGGCTGGGCGGCCGGTTTGGAGACCGCCGGTGGTGGTGTGTCGTGCGTGGCACTGGTGGAGTTTTCTTCGCCGTTGCTGTGTTCCGGTTTGATTTGGACCAGGTCTTCGCGGTTCAGATATTCATATCCCAGCAAGCGGAAAATGTAGTCCAGGATGGAGGTCGAGAAGCGTATGTTCGAGTGCCCCTGAACCATGCCGGACGGTTCAAACCGGGTAAAGGTGAAAGTATCGACCAGTTCCTCAAGCGGCATGCCGTACTGGAGACTCTTGGAGACCAGGATGGCGAAGCAGTTGATGAGTGAACGATAGGCGGCACCATCTTTATACATATCAATGAAGACTTCACCCAAGCGGCCATCGTTGTACTCACCTGTTCTAATGAAAACTTTGTGTCCGCCAACAATCGCTTCCTGCGTCCAACCGACGCGTTTCGGCGGCAGTTTTTCCTTGATCGCGCGAACGGCTGCGATATCGTTCATGACTTGCGGAGTCGGTTCGGCCACATCGTCTTCGGCCACGCCCAAGGCGGCTAATTCATCATCCACATTGACCGAGTTGAGCGGTTGTGACAGTTTTGATCCATCACGATAGAGGGCGATGGCCTTAAGCATGAGTTTCCAGGAATCATCGTGCACTTGTTTCACCTCTTCAATCGTGGCGTCGTTCGGCATGTTAATGGTTTTCGAAATCGCACCGGAGATAAAGGGCTGGACGGCGGCCATCATTTTGATGTGCGCGGTGTACGGAATGTACCGTTCGCCTTTCACGCCGCACTTGTTGGCGCAATCAAATATCGGGTAATGCTCGGGTTTGAGGAAGGGCGCGCCTTCGATCGTCATTGTCCCGACCACATATTCATTGGCGGCTTCGATTTGGGCTTTGGTAAAGCCAATGGCTTCGAGCACGTTGAAACTTGGCTCGCCGGCGTGCTGGCCGAGACCCAGTCGCTCCATCGCCGCTTCACCTAAGGTGGTTGGATTGATGACAAAACGGATATCAAAAGCTGAATCCAGTTGCAATTCAACTTTCGCCAGATCTTCGTCGGTCAAGCCTTTGGCCTTGAGTGTCTCGTGATCAATATGCGGCGCGCCCGATAAGGTCGCGTGACCTTTTGAGTAATTTTTGATCGCTTCAATTTGTTCGTCCACATACCCCAGCCGCTTGAGGGCGCGCGGCACCGATTGGTTGACGATTTTGAAATAACCGCCGCCGGCCAGCTTTTTGAACTTGACGATCGCGAAGTCCGGCTCAACACCGGTCGTATCGCAGTCCATCAACAGACCGATGGTTCCGGTCGGAGCAATCACCGTCACCTGCGCGTTCCGATATCCATGTTCTTTCCCCCACTGCAGCGCCCGGTCCCAGGTTTCCCGTGCATGTTTAACTAAGTAGTCCGGCGCCTGTTTTGGATCGATGCCCATCGGCGTAATCGACAAGCCTTCATATTCCCCGGTCGGTGCGTTGTAAGCCGCCCGGCGATGATTGCGAATCACGCGCAACATGTGGTCGCGGTTTTGGTCGAAGCCCGGGAAGGGCCCGAGGTGGCTGGCTAGTTCGGCACTGGTCGCATATGACTCGCCGCACATGATAGCCGTGATTGATCCGGCAATGGCCAAGGCTTCGGGCGAATCGTAAGGTACCCCCATCATCATTAAGACGCTGCCTAAGTTGGCATAGCCGAGTCCCAGCGTGCGATAAATATACGACAGGCGCGCAATCTCCCGACTTGGGAATTGTGCCATTAAGACCGATATTTCCAAGGTAATGGTCCAAAGCCGCGTCGTGTGCTTGAGGGCTTCGACATCAATTTGGCCACTGTCAGTATCATAGAAGTGGGCCAGGTTGATCGACGCCAGGTTGCAGGCCGTATCGTCCAGGAACATATATTCCGAGCACGGGTTGGAGGCGTTAATCCGTCCATCAGCCGGACAGGTATGCCATTCGTTGATGGTGGTATCGAATTGCAGTCCCGGATCGGCCGAGGCCCAGGCGGCTTGGGCGATTTCTTCCCAAAGTTGTCGGGCCGGCAAGGTCTTCGATGGTTCGTTGGTGGTTCGGTTGATCAAATCCCAGCTCGCATCGCGCTCAACCGACTCCATAAAATCATTAGTCACGCGAACCGTATTGTTCGCGTTTTGCCCGGAAACGGTTTGATAGGCTTCATCTTCAAAGTGGGTGCTGTAGGTCGGAAAATCAATGCTGCTTTGGCCTTGTTCGACCAGGGCCAACACGCGTAAGACGTAATTCAGCGGTACATTGCGCTTGAGCGCCTCGCCAACGACCGCTTTCAAAGCGGGGTTCTTATGATAATCGATTGAGTTCTCGGCATGCGCCACCCGCATAATCTCGTTCAGGTACTTGGCGTTAATCCGGCTGCCGGCATACAAGTCGGCGACTTTTTGTTCTTCCACAACTTTCCAGCGAATGAAATCCTGGACGTCCGGGTGATCAACATCAACCACCACCATCTTGGCGGCTCGCCGGGTCGTCCCGCCGGATTGAATCGCACCGGCCGAACGGTCAAAAATTTTCAGGAACGACATCAGCCCGGAGCTCTGGCCGCCGCCGGAGAGGCGTTCGCCTTTCCCCCGCAGCGAGGAGAAGTTGCTGCCCGTGCCGGATCCAAATTTGAATAGGCGGGCTTCCCGCGTCACCAGATCAAAAATCCCGCCCTCGTTGACCAGATCATCATCAACTTTTTGGATAAAGCAGGCGTGCGGTTGCGGGTGCGTATAGGCGTCTTCCGATCGCTTAAGTTCGGCGGTTTCCGGATCAATGTAGTAGTGCCCCTGCGGCGAACCGGTTATGCCGTAGGACCTGTTAAGGCCGGTGTTAAACCATTGGGGTGAGTTCGGCGCGCCAAACTGTCGGATCAGCGTATATTCCATTTCATCTTGATAGGCCTGGGCGTCATCGGTCGAAGCGAAATAGCCGTGCTGTTCACCCCACCAGCGCCAGGTACCGGCTAAACGTCGGACGACCTGCTTGGCGCTCGTTTCCGAACCCAAAATTGGCTGGCCATCGGCCGCCACCCGCGGCTTTCCTTGCCCATCAAATTGCGGGACACCAGCTTTGCGGAAATACTTTTGGGCCATGATGTCGGTCGCCACCTGGCTCCAGCTGGTCGGAACTTCAACGTCAGTAATTTCTTTGACGATCGTGCCGTCCGGATTGCGAATAACGGATTGTCGCATCGCGTATTCCAGCTGTTCGAGCGGGTCTTGTCCGGCCGTTGTCCAACGGCGGGAGATTTTCATGCCTGGTCCTTTACGTTTGGGCGGTTCAGCAATACGAACAGCTGGCTCAGCGGTCCGGAGGCGGTCAGTCTTGAGGTGCGTGTGCGGCATGGCGCAAAAGGGTTAGTGGATAGAAATTACTTGGTGGCGCGTTTGGGCTTTTTTCGAGCTGGTCGTGATCGTGGCTTGGCGGCCAGCCGGTTGAGCTCCCAGCGGAAAGAGGCCACGTCCTGAAATTGACGGTAGACGGAAGCAAAGCGAATATAGGCAATCTGGTCGATTCTCTGCAATCGCTTCATTACGATCTCACCCAGCTGCTGTGAAGTTATTTCCGACCGGTTCCGAATTTGAATATCGCGTTCAATCTGACCCAGTAGCTTTTTGAGTGCTTGGGCGGTGATTGGGCGTTTCTCCAAAGACTTATGGAGTCCGGTTTCGAGTTTTTCCCGCTGATAGGGTTCGCGGCGACCATCGCGCTTGACGATGGTCAGGTTGAGAATTTCAACCTCTTCCACGCTGGAGAAGCGAAATCCGCAATGATCGCAGACGCGGCGTCGACGGACAGCCATCCCCTCATCAGTTACGCGGGAATCAAGAACGCTGGTATCAGCGTGATGGCAGGAGGGGCATTTCATAGAAGCAAATCCCGGCAAGCCACAGCCTGCCGTTGGCGGAAATAAGACGTCCCATGAAGACGAAGACGTCCATGGGGCAGACAACTGGCTTTTTTCAATGTTCTTAGACGTTTGTTTTTGCCGCCGGTAGCTGTACCACTACATCTAGTAGGCGGTAGGGCTATTCTACCACTACATCTAGGGTGCAGCAACTATCAAAAAACTGGGCTTTTTTGAGACCAGTTTCGTTTCGCGCGGATAGCCTGTGGAAAAAGCCGGCTGATCGCCTCCGGTTACATCATTTTCTTACGAATGAAGGCTGGCACTTCTAAATCATCATCTGATTCCTGCGGTTCTGCTGGCTTCGGAGTGGGGCGGGCCGGTGGCGGGGTTGCGACTGGCTTCGGAGCGGCTGGCGCTGGCATGCTGCTGGCTGGGATCGGCGCTGGTTTTTCCGGCATTGGGCGTGATTCAAACGGGCTGGGGGTGCTGACGCTCGAAGCTTTCTTGGTTGGTCGGTTACCTTTCCCGAAGCCGGTTGCGATCACGGTAATTTTGACATCATCCTTCAAGTTCTCATCAATCACGGCTCCAAAGATAATCTTGGCGTTCGGATCGGCCGATTGGGTAATCACCCGCGCCGCTTCGTTGACCTCGTACATGCTCAGACTGTTGCCGCCGGTTATCGTAAACAGTATGCCCCGAGCGCCGTCAATCGGCATTTCGAGTAGCGGTGAATCAATTGCCGCTTTAGCCGCGTCAACCGCCCGGTTGTCGCCGGTCGCTTTCCCGATTCCCATCAAGGCAGTCCCCTGATCTTTCATGATGGCCTTAACATCAGCGAAGTCGACGTTAATCAGGCCCGGGACGGTAATCAATTCAGCAATACCTTGAATCCCTTGGCGAAGAATATCGTCAACCACTTGGAATGATTCCAGTAAGGAGGTCTTTTTGTCGATGATCTGTAACAACCGATCATTCGGGATGGTGATGATCGTATCAACCTTGTCGATTAAATCGTGGTGTCCTTCTTCGGCAATCTGTTTGCGCTGCGCGCCTTCGAAACTGAATGGTTTGGTGACCACGGCTACGGTCAAAGCGCCGACGTCTCGAGCCATTTCGGCAATTAGGGGCATCGCGCCGGTTCCAGTTCCGCCACCCAAGCCACCGGTCACGAATACCATGTCAGTTCCCTTGATCAGTTCATGGATTTCTTCCTGGTCTTCTTCGGCTGCCCGTCGACCCAGTTCCGGATCCATGCCCGCGCCGAGTCCCCGGGTGGTTGTTTTACCGATGTGAATCTTGGCCGGTGCCGAGTTGTGATGGAGAGCCTGGGCGTCGGTGTTAATCGCCACAAACTCAATGCCCCGAATCCGCTGCTGCATCATCCGGTTGACGGCTGAACCGCCTGAACCACCCACACCAATTACTTTGATTTTGGCGAAGGTTTCAATCTCGGGTTTGACTTCCAATCGATTGCGTGGCATGTGCGTATAGTCTACCAAATAGCTGTGGGGCAGGCAACGCCTGAACACCCAAAGTGTTCACTGATGATTATGGCAAGAATCCCTTAAACCATTTTCGCATCCGGTCGACAGTATCATTGACCGCTCCCAGGCGGACCGGAATGCGTCCCAACATGCCGCCTGAACCTTGGCCGACTGATTGAGCGTTCCATGACGCCAAGCCTAGGGCTGTCGTGAATGCCGGGTCTTGGACTTTATCTATCGCGCTGGTATACCCGTCTGGAAAACCAACGGAGACCGGTAACCGAAATTCCCGTTTCCCGACTTCAACCAGTCCCGGCAGCTTGGCTCCCCCGCCGGTCACCACCACGCCAGCCGGCAATAACCCTGAACGATCAATATGCTGAAGTTCGCGATCAACCATTTTGAAAATTTCTTCAACTCGAGCCTCGATAATTTCGGCTACATGGCGGCGTGACACCACCATCTCATCCCCGCCGACTTCCTGGAGATTAAATTCCTCGCGCTTTTGTACATCATCTGGCCAAGCCGATCCAAATTCAAGCTTCACCTTTTCAGCTAAGTCAATCCCGATCCGCAGCCCGATAGCGATATCATTCGTAATATGGCCGGCCCCGACCGGAATAATCTTGGTATGCATGACCTCCCCTTCCTCAAACACCATCAGGCTGGCCGTGGTCGAACCGAGGTTCAAAACCGCGACCCCGAGTTCCTTTTGTCGTTTGGAGGTACAGGCCAGGGATGAAGCCAGGACAGACAACACCAGGTCATCAATATTGACCCCGGTCCGAAAAACCGCCTTTTGCAGGTTTTTAATTTGCGCGGTCAGGCCCTGAATTATCTGGGTATCAACTTCCAGCCGCATACCGGACATGCCAACCGGATCTTTGACGCCGTGCTGATTATCGACCGTGTAGACTCGTGGCACCACATGCAAAATTTCATAGTTCGGTGGGGTGGCCACCGCTTGGGCCGCCTCAATCACCCGATCCACGTCATTCTGCTTAATCTCCCCATCGGCTTTGGCCACCGCGACGATTCCGTGACTCTCTTGTGAAACAACATGTGGACCGTTGATCGAGACCGTGGCATGCTCAACTGGCACGCCGGTCATCCGCTCGACTTTTTCCAGGGTTGAGGATATCGAAGACACCGCATCCTCGATGCTGGTGATCGTCCCTTTGCCAATTCCTTCAGCCGGCCCTTCAGCCGCTCCCAGAATGTGCAGACCCTCCTGACCGGGTTGGGATTGCGCCACTACTACCCGTATCGCCGAAGATCCAATATCAAGCCCGGTAAACAGGTCAGTTCGCGCCATACGAAACTGCCCTTTGCATGAACTCCATAGTACGGTGAGTATACATAATTTTGGCTAAAAATGCGAGGGCTGTGGATAACAGCCCTGAATACTTTTTGTGTTCAGACCTGAAAGAAATCTCGTAAATACGGCCACAGAATCAAAATTCCAATAGCCGCCGCCGCCAGCGAGGTAATCAGCACCGCCGCCGCTAATATATCCTTAATCATGCCGGCATAAGGGTGAACCCGCGGTTCCAACAGGTCAACGAACCGTTCAACCACCGTGTTGACCAGTTCCAGCGTTAAAATAGAGCTGATCAGGAAAATCATAATCGCCAACTCAACGCGACTCAAACCCAATGCCACAATCAGCAGCAGCACCACAATCGCGACAGCCACGTGAATTCGAAAACTGTTCTCCATGGCCAGGGCGCGAAGTACCCCGTGCCAAGCGTGGCGGAAACTTTTGAAAAATTTCTTGAGGGTGCTCATGTAAATGAGGTCAAACGTCGTTCGATGCGATTCCAGTTTTGCTGCTGAGCGGCTGTCCGGTGATCCCGGCCGGTCAAATGCAGAATTCCGTGGCGGAGCAGGGCCATAAAATGCTGGCGGTAGGTCCGGTCAAAGTCCTGAGCTTCGCGTTGAATCACGCTCGGACACAGAAATATCTCACCGGCTACCCCGTCCGGCACGGCCGACTGCTTGGCATACAAAAAGGACAGAACGTTGGTTGCTCGATCTCGTCCGCGCCAGGTTCGGTTCAATCGGCGCATAGCCGCCGGGCCGAGAATAACGATCGACAGGCCCGGACCAGCCAGCCGGACTTGGCGGGCCCAGCGTATGGCCCAATCCCGAATCGTCCGGTCAGCGATTCGCGGGGGTACGGCCCGCCGAATCGTAATTCGGCGGGAACGGGAGCGGGATCTAGCTGCTGGCAACGAGTTTAAAACTGCGAACCATCATATCGAAGGTGGTCCAGTAATTGGCCTGCGTGAGTGATCCGGTGTCGTAGGCGATACTGTAGACGCTGGTGCCCTGAAATAGATAGGCGGTGGCCATATTTTCGCTGTAAAGGATTTCAAATCCATTCAGCGCTTCCGTTTTCAGACTGCTCGTGTTCGCGCTGGCGTTAATCGTTTGCTGGTACCAGGCCTGGGGTGTCAAATTTGTTGGGTTGGCGCTAACACGAACCTGGAAGGTTTCTCCGGTTGATTGTGATGGGGTGACCAACACGCCGCCGCCTTGGTCGAGAACCGCTGTCCAGGTTGAAGGAATTAATAGGCTGTAAGTATTTGAGGAATTAGCCTGGCGCTTGACGATCGTCGAATCTTCCAATTTTCCGGTGCCGGTGGGATTAAAGCCAAGGTAGATTTCGCCGATTATGGATCCGTCTGTTTGGACTTTTTTCCCATCAATAAATCCGTCCCCGTCCGTATCCGGCTTCTTGGCGTCAGTGCCGTAGGCCAGTTCTTCCGTATCAGTCAACCCGTCATCATCCGCATCGGCTGAAGACGGAAGCGGGGTAGTTGAAACTGTCGTATTGGTATTCTGATTGGCATTGCTATTGGCATTGTCATTGCCGTTGCCGTTGGTGTTCGCGTTCGTGTTGGCGTTCTCATTCAGGTTAGCGTTGGTGTTCGCGTTCAAGTTGGCCGTGTTGGTATTCGCGGTATTTAGATTGGCCGTATTAGTGTTGAGGTTCGTATTCCGATTGAGATTGACATTCAGGTTGTCGTTGGCCGGTTTATTCAAAACATTCTGGAAGACATACAGTCCGGCAATTCCTAACCCAGCAACCACCAAGACCACCACTAAAATGATTACCAGGCGCTTGGTACCGCCGCCTGACGGTGACTTGCCGTTATTATTGGCCCGAAATTTTTCCGGCATGGTATAAATTTTCGGCGACGGATCACCGGCCGGAGGCGGCGTTGACGCCGGACTGGTCGACCCGGTCGAAGGACTGGGTGGCATGGCGGGTGGAGTTGCGGGCGGCGGCGTGGCCGGCGGCGTCGGAATATTCGGTGGCGGAGTACCTGGTGTTGGTGAGTTTGGCTGTTGGTTTTCGAACATACGCGTTAATTAGTTGTTGGTTGACGATGATTGAAGTTGTTGAATGGCGCTCGGGAGGTCCCGTAATTGGCCGTCGCCGTTTGGATTTGTTCCGGCCTGAACTTCTTGGCTGTCGGTTCGTCCATCACCATCGGTATCGGCTTTGAGCGGATCCGTTTGATAGACCTGGATCTCTTCCCGATCAGTCAATCCGTCCCCGTCCGAATCGGCCAACTCTGGATTGGTGCCGTACTTGGCTTCCTCTTGGTCGGTCAGGCCGTCCGCATCCGTGTCTTGACGAGTATCGGTTGGGAAACGCTCAAAGGTTGAGCGGGTTGCGGTATTGGTATTCGCAGATCCGTTGGTCGTCGGCTGATTCATACCATTGGTGTTCGATCGAAGCATCCAGATACCGACGATAATCAGACCGAAAGCAAGCACGATGAGTATACCAATTTTCCACCATCGAGCCAACCAGGAAGGGTTGACTGGATCGGGTAAGGGTTGGTTTGGGAGTGGTTGTTCGACCATCGTTTTAAGGTGTTACCCGGTAATTAAAGCAGGAACACTGGGCCCCGGCAACGCCGCTGCAACTGTCCGACAAGCCGGCGTTTTGTTGGAAATTCCCGGTTCCCTGGTACTCCATCCGCGCGGACAGGGTGTAACTATCTCCGCTGGATCGATAGAGATAGACATAGGAGTCGGCCGGGCATTGGAATTGTTTGAGCGACTCGGACCAACAGGTTTGATTCTCATAACTCCCGCCAACATTTTGTTTGCAATCCGGCGCAAACGTATTGGTCGGATCAGTTGGGGCTGATTGCCCAAGTTCGTTGCCAAGCGTTTGCTGCCAGGACGGCCAGGTTGAAGCACTCAGTCCGATGATGTAGGTACCGGCTTGCAAGCTTGGATAACTGCCGTGAGCCGTCTTGTAGGCGGCGAGTTTGGTTTTCAGGGAAGCCAGGTCCTGCACCCGCTTGGTGTCGTTCAAGATTTGTTGTTTCTCGGTAATGTCCGTGACATTGGTATTGAATTCGGCCTTGGTCACGATTTGATTATAAATATTTTGGGTCTCGGTCGAGGCGTTATTCGAGTTGTAATCCAAGACAACCATCCGGCCGGTGAGCGTTCCACCCGACAAATCGGTAATCCCAATGTAGGTGGTCGTACCAGTTCGGAAGGCCGGATAGCCGGCAATGATTGAACTCGAACCGCCGGTATCGAGCGGGAAGCGCTGCTTGAACCAATCATACGGAGATAATAGGTCGGGGTTGTCGAATATGAGCATGCCAATCACGTCTTTACTACTGGCGGTTTCTTTGAAGAAGATGCTCTTCAGTCGCGATGTATCGGCCGAATTTTGTCCTTCAATCGCTCCCAATTGGGCATTCGAACCAGTATAAGAGAAATATGGCAGGAGGTCGGCAGAATCTTGTCCTTGGCAGTAACTCAGCGTGAAGTGAAAGTCGTTGCAAGTCCCTCCCGAATCACAATTATCATTCGCGTCAGTAAAACTCCAGGGGTTATCACACACATCCACAATCGCTTCGCCCGAACCGTTTTTTTGCGTCCCGGTAGAATTCCCTTGGGTGTCTTCGGTAATTGTAGCGGTAGCCTGAGCTAAGGTCCGTCCGTTACTCTTGGCCGTAACGTCACTCGTACTCGGATTGGCGCTAGCGCCGCTGGTCAAGCCGACGGTGGCGATCGTCGAGTTTGCGCTTTGCCACGACCACGTCCAGGCGTAGGTGCCCGGCACCGGCACGATTACGGTTCCGCCATCACGATTCGAAAGGGCTTCGGCCCGATACTGCATGACTTCATCGACACTGGTGAAGCGGTGGGTATTCAATCCATCCTCAGTCCGGACCCGAATTTGATCAATCTGACAAATATCTTTTCCGGTTTGGTAACACAATATTTGATTCGGCTGTGTCCGAGGCCGAGCCACCAGGGTACAATCGGTCGGAAACGTATTGCTGGCCGTGACGCCCTTCAAGCTGCGAATCGCATTCGGATTGAGCGTGATGAGTTGCGAAGAGTCTGGCTGTAACAAACCCGGTTGATAGCTCAGGGTGCCGGTGGTTGAACTATTTTGGAGATGGGTCGAACCTGAAACCGGTGTTCCCCCATCGCTGTAAACGACTGCGCCCGATTGCACGGCTAGCGGCTGGTCAAACGTCAGATCAAGTTGACTGTTACGGCAGACATTGGTGGCATTGGCTGACGGCGAGGTTCCGGTGACTTTCGGCCGAGCGCTGCAGCAGAAATCTGTTCCACATCCCTGGC
The DNA here is from genome assembly GCA_963731735.1 of Candidatus Kerfeldbacteria bacterium. Taxonomy (GTDB): domain Bacteria; phylum Patescibacteriota; class Patescibacteriia; order SBBC01; family CAIJZX01; genus CAVSWO01. The sequence goes on along the minus strand of CAVSWO010000002.1, from coordinate 581,514 downwards.
CAGCACCACATTGGTTATCGTTACTACAATACTGCGCACAGGTGGTCGCGCCCGTATCGGTCACGGTAAATGGCCAATCATTAGAAGAGTCAACGTCGTCATTCTTGACCTTCACATTGCTTGCACCAACTGCCGCTGACGGAGGGATCTGTGTCCCGATGCTGGTATCTGACCAGTTACCATAGACCGACATAACCGCGGTGTTTCCACCAATGCGGGTGATATTGACTTGGTCGTTCGTTGGCCGCTTATTGCTTTCGTCAGCCCCGAAACGGAAACCCTTGACCGTTACCGCGGTTCCCGTCAGACCTGACGATGGATTGACCGCGCAAATCCCTGGCGATAAATTGTCATTGGTTGGCACATAGTCCGACGGACTTTGGGCAAGTTTGTTATCAAAGCGTGTGACTTCAACCGGTCCCGTCACAGCATCATCGCTTGGATCCGGGGTGGTGCGGTTCGGAATTTCCCGAACTATTCTTTCATTGGTCCAGGTGTTCGAAGCCGGACCGCAGATTGCCGAGTCTGGGATTATTCCGGATTGATCATCGGTCGTTCCCGATTGTCCGAGGAAGGTTACCTGGCTGATGGTGTCATCATAGTCGCCAAACCAGCAACCTTTGATGGTCATCAGGTCACCAATCGGCGCCGTCGTTGGCGTCAGCTCCGTCACGACCGGCGTACAACGATTATTTTCACAGGTCGAGCCACTGCACGCACCATATGTATTGGAAGCACAGTCGCTGTCTGTTTGACAGGAAACCGGATCGTAATTAATTTGGACGTTCGCCGAAGTCAGTTGGTCAACCTTGACATTGACGTTACTTGAACCAGCAACCGGTGTGGCTGGGCTATGCGCTAAGATAGTTTGCGCATCGTTTGGGGTCAGGGTAGCGACACTTTGATCCGTCGTCCCCCAGGCAAAACTGAGCGAACCTGGGATCAGAGTACGGCACTCGGCATCAACCACATTGGCAGTTAGATTGACGCCGTAAGGAACTGGGTCACTGTAGGTATAGCGAGTGGCTGAACTTTGAATCGCATTCCCAAAAGCTGAGTTCGATGAAACCGTCACACCGGCCGGGGCACAATTTGCTCCATCAGCCTTGGTGGTGAATTGCCAAGTATACGGCCCAGCCATCGGAACCGCCGGGCTGGCATTACTCTGCACTCCGGTGGTGACCGTAACTTGATAGCGAGTTGACGGTTCAAGGTTCGCGTCTGGTGTGAGCGTAAATCCACGCAATCCAGTTGCGACCACACTGCTGGCCACCGCGGTCGTACAAACCGGATCACATTTTTGTAAGAAAATATTGGTGCTATTCAAAGAATTCTGATCCATATCGAGTGTAAACCGGGCGCTGACCTGTGTATTGAGACAGGCTTGGTTATCATTGCGCTTCGGGTTCGGACTTGGGATCTCGTTTTGAGCAATATTACACTGCGCCGATTCTTCAACTCGGGGAACCGTATCGCCACCTCCCCCACCCGTATTCGGTACGGTGACGGTAAAGGGAACTGGATTCGAAAGTGCACCACCATTCGTCTGTACACGTACCAATCCTGATCCATCAGGGGTAGTAGTTGGCACCTGGGCTGGACTAATTCGTCCATCACTCCAGTTTCCGGCCGCCACTCCCCAGTTCGGTCCACCCGAAAACGTTACGGCGCTGTTTGCACCAAATCCACCAAAGCCTTCACCGCTCAGGGTGGTATTGGTACCGGCTGGACCTTGATCTGGGGTGACACCAACCAAGCAGACACCCAGTGTACCGCCACCAGCTTGTAAATTGAAATCGACCGTATTACTTTCAAGCTGACCAATTGTTCCCCCGTAATCGAGTACCACTTTATATGGCTGAGGTCCGGGCACTAAAGCCGGCGAATCTGGCGTCCCATCATTAACCGTACTGACAATCACATTTTGTTTCCAAGACTTGGCATTCTTTTGGTCAACGGTCGAGAGGAAAAGTTTATCGGATCCTTGGCCATCGGTTTCGCGTGTGCCACCCGGTGGCTGTTTTTCAAAGTAGTTCCCAATCACCGAGACACATTGGCCGTTAGTACCCGTGTTCGCTTCAACTCGATCAATATACGGTTCTTGGATACACTGGTCAGCTTTGCTGGTTGTGAAAGTCCAGTTTCGATTTAACGTGTTACCGTCTTGATTAATCACCAAGCTGGTCGTAACCGAAGCGGTATGAGGTTTGTCCGGAGTCAGTAAAGTCTCGGTTGGTGTGAAGGCGTATTTCGTGCAAGAGTTATTCGGGTTGTTGGGGTCAAGTTCGTCTTCCACCACGAACCCACGGCCCGGATTGGGTGCCAGTGTGCCGTTCGTCACGTAGCTCCCGCCCGAAGCAGGTTGGCAGGTAGTGCTGCCACTATCGATTCGCCACATCGAGGTCGAGAACTTGATAAAGACCTCGGTTGATGGACAAATGTTTTTGGCGTCGTTTTTTGGATAGACTAGTTTGACCCCCGGTACCGTATCGTTCGTTTCAAATACCCATTCATACGGATTTGGATTTTGGGCCGTACCACATAAATTCCGAACGTCTTTGACCCGCACCTGATACCAGGTAAACGGGTCAAATAGATTGCCGGCTTTGAGTTGTAACCAGCCGCCAGTTCCGCTACCGTTGACTCGAATCACAAAGTCGCTAGCCGGGAGCGCCGTCGCATCAAGCGTTCCTCCGGTTCCGTTTGTCGCGTCTGGGGCGGTTGTATACTTGGTTACGATAAAATTGTCGGTCGTGATAGAGGCCGGATCGATGGCATTGTTGAAATCGATGCCGATAATACCAGTTCGACTGACGTTCCGGTCTGGAACCCCGTTACCGGTCAAGTAACCGGAGGTTGGGGTGGTACTGCGAGGTGTAAGTTCCGGTCCGTCAATGTCGCTGCCGGTCGTGAAAGTCCAAACAATCGTATCGCCAACTTCGCGGCAATTTTCACCCAGGAAACCGTCACCTTCAATCGGTTGTCTAGCCGAATTGGCCTGACACTTTTGCAGACTTCGCCCGGGACTGGTGGTATCTTTGAGGGCGGTTGGAGCGTCTTTGGCAGGGACCGTCAGTTGGTAGGTAGTATTCGGTTCAAAGTACAAGTTGTCCGAATTGTTTTCATCAGTTGAAAATGACGTATGGTAGAACGTCACCGTATTGTCATGGGTAACCCACTCGGATAACGGCGTGCCAGCCGCACCTTTCGGGGTCGTGCCCGAATAGACTTGGTTTTGGAGCGGTTTGACGAGGGTTGTTCGATTCGCGCAATCGCCAGCATCACACTTTTCAATCACGAGGTTTGGGTTCGCGGCCACCGCATCGGTAACGGCAGCTTGGACGGTTGCAATATCAATGTCATGGTTGAAGGTCAAAGACACGGCGCTGGCTCGCGGAACATTTTTTGCATAATCCGGTCGGGCCGAACAGGTCGTGACACCCGTCAGGTCAAAGGTTTTTGGCGTAGACAAACACTCGAACCCAATACAGCCTCCGCCGCCTCCGCCGTTGGTATTATTGGTATTGGTAGTTTCCGCCACCGTCCGCGCCACGAACAAGACAATTGCCCAGGCGAGGATAATAATTACCAGGCCGATCACCGCCTGCAAAATCACCTGTTTAGCTTTTTCAACCCGCTGTTCATTCCCGGCCGCGGTCATCCACAGATAGCCGCCATACACCAGGTAGGCGACTGCAATCAGGGTCACAAATCCAAGCAACCAGCGAATGATATTGATGGCCACTTGGCGCAAATCGGCATTGCCAAGTCCGACCTGCTGTCCGACAGATTCGATGCTAAAGGTGCTGGCCGTTTGGGCTTGCACTGGATGCCAAGCTACCAGCGCCCAGGCGCAAGCACCACCGATGAAAACGGCGGGCAAAAGGTAGCGTAGACGGGATTGGCGGAATCCGCGGATCATGAATTATGTGTTTGAAAAAATATTTATTTGGCCAGCAGCCGTTTGACGGTAGCCGATACTCGATTGCCGTCGGCTTGGCCTTTGATGTTCTTCATGACCATGCCCATCACCTGACCGAAATCGTTCGGTCCGGCTTGGAGTTGGTCAATCACCTTTTTGACTTCGGTTTCAAGTTCACTGTCGCTAAATTGGGTCGGGAGGTAGTACATCAATTCCTGCAATTCAGCATTCTCTTGATCAACCAGGGATTGGCGTCCGGCTTGGAGATACATGGCAATTGCCTCACGCCGGCGTTTGGCTTCTTTGGTCATAACCGCAATCACCTCCTCGTCGGACAATTCGTGCCGAGCTTCAATTTCAGCGTTTTTAAGCGCCGCTTTAACCATGCGCAAAACCGCCACCTTGGCGGCTTGGTGCGCTTTAAAAGCCTCTTTGTAATCGTGCTCGAGGGTCTCGATGAGACTCATGCGAAGGGATTAGGTTTTTGGAATTGAGGGTAAACGTTTTGGCCGATTACCGCGTTTCTTTTGATCGTATTCTTCGAGTTTACCAATCTTTCGTAGGAGTTCTCGTTCTTGCCGGATCGTGTTGCGCCGAAGTGCATCAACTCGCATCTCGCGCTTATTTTTTGGCGCTTCATAAAAACGCCGCTTCTTGGCGCGGAGGAGAACGCCGCTTTGCTGCACGCGCTTTGAAAAACGCCGAAGCAAGCTTTCGTTCGATTCGTTATTGCGTTTGCGAACTTCAATCATGCATCATAACCTCCTCTCGAAAGGGCCCGGAAAACAGATTTTCGGAGAAATCCAACCGGACGGAGAGTGGTGCTACTCTACCATCTTTTGGGTCGAGCGTCAAATCGTTTATTCGTTCTTCTGACTACCCGAGCGGTCCCAGTGGTTGGCCGCCCAAGATGTGGAGATGCAGATGGTCTACTTCCTGCCCGCCATGGTGGCGAACGTTGAAAACCAGCCGATAGCCGTCATCCGCGATCCCCTGTTGCTCGGCAATCTGGTGCGCCACGTCCAGCAGCCGTCCCAGCATGGCCTGTTGATTGGCCGTCATGTCTGCAATTGAGCGCAAAACGTGCTGCTTGGGAATCAGCAAAATATGGACCGGAGCTTTCGGGTGCAGGTCCGGAAAGGCCATAAATTCTTGGTCTTCATGGACCGGGGTACTCGGCAATTCCCGGGTCGCGATCTTGCAAAAGATGCAATCCGCCTCAACCATCGCTGTCGCCGCCATCGCCACCATCATTACCGTCAACCTCGCTCGGTTCCGGATCGCGCAGCGTTGAGCGTTCAATCTGCACCTGGCCGGTTACCGGCTTAACGCCGTTGGCTCGGCTTTTTGCCAACCGCTTTTGCATGGTTTCGGGCGTCTTGTCATAAGCCACCACTTCTTGCATGCCGTTTTCCATGTCGCGGATCAGCACCGTATCATCCATCAATTCCTTTTGCCCAATGATCAGGGTGTAGTGGGCGCCGACCTTGTTGGCGTTTTCGAGTTGTTGCTTGAGTCCATCCTTGGTCATCGATTCGGCTACCCGTAAACCATGGCTGCGTAACTGATCAAACAAGCGTAACATTTTCTTGCGAGCCGGTTCACCCAGTTGTGCCAAATAGAGTTCCGGGGGTTCGGGTGGCGGCGGAGCGATTTGCTTTTCCTTAAGGGTCAAGATGAGGCGTTCGATGCCGCCAGCCAGGCCAATCGCCGGCGTCGGCCGACCGCCGAGTTGTTCAACTAACCGATCATATCGTCCGCCACCGGCTAAACTGGTCGCGCCGGTATCGTCGCCGGCGGCCCAGAATTCGAAGACTGTCCGATTGTAGTAATCGAGGCCGCGCACCAGCCGAGGATTTAAGACAAACGGAATATCGAGTTCATCTAAATACTCGACCACCGCTTCAAAGTGCTGCTTGGACTCGTCATCCAGGTAATCCAGCATCTGCGGCGCCCCCTCAAGCAGTGAGCGGATTTTTTCATCTTTACTGTCAAGCAGCCGGAGTGGGTTTTTTTGCAGCAGTAGGCGCTGGTCATCACTCAACTCCGACTTCTTGTTTTTCATAAATGCCTGCAGGGCTTTGGTGAAATGCTGGCGGGTGGTGGCGTTCCCAATACTGTTGATTTGCAGCGTCGTTTCAATCCCCAGGGCCGTAAACAAACCGCGGGTCAAGAGGATCAGTTGGGCTTCGATGATTGGCTGGTCAGCCCCAAAGACCTCGAACCCGTATTGCCAAAATTGGCGATAGCGGCCGGCTTGGGGCCGGTCATGGCGGAAAAACGGACCGAAGTACCAGAGTTTAACCGGTTGCGGCTGATTCAGCATACCGTGCTCAATATAGGCCCGGACTACCCCGGCGGTATTCTCCGGACGCAGGCTGACCGAGTCCCCGTTCTTATCCGTAAAGGTGTACATCTCTTTTTGAATGATGTCAGTTTGGTCTCCGACTGACCGATTAAACAAGCTGGTCGCTTCCAGCACCGGGGTTTCGATTCGTTGGAAGCTAAAGTCAGCCGCCAGGCGCTGTATCTGACCGTAAATCCAGTCCCAGTATTCTTGATCAACCGGGAGAATGTCTTTCATGCCGCGGAGCAGCTGCGGCGGGGTGGATGATTCTTTGGGCATACTTACGGGGTACTAGTGGCTGGAGTATAGTTCGGCGTCTGGAACGTTCGAGCTTGATAGATTGGCCAGGCCCGGAGCGCCGTTCGGCCAACTATCGATTCGCGGGTAATGGGTCCAAAGCTGCGAGAATCTAGGCTGGCGGTTCGATTATCGCCCATCACGTAGTACTCATCAGCGCTGAGTGCAACTTCGATATTCCCGGGTGTTTGGACATTCGGTTCGAGATACGGCGTCTCATCCAGGACAAACCCGTTGGGATGTTCGGTATTGGTAATGGTCACTGTATTGTCGGCAATCCGAACTGTCTCATTCGGCAGGCCGATGATCCGTTTGATGAAAAATTCATTTGCCTGGAACGGATTGTGAATCACCACCACATCACCACGGCGCGGGTCATGCAACCGATAGGATAATTGATCGACGATCAAGTAGTCTTGATCATGAAAATTCGGTTCCATCGAAGCGCCTTTGACGTAAAACGGCTGGATCAGGAAGGCGTGCACCGGTCGGATGATGATCAGTGCGATGATTACAATCTTGGCGACTTCGATTACAAAGCCTCCGAATGAATTCTTGAACTTCGGTAAAAAATCCGATTTCTTTTCGGGTTTGGCCATCTTCTGGAAATTGGTGCTGTAGCCGCGAAAGGACTTGGGGTCACCAATTGGATTACTGGCAGCGCCGGAGTTTTTCTTTGATGAAGAGGCTGGGGGCATGAAAATAGATTGATCTGGTGGCCACTGCTGGATTCGGACCAGCGACCTCACCGATGTGAACGGTGCGCTCTAACCAACTGAGCTAAGTGGCCGCGAGTGCGTGCCGAAACAGCGGAAAACACGCCAGAATAGCCGGAGTTTAGCAGTTTTTTTCGGTCTTGGCAAGTCTAGCGCCCCCGGTGTAAACGCCAGGCCGTACGTAAATCTTCGGCCATGATTTGCCACGAAAATTTTGACTCCCCTTCGGTCCGATCCGTAAAGCGCAGTGGGACTTCCGCCATTCGCGCACCGGCTTGTTTGGCTCGCCATTTCATTTCAATCAGCCAAGCATAGCCGACCGTGGTGGTGGCGGCAGTGAGCGCCCGGGCCAGCATTGGGGCTCGCCAGGCACAACACCCGGAGCTCCAATCATGAACGTTGCGGCCCAGGAGTAACTGAATATATTGATTCCCAATGGCGCTGATGACGCGTCGGTGGAACGGAATATCGAGCGTCCCGCCGGCGACGTAGCGTGAACCAACCACCACATCGGCGCGACTGAGCTCGGACAATAATTCGGGAATTGCTCGCGGGTCATGTGATCGATCGGCGTCCATGTGGAGAATCCGCTGGGCGCCCTGCTGCAATGCCCGCGTCAATCCTTCGCGATAGGCGGCCGCTAATCCCTGTTTGCGCGGCCGAGTCAACAAATGGATACCGGGATCATGTGCGGCTAGTTGCTGAACCGCTAGGCCCGTTCCATCCGGTGAACTGTCATCCACAAATAAAATCTGGCCAGTATACACCCGACGAATCGCGGTCAACAACGGTCCGACATTCGCCCGTTCATTAAAGGTTGGAATTACTATCCAATCCGTCGCGTCCGGCATTATGATTTACGGCGACGAGGTTTCTTGACCGGCTTGGCCGGCTCCTCAAGGTCGCGTTCAATGTCTTGGAGGCTTTTCTTGATGGCGCTGGGAGATAACCGTTGAGACTCCAACCGTTGGGCTAAGGCACGAACATCTCGGTCGGCTTGTAACTCTCGGCTGTGCATTTGCTTAACCGCCCGAAACAGTTGCACGTAGACCAAGCTATTGGCTACCAACAGAACAATCAGCAGCCCGGCCAGGGCGGGAGCGATCGCGATGGTGGCCAGGGTATAGCCGTTAAAAATCAGGCTGGTGCCGGACACGTGAACAATTTTCGGATCGGTTGGGACGCTGACCATCCCGTCGGCGCTGGTGGCGGTAGCCGTCAAACTGTATTTGCCTGGCACCAGCAAGCGTTGGCTTTGAAAATGCCACGGCACCCGAACCACAACTGCCCCCTGATCGGTCAGCCGACCGGCTTGGACGGTGCCGAGGACCTCCCCATCCAGATAAATGGTAACCGTATCACCGCTGGCGGCTGTTCCGTCGACCGTAATGGGTTGCAGCAGAATAAGCTTTTGACTGATGCCGGTAATGATCGGCGGCGGGTACCCGTCAAAATCAAAATCTAGCTGACTGGTTTTTGTGTTACCGGCCCGATCGTAGGCTGTGATGACCACCGTCTGAGGACCGCCGTTGGTTAGGGCTAAAGTGACCGGGCTTTCGACTTGCTCAGGGTCGTCGCCATTCAAACGCAAGGTATAATGATCAATCCCACTCAATGCATCCGTGGCCATAAACTTGAGGGTGGGCGTCGCGTCTTTGACGTCACGATCCCGATCCAAGGTTATCGAAAATGGATCTGGCGCACTCCGGTCTATCTGGAATCGATAGTGCGCGGTTGAACTCCAACCATTGCTATACCAGCCACGAATATGAAAATACCAGACGCCTTCATTCGGTATGGTGGTTTGAATTGTTCCGTCCGTCGGATCAGGTACTTCATCCGGGACTGAATCCGGCTGATCGGTCAGTCCAAAGCTCACGCCCAGTAAGCCCGTCGGCTGACTAAAGGTTAGGCTAGCTTGCAGATCACGATACCAGGCATCCTGATTTGGATGCGTGCTGGAACTCAACGTCGGGGTCGTTTTTGCTGGTTCGGCTGGCGCGGCCGGAGCGGGAGCGGCGGTTTGGCTGAGGGTAAAGGTGCCGCCTGATTGGCCGGTCAAAATATTTGTGCCCTGGCCGTCATTGGCCAATATTTTTCCGCTGCTAGCGGCAATCGCCGCCGTACCGGTGCTTTTCACCTTGAAAGTAATGGTAAATATTTTCCCGCTGCTGCCAGTATATCCAGGACTGGGCACCCCGCCGGAATAACTAATCTTCCCCGTGCTGTTTGAAGCACTGGGGTCGCTCGGCCACAGGGAAAAGACCGATCCGCTCTTGCTCAGGCTCGTAACTTCCAACAAGTCGGTTGGAAAAGCCAGGGTGCCTTCCGCCGCATTGATGGCCTGACCGCCGGTATTGACGCGCACACTGGCTGAAAACGTTTGCCCAGTCGAGTAGGTACCCGACGAAGGTGATAAGTACAGGGTCGCGGCCCGCGATACCGTCGGCACGGCCCAAGCCAAGAAACCGACTCCGATGATGGTAACCAGGCGGCGGATCATTGGCGGGATGGCTGATTGGGCGGGGTGGCTGGTGGCGGCTGGGGCGGTGGCGGAGGCACGCTAGGCGGCGGTGGCGGGGCTAGGGGCGGGACTTGCTGATGGAACATGTTTTCCGCTTCTTGGATTTCTTGCATCTCCTGCTGCAGATCGGCAGCTTTCTTTTGCGCATCATGCTCGAGCTTGGACAAGTCGTGCCGGAATGTACTCCGCAGCCGGGCCCGACGAATGATCAGCCAGCCAATAAAAAGGAGTACTAAACTGGCCAGCACTACTAACGCGATATTCGCGACCGCCGGATTTCTTAGAAACGGAACTCGAGCAAAAAAGGGTAGTCCGGCCGCCACCACGGTCAGGGTGGTTGTCCCTTCGGTCACGTTCCCAGCCCGATCAAATGCCCGAACCACAAATTGGTAACTCCCGTCGGACAGGCGTTGAATCGTATACGGACTGATCGATTCAATAAACAAGGTATCTCCCTGGCCGGTGCCCGAAACATCGATTTGTTTGACTTCATAGTGATCGATGCCGGAGGCTGCGTCAGTGGTCAGAAATCGCAGCAATGCGGTTTGCTCGACCGTAATCAAATTCGGATCGAGGGTAGGAGTGAATGCGGCCGGCGGCGTGGTATCAATTCGAACGGCATAGGTCGTTGTGCCACCCCAACTTTCATTCTTGGCGCGTAAATGAAAGTACCAGACGCCATCCGTTGCGGCTTTTACGTCCGCGTTCGTTTTGGTGGTCTCAATGGTTTCATCGGGAACGGATTTTGGATTTTGGTCGAAACTATAGCTATACCCGACCGCATCCTCGGGCGCTTCCCAGGTCAGCTGCACATTCGGATTGTTCGACCATTGATTACTGTCGGGATGCGACGTGCTGGTGACAATTGGTCCGGCCGGCGGGGGAATTTTGAGACTGAGTTCGGCGCTGCCAGTGGCCGACAATATATTCGTTCCTTCACCATCATTGCGTAGCACTTGGGAAGAGGGAGCAAATTTAATCACGGCTTTGCCGGCCGCGGTGACGCGGAAAGTGACGGTGCTGATTACGCCCGCGCTCGTCTTAATTCCCGGATTCGGTAACCCACCTTGAAATTGCATCGTCCCGTCGCTGTTCGAATAGGTCGGCGCGGTGACCCAAATCGTGATGAACGAGGTGCTGGCGGCCGGGTTTACGACTTGGAGTTTGTCGGCCGGGAACTGAACTTCAGCGTTGACGGCATTCACCGCTTGGCCACCGGTATCAACTAAGAACGAAACGTCGACTAAACTGCCGACTTCAAAGACACCGGAGTTGGGCGAAACGCTGAGGCTGGCACCTGTCGCTTGGGCAGTTGCACCAGGCACGAGTATCAAAAACAATCCGGCACCAGCCAGGACGTTCGTCAACCCTGTCAGTACTCGACGCTTATGTATCATCCGATTCAGCATATGGTGAGTATATCAGGAATTATTGCTCATCGCGATGCAATCAATCGTCGCGTTACCCAAACAGCCACGACCAGCGCCCCGACACCCAAGATCAGAATAATCCACCATTGTACGAGCGGATGATACCCGCCAGCTTCGGATTTTTGCCAGGTCGCCGTGCGGATATTCCCGGCCGCGTCGGTGGCGGTAATGGTCAATCGGTGACCGCGCCAGGCATCGTCAAAATTCAACGGACTGGAGACCGCCCCAACATCCCGGCCATCGACCGCCAGGCGATATCCAACCAATCCCGAGGTTTGATCCGTGGTGTTCCAAATCAGCCAAGTGGCTCGGTTAGCCAAGCCGGATGAGACGCGTTGAATCGTGAAGGATGCTGGCGGCGTCCCATCAATCAAAAAGCGTCGCTGGATCAGGGCCGACCAGGGTTGTCCTATTGCCCGCTGCTTGATAGTAAAAAAGTAGACGCCATCAGTCAGCCCGGTATATTCAACTGAACCAACTTTTTTTTCTGGCGTTGCATCCGGCAGTACCGATGGATCGGTTGAAAACTCGTATGAATATTCCGTGTCCGGTTCAACGACCCAGCCGACGTGCACGCTGGTTCCATGCGACCAATATTCCGGCGTTGGATGCGTCGTCGAGATTAACTCGAGACGTGGTTGGAGGTTGCTGCCAACCTGAATTTCTGTCTCGCTCGACTCGAGCGGCAGGCGGGTGCCTTTTCCATCATGCAAGTAGGCCGCCGTCTGGTCAAGATCAAATCCCAGCTGAACGGGCCCGCTTGTAAGTGCCCGGAAGTAAACGGTCGCCAGGCTAGCGTTGACGGCATAGAATCCGCCCGGGCGGCCACCGGTCATATGCACCTCGCCGAGTTGCGCATCCCACCGCGGCACTTCCGGCCATAGCGTGAGGACCGATTGCTGACGCGTAACCGATACCACTTGCAGTTGTTGCGGCGCATATTGCAGCACCACTTCAACCGCGTTGACGTTCTGGCCACCGCTATTGAGTTGGATCTCGGCGGTCAGGATATCACCGGTTTGCACCAAGCCCTGGGAGGTCACTAAATGAATCGATGGCTGCGGTGTTTGGGCCGCCGCGCTGCTTGGTCCAAACAGTCCCAAGCCGGTTAATCCGAGAATCAGAAAATATTTTATCCGGTCCATTGGTAGAGCATGATACTAAAGTCCACGATCGAGACGGTGCCGTCGCCATTGATATCGGCCCGAGCGTTGGCCGGATTATCGGTTTTCCAGAAATACAGCATAATACTGAAATCAGTTAAATTGACGTCCCCATCGCAGTTAATGTCTGCCGTCTGCTTTCCGTCACATTGATCCAGCGGATTGACCGCGAAGGTGGCGGTTGGACTGTTCTCCGAGACGGAATTATCCGTCGATACCGCCCTCGCCACCGCTTCGTGGGAACCGGTGCCGATATCGGTGGTTTTCACGCTTTTTGACCAATCGCCGTTGGCGTCCGCCGTCAGATTGTAGGAAACCGGATCCGAACTGACAGTCACCGTCACGGTGCTGCTCGGTGCGGTCTTCCCGAAGACCGTTACATTCTCGCCAAGCGTGGCGGTCGTTTTATCAACCGCAATCGTCGGACCCAAGAAGACGCCGCTAATGACTGTCGTCGAACCAGCCGAAAGATTCAGGGCGAAGACCAAAGCGGTGTGCGGCCGCCCATCAGTATCATTGGCTTCGATCGTATACGTATGCTGACCGGTCGGCTGATCGGTTAACGTAACATTGAATTTGGCAGCCGGGTCGGTCGGAACAGATTGGAGCGGAGGATCCGTAATTGTGTCGCGATGAATATGTACATCGGTTCCCGGCGATGCCCGTCCGATAAACTGGACGACCGGGTTGGTGGTTGGTTCGGGTGCTGATGAGACCGTGGCAGAAATAACGACATGGTCATTGCTGACTGTAGCCAACCAAAAAATACCGGCATCGACATCAGAGATACCATTGGTGGTTTTGACATTCACAAGAATATTATTGGCTGCCGGTGGCGTGCCAAGTTTCGTGGTCGAACCGTCAGCGATTGAAACTCCGTACCGCGTGCCGCTGACTAGTGGGCCCACGCCGCTGACCACAAGTTGATCACCGGTCGTGCTGTTGTCCCCCTGTGAACAGCTGGCCGTTAGCGTTCCGGGTAACGCCGTGGCGCCCTCGGTCGCACCGATTGGGTCCGTGATCCCGGTAACGGTTGCATCTGATCCAGCCGTTCGGCACCAGCGACTACTTTGCCCGATCGGGAATGCCAGCTCCAGCGTGTTGCCGCTGCCAGGCAATGAAGTAGCCGGGATAAAAAATACTTGGTGGGTTTGTCCGCTGGTTAAGCTGGCTTGTTGACGCAGTAAATAATCTCGCATCCCCGTCAAGGCGCCGGCCTGGACCGACCGCGAACCGCTGAACAAGACAAACAGCCCGATCAGAGTAACCAGGACATACTCGCGCCACCCCACCACCCGGCGCATATTCTACTTGCCGGTTCCCGGCGGGGGTAAATGACTTTGCGCGCGGTGAATAATGGCCGAATTATAACGTCGAATACCGAAGATCAGCAGCCAAAGCAGCAACCCGAGGACCACCACGATGACCGTGAGCAACCGCCATGGAATAACCGTGAACTTGGTGCTCGAGCTTAACGTCAAATTCGATTGACCGTAGGTGATACTGGCAGTAGCTGTATAGGGTCCGAGGGCAAAGTTACTCCATTCGGAACCGAGCTCCTGGAAGAAATTACCCCGTGTTCCGGTGGTATCATGTTTAGCCCATTGTATATCAAACTTGCGAATGCTGGCCGGCAAAACCGCCCCGTTGACTTCGTTGATGGGGATACGAGCAGACTCGCCGCCGAACAAATTCTTGATGACTACCGTGCCTTGCGGTCGAACATGGACGTTTCCCGTATTTTGAATCCGCAGTTCCAGTGTGCTCGGTAAGCGATTGAGGGTTTTTGTGGCTGGGCCAAATGAAGCTACCGCGGCTTGCTCCCGTACATCGCCGGCTACACGGAGAATCACCAAGGTGCCGATCAGCGACCGGATATTGACTTGGCCGCCACCCTCCGGCTTGATTGACGGATCAGTGCCGAAGAAAACGCTGGCGTAGTGACCGCCCGGTTCGGCATCAGCCGGAACTTTGATGCTAAATGGGATTTCCAGACGATCGCCCGGCTGGAGCGTAAACGGACCGACCCCCACGTCGATCCAGCTGGCTAAGTCCGTCGGCGTGTCCGCAAAATCAAAGTTCGGATCACCAGATTCATCTTTGGCGGTAAAATTCGAGGTTGAACTAAACACCGAAATCGCATCTGATTCCTCGTTGAATAGCTTAATTTTTGTATCAATCGTCTCACCCGGCTGGGCTGAAAACTCGAGACTGGGCGGAACGAGCGTTAGGGCGGACGCGGAATGGGAGTGCCACAAGAATCCGACCGCCAGCAAGACTGGAAGTCCTAGGATGGAAACGAGTCGGCGGTTCATGGGCTGTAGAATAAGCGCTCGATGGAGCGGCGTTTTAGAATCGAGCCGTGGTCACCAGGGTCGACGTACTGGTATAGGTGCCCGGAGCTTGGGTGGCACTGGTAGTCGCGACGAAACAGAGCGTTGTAACGTCGCTTGAAACCGCAGCTGTCCCTTCGCCAAATACCTGAAAGGTGGTTGAAAGCGGGTCGGCGTTCATCGGTCCGGCACCTGTCGCGCAAGAGTTCGAGGTGCTGGTTAAATCAACGGTTCCTCCGCTATCGGTCGAAGCTCCGTACTCGCTGGTTCCGGCCACAATCGTCCCGCCGCCGGATTCGTCCGGAATAGTATTCGATCCGGAGGTCAGCGTCGCATCATATTTTACCAGCGACACATATCCGCCAGACGCGTTGGTATCAACGGTGCTGGTGATGCTGGCTTGGTTGACCTGGCTGGTTGAGAGGGTGCCGAGGTTGGCGGTGTTGGCGCTCAAAACTACCGTCAGAGTGGGATCAATGGTCGCACTGACAACCACCTGGTCATCGGAAATAATTGAGAGTGCGTACGTAGCGGAATCTACGTCACTCGAACCGTCATTAGTCGTAATCGTGACCTTAATGTCATTCGCGGCTGCTGAGGTACCGAGTTTCCCGGTTGTCCCATCGCCAATCTGGACACCATATTCGGTCGCCGCTGACAAATCGTCCACCCCGGTAATGATAATTGCATCATTGGCACCCTGGGTGCATTCGCCCGAAAGCGTGCCAGGCAGCGAGGTAGCCGATTCACTCCCACCGGTTGGATCGGTGATACCAGAAGTCGCTAAATCCGTTCCGGCTGTCGCACACCAGTTATCGCCATCAGGAAAGGTTAGCGTAACGACGTTATTCCCCGCTCCACCGCTCACCGCATTGGCAGTCGTAAAGAAAACTTGGTGCTGAACGCCGCTTGTCTGCGAAGCCTTTTGACGATTCAAATAATCACGAGGCGTGGTTAGCGTTCCGGCAGAAGCAATTTGCGCGTTGACCGCGAGCATGCCGAGCACGGCCAAGACGCTGATGATACGTGGGGCGAACTTTCGCATGGCGTTTGGCGTTATTTGATGATTCATAAATTGCAAAAATTAAAATCGAGCCGTCGTCACGAGGGTCGACGTGCTGGTATAGGTTCCCGGAGCTTGCGTGGCACTGGTAGAGGCTAGGAAGCAAAGCGTAGTGGCTTCATTCGTCACCGCTACGGTATTTGAGGCAAAGGCCTTAAAGGTAGTCGAGAGTGCGGTCGCGTTCGAGGTGGTCGCGGTCGTACTACAGGCCGCTGGCGACCAAACACCAATCGTATTTCCGGAATCCGAGCTTGAGGCGCCAAATTCAGAAGTCCCGGCCACAATGGTGCCGCCGGTCGTATCCGGAATCGTATCCGAACCGGAAGTCAGGGTCGCGCCATATTTTGCTAGCGAGATATATCCGCCCGCCGCGCTGGTTGAAACAGTACTGGTAACACCTCCCTGATTGACATTCGACGTCGACAGGGTTCCCAGGTTGATGCTGTTGGTGTTAAGTGAAACGCTTAGCGTAACGTCTACCACCGCACTGACAACAACTTGATCATCCGAAATAATCGAAACGGCGTAGGTCCCCGAATCAACGTCACTCGAACCGTTGTTGGTCGTGATGGTGACTTTAAGGTCATTTCCAGCCGCCGGGGTACCGAGTTTAGCCGTTGAGCCGTCAGCCACCTGCACTCCATACTTCGTCGCGGCCGTCAGGTCGTCGACTCCCGTAATGGTTAGCGTATCTTGGGCAGCTTGAGCGCAGGCGCCCGAAAGAGTGCCGGGTAAGGATGTGGCTGATTCGCTCGCGCCGGTTGGATCGGTAATGCCGGTTACGGTCAGATCCGACCCCGCAGTCGCGCACCAATTATCACCGTCCGGGAAGGTCAGGGTAACGACGTTCGTTCCCGCACCACCGGACACATTGGTGGCTGGAGTAAAGAAAATCTCGTGCTGCACCCCTGAAGTTAGTGATGCTTTCTGCCGATTGAGATAGTCGCGGGGGGTTGTTAAGGTGGCCGCGATGGTGGTCAATGGCGCTAAGATTAGCGCTAAAAGCCCAACCACGGTCAAGGCCGGGATGGCGTGTTTTGCTGGTCGAAAACGTTGGGACCCGCTAAATATATGTTTCAAAACAATATTGATTATTTATTTCTATCCACAGTATAGCATAATTTCGCATCCGGGGCAAACCGGAGGTTAAAATTTTCCAGTGGTTACGACCGTCAGTGTGCTCTGGTACTGGCCGGCATCTTTTGATCCAGGCGCCGAGGCAACCAGACAGAGCTTGGTGGCTTCAGCCGAAGCCGTGGTAGTTGAGGCAGCGAACGACTGAAAGGTGGTCGAAAGTCCGGTCGCATTCATTGGGCCAGTTCCAGTGGCACACGAGTTACTGGTTGAGGCAAGATCCACCGTTCCGCCGCTATCAGTCGAAGCGCCATACTCGTCATCACCGTTCCCAATCGTGCCGCCCGCGGCGTCGGCAATCGTACTGGAACCGGCGGTCAGGGTCTGGTTGTATTTGACGAGTGAAATATATCCCCCGCTGGCGTTGGTCGTCACGGTCGAGGTTACGCCATTTTGGTTGACTTGACTGGCGGACAGCGTCCCGAGATCAAGCGTATTCGCCGATAGTGCGACCGTCAGGGTGTTAATCAGCCAGCAAGGCGTGTTGCCAAGATCCACATTCGTTCCGTCAGAGGCGTCAATCTCTCCCCCGCTCGAACCGCAGGCATCATTATCTTTAACTGACGTATAAGTGACGGTTCGGCTACCGGCGCCGACGGAAAAGGTGGCAGCGGTTCCCGGCGTCGAGCTGCGGAGCGTCACCAAGTTACCCGACGTCCCGCTAAAGTTGATTGCCGTCGGCGCGTAGGTTGCGCCGGAGGCGAAACGCAGCTTGACGTTATTGGTGGCCGCCGTCAATGTTCCGGCCGTATCAAAACCCGCGCTGAAGATCACCGAGGGCGAGCTGTCCGGATCGCTGCCTGAGTTGTTGGTAATCGTCAAATTATTAAATTGTGAACTGCCTGACATGGTGCCGGCAAACGTCTGTTGGTTGACGCCGTCCGCCAGAACTGTACTGCTATTGGCCGTGAAGGTGCCGCTGTTGGTGTAATCACCCGCCAACTCCAGCGTACCCGCCCCGATCATGGTCAAGCTGCGACCGGTCGGAACCGCGATTGAGGAATTGGCCGCGGTGGCATTATTGAGCGCCAGGGTAGCCGGGAAGCTGCCGCTGCCGACTTGGACATCGACCGCCGTGGCCGGCGTCGTCCCGACCCAATTAAACGTGCCATCCACGTCAAACCGGCGACCCGAGGTATCGGCATCATACAAGGTGACCGTCCGGTTGGCGGTGTCATCGAGGGTCAGGTTATTGAAGGTCAAATCGGTATCAGATTTGACGTCGTTGTAGGTGCTGGTGCCGTTCAGTAGGAAGTTGGTTGAGCCAGCCGTAAAGCTGACCGTGGTACCGAAGGTGAGATTCCCCGCGATGCTCCAGGTGGAAGTTGAGCCGGTAGCGTTGAAAGTCGTACTCGGACTCATTTCAAACGCCGGCGCGGCGGTTGTTTGGTAGGTCAATGTCCAGGGACGATTACTGGTGGCTTGGACATCGCCGACGTCAATCAACAGCGACTCGGCCTGGATCGCGTTGGTGCTGGCCGTGGTAGCGTCGAAGGTGTTGTCATCCCGCGTCGGTTGGCTGCTGTTCCCGACTTTGATGGCGGCATTGACCGTCAGCGTCGAGGTCATGGCGTTGTAGGTAGACGGCTTGCTGTTGCTCGTCTGTCCATCACTGACGTACAGCCCGCCCACGGTTACGGCGGAAGCATTGGCGTTAAAGACTTTGGTGGTGGCTGAATGTTCACCGAAGTCCTCTCCAACATACATCTCACCAACATCGGCGGTATCCCAGCTGACGTTGACATCACCTTGCGATCCATCCTTGGTATCAACCGTACCGGAGAGAATAATAAAGTAGTTTCGAAATTGCAGGGTCGCGGCTGAAGCCGTGCTGGAGGAGAGATAATAGGTTCGTTCGGTGGCACCAATGTCACCGAAGGTCAGGGAGTTGAAGGTGTAGGTTTGGCCGGCTTGGAGATAGATCCGCTGGGTAGCACTTGATCCGTTCATGACTACCTGGCCGCAGGCGCCGGTCCAGGTCGTTTCGCGCATATTCCAAGCCGAACCCAGGACCGCGTCCAAATCGAGATTGCCTTTGATAACGATGAAGTTATCGGTCGCGTTCCCAATATCAAAGCTACCGCTTGAGATTGTCAGATCGTTATCAACACCCAGGTCACTGCTTGAGGCCAGCACCACGCTACCCCCAGAGATGGTGAAATTATAGAACTGCCGGTTCGAGGTTTGTGAGATAGCGGTCCCGCTACAGCCGACGTTAGTCATCGTATTCCCGGTCGTCACGGTCTGTGTCCCGCCGCCGTTAAAGTTGACTGTGCCCGAGTTATGCACGAAGGATCCGCCGGTGTTTGTCCAGTTGCCGGCCAGATTTATAGTACCGCTAGCCGGTCCGGTCAGGCTGCCGCTCGACAGGGTCAGATTATGGGCGATTGTGGTGGTGCCGCTGGCGCTGACGCTGCCGCCCGAAACTTCAAAGTCGTAGAGCGTTTTGCCGTTCGAGGTTAACGTCGCGCCGGTGCCGTTCATGGTGAGGTTTCCGCTGTTGTTGTTCAGCGTATCCACGTTGGTCAGGTCAAAGTCGCCTCCGACCGTCAAGACATTCGGGCCCATATCAAAGGTCAGGAGACCGGCGAACGGCGAATCGGTCGTGACACTGCCATTCACACTGATCGTCGGCGAGTTCGTATTGAAATCAACTTCGAGATTCGCACTCAAAGTCAGTAGGTAGAGCGCACCTTCGATCGTGAAGGTGCCGCTACCGGCCGTAATCGTCCGAACCGAACCGGTTTGGTTGCTCAATTGAACCGTATGCGTCGCGCCACTATACGTCCGAGCCACCAAGGTCAGGTTTCCGTACAGCGACTCGTAGGTTACGTTCGTGTTGAGTGTCCCTCCGGTGCCCAAATTTGAGCTGTACATACGTAATGTGCCATCACCGGATATCGTTCCAGTCCCATTGATTGTAACCGTGCCGCTTGATCCGGTACTGACGATGCGGCCGCTGGGAATACTCAATGTATCACCGGTTGCTACCGTCAGTGTGCCATTCACCTGGATATTGGTATTCGTTAGCGCGATGGTCGCGGCCGAAGTCGGATCAATCGTCAGATTGTTGACCGCCTTCCCTCCCCCGTCAATGGTCTTCCCACCGGTGCCATTCATCAGGATGGTTGAACCGGTAAAGATATGGGAGCCCGTCCCGGTCAGGACCAAATTGCCCGCAACTGTATGGGTAGCAGCCGCCAGGGTGATAGCCGAAGAGGAGTTGAGTGTCAGGTTGTAGAGGGTTTCCCCGTTACTCGTTAACGTTCCCGAGCCGTTCATGACCAGTGTGCCGCTGTTGTGGTTGAAGGTTGGAATATAGGTCAGGTTGAAACTCCCGCCAACGTTCCACGTCCCAGATCCCATCGAAAGCACTGTCGCTTCCGATCCCGAATAGTCGGTGCCGCCCACGTTCCCGGTCACATTGACGGTTGGGTTGTAGGTATTCCCGGCCAGGGTAACCGGCAAGCCGAAAATGTCCGCGTTGTCATTCAACGTTAAGCTGCCGGAAATTGTTATGGTTTGGCTTCCGGCGGTTCCGAGGGTTACGGTCCGGGCGCTGGAGCCGTTCAAGTTGTAGATTTCCACGTTCCCGCCGTAGGTTCGAGCCCCCATATTTTGATTCCCGCTTGACGCGTCCATCCGAAGATCGGCCGAGAACGTTCCGCCAGTCGGGAAAGCGGTAGTCGTTTTATAAATCACCAGACCGGAGCCTGAGAGTGTGCCGCTTAATGAAAGTGCGGTACTGGTTGTTCGGGCCAACGTCAATGTTTTGCTCGAGGCTACATCCAGCGTGGCATTTGTTCCCACCGTTAAGGTGGTGCTGATCGTGGTACTGTCATTACACGACCAGCTACCGCTCGAACCACTGAAGTCAACGTTGTAGAGGGTGGCGCCGTTACTATCAAAGGCGAAACCGCTCCCGGTCGCGGTCAAGGTAATGGTTTGTCCGCTGGAAACAGTCAGGGTTCCATCATTCACGAAGTCGCCGCCGACGGACAACGCATTGGTTCCCATGTTCAGGGTGGCGGTGCTTGGGATATGCAGGTCGCCGGCCGCTCCGGAGGATGTCCCCGTGGACGTGGTCGTAACGGTTCCGGCCGGAATAAAGCTTTTGCCGGCCAAGACGTGAAGCTCCATGCCCGAATCAACCGTTAATGCGCCAGCACTGACGCTGTAACGAATTCCGGAATCGCCGCTGTCACCAGTCGCCAGGTCACTGTTGGCGATCGAGCTATTCCCGGTTTCATAGGTCACCGCTACTCGCCCGTCATAAAGCTTCAGGCCGGTGATATTTGATGATCCGTCGGTTGCGAGGGTAACAGTCGTAGCGTTCACGGATTCAACACTATCAATAAAGACCACCACTTGGCTCCCAGTTCCGGCTGGCGTGGCACTCGTGGTAATCGAGAACGTGCCGCCGCTCGCGGTACAGGTATCCGTCCCGGTATCGGTAGTTCCATCAATCGCGACATCAATCGTTAAGTTATTGGCAGAACAATTGTAGGTATTTGTTTCATCAGTTTGATAAATTGTTCCAGACACCGTGATTCCGGCCGAGCAATTATTAAACGTGAATGATCCACTATTGGTCCCGCCATCAGTTCCGCCATTGACCGTAATCGCGACCGTCGCGTTCATGTGATTGACCGTGACATCATAGAAAGTAAAGGTGCCCGCGCCCGAAAGGGCACGGGTGGTCGCACCGTCGGTACTATCAAGCGAGATCGCATCCGTATCACCGCCGGAGCAACCGTCGCCGTTCCCTTGGTTGTCGAGGTACCAAACACCCGCATTTGCCACCCCGCCGGCGTCGATCTTGATATCACCGGTCGAGATATTCGACCACTTACCGGCACTGGCGATTGAGACTGAGGTGGTCGCCCCTTCAGCCCGAACGTTATAGGCGCCCTGTACCAATTCTCCGTCGGTAATCGTTAACGTATTCGTTACCCGAATGCCATTATTTGTTAGCGTCACATTGTCATTAGCGTCACTGGCATCAGTCTTGTCGATCACCAAATTATAGAAATTTTGGGTGGTGCAGGTATCGGTATTCGAGCAGCCCGAATCAAGGGTAACGGAACTCGTTCCGTTGAGCGTCACCGTACCGGTTCCCTCGGTATATGTTCCGCCGGTATTCGACCAATTCCCGCCAACCGTGAAGGCGGCCGAGGGTCCGGTCAATGTTCCGCCAGAGAGCGTGACATTGCCGCTGAAATCAGTCGCATCCGCAAGCGTCACTGAACCGCCTGAGACTTCGTAGTTCGCAAACGTGTTACCGCTGCTGGTGAGCGACTTCGAGGTGCCGTTCATTTTCAGCAGGCTGGTACCGGCATTAACCGTCCAGGCAGTAGCCGTCACATTCCCGCCAACCGTGAAGGTGCCGCTCCCCATATTCACCGTACAGGTGGAACTGCAGCTTCCTCCTGAATTTAGCAGGTTTACAATATCGAAATCTGGATTATAGGTGCTGAAATCAAAGGTTGCTGTTCCAGTTCCGATCGCGTACATGCGCACTTCGGTATAAATAGTTCCTGGCATCGAAAACGTCTGTCCGGCTCCGGTTCCAAAAGTAAAGGTTCGATTACTGGACGAGCTATTGTAGAAGTTAATACCGGTCGTGTCATTTGACCAAGTCCGGGCCGGAATCGTCATATCCTGCCAGTATGCAATGAATTGCATATAATAGACCGAGACGGTTCCAACTGACGGGAAGGTGGCACCGCCGTAGTACATCGCCCCACCCCAGTTCGGGCTGGTCAGGGTGCTATTGGCACTCATGACCACGTTCGCGTTGATGCTGCTGCTCATCACCAGCACCACGCCGGAATTAATATAGAGCGTATCGTTGTCAGCAATCGTCAAGGTTCCATCAATCCGGGTATTTGAGGTTGCTAAGTAAATAGTATCGGCTGTGGTTGGATCGATGGTTACATTATTGAAGGCCAGTCCGGCACTAATGAGATTTTTCCCGCCGGTTCCGTTCATAATGAACGTGTTGCCCGTATTGTTGGCGATAGAACCACCCGTTAGATCGACATTTCCGCTGACAGTCCAATCACTGCTTCCGAGACGGATGTATTCGGTACCCGCACCGGCGCCGGTAAAATCAATGTCACCACCAATATTGATGGTTGGATTTTGGCTTAAGCAATCAAAATAAGCATTTGCGGTTCCATCCGCTATGACGGTCAGGTTTCCCGAGATGGTAATCGTTTGCGAAGCGGCTGTTCCTACTCGTAAGGAATAGATGCCGCTGCCACCATTGTATTCCTCGACATTACCACCATAGGTACGTTGCGGCATGTACACATCACCCGCCGTAATATCGAACCGGAGAATGCTACTGATGGTACCGGAAGTCGGAAAATTATAAGGCGAAGGTGCGTGATAGGTCAGGCGGCCGGTGCCGGTGATCGTGCCATTCAACGTCAAGGGGCTGCTCGAGGTATTGGTCAGATCAGTCGTCTGGCTTGAGGCAATGGTATAGGTACAGTTGGTGTCCACCGTCAGCGCGGTGGCCACCGAAAAACTCCCAGCCACATCATACGTTTCGGCGCTGCCCGGAGCGCAAGATAACGAGGCGTAGTTCAGGGTTGGGATATCGATATTGCCGCCCGAGTTGGTGGCCGTGAATTTTACGGTTGAACTCGAGTTGACCGTCAGCGTCCCGGTAATGGTCAGGACAGTGGCGGTTGCCCCCGCATTCGCCAACGTCAACGTGTAGCCACTGTTGGCCAAGTCGAGCGTATCCTCTGACCCTGATGTACCATCAATGGTAACGGTATCCGCCGTCATGGATGAAGCCAGGGTGACTTTATTATTCGTGCTCGGCGCGACGGTATCGGTTTTATTGATGCTGACTACGCCAATATTCTGCGGTGTGCCGTTACTGTCGGTATAGGTGGTGGCCGTTGTGCCATCGAAGGTCCAGGTGCCGGTGCCTTTGGTAACCGTCGCGCCGGAAGCGATCGACACGTTCCCCGAGGTGTTGACGTTTGGGTTCCCCGAATTGAGTACCAGCTCACCATCGGTATGGGTGAACGTGCCCGTCACAACCAGGTTACCGGAAATTGTGACATTGTCATTGGTCGCGCCGGCGTTTTTCGTTTCAACGTTATAGTAGGTCTTGCCCCCGGTGGTGAAGGTGCGATTCGTATCCGATCCGGAGGTTGAATTCAGGAAGACCTTTCCATCAGCGGCCGTAAAGGTCGCGCTCGAGGACATGGTGAAATCGCCGCCGACATCCAATACGCTTGGATCCCCCGATTGGCTCGGCGGCCCGTCGGTCAGATCAAGAATACAGCTGCCTTGGCAATCAAGGAAATCTGACAGGAAGACATCCCAGCCGTGCGTTTCGAATGTATCAGCGGTTGGAATGGTCAAGTCGGTGGCGGTCATGTCACTCTTGAGCTTGGTGGTACCCGGGCTGGAACCGATTTGCACATGGCCAAGATCTTGTTGGGGACTGGTCGAATCGGTAAACGACTGATTATCCGACACACCGTCCATAATCAGTGTTCCGGTGCCACTGGCCTTGGTAAAGGTTGTCCCTGAATCGAGCTGAACCGTGTCGCCGGTCAGTGTCAGATCACTGTTGGCCGCCTGCGTAAACGTTCCGGACGAGGTGAGTTGGAACGTGCCGGTCGCGGCCAAGGCGCCGACCTGGGTGATGGTACCGCCGCTGACAATAAAGTTCACGAGCGCGTTGCTGGCGCTGGTTATCGATTTACCGCTGCCGGTCATGGTGACGGTATTCCCCGATGAAGCCGTATAGACCCCGCCGGTAAAATCAATATCACCGCCAACGGTCCAGGTACCGGATCCGGAGGTAATACTTTGTGCTCCGCCGCCGCCACCCACAAAACCGAGGTTGCCGGTCAGGTTGACGGTTGGATTATTTGAGGCACCGGTGACGGCCACATCCCCGGCCCCGGAAGCGTTCAAGTTAAGGTTGCCGGAAATCGTGAAGGTGCCGCTCCCGAGTGTAAAGGTTCGCGACGTACCGGCCGCTTTGAACAGCAAGTTATTGCCGTAATTTCGAGCCGTCACCGTGACCGCCGCGTCATCATACTGCACCGGAGCAGAAATGGTCCCCAACGCCCCGAGATTACCGTTTTTTATATCGAGTGTTCCGGAACCGGTAATGCTGTCCGTACCGCTCCCCACCAACGTTACCGTTCCAGAACTGGTTGAGGTGAGCGTTCGGCCAGCGCCAATGTCCAACGTGTCGTTATTTCCGTCGGCCGCGCCGCCGATGGTCAAGGTGCCGCTGACCGATAAATCGGATGTAATCAGACTGACGGTGTTGTTGGTGCCATTGATGGTCAAGTTATTCAATGTGTTGCCGCCGCCAATGAGGTTCGCGGTACCGGACATTAAGATAGTCGAGCTATTGGCCGTAACTGTACCGGATAGAGTCAAAGCGCCGGTAATCGTGTGCGTCGCGCTGGCTAGGCTGATCGTACCAGACAACGTGACGTTACTCAGCGACTGGCCATTGGTTGTAAGTGTTTTTGACGTGCCGTTCATCACTAGTGTTCCAGTTGAGCTAGCCGTTACAATGGCCGATAAATTAAAGTCGCCGGAAACGGTCCACGTTCCGCCTCCCATACTCAGTACTGTCTGCTGGCCGCCGCCGTAATCTGTTCCGCCCACGCTTCCACTAATGTTCACCGTTGGACTATTGGTCACACCGGTCACCGTCAGGGCGTGGCTATTCAGGTCTCCGTTATCATCAATTGTGAAAGATCCCGTAATCGTAATCGTGCCGGCACCGAGGATAACCGAACGATCGGCCGTAACCGAAACTTGAACGTAGGCAGTAACATTCCCGCCATACGTTCGGCCGCCGCTGAGAGTGAGGTTCCCGCTGGTGGCATCCATGATCAAGTTCGCAGAGAACGTACCGCCGGTTGGAAAAGCCGTGGTGGTTCGATAGGTGACTGATCCGGTACCGGAGAGCGTGCCGCTTAACGACAGAGCTGTGCTGGTTGTCCGAGCCAAGGTCACGTTGTTGCTCCCAATTGCGAACGTATCGCCACTGGCTACCGTTAACGTCAGGTTCACCGTAATACTGCTGGTGGTCAGCGTAATGGTGCCGGTTGAGCTTGGATCAATCGTCAGGTTCGAAAATGTCTGGCCGCTCGAGACGAGGTTTTTGCCACCGGTGCCCGTCATGGTGAAAGTGTTGTTCGTGGTAGCGGTGTAAGTGCCATTGGTGAACGTGGCGTTGCCGGCAACGGTCCACGTTCCGGTCCCGGACGTAATTGCCGGCGTGGCCGATCCGCCTTTGGTGTAGGCCAGGTTGCCGGAAATGGTGACGGCTGGGTTTCCGGTAGCCCCGGTAACGGTAAAGGAACTGCTTTGGCTTGATCCGGTGATGACTGTGGCATTACCCGTCACCGAATATGTACCAGATGCGAGCGTAATGGTTCGAACCGCAGCCACGTTTGCGTACCATTCAAGCGCGCCGCCATAGGTTCGGGCGTCAATGGTCGTACTGGCAATGTTACCGCCGCTGGCATCATATCGAACCGTCGTCGACAGGGTCCCGCCCGTTCCCGGCCCGCCGGCGGTGTTGGTAAAGGTTACCGTGCCCGTCCCGCTAATCACGCTTGATGCGCCCCAGGATATTTCCGAAGTTCCAGAATTTGTCAGGGTTACGCTGGTGATGGTCAACGTCGTGCTGGCGGCGATCGTGAGCGTTCCCGCCACTGTGACGTTATTGGTTTGAACCGTGGTGGCGGCGCTAATCGTCAGGTTATTTACAGACTTCCCGCCGCCGTCAATCGTCTTCGAAGCGCCGGTCATCGCAATCGTCGAGGTTCCCGCAGTCAAGGTCGCGCCGCTGGCCAGTGTTAAATTACCCGTCAACGTATGCGTTGCGTTCGCGAGCGTAATGGTGCCGGTTCCGGAGGTGGTGAGGTTATTCAGCGAACTACTGCCGGTGGTCAACGTCCCGGTACCGCTCATGGTCAGGGTACTGGTGCCGGCGGTGAAAGTCCCGTTGTTGGTAAAGCTGCCGCTGGCGGTGAAGCTGTTGCTATTGGCGGTAATCGTCGCGCTGGTGTCGGTGGTGATGTTGGCGGCGCTGATCGTATCGTTCCCCGGCGAGGATTCCGGCTGGTAGGTATCGCCGGTAATGACATACAAACTTCGCGAACCGGTCACGCTCAGGGCGTTACTAGCGTAGGTGTAGACGACGTCTTCATCATCGGTCCCGTCATAGCCATTCCCGGTCGGGTCGAGATCGGCATTGGTTATCGTTTGATCGCTGTTGGCGCTGCCGGAATCCGTTCCGATCACCAGATATGACTCATACATTTTCACCAAGTCAACATTCCCGCTGCCGTCGTATTTTACGACCGTGGTAGCTTCTTTTGATTCGGTCGCCTCTCCATCTCGGTAGATCGTCAGGATGTCGCCACTGGACGGCGCCGTGCTGGTCGTAAACGACCAGCTACCATCAACCGTCGTATCGGCCCCGCTATCCGGTACGCCATTGATCGCCACCTTAATTTGATCCCCGCCGTCGTCGGTGCAGGCGGTGCCTTCCGTCGGGTCCGTAAAACATCCGCCGGAAATCGTGATACCCGACGGCGGGGCGGTGTAATCAATCGTAATGTTGACTCGATAGACCGATATATTTGCAGACGAACCGTTCGAGTTATCGGAATACCCCAAGACGAGACCGAAATTCGAGGATACAACATCAGCCGCCGTAACCCCCGAGGACCAGGTATCACTCACACCTCCATAGGAACGAATGGCTTTACCGGATTGCGTTAGCGTAAAGGCTTGGTTGGTGCCGGTGCCGGTACTGCCATTCAGCGTTAGCTGGACAGTTGAATCATACTGATCAGTACCGCCCGGTTGCCACTCGACTTGAACAGTTACTCCATTAATCGTAGACCCGCTCGGTACGTCACTGGTTGAAAAACCAAAATTGGTCAGGATTAAACGATTCGTAACTTCGCCATTTTTTTGTAACGAACACGTTGTTGATGTGCCGGTAGTGTTGCCGGTCGCGTTTGACGGCGTGGCCCAAGTACAGTTATTCCCATCGCCACCATCCGCCGCGGTTCCCGCGTACTTGGTAGCCGTGGTTGCGTCGGAGGCAATTTGCCACTGGCGATTTTCGCTGAACTTCGGCGGCTCGGTAAAGCTGCCGCCAATCGTCAGTGGGCCGGTCGGGAAAATGGCCGGTGAAATGTCCGGCGCGTCGAAGGTGTACCCGACGAAATTGGTTTCGCCCGCCTGCCAGTCAACGATCCATTCAATGATGTGTGTGCTCGGATCATCTGGATCGGGATAGACGGTCGCGCCCGGAAAGACTTCGCTTAGCTGAAAGTCAATCGGCACACGTTCGCGGACCGTGCCGATGTAATCCTGCTTCGGGGTGATCGCAATACGAACCGGGTACTGCGCTAAGGGGTAAATCCGCGAGGGGTATTGGACCCGCTCGACCGCGAAAGCGGCCGATTGGTCGGCTACGAAATTATCATCTAGCTCGCGGTGGCCGGCTGATGATTCGGCCGAGAGATGCAAGTGATAGGTGCCGGCCTCGGTGATTGGCAGGCTGGCGACGTAATCGGGGTCTTTGGAGACTCCCTTATCTACACAATTTGGGCTGCGGGTAATGGTTGTGGCCTGGTCCTGGCTGTCGGTTGAAAAAACCGTTGTGTGACCTTTCGGAGAAGTTACGGTCAGCGACAGATCGGCGTCACAAATCGTATGGCCCTGATCGTCGAGAATGCCCATGGTCAGCGTTTGGTCCTGACCCGGCGCCGGCACGGCCCGGCTAATATTCATGACCACCACCCCCCATAAAAATTCATCTTGCACGGTCACGACCGAACCGTCGGCCTTTTCCATGGTCACCGCCACCGTATATTTGCCGGGATGCAGTTGTGCCGGATCGACCGTTAGGTTCGTATTGAGGTCGCCGCCGTCACTCGCATCATTTGCTTGGTACGGCGCGTCCGTTACGGTCCCATCCGCGTCCCGAATTACCACGTCCTTGAGTGACCATTGATCGTAGCCGGTCGTGAAGAACAGGAACTTCCGAGCGTGTTTTTTCGGAACCGTCAGGATCGGGTGCTGGGTGATTTGATAGGCAGTCTGTGAAAAGGACACCAGCGGCGCTAAATTGGATTGGTCGCGGCGAATTTGCTTCTGATCAACCGGCGCCGGAGCAGCTTCATCCACTACGATCTTGGATCCATCAACCCAGACCTGCGTTGGCGGATCCGGATATTCGGTATCGAGGTGGACTCGAACATGCAGATGGCCGATTTGATCAAAATTGGTGATCATAGGTAAAGCCAGTGTGATCGGTTGATCCGGTAATTTGGCGGCCGGCCAGGCGTCCAAGGTAGTCCAATCGCCATCATCCAGTTGCGCTTGGATTTGGATCAGATCGGCATTATTCATGCCGGTCTGGGTGGCTAGCCGCAGCTGTAACTGCGCCCGGACAAAGTCAGCGCGGGGGCTATTGCCGTCCGTTTGATAGCTCTGACAGGTCAGGTCGGAGCTGTCCCCGCCGATCTTACCTACTACAATGCCCCCGTCTTCAAGCTGGCTGGAAATTGCCGGTTCGGAAGATTGGGTATGGGCCGAATTATCGTCAGTCAACACGGCCGGCGAAGCTCCAGCGGCTGTATCAATCTGTAACGCGGCCGAGGCGTTCGTCCAGCCCGCGCATTGTGCGGGCAGATAGTTGACGCTGGTCGGTACCCCGGTATCGGCTCTGGCCAGCGCGCCGCTCATGGCAATCGATCCAAGGACGCCAATCGCCACCATCAGTGACCAGGCTGGTTTCCGAAATCGCAAAACCAACCGGCGGAAATGCGGTCTGCTTGCGGGCGCTACCAGTTGTCGTGACTGCCACTCGGCCTGAATCCGGGTCCTATCATACCGCCGATCACGTCGTACCCCGAGACGCACCGCCGGCAACACACCCTGACGGTCCCAAAGACGCAAGGTGTTCGGATGAACATCAAGCAACTCCGCAGTTTGGCGGAGGCTCAAAAGTTTTGGGAGTGCGTCCCAATCGACGCGGCTGGATGGTGGTTGACTATGAGCTAAGCCAACCAATCTCCTCACCCGCTGACTGATAACTGTCAAGGTTTTTTGATTCCTTTTTTTCATTTTAGGTGCTGTTATTTTGACAGATTCGGGTTACGAAGTCAACGCGCAGCCAGAAACACTTTTTGGCTAACCTTTGACCATTTCGGGTGCTCAGTTACCAATGAGAAATGGCTAAATAATTCCATCCGCTCAAAATCTCTGTATATTCCCGTGTACTTTCTCGACAATATTCTTTATACTGGTCGGGTATCTATGGCCAAAAAATCAACTCTCCGGCTGGAAGGATCGACGCCTTCGATTACTACCACTCCGCTTCCCCCACCTCCGCGCCCCGGCAATAAACAACCGCCGGTTGGATCAACCCCCCAGGCTCCCCGCCCGCGTCACCACCGGGTGCGTTGGACATTCGTGACCTTGGGTGCGCTACTCGTGGTCGTCCTACTGACCGGCGGGTGGTTGGTGTACCGGGCGGTCGGCTCAATCAATACCCACAAGGATGGTTCAAATGCGAAATTGTCTTTCTTTCAACAGGTGGCCGGTATCGTGACGCATAATGATGCGCTACTGCAAGGTGAGCGTGAAGATCGCATTAACATTTTGTTACTCGGCATCGGCGGTCCGGGCCATGAGGGTCCCTACCTGACCGACACGATGATCGTGGCTAGTATTCAACCGTCCACCAAACAGGTAGCCATGATTTCGATTCCCCGCGACTTGGTCGTTGATATCCCCGGCTACGATTATCGGAAGATTAATAGCGTCCTTTCGATTGGTCGCGACCAAGAGTACCCCGGCGGCGGCGAAGCCCTGGTCATGAAGATCGTCGGTGATGTGCTCGATATTCCAATTCACTACTACGCCCGGATCGATTTTCAGGGCTTTGAGGAAGTCATCGACAAACTCGGCGGCGTGACCGTTAACGTTGAACGTTCATTCGCCGACTACCAATATCCGGACAACAATTACGGATATCAGACCGTCCGTTTTAAAGCCGGCGAACAAACCATGGACGGGAAAACCGCTTTGGAATTCGCCCGCTCACGCAAGGGTACGAACGGTGAAGGATCAGATTTCGCCCGGGCCGCCCGGCAACAGAAAATCCTGGTCGCCGTGCGCGATAAAGCGCTGTCGCTCGGAACGCTGCTGAATCCGGTTAAAATCAATGACCTGTTGTCATCTCTGGCTAATCATCATCAAACCAACTTGGAGGTTAGTGAGATGCTGCGGCTCGCGAAAATGGTCGGCAGCGTGAACGCGGACAATGTAATTTCAAAAGTTTTGGATAACAGTACCAATGGGTTCTTGCATGCCGCGACCGGTTTGCAAGGCGCCTATATTCTTGAACCGAATGACGATACTTACGGCGATATCCGTTTCTTGGCAAATAATATTTTCTTAATCGGCGCGGCTGAACGCGAAGCCGCTACCGTGGTGGTCGGCAATGCCACTTCCACCGAGGGCCTGGCGGGCGATATGACCCAGGCATTAGATGCATTTGGCCTGACCACGGTCAGCCCAATTTCCCTGCCCGGGATTACCACCGATCACACCGTCCTGATTGATCAAAGTCAGGGAAAATACCCGAAAACATTAGAATTACTCGGGTTATATGCCCATGCGCACGGTTCGCTCACCTTGGCTAGCTGGGTCAACCAAACACAGGACACCACCTTGCCGACCGTCTTGGCTACCCCCTCCCAGTCTGCGCTGAACGAGAATACGAATAGCAATGGCAATACAAATACGGACACCAAACAAGCGGTCAATATCGCCCTGGTACTTGGCAACGACCAAATTTCCACGCTGACGAATAACTAGCCATGTTGATCGTCGGACTCGGCAATCCCGGACCAACCTACGAAGCCACGCGGCATAATATTGGCTTTCGGGTGGTGGATCGGTTGGTTGCTCGGCTGCATGGCAGCCGCTGGAAATCTGAAAAGGATGTGGCCTGGGCGGTCTTGGGTGAACACTGGGTGATCAAGCCGATGGCGTTTATGAACCGAAGCGGTCCGGCTCTCAAGACTTTTCTTGACTACAAGCAGATCAAGCTTGGCGCCGATGATCAGGCGGCTAGTCTTTTGGTGATTCATGACGAACTCGATTTTCCCTTTGGCGAAATGAAACTCCAAGCCGGCCGGTCGAGCGCCGGACACAATGGCGTCCAGTCGATCATTGACAGCTGGGACGGCTGGCAGGATTTTCAACGCCTGCGGATCGGGGTCGGCGATAATCGGGATCAGGGATTGCCGGCCGAAGACTACGTGCTGCAAAATTTTTCATCTGCGGAAGCCAAACAGCTGCCGGCCGTCATCGACCAAGCGGTTTCCATGCTGGCGAATAGTCTCTAAGAAAAGCTCGCACCGGTGGGGGCGCGAGCCAGGGGGAAGAGCAAGCCAATCGTGCCGTGGCGGATCCGATGAACAGATCGTGAGCCCAGAGGCTTGGTCACCGGGCGGCGCACGAGCATTTCAGCCTGCTCTTCCGAACAGGAATGAACCGCTAATTTTTGTATTTGTAACGATGAAAAACCATGCTACCAGTGAGTCCGGCGGGTGTCAATCCGTTCCCGACTTGCCTTTTTTCTCAAACTGCGCTATCATAAGGATACAACTTACCCGTTATTCCCGTGCCTCCGTCACACCACCGTGTGGGCGAAGGGCCATTCAGGCATCTCGCCCAAACCCTGGCGACCGCTCCCGCGGCGCATTTTTCTGGGGTTCCGCATGGAACCGCTGAAGCCTTTGCGTTAGCCAAACTTTTCCCGCTGTGCCCGCCGGCTTGGCAGATCGTCTATATTGTTGGTTCCGAAAAAGAGCAGCGGGTGGCCTTGGCCGGACTGCGTCATTGGGCGACCACCCATGACCGGCATCCGACCATTGCCGTGCCGCCACTGACTCCGAGCCTCTTGGACCGGCTGCTGCGCCATGAGCCGGTAATTTTGGTTGCCCAGCAAAGCGTCTTCGCCGAATCGCTTCCGCATCCAAATGAATTGCCGGCCCAGCTGTTATCGGTGGCGGCCGGCCAAGCGCTGGCCCCGGCCACGGTCGCGGCTTGGCTGCAGCAAGCCGGCTACAGCCGGATGCCGGAGGTTTCCGAGGCCGGACACTGGGCTCAGCGCGGTGAGATAATTGATGTTTGGATTCCGGAAACCGCCCATGCCTGGCGCCTAGTCTTCGACGGCCAGCAACTTGAGTCCATTAAACCGGCTAACGGTCGCGGTAAATCCTTGACCGAACTTCGTCTGCCGCCGCGCGCGTTTGCGGCCGTCGATCCGCGGATTAGTCTGCTGTCATATTTGCAGCCGCTGCGGACTTTACTGGTCCTGCCCCGTCCGTCACTGCTTGATTCCCTGCCGCGCGGCCGTGAAGCAGCGAAACAATACCGCCAACTCCTGATTGAGCCATTCGGCGGCGACGGCATTGAAAAACTCGATTGGCGTTCAACCACCTTTTATCACGGGCAGTGGCCGCTGATCGTCAAAGATCTCCAAAAATGGCAGGCTGAGAAATGGACGGTCGCGATCCAAACCAACCGTCGAACCGAGCTGAGCGGTCTGATCAAGCGTCATGGCGGATCATTAGCAAAGGTGGAATGGATTGAAGCGCCGGAACTGACCCAGGGCTTTGTGGCTCCCGATAGCCACTATGTCTACCTGACCGATGAAGAGTTGTTCGGTCATGACACCCGGGCTAAGCATAATCGCCGCCGGGTTGAAGATGTTTTTTTGGGAGAACTGAATGAAGGTGATTATGTGGTTCACTTGGATCACGGCATCGGCCGCTTTTTGGGCATGCGCTTGCAACACGTCAACGGCCACACCAAAGAATTTTTCGTCCTTGAATACGCCGGCGGCGATAAACTGTATGTGCCGGTCGAAACGGCTGATAAGATCACCCGGTATATCGGGAGCCCGAACCCAAAAATCCATTCGCTCTCCAGCTCGAGTTGGGCGGCGGTTACCCGCAAGATACAGCAGGATGCCAGCCAGGTCGCCAAGGATTTACTTGACCTCTACGCCCAACGCGAATTGGCTAAGGCGCCGTCCCTGATGCCGGACGCGCTGCAGGAGGAACTGCTGGATGAAGCCTTTCCGCATGACCTGACGGCTGACCAGGCCCGGACGCTGCAGGAAACCATGGCCGATCTTGAACGTGACGTGCCGACCGATCGCTTAATTTGCGGGGACGTTGGCTTCGGCAAAACCGAGGTCGCCATTCGAGCGGCCTTTCGAGCGGTCGTCAACAAGAAACAGGTAGCCTTGCTGGCGCCGACTACTATTTTGGTGCAGCAGCACTTTGATACCATCAAGAACCGACTCAAGGATTTTGATGTCCGGATCGGCGTTCTCTCGCGGTTCGAAAGTAAAGAAGAACAGGCGGAGGTTTTGGCCAAGGTGGCGGCCGGACAAATTGACATCGTGGTCGGGACCCATCGCCTACTCTCCAGCGACGTCAAATTCAAATCACTGGCCCTGATCATTATCGACGAAGAGCAGCGCTTCGGGGTCAAGCATAAAGAGAAACTCAAGCTGCTCCGAACCGAATCACACGTCCTGACCCTGACGGCCACGCCGATCCCGCGAACCTTAAACTTCGCCCTGTCCGGTTTACGCGATATCAGCGTGATTGAAACCCCGCCCGAGGGCCGTCAACCGATCGAAACCGCGATTATCCCCTATTCCGACGACGTCGTGGTCGAGGCTATCCAACGCGAGCTGCACCGGAAGGGCCAAATCTACTTCGTCCATAATGATGTGGAAACTATCGAGCTTGAACGCGACCGGCTGCAGAAGCTACTGCCCAAAGCCAGCCTCGGAATCGCCCACGGCCAAATGGACGAAAAAAAACTTTCGCAGGTGATGGAACAATTCGATAATCAGAAACTCGATATCCTGTTGGCTTCGACGATTATTGAAAATGGCCTGGACTTACCAAACGTGAATACCTTGATTGTCGATCAAGCCGCCAAATTTGGTTTGTCGCAGCTCTATCAATTACGCGGACGCATCGGCCGCGGCGATCGCCAAGCCTACGCCTACTTTTTATACCGATCCGAAAAAGTCACCGGCAAGCCGCAAAAACGTCTCCAGGCGCTGCTCGAAGCAAAAGAGTTAGGCAGCGGTTTCCGCTTGGCCATGCGTGATTTAGAAATTCGCGGCACTGGCAATATTCTCGGCCAGAAGCAACACGGCCATGTCACCGCGGTTGGGCTCAACCTCTACGCCCGATTACTGGCTCAGGCCGTCGAAGAACTCCGAACAGGCAAACCGGCGCGAGAAAACCGCGATATTCTGATTGATCTGCCGATGGAAATCGGAATTCCGAAAGACTTTATGCCGAGCGAGCCGAAGCGGTTGCGCCTGTATCAGCGCCTGGCCGCAATTGAGAGCGTCAGCGAGCTGCATGAATTCCGCCGAGAAACCTTTAAGCAAAATCATTTGCCGGAGATGGTGAAAAATTTGTTTGAGGCTTTGGAACTGAAAATTCTCGCCCAGCGCACACCGATCAAAGCCATCCAGCAAACCAAGGTAAACTTGGAAGGAGTCTCGAAAGAAAAAATCGTGATTGATTTCGCCGAGATGATTACCCCCGAGCAGATTGGTCAATTGTTGGAGCGGAATCAGGCTTGGGATTTCACGCCGGAATTTATCAAGATTGATCGCGAGGCGCTTGGCAGTAAATGGCTGCACGAGCTGAAACAGGTCATCAAGATTTTTCAAGAACCCGAAATAAGTGCATCGCCAGTCCCGGCCAAGACCTCGCACCAAGCCGCAGCCTAGAAAGAGGTTTATAACCTTGTACGCGAGCTCCGTTCCTAAGGAATCCGTCACAACGAATCAAAAAATTATTCTTTCCTTAAATGAAATAAGGTAACAATCCCTTTCTTAAATTTTATTTTTATTCAGTTTTGAGTCGTAAAATATTATTGGCATCCCACGCTTTTCCTATTTTGTTGGATTTTTTGAGTTCGACTCCTTACAGCCCTGCCAGTCGGGAGAGTGAGCGGCGAGCCGATGCGGGAGAGCGGTTGCCGAAGTCATCCTATTCTTGGTCCAGTGCCAAGGGGAAACAGATGTCGCAGTTCAGCTCGTTGGTGATCGGGTCGAGGAGAACGGTTTGTCCGCGTATTGGGTCCGTCCAGATGACGTGCCGCGCGTAGCCTCGCCGGTGATCAAATACAAACCCGAGGGGACAGGTTGGGAACCCGGCCCTGGCTCGGTCACACTTACAAGCTTCAGGAGCGGCGACCGTTGGTCTGCCGCTGTTGTTACTGAGGTTGCTCACCTTTGTCTTCTCCCGAGGATCTCGTGGTGAGAAGACAGCTGCCCCGGTATTGACACGATCCGGAGTGTCATATACCGTTGGGCGGCAATCCTTTGCCCGATTTATCTACCCGCTTCATCTTGAGAAGGCCTCTGTACGAGGCCAGGGGTAGATGGAATCGGCCCGGCAGCTGCTTCTGCCTGGATCCGCTCCGTCGATGCGCTCTACTCCTCTGTGTCACCAGTGGAGTGAGCCCCCCTGCGCGAACAGCGGGGGTGGAGCGGACGGGAAACGCCGTCTCGGGCTCTGCGGGTGGGATTAAATGCGGTAGGGAATTACAATGCGCTACTTCGGACTTGGCCGAGATCCTCTGATCTCGCTCAGGCTGCGCCACGAGAAGGCGCCGATTTGCTGGCAGCCCAAAAAAGCTACCGCGCCCAAGATAAAAATTCCCACAGAGCCTTGCATCTCTGCGTCGTCGGTTGTCAATGAGCGAACCGCGGCT
Source organism: Candidatus Kerfeldbacteria bacterium (assembly GCA_963731735.1). GTDB lineage: Bacteria > Patescibacteriota > Patescibacteriia > SBBC01 > CAIJZX01 > CAVSWO01. The sequence goes on along the minus strand of CAVSWO010000002.1, from coordinate 544,719 downwards.
ACCGGGTAGGGTAAGGGCCGGGGGCACTCCCGGTCAAGTCGAGACCTTATCGCCCAAGCATTCGTGTGCGATCGCGTTTCGCGCAAACGCATTCGGAGACGGCCGGATCGGCCAGCCGGGACAAGATGCCGACGAGCCGCACGATCAGATGTTCTTGAGACAAGAGCGTTCATCACAGCCTCACCGGTGAGTCTGCCGGCGAGCCGATTCGTCGGCAAGCTCCCGGTGGGCTGTGGATAACTACTGCATGACCGAGAAGTCTAGCACTAAGTCATTGTTCGTGCTGATTGCGTTTACGGGTCTATTTTCGCCCGCCAGTCTCGTAACTATCACTCTCTCCGCCTGGGCCTTCAAGGTGGGCTGCGGAGGTAGTCGCGCTTCCGATCACGCTGCCGATCGTGAACTTTCTAAAGCGGGCATGAGCACGGCGGACTACTCTGACGTGCAGACCGACTTAATCCGTTCAGTTTAGCGAGTCCGCCTCTGTCACCGCCCTCACTCCGTCCGGGCAGCCGCTCCAGAGTGATATCGCTTGAGGAGCTTCGTGCCTTCAAGACTAGGTTTTCTGACAGAATTCGCCGGCATCGCGACGCTCCTCAGAGCCCAGTTCTCGGACTATGCTCACCGCCCGCGAGCTGGCTACCACGATTCGCCCACGAGCCGGATCTGCAGGAGCTCGTTGGAGTGATTGGCGGGCACAGGGCATGAAGCGTACCAACAGTCAGTTCGACCCACGGCCAGACGCTCGTCGTTCTACGGCTGCGAGGGCATGGCGCCAGACGACGAGCGTACTCGACCTCCAGCGCCTCCCTCCCGCGATCCTTCCAGGAGGGCGATGCGGTTCGCCGCCGGCGGATTTTCAGTGCAGTCTGCGCGAACCCGATCGTGCGGGACCGCAAAGCGCTCTACAAAGCGAAAGAACCCTTCTCCTTCTTCGCGGGATCACGGCTTGTTCGCCAGTGGTGCTCCACTAAAGATTCGAACCGTACAAAAGTTATCCACAGACGATGGTGGCTTACAATCACAATATTTTATTTATTCACTAAGATTAGCCAAAAAGTCTAAGTTTTTGACAAAATTTTCTCTGGACTGTAAGGTCTGCACAAATTTTGTAAGCAAATTTCATGACTGAACAAGAATTCCAGTTCACCGAAATCCCCTTGGCTTATATCCAGGAAGACCCTGATCAGCCTCGTGAAAACTTCGGAAGTGAAGATGATGTCAATCCCCTTTTGACTTCGATGCAGATAGTTGGGACAGGAAATGCCATTTTAGTTGAAAAACACGATCCAAAAAAATATGTGGTGATAGATGGTCATCGACGGTATCGCTTTGCGAAGAAAATGAAAAAACATAAAATCTGGTGTCGAGTTTTTCCGCGATTACCTCGGGGGGAACTTACGTTAATGCGCTATCATTTCCAAAACGTCAGACGAGGATGGAAGCCTCTTGAACGTGCCGAAGCCCTTATGCAAATTCAAGAGTCACGAAAGCTTAAAACCTATAAAGAAATTGGGTCAATAGTAAATCTGACCGAATCAACGGTTCGTCAGTCAATGGAGCTACGAAATTTAAAGTTGGAGTACTTGGCGTTAATGGAGCACTACGGACTAAGTGCCTCCTATCGGAATGAATTTGTGCGACTGAAACCAAAGTTACGAAGGATCAGGGAATTTGAGGTATCCGACATTATCCGTAACTTGTTTGAGCGTGTACAACGAAAGTTAGTAAGGGGTTCGAAAGAGTTCCGAACCTTAGGCATGATCTTTAACCGAGCCAGTGCTAATGAACCAGAAATAGAACGTTGGTTGAATCATCCAAATATGACCATCATGGAACTTGAGCGACGATGTTCGACCTCGGGGTTTTCCCTACTTACTGAGAAATTACTTCAGCAGCTGGCCGGAAAGCAAAGTTCAGATGTGCCACTCAGTGATCAAGAAGAGCAGTCGCTCGAGCAGTTATACACATTACTCAAGCACCGGTACAATTGAAACACACCTGAGATGGGAATTCTGGTGGACCGCCCAAAAAAAGTCGTTGCCTACTATCGTCACTCTCGGGAGCATGCACAAGAAAACTCCATTCCAATCCAGCGTGACCGAGTTCGGCGGTTCGCGATCGAAAACAGGCTAGATATAATTCATGAAGAGAAAGACGAGGGTGAATCTGGATTAACAGCCAATCGGCCTGGCTTTCAGTCTTTGTTACACCACTGGGTGCTCAACCCAAATCGTTCCAATCTTTTCGAAGGCATTATTTTTTTGGATGTATCCCGAATGGGAAGATTTCAAGATTTGGATGAGTTTGGACATTATACTTATATCTTTCGCCAACACGGCAAGTGGGTCTGGTTTATTGACCATGGATCGCTCCCGGCTCAAACAGATCCCATGCAGCACTTAATTATTGCGATGAAGCGGGCCGCGGCTGCCGACCATAGCGCAAAATTGAGTGACCGGGTTTGGCATGGTTCCGTAAAAATTTCAGCCGAGGGTTTTTCAGCCGGGGGTTTACCAGGATATGGGCTAGAGCGAGTACTTTTAGATGAAAGGCGTCGTATGCTTCAGGTGTTGCCTCCCGGGCAGCAAAAGCGTATTTCCAACCAGCGGGTAACCTTCCGACCGGCTCGAGATGCGACCGCGAAAACCGTCACGAAAATTTTCAATTTATTTAAAGAATTAGGATCACCCCGTCTACTGGCTCAAATACTAAATGGCCAAAATATTCCTTCGCCTGGTGGCAAACTTTGGAGCACGGCGACCGTACTTCGTGTTTTACGGAACGAAGCGTATATTGGAACCCGTATTTACAACAAAACTTGGCAACGTCTCCATAATCCCCGACGGCATAATCCAAAATCAGAATGGATAGTTTGTCCGGGGGCCTGGGATCCGCTGATAGCTCCGAAAGAGTATTTTCGGGTACAACAAAAACTTCGACAAATCCTCCCGACTGCTCGTTTTCGCGGACCACGACTGATACGTCAAGTCGAGCAAGAGTTGATGAATGAAATATTGGAGGTACTTCATTTTCGAACTGGCAAACATAAACTGGCTTCGCAGCCGATACTTTATAGCCTTCGTCACGATAGTCCGGCTGGACGTTCATGGCAATTTACCATTTCCGAATCAAACCGAAGCTATGACACCGTTTTGGGCATAGGGTTATGCTACGATCAGGGTTCCGCGGTTGAATACTTTTTCGAATTTCCAACCGACGCATTTGGACGACACAACGTTTTGAGTTTTTCCGAACATGATGCGGGTTTCAAGGATTATCTTCGAACAAGGGCAGACATACAAAATCGGCTGGCACCGGACCTTGTCAAGATAAAAAAATTCTGATAACCTGCTGACATTGGTGGCTGGCGACAGCTGCCGTTTTTCTGGCCAAGAAAAAACCGCCGGACGGCGGTTTTACTTATGGATGTGATCGACGGTTCATGTTGAGCTGGGCAGCGATGTGCGCTTGGAGCATGTCGAGCGCGCTGGAATAGTCAAAGTGCTCAACTGACGCATCATAGTAGAGCCGCGTCGCCGGCCAGCCCTTGATCGCTTCGGAAAGGTCGGCTAAGAGCGCCAAGACATGCCGATGCGCCACGGCCGCCTGCTCGAGAAACTCCTCCGGCACCCTCCGATGTACACGGAACTGGCCGCCGGGTTGCAACTCGGTGACCATCAACTCCTTGAGCGCCGGCTGGCCCGTGGCGCCGTGCTGCAAAATGTCGTAGGTGATGATCACGTATTCGATGCTGGCCGACAGGTATTGTCCGTCCCATTCCACCGCACAGACTTTTGGTCGATCCATGACTCCCTCCCGAGAAAAAACGAGCAACGATTTTCTCTACCTTATTCTTTTTTCATACAATGTCAAATTCTCAATTGCACCTGGCCACCTTGCACCAGCTTCCCAGCCTGACGTATACCGCCTGGTCAGCGATTGTCCAGGCGCACCTGTTTGAACAGCGGCTGGACGACTGGAACGTTGCTGATTTAGTCGCCCTCCGGATTGAACCTGATCGGGCCCGGCGGCTGGTTCAAGAACGTGCATTGCTCCGGATCGAGCGGCTGCAGCAGCGCTTGCAACAATTTGCGGTCCAGGTGCTGTCGATTCATGACCGCGCCTATCCGCAAATCCTCCGTCAAATTCCCAAGCCTCCGCCCGTCCTCTACGTGCGCGGTAACCTGGCGGTGATCCAGATCCCCGGCCTGGCGGTGGTCGGCACGCGTCGGGCCACCCCTTACGGACTAACCGTCACCGAGCGATTGCTTGAACCGGTTACCCGCACCGGCTTGCCGATCGTGTCCGGCCTGGCGGCCGGCATTGATGCCGCGGCGCACCGCGTAGCGGTGCGCCGCGGCTCCCCAACCATCGCGGTCTTCGGCACCGGGATTGATGTCATCTACCCGTGGAGTAACCATCAATTAGCCAGCGAGATTCTGCAGCGCGGCGGCGCCCTGGTCTCCGAGTTCCCGCTCGGAGCCGGACCGGAACGTTTCCACTTCCCGCAACGCAACCGGATTATCAGCGGGTTATCACGGGCGGTGCTGCTGGTTGAAGCCGGCGAAAAATCTGGAGCCCTGATTACCGCCAAGTACGCCCTCGACCAAAATCGCGAGGTGCTGGCCGTCCCGGGTTCAATTGTATCGGATCAGTCATCCGGGGTGAATAGCTGGCTGCGATTGGGCGCCAAACCAGTGCTAACTGCCCAGGATATTTTTGAAGTTTTTGCCCTGGATAGCGATCCAGCGCCCGGCCTGGCGGCGCCGCCGCCAAGCGATCCCGATCAGGCCGCTATCCTGGCCTGTTTAAGCCAGCATCCCGTCCATATTGACGAGTTGGTGAAAAAGAGTAGACTGGACACCAGTCGTGTTTCGGCTAGCTTGGTGTTGATGGAAATCAACGGCAGCGTACGCCACCACGGCGGAATGTATTACAGTCTGAACTCCGCATGAGCAAAGCGCTGGTGATCGTTGAATCGCCGACCAAAGCAAAAAAAATTACGGAATTTCTCGGGCGTGATTTCGACGTGCAGTCCTCCTATGGCCATGTGCGTGATTTGCCGCGCAGTTCGATGGGCATTGATATCGAGCATGATTTTGAACCGTTGTATCAAGTCCTTGATGACAGTAAGAAAGTAATTGCCGACCTCAAGAAACGCGCCGCCAAAGCCGAGGTGGTCCTGTTCGCGACTGATGAAGACCGCGAAGGTGAAGCGATTTCCTGGCACTTGTCCGAACTGCTCAAAATCAAACCGGATCAGGTCAAGCGGATTGTCTTTCATGAAATTACCAAGAAGGCCTTACTCCAAGCGGTTGATCATCCGCGCGGCTTGGCGATGGGCTTAGTCCAAGCTCAAGAAGCCCGACGATTACTCGATCGGCTCTATGGATATGAGGTTTCTCCGATGTTATGGCGAAAGATCCGCCCAGGATTGTCAGCCGGCCGTGTGCAGAGCGTGGCCATCCGATTACTGGTCGAGCGTGAACGTCAGCGCCTGGGATTTACCCCAGCCACCTATTGGGACTTGCTCGGTAACTTCGGTTCGTCTGAAGAAAAATTTGAAGCCGTCCTGACCGCCTTGGACGGCCAACCCGTCGCTGACGGAAAAGCTTTTGATCAATCGGGAAAATTCACGTCCAAGCAGGCGCGTTGGATAACCGCCGATGAAGCGCAAAAATTCGTAAGCGACTGGACGGCCAAATCCGCCCGCGTCACCGCGCTCCAAGAGACACCCTTCACCGAAAAACCCTACCCGCCGTTTACCACCAGCACGCTGCAACAAGAAGCCAACCGCAAGTTGCGATTTTCGGCCCGGCGAACGATGCAAGTTGCCCAGCATTTGTATGAGAACGGGTACATTACGTATATGCGTACGGATTCGATTCAGCTTTCGGATGAGGCGATTCAAGCCGCTCGAACCTGGGTGACCTCACAATACGGACAGGAATTCTTACCGGCGCAACCTCGCCAGCATACCGGCAAGGTCCGGAGTGCCCAGGAAGCTCACGAAGCTATTCGACCGGCCGGTGAGCAGTTCCAGCCGCTCGAGAAAGTTAAGGCCGAAGTTGATTCGGACGCCTCCAAGCTCTACGAACTGATTTGGAAGCGCACGGTTGCCTCCCAAATGTTAGATGCGCAGGGCCGCCGGATGACCGTTAAGCTGGCGTTGGAACAAGGAGAGTTTACGGCCAAGGGGAAGACCTACGATTTCGCCGGCTATCGCCGGGCGTATGTTGAGGGCACCGATGATCCAGAAGCTGAATTAGCTGAACGCGAGGCGGTGCTCCCGGCCATGACCGAAGGGCAAACCTTGCCGGTGCAATCCTTGGAAGCCAAGGAACATGTGACCCAACCGCCATCGCGACTGACGGAAGCGGCCTTGGTTAAAGAGTTAGAAGCCCGCGGGATCGGACGACCGAGCACCTACGCATCAATTATCGACACGATCCAACGGCGGGAATACGTGTTTAAGCGCGGGACCGCCCTGGTGCCGACCTTTACCGCCTTCGCGGTGGTAAACATGCTCGAAAAATATTTAGGTGCCTTCGTCGATTACGCCTTCACCGCTACCATGGAAGACAACTTAGACGAAATCGCCGACGGCAAGTTAAATGATGTTACCTACTTGAAACATTTTTATTTTGGTGACGGGCAGCCGGGCTTGAAGCCGACGCTCGAACACGTCCGCGACACGATTGATCCCCGCCTGACCAGCGGCGTGCCGATTGGCGAACATGACGGCCAGCCGGTCGAAGTCCGGATAGGAAAATACGGACCGTTCCTGCGTTGGAACGAGGAGACGGCCCGCATCCCGGATGATTTACCGCCCGATGAACTGACCGTGCCGAAAGCCTTAAGCATGATCCAAGAATCCAGCGCCGGGCCAAAGACCTTGGGCACTGATCCTGACACCGGCAAGAAGGTGTACGTCAAAGTCGGGCGTTTCGGTCCATATGTCCAGTTGGGAGAACAACCCGAACGTCCGAAAGACGAGCATGGGAAACCGATCAAGGGGAAAAAGGCGATCGGCGAAAAACCGAAAATGGCGTCCTTGCTGAAATCCATGACCCCTGAGACCGTGACCCTGGAACAAGCGTTGCAATTGCTCGCGCTGCCCCGAGAAGTTGGTGAACATCCGGATCGCCATGAACCAATTCTGGCTGCCAACGGCCGGTACGGCCCCTACATCAAGTGCGGAACCGACACCCGCAGTATTCCGGAGAACATGGATCCCCTGACGATTTCGTTAACCCAAGCCGTTGAACTCTTGGCTCAGGAGAAAAAAGGGCGCGGTCGGCGCCAAGCCAAGGCTCTCAAAGAACTCGGTCCGCACCCGGATTCGAAAGCGCCGATCAAGGTTTTGGATGGCCGGTACGGACCGTATGTGTCTGATGGCACCACCAATGCCACCATCCCGAACGGGACGAACCCGGAAGAAGTGACCCTTGACGAAGCGGTCCACTTGCTGGCCGAACGGGCCGCCAAGGGTCCGACCAAGAAGCGTCGGAAACGGAGCCGCTAGGATTGCAGATCGTCGAGCGCCGCTTGCAAGATGGCGCTATTCGGGACGGCCGCCTGGCCGCGGGTGATTACCTGCTTGGCTTGATCCAGATGCCCATGGCTTTTTTCGGCTTGGCTCCAACCCACGTAGGCGTTCAGATCGGTGGCATCAATGTCAATCGCCTTTTGGAAAGCATCACGGTAGCCGGCTTCATTATGCAAACCGGATTCCGTCAGCCCGACTAACCGCCAATAGGCTCCCGACGTTTTGGCCAGATTCGCGTATTTATCCAACCACGTTTTGGCTTGATCGTATTTTTCCTGCGCGATCAGCACTTGCGCACTGCCCAGGGCGGCTTGCACGTAGACCGGTCGCTTGGTCAGCGCCGCCTGGAAGGCTTGATCAGCTTGCGTCAGCATTTGATCGGCTTGCGCCTGTTGATCAGCCGTCAAATTATCTTGAGCCAGCAGGCGCGTGCGGGAAGCCAAGAGCGTTTGGCCGTAGCCGACGTCATGAATTGGGTTAGCCGGTTCAAGTCGACGCAGGGCCTCAAAATTCTTCCGGGCTTCAACTTCAGCGTCAACCGTTAAAGGATTGATAATGTTCAGCAGATTGTTCATCGACTCGTAGGCGACCGGATTGGTCGTGTTCCGATCAACCGTCGGCTGGAGCGTCTGGATTGCTTGCTGGACAAGGTTCTTGGCCTGATCGGTCTGCCCCGCTTGGGCCGCTTGCACGGCTTGACTGGCATAGATTCGAGCCAAGAGTTCGGCCGCGTCGAGATTATGCATATCACGGGCATGCGCCGGGATTAAGGTTTTTTTTACCTGATCAAGGCTGGCTTGATGGGTGATCTGGTTTTGCGCGTTTTGAACCGACCAGGTAGTCGCGTAGATTCGAACCGCGGGAATCCAAAACGCAATTAACCCGATAACGGTTACAATCGCCGCCACCCAACCGCCTGAAGAAAACGTCTTGGGTTTCGGCAGACGATCGGCACCAGCCGCGCTGACGCCCAAGAACGTGACCAACATCAATAACCAAACTAACGACCAGGTCATCAACCAGCCGGCCAACACCGTTAGGCTGACCACCAGCAACGCCAGCATATCCAACGGATGGGCGGTCTGACGCCAGCGACGCCACAACCAAACCATCGCGGTCAGCAGTGCACCCATCCAAACAATCAAACCCAGCCAGCCCTGACTGGCGCCCAGATCGAACCAGGCGCTCCGACCCTTGATAAAGCGGGTACTCCAAAAATCCGATTGACTGAAACTGGTCGGCCGATAATGCACGAAGGCTTGGTACCAGCTATTTGGTCCAGTCCCCAAGACCGGGCGCGCCTTCCAGGTATTGACTGTCGTGGCGACGGTGGTGGATTGATCCAAGCGCAGATCAATCGGCTGCGGCACATCCGCGATGGACGATATATGGATGAACTGCACCACCATGCCGAGGGCGGCCAGACCGACCGCGGCCAGCAATATATTTGAAGACTGTGGCTTTTTTTTAGCTGTTTGTTGGAGGACCACCGCGATCATGCCAATCGCAAACATTGCCCAGGCCAAAGGTTGCTGCAAAAAGAGCAGTACCAGCCACGATACGGTCAGGCCGGCGACGGCCGTCCAGCGTTGCCAACGCTCCTTGAGACGATCCCAAAATATCAGCCAACCGGCACCCACCACGGCGGCCACGGCCGCGGTATCTAACGGGGCGCTGCTGATGACTCCAAAGAATTGGTTACTCGGCCAAATTTGCGGCCACCACGTAAAGTTTGAAAGTTGCCAAATTTGCAGCCACAGCGCCAACGTTAGCCCCAGGCCAAGACCCAGTATCGGCCACCAGCGCAGTGATGGTTCGGAAAAATGCAGGCGTAGTAACCACCAGAAACTTCCAAATCCGAGGATGACCGGAACAGTTTGAGCCAGTGACCCGTTTAGGCCGCGCAGGCCCGTCCAGATATCGATCGCGAAGGCTAAACTCAAACCAGCCACCACCAAGATGGCGCCAACAAAAATATCAAACCGTTTCCACTCCCAGCGATGCTGGCCGCGACGGATCATGCCGATCCATGTCCAAATCCAAGCCAGGGAGAGCAGTCCGAGTCCAACCAGCACCTTCTGCGTCTCCCACGGATCACTGGCATTAGGCATCACAAAGACCGGTAAAATTAAGGTCACGAGTATCACGCTGACTCGAGCCAAATTGTCCCAAACTAAACCACGATCGGTCCGGCTCGGGAAAAGTTTTCGTAATCGTCGGGCAACGGCCATAGGCTTATCGGAGGCGCTCCATAAGTTGTTGAAATTCTTCTTCTGAATAAAATTCGATTGAAACCGAACCGCGATGATCTCGCTTGGAAATTTTTACTTTGGTGCCAAACTTATTTCGTAATTCATCCTCCATGCCCTGGACTAACGGATCTGTATTCCGGCGAACATGTCGCCGGACGGTGGTTTGCTGGCCAAGTTCGGCGGCTGCTCGAACCGGCAACTTACCATCCAAAATTTGGCGGAACAGCCGTTGACGATCTTGGGGCGTCACCGCGGTCAGCAGAATTTTGGCATGGCTGGCGGTCATGCGTTCTTCGCGCAGAGCCTGCTGCATTTCCGGTGGCAGGCTGAGGATGCGAAGCGCGTTAGCCACCGTAGTCCGGCGCTTGCCGACCTTGCGGGCGATTTCTTCTTGGGTTAAACCAAATTCCTCGCTTAATTGCTGGTAGGCCAGCGCCTCTTCAACTGGATTCAAATCTTGCCGTTGAACATTTTCAACAATCGCTATTTCAAGTTGTTCGAGTTCACGCGATTCTCGAATAATGGCCGGGACAGTTGTCAGGCCAAGTCGTTCGGCCGCACGAAACCGCCGTTCGCCAGCGATCAGCTGATAGCGATCCCCTTGCTTGGTCACAATCAACGGCTGCAGGATACCGTGTTGGCGTATCGAATCCACCAAGTCATGCAACGATTCTTCCTGAATGCGATGGCGCGGTTGATGCGGATTCGGATCAATTAAACTAATCGGGATGTCATAAATTCGTCCATGCTCGCTGGGTTGCAGCGGAGCTGCGACCGGGGCCGGGTCGGGCGTAACGGCCAGCGGTGGTGTTGGGGCCGGTGGGGCCGGTGCGGGTGCCGGGGTCGGCGGCTCAGGTGGCGGTGGGGCAACCGTCTTGATTGGCGGTTGGACGGATGGCTTTTTAGGAATCAGGGAACCAAGGCCCCGACCAAGCGGATTATTCGGCATGGGGTTGAACATGAATTTCGTCCGCCAACTTGCGATAGGCTTTGGCGCCGGGTGAACGTTTATCGTAATGTAATATGGACTGGCCGAACGAGGGCGCTTCGGCGAGCCGGACATTCCGCGGAATGACTGAACGGAAAATTTGTTCGTGCGGAAAATACTTATACAGCTCCTCCAAGACCGCGTCTGAAAGCCGGAATTGCGGATCGTACATGGTCAGCACCACGCCTAAAATCTTGAGCCGATCATGCAGGTTTTCCCGGACTAACTCAATGGTCTCCATCAGTTGTCCCAAACCTTCCAGTGAGTAATATTCAGCCTGGACCGGAATTAAGACCTCATCGGCCGCGGTCAGGCCGTTGATGGTCAGGACTCCTAGGCTGGGCGGCGAATCGATCAGGACATACTCATAGTCATTGATCACGGACTGCAGTTTGTCACGCAGCAAGTATTCCCGCCGGTCGAGCGGGACGAGTTCAACGTTCGCCCCCGCCAGCGCCAAAGTCGCCGGCACCACATGGTAACGGTCAATCGAAGATGGGACGATCACCTCTTTCATGGTCAGCGGGGAAACCAACGTTTCGTACACGCCGTGCGGCAGCGATTGGTGATCAATGCCTAAACCGCTGGTCGCATTGGCTTGCGGATCCAAGTCTACTAAAAGCACCCGGTGTCCGGCTTTGGCCAGGTAGGCTCCTAGGTTAATGGCCGTCGTCGTCTTTCCGACTCCGCCTTTTTGGTTCACGACCGCAATGACTCTCGGCATGGATGTGTATGTTTGACTCGATGATTATACTAGTTTTATCGCGTTGACGCAACTCAAGCATTGACGTTTTCGGCTGGATTACGTACAGTGCCCCTCGTGCCGCGGTGGCGGAATTGGCAGACGCACAGGACTCAAAATCCTGCGGGAGCAATCCCATGAGAGTTCGATTCTCTCCCGCGGCACCAAGCAACCTGATACAAACAATGGAACGCGAACCACGTCCCGAACCCGAAACCAAAGAACTCCCTGAGTTAACATTAGTCCTTCCGCAAGACGACCAGAACGTGATGGTGGCTTTTTCGGCTGAACAGCTGTCCGTGTGTGCGGCCATGAATGAGGCCATAAAATTTGTTTTACAGGAACGCCAGTTGCAGCCATTCCATCAAGTCGGGACGTCTCCGGAGGGAGAACATCTCCCCGGCTATCATGCCTGGGAAGTTTGGCAGGAAGTAGACCCCGATGATATTCGCGAGCTTTTTCCTGAAATTTTGCGGACGGCCAGTCAGTACCGTGACCGCTTCGCCTGGCTGGATGATGCCGACTCGGACCTGGGCGGGTTGACCTGAGCGCTCAAATCGGTATACTACCGGTAACAACGCATCGAGCGATCGACCTGATTTTTCCTTTCTCCCTATGATTGAAATCCCCTTTCTTCATCACACCCTTTCGATTGTCTGGCTGGTTGGCGGCCTCGGTTTGGGGCTAGTCGCCGAATACAGTTTTTTGGGTTGGCTTCGACGATGGGCGAAGCGCACGACCTGGGAGGGTGATGAAATTATTATCGACGGACTTCGCAGCAGCATTGTCTATTTACTGACCCTGGCGGGAGCCTTTGGGACCGTGCTAAATGAGCTGACCGGCACGCCGCTGGAAGTGGCTAAGAAAATTATTTACGTCTTGGTGATTTTGGTCTTGGTGCGGGTGGCCATCAAAATCTCGGTCGGCTTCGTCAATCTGTCGACGCAAAAAATGGGGGTCCTGCCATCCACCTCCATCTTCCCGAACATCACCCGGCTGGCGATCTACGTGATGGGCTTGCTCTTTATTTTGCAATCTCTCGGGATCGCGATTACGCCATTAATCACCGCCTTGGGAATCGGCGGACTGGCGGTCGCCCTGGCGCTCCAGGACACCCTGGCAAATCTGTTCGCCGGTTTACAGGTACTGGCCGCCAAAAAAATTAAACCCGGCGACTATATTCAGTTGGAATCCGGCGAGGCCGGATATGTCGAAGATGTGACTTGGCGCTATACCACGATTCGGATGTTGCAGGGCAACCTAATCATTGTGCCGAATAGTAATATTTCTTCGACTATCGTTACCAACTTTGACTTACCGAATAACGATTTGGCGGTGCTGATCAATGTCGGGGTAAGTTACGCCAGCGATTTACAACAAGTTGAAGACGTCACCAAACAGGTCGCGACTGAGGTCATGCAAACCGTCGACGGCGGTGTTCCGGATTTCGAACCCTTCATCCGCTACAACGAATTTTCTGATTCGAGTATCAAATTCACGGTCATTTTGCGCGCCAAAACCTTCGTCGACCAATACTTGATCAAGCACGAATTTATCAAGCGGTTGCACGAAAAATACGGCCAAACCGGCATTGAAATTCCTTTCCCAATTCGAACGGTTCACCTTAAAAAACCCTGAGCGGCGGACGGGGTATCGATTATTCGATTGGCTTTGGTACCAGGGGGCGGGATCGAACCGCCGACCTCGGGCTTATGAGTCCCGCGCTCTAACCAACTGAGCTACCCTGGCGCAGTCTACGGTCGTAATAATTTATTTGGTTGCGGAGGGGGGAGTCGAACCCCCTGCCTGCGGATTATGAGCCCGCCGTGCAGCCGTTACACTTCTCCGCGATGTGAAAAAGCTCCCTTGAGCAGGCTCAAGGATATCGAAAAAAGCCCTTCCCGTCAAGTCCGTGATATACTTGAGGCCATGTTTCTGACCACCCATGCCGCCGCCGGAATCGCGCTCAGCCGGGTTACGAATGACCCGCTGGCGGTCTTTGGCTTAGCTTTCGCCTCGCACTTTGTGCTCGATTTCATCCCACACGGCGATGAGCATTTATATCACGATGAGGAATGGAAGGTGCAGAAGCGCTACCGCCGGGTGGTTTTGATTAATACCCTGGATGTACTGGGGTTGCTGGGGTTAACGCTTTGGGCAATCGGACAACATCCGGCCGGTACCACCAACCTGCTGGTGATCGCGATCTTGGGCGCGGTGCTGCCCGATTTTTTGAGTTACCTTTTTCCGGTCATTCATGAGCGCTTTTCCTGGTTATTCCTCGTCCGGTGGTTGTACGCCATTACCAAGCCAACCGGGTTGCGGTATGTGGTCCGGACCCAGAATTGGTTTCACAATCTCCTCCATCATGAAATTATTCGCCGCGATATTCCGCTCAGTGTCGGCATCATGATGCAGCTGGTGTTGATCGGGATATTTATTTCATTTGTCCGGTAGGCAATGTACTCGCCGGTGCATGCCAGCCTGGGCGGATTGATCGCGACCGTCTCGCCAAATGCTCCGGTCGCGTTTGGCTTGGGCGTAATCAGCCATTATCTACTAGACGCCGTTCCGCATGGTGACCTACGCCCGCTTGCCTGGCTGGCCCGCCTACCAAGAGCTAAAATGTTTGCCGTCATCGAGCCCTTTGATTTAAGCTTGGCGGTTTTGATCGTTTGGTTTTTAACCCAGCACCTCGACGCTCCAGCTGGCCGAGTGGTGGCGGGGGCAATCGGCGCCGTTCTGCCTGATATGCTGTGGGGTGGATTATTTGTCCTGCGCCAGCGCCAATGGCGACTGCCCGGACTGATGGGTTTTCTTGAATGGCATAACCGTTGGCACGAACGGTTGCACGTCAAACAGGCTCACGACATTCCGCACGCCGTCGCCATCGCCTATCAACTCGCCTACCTGATGATTTTGGTACTCTTACTGCAGCACCGATAATTGGTTCCAAACGAAGGCGCGGTCCGGGATTCCGGCGATATTTTTGCTGTCGAGGGTCAGGCGCTTGAGTTGATCCCAATGCACAGGGCGGTCGGCCGTAAAAATTGCCACTCCGGCTTTCGGCACAACCGTCGCCTCCGTACTCTGGGCCGGATGAGACGCAAAAACCGGGCGCCATTCAGCCAGGCTGAATTGTAGTCCGTCAGCGGCCGTCAGATTCAGACTTTGGGCTATCGTCACATCTTCGACCGGTTGACCGACGCTATCGATTGTCAGGTAGAGAGCGAGTTGAGAATCCGAGAGCGAACTGGTCGCCCGATATAACGCATCTTCAGCATCCGATCGGCCGGTATCTTGGCCAAGCAACGTTATCATGGTCGGTGACAACAGGGTGGCGGTCATCAGAACGGTCCCCTGCTGCTGATCGCTTCTCCAAGCCAGCTCATAGAGATCCGCATACCGCTGACGAACGCTGGCCGCTTGTGTATTCGCGTTGGACGCGGCCGGTTGATTTCGAGCTTGATAGATAGCCCACACCGCCCCCACGCCAAAGACGAGCAGCAGGACTACCACCGCCAGGCCTCCGGACCACCACTTAGCGGACTTGGCTGCGAATTTCATACACCGACATAGCGGGCAACGTCGCACAGTGCCAACTCGACTCAGATCGGCACAAGGTGACTGTTTGCGGCGCGGTAAATTGCGACTGGTTGGCGCACATCCGCTGTGTCTCCTGGCAAGCTCCGACCGGAATCTGTTGCAGCGTCTGGGCGGTGGCGGTCATGACCTGCCAAAAAAATCCCAGGCTAATCACGCTGGCGACCGCGGTCAGGATGGCTGATTTTTGCCAGAGGTGTAACTTTGGCCGCCACGATTGATCCAGCATTTTTTCAATCCGATCTTGGTTGGGTGAAAAGGCGGCCTCCATCGCTGGCCCGCGGCTGGCAATTTTTACCAGGGCGCCGCCCAGGGCTTCACGATCTTGATGCGTCACAATCGCTAACTCGTCCGCCGTCAGTTCGCGCAGGCGCCAAGCGGCTGCAATCCAGGTCCGAACCCACGGCATCCACCACCAGGCCGCGCCAAGAGCGGCTAAAACTACCGACCAGCCTGGGTCGGCTTGACGCTGGTGAACCTGCTCATGGCGCAGTATCATGCCAAATTCCCGATTCGAAACTTGCGCCCGTAGGCCGCTGGTGACAACAATGATTGGTCGAATAAATCCGAGGGTCATGGCTGACGGCTTGGTACCAGCTTGATACCAAAAAGTCACACCTGTTTCCCGATGCGTGACCGGCCGGCCAAGTTGTTCCGCCTGTTGACGAAAACGATGTTGCCGCCAAGCATGCCGACTCAGTTGCCAAGCAAACCGTCCGAACATGACCAAACCAAGCACCGTTAGCAGCGAGGTCCAGCCGATCATCCAGGGTGACAGGTGTATCGACAGCGTCTGGCACCCACAACCCAGTTGATGGGAAAAAAGATACGGTCCAATTGAGCGCCACTGATACCAAATCACGGTACCCAAAATCAATAATCCGCCGCCGCCCGTTAGGGCGGTTGTCCAGCGCACGACCCGATATTGTCGTGCTTCGTGGTTCATACGCGTTTTCGCCCTTGCAGTTTCCGACGGAGTTGCTCAAGTTTAGACTCCGGAATTTTGTCGAGTTGCTCCAAAAATTGCACCAAGGCCAAGTCCCCGTATTGATGAACCAATTGATCAAGGCTGTGTTTGGCGGCCGCGGCCACGTGCGCCTCACGGGTTTGTTTGGGTTGATAGGTAAAGGCTCCTCGCTGGCCAGCTCGTCGGGTCAAACAACCTTGTTCAACCAGGCGATTCATAACCGTCATCACGGTCGTATAGGCAACCGGATGTTTCGACTGCAGCTCATCGACGACCATTCGAACCGTGGCCTCTTGGCGGTCCCACAAGACCTCCATAATTGCCTGCTCTAGTTGTCCGAACGAGGTTTTCTTGGCCATAATCCGATCGAAATATCAGCTCAAAGAATATTGTTTTTGCCCGGCGGACAGGTCGATCCACTCAAGCAACGCTACTACAAAGTGTAGCAGAGATAGCCCCGCGAGAGCAACCTTCGAATTCCGTTAAATCAACAGCAAGCTGCCGGCCAGATAAATCACCAATAACATGCCCACGACGGTGGCATGGTGCTGTCGTTCCCAAACGATAATCACGTTGAAGAGCGCCAGCAACAGCATAAACACCAGGAAGGCGGTCAGGAAGGTTCGTGAATAGGTCAAAACGCGCAGGGCCCGAATGACTGGACTATCAGTCGGCGCGACGACGCCGGTCGTGAACAAGTCGGTATCCACCAGGGCCAGCTTGGTTTGATTCCCGGCCGCATCACTGACCGCCAACGAGAGCACCGATGAGGAGCTGTTTTTTCCATCAACCGTGATGTGGCCCATAAATTGATTTGCCTGTCGGTGTAACATGGTCACGGTCGATCCGCACGCGCATTGTACTTGGGCGGCGTCGTCGGAAGTTTTGACGAACACGTCGTAGGTGTCATGGCCGAGTATTGAGAACAAGGCAAAGGTACCGCTGTCAACTACTTGCGGCGGCGTGGTATCCACGGTGAATGACCGCCGACTCGACGGCGTACTGTCCAAGCCGCGCGCATGCGCGACTACCTGAATGGTGTAGTCACCATCTGACAACGGATTGGTCGGAGTAATTTGATAGGCGCCGTCACTATCCGTGGTGGCTGTGCCAATGGTTGTGTCATTGACCTGGGCCGTGACTTGGCTCCCCGCTTCGGCTTGGCCGACAATCACCGGTGATTGCGTCAAGACGACCGAATTTGGATCGGGAGAAACAATGGTCGGTGTGGCCGGCGGTTCCGGCGGAGGCGGTGTTACGACCACCGGCGCGGGCGTCGGAGTTGGCGCCGGTGCCGGCGTGGCGGATCCGGCCACGGTGGCTACGGCTTGGGTCGGCGTGGGCGTTTGGGTTGGCGAACTCGGTGCCGAGGTGGTGGTTGTGACCGTTGGCGTGCCGAACATTTGGACCACTAGAATCGACTGGGCACCCTGGAAGTTCCCGGTTACTACCGAAACACCGATTTCCTGATATTTACTGGCCAACAGGTTTTCCCGGTGCGACGGCGACGCCAGCCAGGCGTTAATCACGTCTTCGGCTTCGAGATAATCAATCGCCAAGTTTTCGCCGGCGTATTGATAAGCATAGCCGGCTTGTTTAAACCAATACCATGGAGTCAAGTTGCTGGGACTCACGTGCGCAAAATATTGCTCTTGCAGCATATCGTTGGCCTTAGCGGCGGCGGCGCTATTCAGCGCCGAATTCGTCTTCAGGGTGGCCACGCCGTTGGCCTGGCGCGCGTCATTGGTCAGGCGAATGATATTGCTGGCGGTAACGTCCGAAACCCGCGCCGGACCCGAATAGAAGGCCACAAACGCGACGGTCACAATTTTCACGGTCACGATCAAGCCGGCATAGACGCCCAGCCAATGCGAACGGACCGCATGCGGATGATAATCGTTGCCCGCGTGCGGAACGAAAGCGTTTTTCAGATGGAAACCAAATCGCTTTACGTGTCGATGCATTGTTCGTAAATATTGTACCATGAAACAACGGAGTCTAGCACAAATTCCCTAAATTGTCAAGCCTGCCAGGATCGCAGCATCGTGCTACACTAGCAATGTTTCAGCATTAAATATTTTTTACCAATGCCCCACACACTTCCAGAACTCCCCTACGGGTATGATGCCCTCGAACCCTACATCGATGCGCGCACCATGGAAATTCACCATACCAAGCATCACCAGGCATACATCAATAAGTTAAATGCGGCGCTTGAGCCGTATCCTGAACTCGCCGCTTTGCCCGTCGAAGAATTATTGATCAAGCTGCAGACCTTGTCGGTTCCTGATCAGACAAAGCGGGCAATCCAAAACCACGGCGGCGGCCACGCTAATCACTCCCTGTTTTGGAACATTCTGGGTCCAACCAAAGACGTTGACCAGACGTTAGTCGATCGGATCAATGCTACTTGGCAATCGATTGATGGATTTAAAGAGGAATTCACGACATTGGCTTCGACCTTGTTCGGCAGCGGCTGGGTTTGGCTGGCTGAAGACGCAGCCGGTACGCTCCATCTGCACCAGATGGCAAATCAAGATTCACCCTATCTGCATGGTGATAAGCCGATTCTCGGCCTCGACGTCTGGGAACACGCCTATTACCTCAAGTATCAAAACAAGCGCCCTGATTACATCAAGGCCTGGTGGAACGTCCTGAAACTACTCCCCTAGTTTTCTAGATCCAAACGGCCAGTTACCCTTCAATGATGACCAATCGCCTGCTGGACGGTCTCCAGACTGAGCGTTGCGCATTTCATCCTGGCTGGATTTATGTCGACCCCAAGTAATTGTAGTGCATCTTCGTTCGTCAGTTTTTCAACCTGACTTTTTGGCATACCCCGTAATTTTTCCGAGAGCATCGAAGCGCTCGCCATAGTGATCGTACAGCCGCGGCCGGAGAATTTCACTTCCGCCACCTTGTCTTGGTCATCGAAGACTAAGTAAAAATCCAGTTCGTCGCCACACAGCGGGTTGGCCGCATGGGCGTGGTTTTCTGCACCTTGAATCTCCCCAAAATTCCGCGGGTGCTTATAGTGATCCATGATATTCTGCTGGTACATGTCGAGGGTCATGGGCGTTTCTTATTTAACACTTGGAAAATAAATGGTTGTTTGCGACTCGTATACTGTTCACGATCTGATGGATAACGTTTTGCCAGAAGTTTTTTTATTGCCTCATAGCGCCGTCGCAAAGATGGGTTCCGAACCAACTGATCACGAAAAAAGATATCTCGTTGCCACTTCGGACCCTGATAACGAACGACGTGAATGTATATTGATCTTGACTTTTCTGGCCCTTTGGCGAAAAATAAATGTTGTCTGCTTCCAGGATAATCACGTTTCCACCAATACCCAAGTTTTTTCATTTTGGGAATTTCGCGTCTGAATTTTTTTAACGACTTTACACCAAGATCAATATCAATGATTGGTTTCGCTTTCAATCCAGGCACAGCTGTGCTACCAACATGTTCAATCGACACAATAGCGGGAATGGCTTTTTGAAGTCGATGCTTTTCCGTTTGAAAAAGTTTTGACCAGCCGGCTTGGTGAGATTCCAGTTTCACTATCCCTCTCTTCAAACCAATCACGCGAACATCTCCTGCACTTTTTTAATGCCTTGCACCAACGCATCAATATCTTCTTTGGTTGTGTAGACATAGCCGCTGGCCCGCGACGTCGCGACTAAACCAAACTTCGTATGCAGCGGCTGGGCGCAGTGATGTCCGGCTCGGACCGCGATATGTTGTTCATCCAGAATCGAACCGATATCATGCGGGTGAATCCCGTTAGAGGCTCCGCCTCTAACGGGATGAATATTCCCCAGATCAAGCGCGAAGATCGCTCCGCGCGGAGATTTTGCGTTTCCGCCAAGGACTGTGACGCCTTCAAGTTTCTGCAATGCGACTAATCCATAGGTGGCCAACTCGACTTCATGCTCCCAAACATGCTCCATTCCTAAGCCGCTGAGATACTCCACGGCCGCGCCCAAGCCGATCGCGCCGGCAATATTCGGCGTGCCGGCTTCAAATTTATAGGGCAGTTCGTTCCAGGTAGCTGTGTCTTTCGTCACCTCAAGAATCATATCCCCGCCCCGTTGGTAGGGCGGCATGTGTTCCAACAGATCTTCTTTTGCATACAACACGCCAATCCCCGTCGGCCCGAGCATTTTGTGTCCGGAGAAGACCAGGAAATCGCAATCCATATCTTGCACATCCACCGGCATATGCGGAACCGACTGCGCCGCGTCCACCAATATTTTTGCGCCCACCGCGTGTGCTTGCTGGGCCAGTATTTTGACATCATTCACCACCCCCAGCACATTCGACATTTGGGTGATCGCGAGCAATTTCACTCCCTTGAGCAATGCATCGATATTCGACAGATCAAGATCGCCATCTTTTGTGACCGGAATCCAGCGCAGTTCGACGCCAATCCACTGCGCTAACGCTTGCCACGGCACAATGTTGGCGTGGTGTTCCATTTCCGACAGGAGAATCACATCGCCTTTCCGAAACGTCTGTCCGTACGTACTCGCCACCAGGTTAATCGCCTCAGTCGCACCGCGAACGAACACAATTTCTTTCGTACTTTTCGCGTTGATAAACTTCCGAACGTTTTCCCGGGCGCCCTCGTAAGCATTGGTGGCGTCCACCGACAATCCGTACACCCCGCGATGGACGTTCACCCCGCACGTTTCATAATAGTGCTTGACCGCGTCAATCACCGCCTGTGGTTTTAAACTCGAGGCGGTGGAATCTAAATAGATCAGCTCCGAATGAGCCTTGAAAACAGGGAAATCGTTTTTACAATTCTGGATTGAGGGCATGGAGTATCTTGTCCTTTAAAGTATCATCACGAATCGCTTTGAGAATCGGCGCGATAAACCCTTGTACAATCATACGCTCGGCTTGGTCTTCGGACAACCCGCGGGACATCAAGTAGAATTTCTGCTCGGGATCGACCGGACCGGCGGACGCGCCATGCGAGGCTTTGACGTCATTAGCCTCGATTTCCAGGCCCGGAACAGCGTTGGCTTTCGCGTCTTCGGACATCAAAAGTGAATTCTGCTCAAGAAAATCGTTACTCCCCTGCGCGCCCTTCAGGATTTTAATCATGCCGTTGAATTCAAGATGGCTGGAGTCGAACAGCACGGCCTTAAACAGCGTCGATCCGCGCGTATGCGGGGCCGTGTGCGTCGTATCAATCGTTAGATTCAACTGACTTTTCCCACGACCAAGAAATAGGCCAATCACTTCCGCCTCGGCGCCTTCACCGGCGAGGACGATTTCACGTTGCCGCGGTTCGGGAATTGATTCCAAGATCGGCACAATGTAGTGCAGTTTCTGTCCGGCCTGAACTTCAATCCGCTTGGCGGGTTCGGTGAGGGTGTCGATAGTTTTTTGAGAGTTCGTCATGCTGAACATAGTGAAGTATTTGCTATACCAAAATTGTAATCTTGGCTGTACATCATTAAGTTAGCTTTCCAAATACAGACACGTTTTCGACTTGTATGCTTCCACAGCCGCCAAGATCCTGCTTGCCAGCGCGGGATTACTAATTTTGTTCTTTATCTGCTCTGTCGTAATCCAATGAGTTTCCAAAATTTCTCTTTCACCCACCTTGATTTCCTGTATTTGATTATTGCTCAACGTCCCACCAAAAAACACAAATTGGATACTCTCATCAGGATGATCTAGGCTAACCGCTCGATAATCGACACATAGAATTTTTCTTATTTCAACGCTGATCCCTAGTTCTTCCCGAATTTCACGTACACAAGCTTGCCTAGGCGACTCATTCGCCTCGATAACACCACCTGGGATTTCCCATGTAGAACCGTATTTCGGAACAACCACCAGAATTTCCTTATTCGTATTGAAAAACAACGCTCCAGCTGCCATTCTTTTCTTTGGCAATGTTTTTTTCCAAGCGACTTCTTTGCTGTCAGACATCATCCCACACTCCCTTCCATCTCCAATTGAATTAACTTATTTAACTCCACCGCATATTCAAGTGGCAGCTCTTTCACGATTGGTTCAATAAATCCACTGACAATTAACCCAGTTGCCTCGGCTTCATTAAGCCCGCGGGACATCAGGTAAAATAACTGCTCTTCCCCAACCTTTGAAACTGTTGCTTCATGGCCGAGGGTTACATCCTTGGCTCGGATTTTCATGGTCGGGTACGTGTCCGAACGGGAAAATTCATCAAGAATCAACGCGTCACAGCGGACATTGCACTTGGCTTTCTTGGCAGCCGGGGACATTTGCACTAAACCGCGGTACGACGTGCGTCCGCCGTCTTTGGAGATTGATTTGGACGTGATAATCGATGACGTTTCCGGTGCGTTATGAATGGCTTTTCCGCCGGCATCTTGATGTTGCCCCTTGCCCGCAAAGGCGATCGAAAGCACTTCCCCATGCGCTTTTCGGCCAATCAGGTAGACGCTCGGGTATTTCATGGTTACCCGCGATCCGAGATTGCCGTCAATCCATTCCATTACCCCTTCTTCCTGAACTTGGGCCCGCTTGGTGACAAGGTTATAAACATCGCGCGACCAATTCTGAATCGTTGTGTAGCGGACGCGCGCGCCTTTTTTCACGAAGATTTCAACCACCGCCGCATGGAGCGAATCGCTGGCATAGACCGGCGCGGTGCAGCCTTCAACATAATGGACCTGACTGCCTTCTTCGGCGATAATTAACGTGCGTTCAAATTGGCCCATGTTGCGCGCGTTAATGCGGAAATAGGCTTGGAGCGGCATCTCGACTTTCACGCCCTTGGGTACGTAGACAAATGATCCGCCGGACCAAACCGCGCTGTTGAGGGCCGCGAATTTATTATCGTGGGCCGGGATTAGCGTTCCGAAATACTGTTTAACGATTTCCGGATATTCGCGCAAGGCGGTATCCATGTCGGTAAAAATAACCCCCTGCTTGCGCAGGCTTTCCTTGACGCTGTGATAAATTACTTCACTATCGTATTGCGCCCCGACGCCGGCCAGATATTTCTTTTCCGCATCAGGAATACCCAGCCGGTCAAAGGTTTTTTTCATCGAGTCGGGAACGTCATCCCATGTTCGTCCCTGTTTCTCAACCGGCTTAAGATAGTAATAAATGTCGTTGAATAAAATATCGTTCAAATTCGCGCCCCATTGCGGCATCGGTTTCTCGGTAAAGGTTTGGAGGGCGCGAAGCCGTTTTTCCAACATCCACTGCGGTTCGCGCTTGTGCTGCGAAATCTGGCGAACGACGTCCAGCGACAAGCCTCGGCGAACTTTAAAGACCGATTCCTCGGGATACGAAAATCCGTGTTGGTAGGTATCGAGTGATTGCGTGGCCTGGTGAGCTTTTTGGGTCATGCGGGAGCGTATCCAGTCTTTTCCAGCTCCTTGGCCAATTCCGGACCGCCAGTTCTGACAATCTTCCCGCCCACCAGCACATGCACCACATCCGGCTGGACGTAATCAAGTAACCGCTGGTAGTGCGTAATGATCAAAAAACCGCGATCCGGCGAACGCATCGAGTTGACGCCGTTGGCCACGACTTTCAAAGCATCAATATCGAGTCCGGAATCAGTTTCATCCAAAATGCAAATCGAGGGTTGCAATACCATCATCTGTAAAATCTCGGCCCGTTTTTTTTCACCGCCGGAAAACCCTTCGTTCACACCGCGGGTAATGAAATCTTCACGCATACCCATGGCGTCAGTTTTTTGCTTTAACAAATCAAAAAATTCCGGGACCCCAATCGGCTGCTGACGATGATTATTCAGCGCGGTCCGTAAAAAATTCCCTAAGCTGACACCGGAAATTTCCTGCGGATACTGAAATGACAGAAAGATTCCGAGCTTGGCCCGTTCATCCGGAGACAGTGCCAGTAGATCCTGATCGTGATACGTAACTTTTCCGTCGGTGACGGTATATTTCGGGTGGCCCATCAGGGCCGCCGCCAAGGTGGATTTTCCCGAGCCGTTCGGGCCCATGATGGCGTGAACTTGGCCGGCCGGAACCGAAAGATTCAGGTGATCAAGGATTTGCTTCCCCGCGACTTGGACAGATAATTCCCGGATATCGAGCTGGGTCATCCCCGCACCTCCTTGATATCCTTTTTCGATATGTTGTTAAACCGGTCAAACCAAATTTCTCCTTCGAAGTGTCGGTTCATCAGCACGAATGGCAACCATTCCTTATCACCGGCCCACATTTCCTCGTACGGTAATTCGTCCATGCGAAACCATTGGGGTTTCATTTCTTCGGTTTCGAGAATATCGCCGCTGAATTCTTCGGTTCGGAAGACCGTAACGTGCCAATTCCCATACCGTTCATCGTGATACAAGATCGTACCGATCGGATGTTCCAGGACCGGCCGAGTGCCAATTTCCTCCTGCGTTTCGCGTACCGCGGCATGGAGCGCGTTTTCACCGAATTCAATTTTTCCGCCTGGCCCGTTCCACTTGCCCTGACCGAAGCCACGTTTTTTCATGGCCAGCAGCACGTGCGATCCACGAATTAAATAGACGAGCACTCCTTTAGTCATAGTGTGACTCCTTGTTTCCGGACCGCCCGGGTGCAGGCGGCACACAGCCCCTGGGCAGTGAGACGTGATAAAAAGACAGTTTGTTGGGTGAAAATTTTCATGGCCAGATAGCGGCCGGGTACCTGATCCGGCAGTTGTTGTTCACGTCCGCAACGTTGGCACCGAAAACGAACGTGATGGAAGGTGTGTCCAAAATATTGCCGGGTTCCGGCCTCGCTTTCAAAACGATAGAGCTCACCGCGCTCGACTAATCCTTCGAGATTACGATAAATGGTCGCCCGGCCGATGGCTGGCAGGATTTTTTTGACTCGCTTGAAAACCTGGTCGGCGGATATGCCGTCGGCCGCTGTTTTGACGGTCATCAGGATAATTTGGCGCTGGCGGGTGTGACGTCGATCAGGCATTAGTGAGAATCAGTCTCAATATTATACCAAGTGTACGCGCTCCCCGCCCTGAAGTCAACTTGACGGTTCCGGACCGGCACCGTAGGATTCGCCTATTCTCAATCGCTCCTTTCGCTTCCATGGAGGACGCATGCGCATGAACCGTTCCAGTGGCTTCCCGTTGCACCTGGGAGTGCTGGCCAGCTTCTTGACGGCCTGCTTCTGGGGCGGCAACGTCCTGCTTCGCGACGGCCATGTACCGGCCGTCCACAACGCGGTCGAAGTCTTGAGCCTGGCCTGGGTCACCCAGCTGCAAATCTCCCGTTGGTGGGATATCCCGACCTACGGACTGATCGTGTGGTTGATCGTCAAAATACCGCCCTATCTGAATGCGCTGCAAGATGAGCCACTCTGCTGGTCCGGTATCACCAAAGTGTCTGCCATGTTCGGCTATATCTTCGGAGCACTTGGGTGTTTGCTGACCATGTGGCAGTACGGCGGACTCGTCGCCTTGGCTTGCGGACTGTCTTCGTCCGTTACCATCGCGGTGGTCCTCTGGCTGGGACTGACGGCAGTGGCGCTGCCCTCCGCCTTGGTTCAGCGGCTCAACTCGCGCCTGAAACGCTTGCCGACCCGGGACCTTGAATAATCTCGCTCACCAACAACGCCGCCGGTCACCCCTGGCGGCTTTTTTATGCTCCGATCTTAGGCCTGCGACGAGAAGTAGAACCACAGCGCGACAACGCCGGCAATCAGACCAATGCCAACGGTCAAATAGACGCGCGTAACCACGCGCTTGCGGACTTCGATGTCGACATCTTGAGTGGGTTTATCCGTCATGGGAAAATCGTAGCATGCGCCCGCTAGCGGCGCAATCTTAAGGACTGATTTCCAGGATCCGGCGAGGACCGTTCAACGTATTACCCCCGTTATAATCGTGCAAGGCGTTCATGACGGTGGATTGCCGATACGTGTAGTCCGCCCCATGCCGGGTACCCGGTTCATTGGTGATGAACCAGCCGTCGTTGGTATAGCCTTTGATGACAAACATGTGGTAGGGCGGGCCCAGACCGCTAAAGTACGGGTTTCCGAGCAAGGTACCGGCGACCGGGGCTACGAAGACATGGCCGAGATCAAGTTGTTGGCGAATCGAGGTGGCGGTTGGATTGTCGATGACCGTAACGGTCAGGTTATAGTTTTCACGCATCATGCGAGCCGTATCATCCGCGCCCGTATCTTTATGATAGCCGAGGGTCGCAACTTCCCAATCTTTAAGCGCGTACATGGCCGAATCGGCATCGGCAGGACCGTTGATACCTTGGTTGCGAACATACCGCGCAACCATCAGCGACGAAGCTTCTTCACAAAAATTGTCATGGTCAAAATCCCAAACGCCATACGGCGCCTGGGCAGTAAACGGGACCGGTAGATTACGTTCGGAAATTATTTGGTACAAATCCTGTTCAGTTATGCCTAAGCCGAGGCGGGTCATAACCTGAAAGGCATCATACGGCCGACCAAGGTAATAGCGTTTTAAATCTTTTGGATAGACATACCAGGCTTCGCCATTCCGTTCAACTTGCAACACAATCCGTCCGGCCAGCCGTTGGCGGAGCGCATAGTCTCCACTGGCGGAACTCCCGGCCGGCGGAATTTTTGCGAGATCGGCATTGGAAATACCAAGTCCGTGTTGGCGCATAATTTCCCAGGCATCCTGCGGACGACCAAGAAACACGCGGTGTAAGGACATCGGATCGATGTACCAGGCTTCGCCGTTGCGTTCAACTTCAAGCACAATCATGCCGCGTACGGTGTTGCTCACATTGGCATGCACGCGACTCGGCGCGAACCACCAAAGCGTTACCGCGAACAACAAAAATGGGGCCGCGCCCCACTTACCTGTGCGATGAATTTGCATCGTGTTGTGAGTATAGCACAATCACGGGAAAAACTCAAGCTTGGGAAACAATTAACACCACCGGATTTCCCGTCGGCGAACCATTCCCGGGGATTGTGCGCGGCGTTTTCGGCACCCAGTCGTGCATGACCTCCAGCAGTTTCGATTGATCGTAAACATACTCTTCGCCATGACGCGTGCCGGGATCATTCATGATGAATTTTCCGTCTCGGGTGTAGCCACGAAAAACCATCATGTGATAGACCGGACCGGGCGGGGTGTAATACGGATTCCCAAGATCACGACCGGCAAACGGCGCGATGACCAGGGAATTATCGGCTAAAGCCTGTTTGATATCGGTTACGCTCGGGTTCGTTTTCAGTTCCACCGTCAGTCCGTACACGTCCTCCAGGATTTGAGCGGTTTCGGCGGCGGTCGTATCGTAATAGTAGCCAAAATTATCGAGTTCCCATTGTTTGAGTTGCTGTAAACCAGCTTCAGCATCGGTCGCATCAACAATTGGTCGCTTTTGAAAAAACCGTCCAACCATCAGCACCGAGGCTTCTTCACAAAACTCGTTATGATCCTGATCCCAATTCGCGTTTGGTGCCTGGACGGTAAACGGCACGGCGATATTTTTCTCGGCCGGAATCTCGGTGACTGCGTTGGTAGTGCTTGCTTGCCGATTGGCGACCGCGTTGACGGCCGGAGCGGCGATCGACTCGGCAATCGATTCCGGGTTCGGTAATCCGGACTTCTGCTGTTCAGCCAGCCATTGTTGATAGCGATCGGTTTTGGTCAGCGTCCAGCTGCCAATGCCAAGCACTGCCAGGATGCCAAATGTAATCAGCCAACCGCGCCCGCTCATGGCACCTGCTGCTTCACAAATTCCACTAACCAACGCACGCCGGTTCCGGTCGCGCCCTTGGCTAATTGATCGCCTTCGATCGACGTCATGGTCGGCGCGATGTCTAAATGAATCCAGGGCGTTGGGTTGGCAAATTGCTTCAAGAAGACCGCCCCATGAATCGCGCCGCCCCAGCGTCCTTTGCCGACATTCATCCAATCACCCAAGTTGCCGCGAACTTCGCTATCATATTCCTCCCAAGCCGGTAACGGCCAGGCGTAGTCGCCGCTGGCCTCGCCGATTCGCTTCGATTGCTCCTCCATCGCTGTTCGGTTGGTAAAGGTGGCCATCGCCCGTTGGCCAAGCGCGACCAAGGCCGCACCGGTCAGTGTCGCCACGTCAACGATCAACGATGGATTGAAAAACTTTTTGGCGTAGGCTATCCCATCCGCCAGGATGACCCGGCCTTCGGCATCGGTATCCCCGACCTCAATAATCTGCCCGGATAAGGATTTCAGTAAATCGCCCGGCCGATAGCTTGAACCACTTGGCATATTTTCAACCGAGGGGATGATCGCTACCACGTTGACTGGGAGTTTGAGCGCGGCCATCGCGCCGATGGCATGGAGCACCGCCCCGCCGCCGGCCATATCCATATGCATGTCGGCCATGCCTTGGCTGGGTTTCAAATTTATGCCGCCCGTATCAAAAGTAACGCCTTTGCCAACCAGGGCAATTGGGGCCACCGATTTTTTCGTTCCATAATATTCAAGCACCATAAATTTCGGTTCCTCGGTGCTGCCCTTGGCCACACCCAGCACCGCACCCAAACCAAGTTTTTCCATCTGTTTCCGATGCAGAACCGTGATGGCTAATTTGTGCTGCTTGGCCACCTGGCGTGCCGCCTGGGCCAAGACCGTCGGTGTCATGTGGCTACCCGGCATATTGGCCAGGGTGCGCGCTTGGTTGGTGGCCTCAGCGATCTGGCGGCCGGTTTTCACCGCCGCCCGCATGTCCGGCGTTACCGTGGCTGCCAGCAACGTCGCGCGGGAAATCTCCGGCCAACCATGCTTGGGTGATTTACGAAGGCCATGATACTCATATCCGCCCATCAGCAACCCTTCAGTTACGTGTTGGGTTACGTGGTTGGCATCAAGTTTTCCGATCATCGGTTCAATGTCCACCGCCAACCCGGTCCAGCCTTGTGCCAAAGCGGTTCGGGCCGCGGCTCGTGCGACCAGTCGCACCCGTCGCATATTCCAATCGCTCGATTTCCCAAGCCCAAATAACACCATGCCCGGTTGCGATTTTCCCGGAACATGAATCACCGAGGTCGACATCCAGCCGCCAAACGACTTCGCACTGATCGCGGCCTTGGCCAGTTTTCGCATACCGCTCGGTAAGCGCTTGAGCGCGTCTGCCCGTTGATCAGAAAAAATACCAACCGCAATCGCGCCGCGACTTGGTAGGATTTTAGCTGCAACGAGTGAAAGCCTCATGAGGCTCAGATTTTAGCCTAAAAATGCAACTCCTGCAAGTCTGCCAACCGTTGATGTAACAGACTGAGACAGATCGAGTTTGGCTATACCTGTTTCTACTTGGGGGCTCAAAGACGAAATACTGGCGGCTGACAAGTGCGTCATCCCCCGCACGGTTTTCAATTTGGTGATTATCAGCCCTGGGAAGCTCCAGCTATCCCGCGAATGCCCGACTCACCCAGACTATCACCAGCAGTCCCAGTAACATCAAACCCAATTGCAAAATCGACATATAGAGTCTCTTGCCACGATGGATTTCAGGAATCAGGTCAGCCGCCGCGATGTAAATGAAGTTTCCAGCCGCGATCCCAACCAGCGGCAGTTCAAGGCCCTGGACGCGTTCGGCCACCAGCAGCGTGATAATCGTCCCCAGCGGACTAACCAGCGCACCCAGAAAATTCCAAAGCGCGACCGCGCTGCGAGACATGCCATTGTGAATCATAATTGAGAAATCGCCAATTTCTTGCGGGATCTCATGGAAGAAAACCGCGATCGCGGTGGCTACCCCCAGCGGCGGACTAATCAAAAATGCTCCCGCGATGACCGTGCCATCAATAAAATTGTGAATCGCGTCACCGATAATAATCAGCGGGACAATCGGTTTTTGGTCGTCGTGCACATCTTCGCTGTGGCTATGATGATGCCAAAATAAGATCCGCTCGATAATGAAAAACAGGAAAAACCCGACCATCAACCAAGTAAACGTCGTCGGCAGTTGATTCGGGAATTTGTCGTTCGCTTCGATCAGCAGATCAAAAAAAGCCGCGCCAAGCATCGCCCCAGCCGCAAAACTTACAAAGTAGTGTGAAAAACGTTTAACGCCGGCGTGTCGCCAGAGCAGTAAAAACCCACCGGCCAGGCCGAATAGACTGGAGAGTGTGCTTGCGAGAACCGCTTGGAAGGCAGGAGACATCGGAGATTATTCGTGAAATCGCTTTTCGCCAGCTTCAATCCGCACGGCTAGCCAGTTTTCTCGCGGCGGGATAGGACAGGAAAAACGTTCGTTGTAAGCGCAGTATGGATTATATGCCAGGTTGAAGTCAACTGTCAGCCGACCATCCGCTCCGGTGGCCGGTTCAAGATACCGGCCAGCCGGATAGGTAGCGTCTTGACCGGTCGCGTCGCGAAAAGGCAGAAAAAATCCGTGCTCATCCTTGTAAACAAATAGTTCGGCCGGCTGGCCGGCCACCGAAAACGAAATTTTTCCGATTCGCGTATAGCGCTGCTGCCCGCCGGTACTGGTTTGCATCATGATGAAATCATGCGCCACCTCGGTATCAAGTGGCAAAGAAAATCGGAGTTCAGGATTTTCCGAAAAATATTTGAGACCGGAAAATCCGGCTCGTTGTTCCGGCTTTAGGGGTGAATCCGGTTGGCGGAAGAAGTTGTCTTTTTCCCGGCGGAAGTCTTCGAGCTCCATGGCGATTGGGTGAGTAAATAATGACGTGCGCGTTGAAGAATAGTGGCTGAACTGAGCGGGCGGAGCACCTTGCGGGCGGTCCGGTAATCGAACCAGTGGGCATCAATCAATTCCGCGGCTTGGCGTTCGAAGGCTGGATTCCGGACTCTTCCCAGGAAATATTCAACCTGCTTCTGGACATGCGCCTGTTGCTTCCGAAAAGTATAGCGATCACGCAGCCTTAAACGATGGACCAACTGAACGGTCTGAATGCCAGTTTCCTCGCGCAGCTCGCGCCGGGCGGTCTGTTCGGATGACTCGCCTGGCTCTACGTGACCCTTGGGAAAACCCCAATGACCGCTCAGATGCTGGACCAGTAAATAGCGCCAACGTCGTCCGTCGTGCCAGACCGGTATCACCCCGCACGAGCGTTCCGCTTTACTGGGAGAGGAGGACGGCATTTGGTAAATTCCGGCCAGGACCAATGATATACCGTCCGGCTTGGTAAAGCGCGGTTGAGCCACCACCGTCGAGATTAATCGCGTAGTCGAGTCCAAGAGCCTCCATCACGGCCGCTGAATCGGTGACGGTTGCACCGCTGACGACCAACAGATAAATTGTATCGCCTTTCCAGCCCAAGGCGCCGCGATATGATTTAACGCTGGATTGTTTTGAATCCAACGCATACTGTCCGACCACATTTTGTCCGTTGTCAATCAGTGCCGGTCCGTTGCTGATGGCTGCGCGAAGTTGTCCATTCCCACCGGCCGCGATTGATACGTTCGCAAAGTCATTATAGAAATCTTGCTCGCTGGTAAACTGCTTGGTCTGGCGGAAGAAGAATGGATGATTGGATGAATCAAAGGCCACCATTGGTTCGGCGGTATATTTGATGCGGTCGCCATTGATGAAGACTCGGCTATAACTGTTAAAGACCGGAAAAAAGTAATGGTTGACCTCGCTCGAACAACTGCTGTAATCGGCCGGACAGAAATAAGTGCCATGAATACCGGCTAAGGCATTTCGCCGCGTCACGTAGGAACCCAGGCTAAGGACCGTGCAATTCGATGCGCAGTTACCGTCATTGCCTGTATCCGTGGTGATTTTTAATTCCGGGTTTTTCCGATCAAACGTCAGGTAGTCAACTGTATACGTCCCGCGTGAGGACACCACGCCTTGATGTTCAACCCGAACGCCATTATCAACCGGAATTTGGGCCAAATCGCTGTTCGAGATGCCTAAGCCCAAATTACGCATCAAGTTCCAGGCGTCCTCCGGATACCCGAGGAAATAGCGCTGCTTCGTAACCGGATAGACATACCACGCCTCACCGTTCCGTTCGACCTGGAGTAAAATATACCCGGCTAAACGATCGCGCAAAGCCTGGTCGCCCGAATCGGAACTTCCAGCAACTGGAATTTTTGCTAAATTTGCATTGGTGATACCGAGGCCCTGAAAACGCATCACGTCAAATGCGTCTTTCGGCCGTCCGAGATAAAAACGAGTTAAGGTTTTCGGATACACGTACCAAGCTTCGCCATTACGTTCGACCTGCAGTAAAATCCGGCCGGCGGTTCGTTCGGCCACGGTCGCGGTCCGCGCAGTTTGAATTGAAGACCCAAAAATTATCAGGGTGACCAGGAAGATGGCGGCCGTGTAGCGCGAATAATGCATCACCATAAGTATATCACAATTTGTTGGTGGATTGACGATGCGTATGGAGCAGATCTGTTGCCAGTGCGGCGGTCCAGGAAAAATGTTTGGCGCCGAGTCCCTGACCCGTGGTGGGTGAATAATATTCCCAAAAACCTTGATGCGCGATGAGATGGGTAATATGCGCGGCTTGATGACGGGCTTGTTCGTGCAATCCATACAGCCGCAAAGCCCGCCACAAAAACCAGTTGATATTCACCCAAATTGGACCCCGCCAATACATCTCCGGGTTAAACTCTTTCTGATAAATCCCAACGGTTGGTGTCAAGGAAACGGCACAGGCTTTTTGCCCACAAAAATTCGCCTGGTGCAAAATTCTGATCATCCGTTCGACTTGCCGGCTGGGTAATAATCCGGTCATTAACGGCAACAGCCCGGCCACCGTTTTTGGTGGTAGTCGACGACGTCGAACCAGATCGTAATCACTAAAGGTTTGTGTATCTGGATTCCAAAGTTGTTTGAACAGCGAGCCTTCAAAGCGTTTTATCCAGCCGGTAATTGCCTGGTGGGGCTGGCCCAGCACTATTGCCATTTGCTGTAAGTGCAGGTTGCCCAGGTATCCGATCGATGAAAAAACTTTGTCCTTAATTCGAAACGGATGGCTGGCCGGGATCCGGCCCGGGTACCCCGAGCGTTTTAAGCGCAAGGCCAGATCAACAAACCGATCGTAGATTTGATCAGTTGGCCGGTGTCCCCGATCGGCTTGCTGACGATCGTGCCGGTGGTAGACCGGCACGCGCCGCGGCCGGATGCGCTTGAGCACCGCGTCCCAACGCGGGGAATTATCAAACCCTGATTCCCAAGGATGGGCGATGGTCAGCAGCCCGCTCTTTTCCGGATCACGGGCCGTGTACAAAAATGTGTGCAGGGCGAGCAGCTTCGGAAAAAATTCCTGAAGCATCCGGCGAGCCGCCTGCGGCTGGCGGCGGTGCAGCGCGTGATACGTGTGCCAGACGGCCAAGGTTACCATCGGCGGCTGCGTCAAACCAGAGGTGGCCACCGCCGCCGGCGCGGCCCGGTTCGTTTTTCGGGATTCCCAAAACGTCGGGCCGGGGAAATAGGGGCGATGTTCTCCCTTGACCCGATGAAAAATAATATGCGGCAGGAAGCCGTTGGTCCATTGTCCGTCAAGTAAACTCCGTAACTCCTGAATCGCCCGTTGCGGGTGTACATGCGCGTACCCGTAGGCAATAAACCCCGAGTCCCAGTTCCACTGGTACGGATATAAATGCGCCGGCCGGGTAAAGCCACGTTGGCCATCAAGTTGCACCCAGTTTTCCTTTAAGATGCGCTGCGCGCGATTCTGCAGCTTAGTCCGAAAGTTTTTTACGGTTGTGCGGCTCCGACTCAAAACACTCCGGTTACAAATAATATGCCGGCCACATTCAGGGAGAATGAGAGTGCCAAAAATGGCCGGAATGGGAGGTTGCTCGTCCCGAAAAAGGTGGCCCCGAGTTCATCCGGTAACGGGGAGGCGATAATAATTGCTCCGATGGTGATGCTTAACCAGCGCGGTAACTTTTCGTGGTGAGTGAGTGCTTCGGACCAGTGAGCAACCCGTTCACGAAAACTGGTTCGTCGGGTCAATGAAAAAATACTGATGTCGTATAACATGGCGCCAAATCCGCCGGCCACCGCGATCATAATCGGATTGAGTGAGTCCGGAATTTGCGCGAATACCAGGGTGGCCGTAGCCGAGGTTAGGCTGATCGCGTACATGATGCCAACCACGATGGCGCCAAAGTATCCGGCATGTTCAAGATCCTTGATTGCTTGCGAGAGCGCCGGTATTTGCAGCGCGATAACCGTTGCAACCATACCAATCAGGAACAGGCCAAGACCGATCCATCGTCGCGCGGGTTCAGGCACAAAGGGTTTCATGCGAATAGTATGACTGCTTTAGGTGCCTACGACAAGTGATCCCAAAAAAACCGATTGACGGCTCATGGCTCCCAGGGTCGGACTCGAACCGACAACCAACGCGTTAACAGCGCGCTGCTCTACCATTGAGCTACCTGGGAATCATGAGCCGTGATCAGCCGGGAAAGGAACGGGAGGAGTATAGGGAATATTTTCCAGCTCGTCAACGAGGAGCATGATGGTCAAAAACCGGTGGCGAATGCTACACTGTGCCCATGCCAACCTGGATTCTGTATGCCTTACTTTCAGCCGCTACGGCGGCCTTGGTTGCGATTTTTGGGAAGATTGGTATTAGTCATATTGATTCAACTCTGGCCACCACCGTTCGCGCGATTGTGATGGCCGGCTTTCTGGTCCTGGCTGCCACGGTCTTGGGCAAATGGAAAATGGCGGGCATGATTGATCGCCACGCCTTGACCTTTATTGTGCTTTCCGGATTGGCTGGCGCCACCTCTTGGTTCTTCTACTTCCTGGCTCTCAAATCCGGACCAGCACCGGGCGTGGCGGCCATCGATCGCTTGAGCGTGGTCTTTGTTTTAATCCTGGCTGTCCTGACGCTGGGTGATCACTTGAGTTGGAAATCTGGTTTGGGCGCGGTTTTACTGACTTCGGGCGCTATCTTGATGGCTATCAAGTAGACTCCGTGGGACTGCATACTTGGGTAATAAAAATACTGGACAGCGATCTGGCTTGACAAAATGCTACAAATAGTGTAGGCTCGTCAGTTCTTTCCGCCCTTCGTCAACTTGCGAATACGAACTCAACTTCCAAACTGGAGGTGCAGTAATGCGTTATGCGCAGGCGCTCTTCTTGTTCATCATGCTGCTTTGTCTGCAGTCGACCCCGGTCAATGCAGCCAAATTTCGGTTCATCTGGGGTTCGCTTGGCTGCGGTGCCGGGCAGTTCAACCATCCAACTGGTGTCGCCACCGATCCGCAGGGAAACATCTACGTCTCCGACACTGGCAATCGACGCATTCAGAAGTTCACGACTTCGGGCGAGTATATGGCCGGGTGGAGCGGACGCGAATTATCCGCTCCCATCGGGCTGGCTGTTGGCAACGATCGACTGTATGTGGTCGATGCTTCGCTGGCCCATGTGCTGGTTTACACGCTTGATGGCGTGCTGATCCACGCCTGGGGCACTTTCGGATCTTGCCCAGGTCAGTTCGACAATCCGTACGGTATTGCAGTCGGACCGGATGGTTGCGTCTATGTGGCCGATACCGGCAATCATCGTATCCAGAAGTTCGGGCCCGACGGCGCATTCATGCTCGCCTGGGGGAGCTCGGGGTCAATGGATGGCCAATTTCAATCTCCCTGTGGGATTGCGATTGATGCCTGCGGTCTCATTTCCATTTCGGACACGGGCAACGGCCAGATCCAAACCTTCAATCCCGATGGCGGTATGCTGGCTACCTGGGGAACGCCCGGTGGTGATATTTGGCAGCTTGCGTACCCGGTCGGGATCGCGATTGATGCTACTGGCGACCGGCTGGTGGCCGACCGCCTGAGTCACCAGGTCAAGCAATTCACAGCGTTCGGTGAATGGATGTCGGCCTGGGGATCGTATGGACACGATTCCGGACAGTTCGACAACCCCTTCGGTGTGGCAGTCAGCCCGGATGGCGACGTGTACGTTTCCGACCGTAACAATCATCGAATCGAAGTATTCGGATCAACCACCACCCCCACCGAAAAGCTGACCTGGGGGAGCCTCAAGGTCAACTACCGCAAGTAACGATACGTTCTATGTACTGGTTCCGCTCTGGCAGTTGCTGGAGCGGAACCTCTTTTTTTATTCGGTTGGGATTTTTCTAGGCCCCCCTCCGCCACCGCCACTGTTCGTGACGGTAAATCCATGGTCATCGATATTGCCCCAGCTCATGGTGGTCGGACAAGGTGTGTCACCCGAGGACGCGCCGGTCGAATCTTCGAACGCCCGAACGTAGTGCGTTCCCTTTACGCGATCGGGCGTGAAGGTCCAGCTGACGGTACCGCTCTTGGCACTGACTGGCAACGGTGAGATCAACGGAGATGGCCAGGTGGGCGGCGCCGAACTGCAGCCCGGAAGATTACCGGAAGCGGACGTCCAGGTTTTTAATTTTTTCCAAGCCGAGCCATTAAAATACCACAGCGTCAGATCGTCGGCATTATGGCTGGAGTCTTTGTAGCAGGCATAATCGACCGACACGGTCAGTGACTGACCATAGCTCAGGCTGCCCGCACTGAGCGTCACGTCCTCAATCGCGTTTGTGCCATCGCACAACGCCGGCCTTGAAACGGTACTTAGGCAGACACCACCTGGTCGTGATCCCCCGCTCGGCGCCAGGATTCGGTTGTGATTGGTGCTGTCGTCCGACCAGTTGGTCGCGCAGCTGTAGCACGACAGATCAGACAGCGCACAAGACAACGACGTATCGACGCAAGATTGGGTCAAGGCTGGCCGCGTGACGGATGTGCCACAAAGATTCGCATGTAACAAGTCCGGGATTGCTGGCCGTTTTGGCAATTCGTCCAGTCGCCGCATCGCCAGATTTCCGAGCATGACGAACAGCTTTGGGTCAGTGGAGTCGATTAAGCGTTGTACCGCAATTATTCAAATCGGTACATGTCCGGGATTGCTGGTTATTCAGACAAAGGCTCCAGTCGGTACAGTCCCAATTTTCCGTGCAGCTTCCGGTACAGCTTTTCGAGTTAGCGGGGGTTGGTTGACAGTTGTACCGCAGTTATTCAAATCGGTACATGTCCGGGATTGCTGGCCATCCACACACGTGCTCCAGTTATCGCATTGCCAGTTTTCTGTACACTCTGGTGGTGGCGGCGGAGGCGGCGGAGTGCTCCCATATGGCCAGGCTCCAATATCGGATCCGTCTGAGGCGGCTTGATGAGCTGGCGAAGTAATCGGAATGGTAAAATCTCCTAAACTCGGGTTGTTGAATTGCGGATCGGCCTCAATTGAATCGACGTCGTCCTGATTACCGCTGGCTGTTCGCCAGGCGCTTAAGGAGGCGTAACCATCAAACGTCACGTTTCCGGATCGATTGAAGAACAAATTGTAATCCCCGGTGTACCAGCCGAAAGTCCAATCTTGTAGGTCAAAAACATTCCCAGACGCATAGCTAAATATATTATTGGTCCAGGTGTCCGGCGTTTCCTTTTCATAATCCATATCCATCACTCCACCACCCGTCAGATAAAACGTGTTGTGATCGTACATGTTGCCATCGTTTTGTAACAACGTTCCCCGATCCCCACCCCAAAAAGTGTTGTCGTAATTGGTTGTTGGAACCCATCCCCTGGAAAAAGGTTGCCTGTGAAAAATCGGACTGAAAGATGTTATTATGAAAGCGGTTGCGTGCTGGGAAGGTTTTGTCGGGCATTCTCCCGATGCTATGCGGATAAGCTCTTGATTATGCTACGAAAGTATTGTTTTCGTACAGTCCGTCATCGCCTCATCCCGCATGTACAATCCAATGTTACTCGTCCACCAGATGTTATTATCGTAAACGTAACATGCGTGCGCAGCGAATACAACTGCGCCGTGCTTCTGTGCGATCATTGCGATCATCGTGAAGTATTGCCGTTACACCGTGTCCGTCCGAGACATGTGCACTTTCCCATCACCACTTCAAACAAAGTTTTACGTTCGCGCCGCCCGTCACACATTGTTCATCACCTGCGTCCGAAGGCCAAAAGCCGTCAATGTCTCCGTTGTAACCTGATGCCACCGCCACCAACGATATTGTCTCGCACAATATCATCATCGCTGCCCGAGATTAATGCTATTACGCTTAGATTTTCAAGTAATATGATTGACTTTATCGCCGTAGTTGAGACGCCTCCGTGTAATTAAGATTCTTAGCGTCACGTATGCAGCGCCGTCATCGAAATCTCCGATCTCTACCGCCGCTTTGCCTTGCGTAGTGATTGTTTTGAAATTTCCATCAATCGTAATGTCGTGCGCCAACCCCGCAACCTTATACACAGCTTCAACCGCTGCCATCATCATTAACAATGACAAAATCCCCCGCTGTGATCGTGTATTTGCCATTACTCAGCTTGAAATCGGGGTGGTTCGATCGTTACCGTCAACGGTATGATAAGAGCCGCCAGCACAGCCAATCCGCCCACAAAAAATGTTGTTAACAAAAACATCCTGATTAAGATTGTTTGCCGAGAGAGAAATTTTTGCTCGAGCTCAACAGATTTTTTGGCATAATTTCTCGTTTCAACTGTGATGTGTCTGCGCCTATTGTACCCAATACCTCCCGAAGAGCAATTTTGTCTTTGATTGCCATCCCGACTGAGATAAAAAACGAGAGGCGGCCCGCCTCTCATTTTTACTTTAATAATCCTGGAGCTTTCGCATGTGTCCGTGTTGCTTGATCTTCTCAAGCGCCTTGGATTCGATCTGGCGAATACGTTCACGGGTCACACCGAATTCCTGGCCAACCTCCTCAAGTGTGTGGGCTACGCCGTCATGCAATCCAAATCGCATTTCCAAAATCTTTTGTTCGCGCGGCGTCAGATCGCCAATAATCGCCTGGACATGGTCGCGCAACAATTGCGAGGCTGCCACTTTGTCGGGTGAAATGGTTTTAACGTCTTCGATGAAATCACCGAGATTCGAGTCTTCATCATCTTCACCGACCGGCGTCTCGAGCGAAACTGTTTCTTGCGAGATTTTGATGATTTGGCGAATTTTTTCAATTGGCTCGCCCATTTCTGCCGCGATTTCTTCAGCCAACGGTTCGCGGCCGAGATCTTGAATCAGTTGGCGTTCAATCTGCTGAAACTTATTGATGGTTTCAACCATATGCACCGGAATCCGAATGGTGCGTGATTGATCGGCCAGGGCGCGGGTGATGGCCTGGCGGATCCACCAGGTCGCGTAGGTGGAAAACTTATACCCCTTGCGATAGTCAAATTTTTCAACCGCCCGAAACAACCCGATGTTCCCCTCTTGGATCAGGTCGAGGAGTGACAGGGAGCGGCCGGTGAACTTTTTGGCAATCGAGACCACTAAACGCAAGTTAGCTTCAACCAGTTTTTTTGACGCTTCTTTGTCCTGGGCTTCTTTGCGTTTGGCCAAGGAAACTTCTTCTTCGGCGGTCAGGAGCGGGACCTTGCCGATTTCACGCAGGTACATCTGAATCGAGTCACCGGAAATATCGCCCAAGTCAAAGTGGCGCTCTTCGTGCGGTAAGTGCTTTTTTGATTTCGCCGGTTCGAGAAAGGCTGGCTTATCGGTATTCAATAAACTCGGACCGGACTCTACGACCGAAACACCTTGTTTTTCAAAATCATCAAGTAGTTTCTGGTATTCGATTTGATATTCTTCGAGATCCGGGAAAGCATAGAGTAACTCTGTTTCGGTCACGAATCCACGCTGGCGGCCTTTTTGCAAAATCGCTTGGGCCTGTTCAGCCGGCCAGGCATGCTCAGGCGCAACCGACATGCGCTTGGCCGAAGCTTTGGACTTTTTCTTGGTGGATTTAACGGACTTCTTGGCTGGCCGCTTGGATTTGACGGTCGCCTTCTTCTTCGTAACTTTTTTTGGCATGGGAAACTTAGGACAACTCGCGCAGTTGGCGCGTCAGTTGTTGAAATTCATTGAGTAAATCGGCCAAGGGCTGGCCGGTTTGGTCGGGCTGCTGCTCAAGTTGTCGGATGGCGGATTCCAGCTGTCGGAGTCGGCGTGCCAGGGATCGCCGTTTGAGGCTGGTCACCATCGACACGTACTCCTGTTCGCGATTGAGATCGGAATCGTCCGGAAACTCTTTGTCAGCTAACAGGAACAGCAGGGTAAAGAGTTCTTGCTGCTCCGGTTCGACCGTCGAGACGAGCCGTTCAATATCTTCCCGGCTCTCGACGTGGCGCTCAGTATACCAAATCATGACTGTTTTGTACAGCCGCTGCAGCTGATCGCCAGCCAGTAATTCCGGGGCCAGGTTGCCGGCGGTTTGTTTGAGAAATCCTGGGGACTGTACCAGCATTGCCAGCAAGCGCTCAGATATAGCCTGAGCACGGTCTGGGCGCGCCATCGGAGCCGGCGGAGGGCTCGGCCTACGGGCGG
The DNA here is from genome assembly GCA_963731735.1 of Candidatus Kerfeldbacteria bacterium. Lineage (GTDB taxonomy): Bacteria > Patescibacteriota > Patescibacteriia > SBBC01 > CAIJZX01 > CAVSWO01. Next base: position 504,302 of record CAVSWO010000002.1, on the reverse strand, counting down.
TCGTTCCGGGCGCGCCTGACGGTAACGAACTCCGTAAATTCGACGCCTCAACCCCAACCAGTTGAGCCAAGCGTTCCAGGTAATGGGCCTGCTCAATTGGATCGGAGAGTTTCGCAACAATTGGCAAGAGTTCTCGTGCGACTTCCTTCTTGACTTGAATGTTCTGCAAATCGCGATCGTGCGTGGATTGGGTGAAGAAATAATCCATCACCGGCGCGGCCGATGCGATTGCTTGTTCCCAGGCGGCCCGATCATGTCGAATGAGTTCATCCGGATCTTTACCGGATGGCAAGGTCACCACCAGTACGTCAACGCCGGCTTGCAGAGCCTGATCGACTCCACGTAAGACGGCTTGCGCACCGGCTGTGTCTTGGTCAAACGCAAATACCAGCGTGTTGGTGAAGCGTTTGAGGTAGGTCACATGATCTCGGGTCAATGCGGTTCCGCCCGTGGCCACCACATTGGCCACGCCGGCTTGATGGGAAGCGATGCAATCCATTTGGCCTTCGACCAGTACAACTTTCTTGGCTTGCTTGATAGCGGCTTTGGCTTTGTCCAAACCGAAGAGATGCAGACTCTTGTGATATACGGCGGTTTGCGGGGAATTGATGTACTTGGGTGGAACCGGGCGACTCGGGTCAAGGTTGGGTTCGAAAATGCGACCGCTAAAACCGATCACGGTCCCGTGCGGATCGTGCAACGGAAACATAATTCGGCCGCGGAAACGATCGATGTAGCCGGCCCCGCGATCATTCTTGAGGGTCAGTCCGGCTTGGAAGGCGTCATCATCGGATACTCCTTTTTGCTTTAAGGCCTGGGCGGTGGCGGTCAATTGCTTCGGAGCGTACCCGATTTGCCAGGTTTCAATTGTTTGGTCTGTCAGGCCACGTTCGCGCAAATAAGCGCGCACCGGTTCGGCTTCTTTCGATTTTTTAAGATTTTCCTGATACCACTTGGTCGTCCAACGCAAGGCGTCTAAAATCTTGGTTCGTTGCGTCTGCAATTTTGGATCGAAACTTTTCAATTCGACTCCGGCTCGCTTCGCCAGCAGACGCAGAGCTTCCGGAAAGTCTAAACCGTCCTGTTCTTGGACGAAGGAAAAAATATCGCCGCCCCGACCGCAGCCGAAGCAATGCCAAGTCCCGCGATCACGCGAAACCATAAACGACGGTGTGCGTTCGTTATGAAACGGGCACTTGCCTTTCCAGTTGCTCCCGGCGGCTTTGAGCTGGACCGATTCGCCGATATATTCGACGATATCAATCCGTTGCTTAATTTCTTCAGTTGGTGTTGGCATACGGCGAATGCTGTTCGAGATAGGAAAAAAGTAACTGATATTCTTCCGGGTGCGGCGTCAGGCTGGTATCACCGGCCGCGACTTGGCGTTGCAGTTCTCGCCACGGTGTCAATCGGAATTTGGTAATTTCACTGGCCTGCGGACGCAAGGCGCCAAGTTCAATCGGTTGGCGAATCAGGTAAATCGTTTGGAATTCGCGGTTGGCGGACGTGGCGGCCGGCTGGCTATCATTTTTCACCTGGCCAATGCGTTCGAGCTGATCTGCGCTAATCTGTAATCCGGTTTCTTCCTGTATTTCACGTCTGGCCCCTTGTTCCAAGCTTTCACCGGCGATGACGTGGCCGGCGCTTGAAATATCCCAGGTATTGGGACAGATGTCCATTTTGGGCCCGCGGAGTTGCATAAGCAGTTGGCCGTCCGGGGTCAGGATCCAGACGTGGACGGTTTGATGCCAAGCACCCTGGGCGTGAATTTTCGAATACGGGGCGACCTGGCCAGTCGGCACTCCCTCGGGGGTCAGAATATCGAGTTGCTCTTCCATGCGATAAGGATACCCTAGCCTATACCCGAAGAAAAGCCAAATTTTCCAACTTGACCAATGGGGAGATATTTCCTATCCTGCCCCCTACACATCGTCCGATGTCGCTGTTCATTTCCCCAATCTGCTTCAGGAGGAAGCTCGTGACCATTTCGGAACCGCGGTCGATCGTCAAGCCGTATCAGAAGACGCCGGAGTTTCTCCGACTCGAAAAGTGCCTGCGCGGCCAGTCGTTCAGTTTTCATCATTTGGATGATCAGGCCTATCGGCTGGGCATTACGAAACCGGAACGTGCCATCAATCTGGACGGCCTGACCGTCTATATCGCCGGTCGGCCGGAACTGCGTGTGATCGAGCGCTCGAATGGTAACCTGATCGTTACAGGTCCGAAGGAGCTGCTGGTCTCCCTGATCGAGAAGTTCTGTAAGCACTAGCCACCCTCTCCTGTTTTCCCCGCGCTCCGGCGCGGGGTTTTTTATTGCACTGGAGACAGTTGTTCCAATCCACCGCCCGGAAGTTTCCGATAGTAACCGCCGCCATTGGGACCGGTGGGGTTGTAGGAGTTCAGCGGCACATCATAGTGATCTCCGGTGGATGGTGATTCCATGGTTTGAAAACCGAGCATCGCGTCTTCCCAATTTTGACTGGCTTGATCATCAACCGCGTCTTTGTACGACTGACTGGACGTCACGGATGAGCCGGCACCAGCGTTCTCGCCAAATAACGCCGCCGAATCATAATTTGGTATGTCGGGTAAACTACTCAGTTCCTGTCCGGCGTCGGTCAATCGAATCGAAGCTTGGATTTGGTTCAGGGTCGGCGCATAAGTTGTCCATTTGTCCGCATTGGCAATCATGACGCCGAGATAGTGCGCGAAAAAGGTTTGATACGGTTCAATTCGGACGGCTACCGCTCCATTGACGTCCTTCCCGCTGAAGGTGCCGTGAAAATCATACACGTCCACGCCATCAACCGTCTGGTGATTAGATAAGGTCGCTTGAATTCCGTAAGTCACCGCCATCGTCGTCCGAGCAAATTCTTCTGGATCAGCCGCGCCATAACGTCCAAGGTTATATAGGAAAGCGACCGATGCGTCGCTTCCCGGGGCGTCAAGCGCTAGCCCACTTGATTCTCCGGCCGAATTTGCATTCGAGGTCCAGCTGGCTGGGGCTTGAAAACTGAATGCTCCATCACTTCCAGCAGAGAACGCCCCCCAAGGGTTACTACCTTGCGCAGCGGCGGTGTTCTCCTGATCAGCAGCTTGCTTGGCAGTAGCCGCCGCGGTCAGCTGCGCGTCGGTTAAACTGGTGCTGCGCGTGTAGCAATGTACCACGTCTTGTAGAGTGGCTTCTTTGGCGGCAAAGGTGTCCACGGGTGCCCAATAGGCAGTAAAGGTTACAAAGCCTGGGTCTTTCGAGGTTGCAAATACGCCTTGGAGATCTCCCTCACTGACAGAGGCTTGGGCTGAGGCGGTAGCGGTATTCCCCGTAACCGTCACTTGCCCAAGCGAAAAACTGCCACCAGCATCAGTCACTGCGGTATCAAAAATTTTACCGAATTGATTGAGAAATGTTTCAGCCGACAGATCTTTCTCGAGTTTGGCAGTATAAACAAAAGCGGCAGTCAGATTTCGCTCGTCTTCCATAATCGCTAACGTGCCGTTACTCTTTTCAACCTGCCAGCCCTCGGGGACACCATAACTAGCCGCCAATTCGGGAGCATTAGTCACCGGAAAGGGGCAGACATAGGCCGCCGCGGGATTGGCATTTTGATTTATCTTTGCGTTGACGCTATTGCTCGTCCGAGTGGCGGGAGTATGTGATACAATGACCCACCAAATTCCACCACCAAGGGCAATGACAGTACCGATAATGATAGAAAGTGTTATTTTGCTCATGCAAAAAGTGTAGCACGTTCAAGCCGGGGATGAAATTGATAATAGAATACCCGTCAAGCTTGAGTTTCCGAAAAGGATTTCCAATCAAGACGACTAACGGTTATTTTTCTCTGTCCAGAGCGGAGGCGAGGACCCAGCACCAGGGCGGAGAGGGGGAGATTCGAACTCCCGAACCCTGTTACAGGTTACTCGCTTTCCAAGCGAGCGCACTAGGCCACTATGCGACCTCTCCGCTCTCGGTGCTGGGCGGGGGACGCCTCTGCAACCACTCTAACACGACTCTGCTTTGGACATAAATTCATCGCGACTGCCGTGTTTTCTCAAACACGAAGCCGGTCCGGTTCGTGTGTAGGTGCCTGCTTAAGGTTTTAGCCACCCTAACAAATGTTTTTGAACCTGCCTAGGCCTTCGGCTCGAGCGGGTGCTGTTTGAGTAACTGGGCGTAGTAGAAAAGATTTCGAGCCATGTTCTTGGCCATATGCGGTGTGGCTTGATTCTGGTGGCGGCGCTGACGATCCGTCGCTGGCGGTTGACCAACTTCCCCGACCCAATAGGCACAGCATTCCGGAGGCAACGTAAAACCCATCCAGGTCAGAACCATCATAATCGAACCTAGCACGTTCAAGGCCCCATCTTCGCTACCGGTGATCACGATGCCGCCAATTTTGTTATACAACGCACTGCGGCCTGAGGCGATGTATTCCTCATCCAGCGCGTCCATCCGTTCAATCACGCGTTGCATAAGACTTGATCGCCCGCCCCACCAGATCGGGGTGGCAAAGATGACAATATCGGCGGCCTTGATTTTTGCTACAATCGTCGGCCAGGCATCATCCTCCGATTCTTTAAACCCTAAGCCGACGGGCAGATTTTCGTCGGCCAATCGGAGTATTTCCGTTTCAACCGATCCGTGCGTTTGCAACTCTTGCAGTACCAGGCCCGCCACCTCTTCGGTATTCGAGATATCCGGTTCGTGTTTCAGTGACGCGTTCAGGACTAACGCCTTGAGCGGCGCGTCGCCGGGCATATCGCACGGGTGTGAAGCTTTGGGTTTATACATTTATCGTTTCTTCTTACGACGACCGCCGCCGGTCAGCATGATGGTGGTTTTCAATACAGTGTCCGGATTGAGCGACATTGAGTCAATCCCCTCATCCGCCAGCCACTTGGCCAGTTCGGGATAGTCGGAAGGTGCCTGGCCGCAAATTCCGATTTTACGTTTGGCTGCCTTGGCGCCGTGAATTGCGTTCGCCAGCATCTTTTTGATGGCCGGATTACGTTCATCATAGATGTGGCTGACTAATTCGGAATCGCGATCGACCGCCAGGGTAAACTGGGTCAGATCGTTCGATCCAATTGAGAAACCGTCAAAGATTTTCGCGAATTCATCAATCAGGATGACATTTGAAGGCACCTCCACCATGCAATAAACCTGGAGCCGATTGGTGCCGCGTTGCAAACCGTTGGCAGCCATGATCGACAATACCTTCTTGCCTTCCTCAATCGTCCGGCACATCGGGATCATCAGCTTGAGGTTCGTCAGACCCATCTGATTGCGGACCCGAGCCAAGGCTTTTAACTCAAGTTTGAAGGCTTCTTCGTAGGCTTCGGCGTAATACCGCGACGCTCCCCGCCAGCCCATCATCGGATTTGATTCCGAGGGTTCAAAGGCGGTTCCGCCCAGCAAGGCCGCATACTCATTCGATTTGAAATCTGACAATCGGAGAATCACGTCTTTCGGATAGAAGGCGGCCGCGATAGTGGCCACGCCGGATGACAATTTATCCAGATAGAATTCTTTTTTGGATGCGTAGCCTTTGGTGAGTTGGTCAATTTTGCGTTTGACCTTAGCGTCTTTCAGGGTGCTGTATTTCAGGAGGGCCATCGGGTGAACGCCGATCCAAGAGGCGGTAATGAACTCCTCGCGAGCCAATCCGACCCCGTCATTCGGAATAAAGCTTTGCGCGAAGGCTTGCTCGGGACTTCCGATATTCATCATGATTTTGGTCTTGGGGCGTTTGAGCGACTTGAGGTTATGCGTGTTGACACTGAACGGTATGATGCCATCAAGCACTTTGCCAACCGTACCGTCCGAACAAACCACCGTGACCGATTGTCCGGTCCGCAGGACCTTGGTCGCATCGGCTGTACCAACGATGGCCGGAATGCCAAGTTCACGCGAGATGATCGCGGCATGCGCCGTCCGGCCGCCCCGGTTCGTAACTATGGCCGAGGCGATTTTCATGATCGGCTCCCAATCGGGATCCGTCATATCAGTCACCAAGACTTCGCCGGGTTTAAACTGACCGATATTTTTAACATCCAAAATAACCCGCGCTTTGCCGGAACCGATTTTCGCACCAACCGGTGAACCAGTTACCAAGACTTTCGCGTTGTTTGGCTTGACCACATATTCCTCAAGCGTATCGGCGCTTTGGGTAGCATGCACGGTCTCCGGGCGTGCTTGCACGATATAGAGTTTATTCGACTGGCCATCTTTGGCCCATTCCATATCCATTGGGCGCTTGTAATGCTTTTCAATTTGCACCGCCCAGGTCGCCAAGCGCTTGATTTCTTTGTCGGTCAAGATAAATCGTTCCTGATCCTTTTTCGAGACTGATACATTCTTGGTCGGCTGCTTCGGATCTGAGGTGTAAATCATCTTGATCAACTTGCTGCCGAGCTTCCGCGATAAAATTGGATTGAACTTGCTGCCGAGGGTCGGCTTGAAAACATAAAACTCGTCTGGATTTACACGACCCAGGACGATGTTTTCTCCAAGTCCCCAGGAACCCGTCACTAACACCGCGTTCCGGAAACCAGATTCTGTATCAATCGAGAACATCACGCCTGAAGCCGCTTTATCGGAACGAACCATTTTTTGGACCGCCGCCGATAAACCAATCTTGAAGTGATCGAAGCCTTTATCTTGGCGGTATGAAATAGCCCGATCCGTGAACAGCGAGGCGAAGCATTTTTTAACAGCCAAGACCAGCTCTTTTTCGCCCTTGATGTTCAGGAATGTTTCCTGCTGGCCGGCGAACGACGCGTCAGGTAAGTCTTCAGCCGTGGCTGACGAGCGCACCGCCACGTCAACATTCGGGCCAAATTCTTTTTCCAGCTCCCGATAATTTTTACGAATGGCGTCTTGTAAATCTTTCGGCAACTGAGCCCGAAGAATTGTTTGGCGAACCTGTTTCCCGCGGGCTTGAAGATTTCGGAGATTTTTTGTATCCAGATCGCTCAGGATGCGCTTGATTTCTTTTTGAATGCCCGCCGCTTTGAGGAAATAGAAATAAGCCGTGGCCGTAACCGCGTAGCCGTTTGGAATATTGACGCCCTTCGGGGTTAGAAGTGCGTACATTTCACCCAGACTGGCATTTTTTCCACCGACGAGTTTCACATCAGTGTTCCGAAGTTCCCGGAACCAGAGGACGAAAGCCTTTTTTCGAGATTGTGCCATACCGTGTTTGTGTTAGTGACGAATAAATACGCGAAATAAGAGTCCGGCGCTTAGGCTGATCAAACCGGCCGCGATACCAGTCCAGAGGGTGCCCGCTACCAGGCTAGCTACCAGTGTCCATTGCGGTTGCGCGATCAAGGCGCCGAGGCCAACCGCAAAGCCGATTCCGATCCCGGTCAGCATACCGACGGTCAAGCATTCAATCAGCTTGGCTCCGCGTTGGAACGCCCGCCAGGCCAGCGCCAGCACGAGGCCAGCCGTCAGTCCGAGAATCAGCGCCGTCGGTTGCGGTTGCCAAGCCAGGAATCCTAAACCGAGCATCGACAGACCAACCGGCCACTGGAGTAAGCGGACGTACCGATCCACGCTCCACCCACCGATCATGGCTCGGTCAGCGTGAAGATCCATCGGCATATCCATAATGCTAGTATAGCACAAACGTCGGTTTTTCTTCGAAATGCCGCAGCAACAAACTGGCGCCGATCGGCGCCAGTTGTATCAATCGATTACTTTCGATTTGAGCTGCGGAAGTCTCCATGGCCAGCAGCCAATCACCGAGAACCCCGAGTTGACCTGTCTCTACATCATGTCCATGCCGCCGCCCATACCGCCCATGCCACCGGGCATTGGCGGCATATCTTTCTTTTCTTCGGGTTTTTCAGCCACCACCGCTTCGGTCGTCAGCATCAAGGCGCTGAATTGAGGCGGCATTTTGTAGGGCCGAGCGCGTTACCTTGGTCGGGTCAACGATCCCGATCGCCACCAAGTCTTCAAATTTGTCGTGCGCGGCGTTGTAACCGAAGTTCCCGGATTCCTTTTGGACCGCATTGACCACTACCGACGGTTCTTTCCCGGCGTTCAGTGCGATCTGGCGTAAAGGCGCTTCCAGGGCGGCTCGCAGAATCTTGACCGCTACTTTTTCATCCTCTTCGTTGGTCGCCAGGGTATCGAGCGCTTGGGCAGCTCGCAGTAAAGCCACACCGCCACCCACCACAATGCCTTCTTCAACCGCGGCCTTAGTGGCTTGAATTGCGTCTTCAATCCGAAGCTTCTTTTCCTTCATTTCCGTTTCGGTCGCCGCACCGACTTTCAAGACGGCGACGCCGCCAGCCAGTTTGGCCAAGCGTTCCTGAAGCTTTTCTTTGTCAAAGTCCGAATCTGTGTTGGCCAGTTCATTGCGAATTTCAGCTACCCGGTTATCAATCGCCGATTTTTCTCCCTTGCCTTCGACAATCGTGGTGTTGTCTTTGGTAGCCACCACTTTCCGGGCTGAACCGAGCTGTTCCGGAGTCACGTTATCCAGCTTGAGACCAAGATCTTCACTAATCACCTGGCCACCGGTAACGATCGCGATGTCCTTCAACATATCTTTGCGGCGATCACCAAAGCCCGGCGCTTTGACGGCTAAGACTTTGAAACGCTTTTGGATGGTGTTGATGATGAAGGTAGCCAAGGCTTCGCCCTCAACATCATCGGCAATAATAACAAGTTCGGTTTTCCCGCTCTGCGCGAGTTTTTCCATCAACGGCAGAATTTCCGACAAGGTTGAAAGTTTTTTGTCGGTAATCAGTATCTGCGCGTCATTGTAGACCGCTTCCATCCGGCTGGTATCGGTCATCATGTATGGCGAGACGTAGCCTTTGTCAAATTGCAGACCCTCAACCACCTCTTTTTCCAAACCAAATGTCTGAGATTCTTCAACAGTCACCACACCATCCTTGCCAACTTTGTCCATGACTTCCGCGATCGCCTGACCAATCTCTTCGTCTTGGGCCGAGATTGAAGCGACTTGCGCAATTTCCTCGTTGCTCTTAACTGGTTTCGACATCTGTTTGAGTTCAGCCGTTACCGCTTGGACGCCTTTTTCAATCCCGCGGCGAATGGCCATCGGTTCGGCACCAGCGGCCACGACTTTCATCCCCTCGGTAATAATTGATTGCGCTAAGAGGGTGGCGGTGGTGGTTCCGTCGCCGGCGACATCATTGGTTTTGGTCGCAACTTCTTTGACCAATTCGGCGCCCAAGTTCTCAAATTTATCTTCCAGATCAATTTCTTTGGCGATCGTAACGCCGTCATTCGTAATCGTCGGTGCGCCGAATCCTTTATCGAGCACCACGTTGCGGCCCTTTGGACCGAGGGTGACCTTGACCGCGTTGGCGAGTTTATCGACACCGGCCTTGAGTTTCAGGCGGGCTTGTTCGTCAAATGAAATGAGTTTAGCCATAGAATGCAAATTCAGAATTAACCAACGATACCGACGATATCGTCTTCTTCGGCCAGGTAAAATTCCTGACCATCCATTTTGACCTTATCTGGTCCGTATTTTTTCAGAATAACTTTATCACCAACTTTGAGGCTCATCGGCGCGCGGCTGCCGTTATCGAGCAGCTTACCGTCCCCAATCGCCAGTACTTCGCCCTGTTCGAGTTCGTCTTTTTCAACGGTGTCCGGTAGGACGATACCGGATTTGGTGGTCTTCTCCTCTTGCATCGGCTTGACCAGTGCCTTTCCTCCCAGGGGTTTGATATTGACCATACTGTCTCCTTAGCGGATTAAATTGATTGAAAATCGAGGGTTTGGAACGTTTCCAATACCGATTAGCAGTCTACTAACTCGAGTGCTAGTCGTCAACCCCTCCCCGCTTCTTCCCTTTTCCTATGCGTGCCCGAGCGGGGTGGCCGTTCGGATCAGACGTCTAACCCCAGCGCCTGTAGCCGCCGTGCAAACCGCTGGTTATACTCCGTTCGCCGGTCGGCTTCGTGGAATTTTAGGACGTCTTCACTGATCACCACATCGGTGCCAGGCTGATGCGACTTGGACTCCGTATCTTTGGCGAAGCGTCGTTGCTGAAAACTCCGGGCCCAGTTTTCCAGCCACTCCCCAAGCGGCGACAGAAGAACCGTCTCGTAGACCGCCTTCAATGTCCGCAACCCCTGATTCGGCGCCAAGACCCGTGAGCGCCAGTCCCATTGCCAGGCATTCGGCAATCGCTGGGTTACCCAGGCGTTGGCGGTTTGAAATTTTTCATAGGTCTGACCGATATTGAGGAGCGGAACAGCCTGGGAAGTCCAAAAACGAAAATGAGTATCGTTGGCTGAGGCGGCGAGTGGTTCGAGATCGAGCGCTTCGGTTGAAAGGTAAAAACTCAAACACACGCGGTTCGCGATTTTTGTCCCATGTCGCCGGTAGCCAAGCATTTGCACCACCGCCGAGACGGCCATCCGAGCCAACCACATGCGTCCGGCTTGAATCACAATCAGGAGATCAATATCGCTGGCCGGCCGCGCGTTATCAATCGCCAGCGTGTTCACGACGGCCACCATACGAACGAAGGGCAGGATTTCAACGTAGCGCGCCACCGTTTTTGCCCGACGCCAACGTCGCTGGTTGTCTTGTTTTCGTTGGTGACGCAACGGCACCAGCGATTCGCGACCACGCAGAAATACGAAGTTGTCGCGCTGGGCTACGCGCTGCTGCAGGGGTGGCTGCCGTAGCGCTTGCTGAACATCCGCCAACTCGGTCGGTACGCGTGCTGCCTGATCCGGCGGATATACCCACCGCCAAAGTTCCGTCTCGGTGAGCGGATAATCGAACGTATCGAAATAGGCAAGGGTTCGAAGGATAGATTGTTCCAGCGGGTTCAGGCTTGACACGAGTATACGTAAGTGGTAGTTTTTGCGCGCTCAATACCTGTCGTCTCAACGGGCAGAAACACGCCCTTAGTGTACCTGCCCCCTCGGGGCGAAGCAAGGAGAGCATCATGCTCGTTCTCACACGGAAGTTGGGAGAGATTATCCGGATCGGTGATGATATAAAAATCACCCTGCTGGAGGTTCGTTCGGGCCAAGTCAAACTTGGCATCGAAGCGCCGCCTGAGATCCAGGTTCACCGGGAAGAAATCTATAACCGGATTCAGGAACAGAATCGCCGCGCTTCGAGCCAACCCGATTAGCTCACCCGACTTCGTTTGGCCGCGACCTTCCCGGGTTGCGGCTTTTTTTCTTGGGCAAAAATTTGTCCTAAATACTTACCGGTGTAGCTCTTGGCGATTTTCGCCACCTCACGTGGCGTCCCGGTGGCCACCACTAGGCCGCCCCCGTCGCCACCTTCCGGACCCATGTCGACAATCCAGTCGGCTGATTTAATCACGTCCAAATTGTGCTCAATCACCAGCACCGTATTGCCTTTATCAACCAACTGATTCACGACGCCGAGTAGACGTTTGACGTCATCGATATGGAGACCGGTCGTAGGTTCATCCAAAATATAGAGCGTCCGGCCGGTCGCGCGGCGCGAGAGCTCAGTCGCGAGTTTAACCCGCTGGGCTTCACCGCCCGACAAAGTAGTCGCCGATTGCCCCAGGTGAATATAGCCCAGACCGACCTCAGACAAAGTTTTGAGTTTTTGGTGGATGGCCGGAACCGAGGCAAAAAATTCTTGCGCCTCGGCAACGGTCATGTTCAAGACTTCGGCAATGGTTTTGCCCTTATACTTAATCTCCAGCGCCTGCTGATTGTAGCGTTGCCCGTGGCATTCCTCGCATTCAACATACACATCGGGCAAGAATTGCATTTCAATTTTCACCACACCGTCCCCTTCGCAAGCTTCACAGCGGCCGCCTTTGACGTTGAAGGAAAACCGGCCCGGACCGTAGCCGCGGAGCTTGGCTTCCGGCACCTGGGTAAACAGGTCTCGAATCGGCGTGAATACCCCGGTGTAGGTGGCCGGATTTGAACGCGGCGTGCGGCCAATCGGGCTCTGATCAATATCAACCACCTTGTCCAAGTGCTCAAAGCCTTGAATGTCCCGGTGTTTGCCGGGCAAATCCTTGGCATTATAGAAATGCTGGTTTAAGGCTCGCGCTAAAATATCGGTCATCAGGGTTGATTTGCCCGACCCCGAAACGCCGGTAATGGCTACGAATTTACCTAGCGGGATTTTGACATCAATTTTTTTCAAATTGAATTCTTCGGCTCCCAAAATTTCGATGGTTTTCCCGTTGCCCGGACGGTACTGACGGGGTGCCGGGATAGTTTTGCGGCCTGACAAATACTGACCGGTCAGCGACGCCGGGTTATCCATAACTGACCGCGGCGTACCCTGGGCCACAACTTCTCCGCCATGTTCGCCAGCTCCCGGACCGATGTCGATCAATTGATCGGCGGCTAGCATCGTTTGTTCGTCATGCTCAACCACCAAAACCGTATTGCCCAAGTCGCGCAGCTTGATCAAGGTATCAATCAGCTTGTCGTTATCTCGTTGATGCAAGCCGATCGAAGGTTCGTCCAGGATGTAGATGACGCCGACCAGCGAAGCGCCAATTTGGGTCGCCAGGCGAATGCGTTGGGCTTCACCGCCGGCCAAGGTTGAAGCAGTCCGATCAAGCGTTAAATAATCCAGGCCGACATTTTCCAGGAAGGTCAGGCGGGCCCGGATTTCTTTTAGAATTTGGGTTGCGATTTTACTTTCCCGATCGGTGAGTTTTTTCACTCCTTCGGTCTTACCGTCGCCAGCTAAAGCATCAAACCATTGTCGCGATTTTCCGACATTCATGGTAGTAATTTCTGAAATGTTCCGGCCGCTGACGGTTACCGCCAAGGCCTCGGGTTTCAAGCGCTTGCCGGCACAGGTCGGGCACGGGAATACGCGCATGTAGCGCTCAATTTCCGCCCGCATATATTCCGACTCGGTTTCTTTATAACGTCGCATTAGGTTCGGAATCACGCCTTCGTAGGTCGTGTTAAACTGCCGAACCTTGCCGGTTCCAGCCACGTTGTTGACGTCGTACACTTCTTGGCCAGTGCCGTACAGTACGACTTCTAAGTCTTTTTTCGACAATTTTTCGACCGGCGTGTTGACGGAGAATCCGTGATCCTTGGCAACCGTTGCCAAAATCCGATCATACCAGCTTTGATTCGCGCTGGTCCGTGACCAGGGACGGATCGCGCCCTCGGCTAAGGTTAGGCGCTTGTTGGGAATCACCAAATCTGGGTCCACTTCGAGCTTGGTACCGAGCCCGGTGCAATCCGGACAGGCGCCGTGCGGGCTATTGAAGGAAAAGGTGCGCGGTTCAATCGGCGGCAGCGACGTATTATCGTAAGCGCAGGCGAAGTGTTCGCTGAATAAAAGTTCAGCATTGTTGTCGGCGCGCTGAACAATAATCAGACCGTCACCTAAATCCAGGGCCGTCTCGATCGAATCGTAAATCCGTGTTTTGTCATTCTCGCCTTTTTCCTGATCATCAACGCCGATGGTCAGTCGATCGGCCACCACCTCAATTCGATGCTTTTTTTGCTTATCAAGTTTTAGATCTTCGGCCTCATCCAATTCATAGACGTTGCCGTCGACCCGGACCCGCACGAAGCCGGCCTTGCGGATATCAATAAACACATTCTTGTGTTCACCCTTTTGATCACGAATAACCGGCGCCAGAAGTAAAATTTTCGTTTGCTTAGGCAGGGCCAAAACCTGATCCACGATTTGCTGAACCGTTTGGCGAGTCACGACTCGTCCGCATTGCGGACAGTGCGGCGTACCCACCCGGGCGAATAATAGTCGTAGATAATCGTAAATTTCCGTCACGGTTCCAACCGTTGAGCGCGGATTATGTGATGTTGATTTTTGGTCAATCGAAATAGCCGGACTCAGACCGTCAATTTGATCGACATCCGGTTTGTCCATCAAGCCCAAAAACTGTCGCGCGTAGGCGGACAGAGATTCAACATATCGGCGCTGGCCTTCGGCGTAAATCGTATCAAACGCCAATGATGATTTGCCGGACCCGGACAACCCGGTCAAGACCACCAGCTTGTCCCGAGGAATGTCGACATTCACGTTTTTCAGATTGTGGACGCGGGCGCCGCGCACGCGAATCACATTAGCGAGTGATGCCTGAGCTCCGGAAGTCTGCGTAACTGGTTTGGTTGTCCCGCGTTTGGCCATCGAAAAAAAGTCAGCGTGCAAAAAGTCGCGGACAGTATACACCGCCTGTCAAGGCAGGTCAACCCCGTTAGAGCCAGACACTAAAAGGGGCATCTCTAATAGAATATTTTCCAAACGAAATCAATGTGCAAAAAGATGTATATCCGGCTCTAATGGGGTCAAGCTTCTGGGCCAGGAAAAGAAAAAGGGCGATCAGATTCGATCGCCCCATGATATGCCTCCATCTTCTGAATGAACTAGCCCGTTGGTGTGACCCCTGTGGTCGAACCATTCGATCTCATCGGCGTGGGCTGGATTCCGAGCCGGATACAGTCCAGAATCATTTCCAGCTTGAGACGAGTCTTGCGAACATGCGGATTGGTGATGCTACCGTTCAACAGCATTTCACCGGCTGGTTGGTAGTACCAGCAGTCTCCTTGGGCACAGAACTCCTGCCCCTGAAGCTCCCTTTCTCCAACCGTAAGGTTGGTTTTGCTCTCGCGGAACTCAGCAATCCGCAGGAACCGCACCACTCGGTTCAAACGCCGAGGTGGTTGCTGACAGTTGAAGACCTGAACCTGCTGTTTGGAGTTCTTGATGACAAGCAGATCGGGCTTGAGCTCTTTGCTCATAGAGCGAGTTGCCCGCCCAATCATGGTGTTGTCGGAATGAACGACCAGGACTTTGACTTCGCCCATCGGGGTCAGCAGGATATGTGTGTCACCTGACTGAACAACGCTGACCGCAGTCACGTATTCCAATTGCTCAGCATACTTGACTTCGAGCGCTTGAAACGTCCAGTCAATGACTCGAACCTGCTCATCCGTCCACATCAGGTTCATCGCTTTGACCAAGTTATACAGGTCATAGGGATGGCCGGCGCCCTTTACATCGGCGTTGAAAACGAATTTCAACATCTGCTGAAGGGCGCCCTGATCGGCGACTCCGAGGGATTTGGCCACCAGAGTAGCGCAACAATCCTCCTTCGAGTTCTTGTGACCAGCCCCACTGGGATGTTCATCGAACTCACCACGCCCGACTCCGAGCATGATCGAATCATTCACACAGTGCTGGGTAAGCCAGCGCGGGGTGGCGAACTTCTCAATCAGCCACAGCGCGAGGATTTCATCCAGATGCATCTGGAAATGTGAAATGATGGTGACAGCCCTTTCACAGATCATACGTGACAACCGGACATCCGCCACTGGTGGACTCCTTTGTCTGGTGATGGTTGATACTGTCGCTGAGCATCATGAAAGAAGTCAGCTTTGTCGAAGAACGGCGCTCCCGGTACTGTGTCTACCTATTTTTGATACACATCAGGAACAAAGCAAAATAGCATGGATTGGTTTGTTTGTCAATCCCTGACGCGCTCGCCCCTGAACCGCTTTTCACCAATAGAAGTGCAAGGTATACTCGCCCCATGGTCCCGTTAGAAATTCTTGAAACAAGAGCTGGGCAAATTGCTTGGCAAGTAGAGGAAAATGTTATGCTGACCCAAACGCATTATTCGGTAAATCGCTAACGGGATGGTTGCAACCCTGGCTGATCGCGCAAAATCACTTCCTCAAAAACCTGGCGTCTACCAGTTTCTGAATGCCGCGGGCGTTATTTTGTACGTCGGCAAAGCCAAAAATTTACGTCATCGCGTCAGCTCCTATTTTCAAGCCAGTCGCCAGTTGGATGGTGCCAAGGAAAAAATGGTCGAACAAATCGCGCGGATCGAATACATTATTGTCCGGTCGGAGACCGAAGCGTTGCTGCTTGAATCGACCCTGATCAAAAAACACCGTCCGAAATACAACATCCTGTTGAAGGACGATAAGAACTTTCAATATATCAAGATCGCGCTGAACGAAAAGTTTCCGACTGTCAGTACCGTCCGGCGGATGAGTTTGGATGGCAGTCGATATTTCGGTCCGTACACTTCGGGGTTATCAGTCCGCCGGACCATGCGACTCCTTAAGCGCCTGTTTCCCTACAAAAGCTGCGCCAACCCGCCAGACGTCCCTTGCTTTGATTGGCAGTTAAACCGGTGTCTCGGCCACCAGACCGGCCCGGGTAGCCGTCAGCGCTATCAGGTGGTTATCCAAAAACTGATGCGTTTTCTCGAGGGCCAAACTGGCGACGTCCTCAAGAATTTGAAGCTGCAGATGCGGGCCGCCGCGCGGGCCAAGGATTACGAACAAGCCGCGATTGAACGTGATCGGTTACTGGCACTGGAACACATCTTGGAGCAACAAACCGTGATCAGCCCGCGCGGCGGCCACTATGATGTCTTGGGGTTGGCCCGACACGAGAACCTGGCGGCCATCACGTTGTTCCAGGTACGGCAAGGCAAGTTAGTCCAGCGTGATAATTTCCTTTTGCAACAAACCGCCGGACAAACCGACACCGCCGTGGTGCAGGCGTTCATTGCTCAATATTACAGTCAATCGACCAACCACCCGACCGAAGTTTTTAGCCTGGTACCGGTGGCCACCGATTGGGATGCGGCCCTGCAATTGCGCATTCGGCAGGCCCAACGCGGACTCAAACGCAAATTAGCGCAAACCGCCAAAGAAAATGCCGAAGACTATATCGCTCGCGAGCAGGTCCGCTGGTTATCCGATGAACGTCGCGCTCAATTGGGCCTGGCGAAAATTACCGAGGCGCTGAAACTTCCGCATCCGCCCAAGCGAATTGAAATGTATGACATTTCAAATTTTCAGGGTCAGCATGCAGTCGGCTCGATGGTAGTATTTCTTGACGGATTGCCGCGCGCCAACGCCTATCGAAAATTCAAGATCAAAACTGTCCGCGGACCGAACGACGTGCACATGCTGGCCGAAATGTTGCGACGCCGCTTTGCGCATCAAGCCGACGCGGCTTGGGCCGCGCCGGACTTGATTCTCCTGGATGGCGGGAGGCCACAACTTTCAACCGTCTTGTCGAAAGTCAAAAACCTTCCGGCAGTCCCGATTGCGGCCCTGGCCAAGCAGGAGGAAGAATTATTTATTCCGAAACGCGCCGGTTCCATTCGACTGCCGCACGATAGTCCAGGATTACATCTCGTTCAACGTATTCGGGACGAAGCTCATCGATTCGCGATTGGCTATTATCGAAAAACCCATACCCAAGCCGCCACCCGATCACGACTTGATGAGGTGCCTGGTTTGGGACCAACCAACAAAAAACGACTCCTGAAAAAATTTGGAACCGTGGCGGGAATCCGGCAAGCCAGCGATGCGGCCATTACCGAAATCGTGGGACCGAAAGTAGCGGTCGCCGTCCGCGACACGCTTGGATAAAAAGAGTCCCGGGCGACCCTGATCCTTCGTCAGAAGAATTCAGGGTCCCCGGGATGGGACAGCGGAGGTTGCTGGTCAAGCCAGCAGATGGTAGTCCGTCGTCGCGACGTGCATCGTCTTCAGCTTGAAGGCGAGCGGTTGGGAGTAGTGGTACATGGGATCGTGGTCAGCCAGCGAACTTCGGCTCAGCAGCAGCCGATGAACGAGCATGGCAGTCGCCGCCGGGTGATCATCCGAGATGGAGGATGCCGGGTTGGCGTCGTCGAGGGTAGCCGCCGTCATCACCGCTTGGGTGGAGATCGTTCCGACCGTGATGATTTGCGGATAAATGGCCGGGACGACCCACATGGTGCTGGCACTTTGCAGCGCCAGATCAGTGGTCGGCGGGCTGGGTCCGTGGAGCATCAGTCCCAGCAGGATCGGCAGTGCGATGCACACGACAGCGAACAGGGTCGCCGTTCTGTGAGCGGCACGCATGCGTACCTCCTTGGTTGCCACGATAGTGGGCTTGTAATGTACATCCTGTACTCGCCCACATTTGGAGTACAGTTACGCAGGCTAGCAAAGTTTGGATAAAATGTCAACCCGTAGCCGCGGGTGATTGACGAGCGAAGGTCAATGTGGTAGGTTGGAACGGTTCAATTTTTCGCGTTTTTTGCCGTTATGACTGACTGGATTCGTGCCGCGCTCCCATACGTCCAAATCGGACTGGCGGTTTTGTTAGTTACCTTTATCTTGGTCCAGAGTAAAGGTGCCGGACTCTCGACCGTCCTGGGTGGCGAAGGCAACGTGTACAGCACCAAGCGCGGCGCCGAAAAACTTGTCTTCATCGCAACCATTATCGTGGCTGTACTGTTTTTCGCCACGGCCCTGCTCAATGCCGCGATTTAGCCCCGGACAACTTTGGCGCGACTGCCGCGCGGTATTCGGGCGTTTTCGACGCCGATCTTCGCCTGATGCCGAGGCCGCCCGTCGCGACCGTGAACTGGTTTTTGGTTTATCACAATCGCGAATTCCGACCAGTAAGCAATTAAATTACGTCGGCCAAGTCCTGCAACCACGCGAGCGCGTATGGGTGCAGTGGCTGGGATTTTTGGCGGTCCTGACCGCCCTGATTTTGTTTGTAAGTTACTTGAATCGTCACATTGAGTTACAACCTCGCCGCGGCGGGGTTTTAACTGAAGGCATGATCGGCGTACCGCAGTTTATCAACCCGGCCCTGGCTCGGATAAGCACCGTGGACGACGAGTTAACCACTCTGAATTTTCGCGGGCTAATGAAAATGAATGAAGATTTTCAACTGGTGCCAGATTTGGCCAAGAGCATTGATGTCAGTCCGGACGGAAAAGTCTATACTGTTAAACTGCAACCACACTTGAAATGGTCAGACGGCCAGCCGTTGACCAGCCGTGACGCTGTGTATACCTTCAAAACCATGGCCGATCCGCTTTACCAAAGCCCCCAGTTATCGATTTTTCAAAACGTCAAAGTTGAAGCGCCGGATAGCCAGACTATCGTCTTCACGTTAAACGAGCCGTTAGCGCCATTTTTATCCTATCTGATCGTCGGCTTATTACCGGAACATCTCTGGGTTGATGCCACTCCCCAATCATTTCCCCTGGCCGAATTAAATCTTAAACCGGTTGGTAACGGACCCTTTCAATTTCAAAGCCTGGCCAAAGATCGCGACGGTAACGTCAAGTCCATGCAATTTGTCCGGAACAGTGATTATCACGGGCGAGCCCCGTATCTCAATAAAGTTGAAGTCAAATTCTATCCGGATTATACGTCGGCGTTGCAGGCGCTCTCAACCGGTGCCATCGACTCACTCGGCGGCATTCGATATGAGGACATCGCCAAAGTTTCGTCAAATCATAAAATCAATGATTTCGCGGTGTCCCAACTGACCGCTGTCTTTATCAACCAAAAAACCAATGGCGCCTTGAAAGCCAAGGAGACGCGCATTGCCTTGTCCTATGCCACCAACCGCGCGGCTATCGTCGACGATGTCTTAATGGGCCACGCGAACCCAATCGTCGGACCGATTCTGCCTGGGTATCTAGGGTATAATCCCGGACTCAAGCGATACGATTACGATCTTGATAAAGCTAATCAAATCCTGGAAGATGCCGGCTGGAAAAAGACCGAGAGTGGCATTCGCCAAAAAGGCGAACAGCAACTCACCTTTGTCTTTACGGTTGTCAATCAACCCAACCAGGTGGCTGTGGCTGAACAACTCAAATCCGATTGGGAAAAAATTGGCGCCAATGTGGAGATAAAAAAAGTTGAACCGTCCGCCATCCAGCGCGATATTCTCCGTCCGCGCCAGTATGAAGCCTTACTTTTTGGACAGATTTTCACTACCGATCCTGATCCGTATCCGTTTTGGCACTCGTCCCAACAGAAAGAAAACGGCTTTAATTTATCGATTTTCTTCAGTTCAAAAATTGATCAAGATCTCGAGCACGGCCGACGAACGACCAGTAATGAAGAACGGGCGGTCGATTACTTCGATTTCCAGAACGTTTTAGCCGAAGAAGTGCCGGCCATCTTCTTATTCGAAAATCACTACCTCTACGCGCACCCGAAATCGCTCCGGGGATTCGACGCCGATCGAATCGTCAGCGGAGCTCAGCGCTTCCAGAATATCTCTACTTGGTACACCAATACCTGGCCAAGGTGGGTCGCGAAGAAGTCGAACGACCGCTAGGCAAGCTTGCCAGGGTTACCGGTTTCGTTTACAATCGCAGCGCTAATTCAGAAATATGCCCGGGTGGCGGAATGGGTTGCGGCCGGGCCACGATGTGGGAGAAAGCAAACTGCTTTGCTTTCGACGGCCGCGACGGGCGAATCATGTTTCGAAGGAACAGATACGCCCCGGGGCATGGTAAAGCGAAGCGTAAATGGATAAGATAAGGTTCTCAATTATGCCCGGGTGGCGGAATGGCAGACGCACTGGCTTCAGGTGCCAGCGACCGCAAGGTCATGGAGGTTCGACTCCTCTCCCGGGCACCAAGGCATCGGATGATGCCTGCTAAAAAACTCCTCCCTACCCCGCTGTCAGCGCGACCGCGATAACGGGCGAGGTCCCGGGCACCACCTATTGACAACCGGCGGCTTTTGGTGTAGTATCGCCAAGTCAACAAATGTCGCGCCTAGAGATGAGTTTGAGGGATTCATCCTTACGCGTGACCGATTCGGCGGCCTAGCCGCGAATCACCACGCATTATGCCATTCCCGTCGAGGGGTGGACTCAATTAATCATCAGCTCGAACCGTTCTTGTTGTTCCGGCTGAAATAGAAAGTACATAGTATGGCCAAACGGCCAAAAGCGCGCATGCGCAAACCAGATGGTCCGCGATATACTCGTCGACCAAAACCAAAACCCCATGCCGGGGAACAACCGATCAAGAACGCCAAGGATGCTTTGCAAATCATCCCGGTTGGCGGCTACGAAGAAACGGGCGGACGCAACTGTACGGTCTTAGCTTACCAGGACGAGTATCTGATTATCGATATCGGATTGCAGTGGCCGGAAGATGATATGCCGGGGGTGGATTATATTATTCCCGACTTGTCCTTCTTACGCGGTAAAGAAAAACAAATCCGCGGCGTGGTCGTTACCCACGGACACTATGACCACACCGGCGGTGTTCCGCACTGGATTCCGGAACTCGGCAACCCGCCAATTTTCACCAGCAATTTAACCGGCGCTATGCTCCAGAAAAAAATGGAAGAGATCGCGCCCGGAAAAAAACTGCGGCTGAATACCGTGAAAACTCGCGACCGCACGAAAGCCGGCCCTTTCCGCTTGGAATTCTTCGGCTTGTCCCACAATATTCCGGGCAGTCTGGGCGTAGTGGTTGAAACCCCAGCCGGGATTTTCGTCCATACCGGTGACTTTAAACTTGATGATCGGGCACACGTTTCAAACCGAACCGACTTAGATTTCATTCAACAGTTGGGTCGGCGAAATGTCTTGTGCCTGCTGTGCGACTCAACCAGCGCCATTTACCCGGGTGTCCAAATTTCGGAATCGGAAATCGAGAAGAATATCGACACCATGTTTACCCAAACCAAGGGCCGGATTATCTTTGCGACCTTCGCGTCACTCTTGTCCCGCGTCCAGCAAATAATCTCCCTGGCTGAAAAATATAATCGGAAGGTGTTAGTCGAAGGATATTCGATGAAAACCAATATTGAAATCGGTAAACAGCTCGGGTATATCCGCTGTAAACCCAACACGATTTTGCCGTGGGATGAAATTCAGCGATTACCCGGCAACCGCTACATTATTTTGTGTACCGGCGCGCAAGGCGAAGATAATGCGGTGCTCAACCGGATCGCCAATCGCGAACACAAGTACTTACGCGTTGAAGCCGGCGACTTGGTGGCTTTTTCGTCATCGGTCGTACCCGGCAACGAACGTTCGGTGGCTCGTTTGAAAGATGGGTTGCTGCGCGAAGGGGCCGAAATTATTGACGCTAAGCTGTTGGATATTCACGCCGGCGGTCACGCCAAGCAAGACGATATTGAGCGTTTCATCAAAATGGTACGCCCGAAGTATTTTATGCCGATCGAGGGCAGTTTTCTCCATCAGGCCGAGAATAAGAAAATCGCGATCAAGGCGGGAGTCCCCGAAAAGCAAATATTGATGGCCGACAATGGTCAGGTAGTCGAATTCGCCAACGGCAAAGGGTATGTCACCAATCACCGGTACAAAATTGAACATGTCTTCGTGGACGGACTGGGTTTAGGTGACGTCAACCACATTGTCCTGCGTGACCGGAATCAGTTGGCTGATGAGGGCATGGTGATTGTGGTGGCCCAACTGAAAAGCCGCTCGAAACAGGTCCAGAAGGTCGATATCATCTCACGCGGTTTCACCCACATGAAGGAGCAAGGTCGACTGATTAATGACATGGTCCGCGAGACCAAGAAGGTCTTACAGGATGAAAAGCCGGGTGCCCGCATGAATGAAAAACATTTGCAAGAAAAGATACGACGGGCCATGGAGCGCATGCTATTCAAGCGCACCCAACGCCAGCCGATGATTTTTCCGGTCATCGTTGAAGTCTAAGCGAGTGGTTAGTGGTTCGATCGGTTACCGCTCGCGATCAAGTGCTGAAACAGCACCAGCTATGCTACAATAATCCCATTATGTCCCCCCGCATCCTGTCCGGTATTCGCCCTTCCGGCGAGCTCCATCTCGGAAATTACCTGGGCGCCATTCAGCAGTGGATCGATCTGCAGGCCAACCATGACGTCTTTTATATGGTGGCCGATTTGCATGCCATCACCACACCCTATGACCCGAAAAGTCTGCCTGACCAGGTCCGGAATGTTGTCATTGATTATCTGGCCGCCGGTCTCGATCCGAAGCAGGGTACTATTTTTGTGCAGTCGCAGGTGCCCGCCCATACCCAGCTGATGTGGCTCCTCAACACCATCACGCCGATCGGCGAACTTCAGCGGATGGTGCAATTTAAAGAAAAATCTGAACAGCACAAAGATTTTCAGAACGCCGGCATCTTAAATTACCCGATTCTGCAAGCCGCCGATATCCTGCTCTACAAACCGGCGCAAGTTCCGGTTGGTGACGATCAGGCGCAGCATGTGGAGTTAGCACGCGATCTAGCCAAGAAATTCAATCGGCTCTACGGCCAGACTTTCCCGGAGCCAAAAGCCCTCCATACCAGCGGCCGCCGGATCATGGATTTGGCAAACCCGGAACAAAAAATGAGTAAAAGTTTAGGCGGCGGCATTGGCCTGAACGACGATGAAGCTACGATTCAAGCCAAGCTCAAAAAAGCCGTCAGCTCGAGCGAACCGCGAGTTATCCGCGAAGCCTTCACGGCGGCCGAGGGCAGCGGCAAAGCCGCCCAGGCCGGATGGAAAGGAGATCCGAATTTGGTCAAGCAATTCCACGGCGTTCGAAATTTGTTTACCATACTGTTAGCTTTAGGCGAACCGTCGGATATTAAGATTTGGAAAGCCGCGGCCGAAGCCGGTGAGGTTCAATTTTCAGAATTCAAACCGGCCTTGGCGGCCATCATCAATAGTCATTTTGCGCCCTTCCGCAAACGTCGGGCCCAGCTTGTTCACGATAAGAAATTTGTCGATCAGGTCATCACCGACGGAGCGGCCAAAGCTTCGGCCGCGGCTGAACCAACACTCCAAGCGGTCCAGGAAAAAATGGGGCTACGATAGCCCGGCCGGCAAGGATTGATTGTTTGATCAGATAAGGTTTTGCGGGTCTTGTGCTTACCCCCGGTGCATATGTCTCAACTTAGTGTTGTAATCCCTGCATATAACGAGGAAGAATTACTTCCCCATTGTTTGCGTGCTTTGCAATTACCGGCCAAGCGACTTGGTGTCAAAATATATGTGATTGATAATAATTCGACCGATCAGACTGCCGCCATCGCCCGAAAGTTTGGCGCGACGGTCATTTCAGAACCTCGGCAGGGTGTCGTGTATGCTCTCCAACGCGGATTACTGGCGGTCAGCACAGCATTGGTGGCTTTTACTGACGCGGATTCGGTTGTTGCGCCTAACTGGTTAGACCACCTGCTTGAAGACTTTCAAAATCCGAAAGTTCTAGCCGTCACCGGGCCAATTCAATTCCAAAACATGCGATTGCTATCATGGTCGCGTTGGTTCTATCGGCGCATTTTACTGGGCAGCAATATGGCTGTCCGGCGTCAGACCGCTCTCGCCGTTGGTGGCTTTAACCCCGAATACAATTTGGCCAGTGATGTCGCTTTTGGATGGGCCATCCAACGACATGGGGAAATCCTTTTTGATCGACGGATGATTGTAACCACGAGCGCTCGTCGTTTTCAAGCCCAACCGTACTCGCAGGGTGCACGGTACGTGCTCAATCATGTCTGGATGGTTGTATTTCATCGGCCGCTCTTCTGGTCGTTCAGAAACATTCGCCGCTCACGCGCTGAGTTAGAACGGTTGGCGCAGCGGCGGTTACGATGGACCGTGGCGCTGCTCACGCTCATCACCGTCGCCTATCTCAGCTGGTGGCCAACCGCCACTGACTTCGGCCAAGTCATGGTACGTGGTGATGACGATAAACAATTGGTAGCCCTGACGTTTGATGACGGTCCGAATGGTCAGGCCACCCGTCAAATCGTCGACATATTACATCAAGCGCAAGTCCCCGCCACATTTTTCGAAGTCGGACGGAGCATTGCAGCTGATCCAGCAACCGCTCGATATGTCACTTCACACGGGTTTTCAATTGGAAACCACTCTTGGAACCACTCGTTTCGTCTGCCCTATTTTTCACCCAGTCATATTGCGGATGATTTACGCAACACGTCTCAAGAAATCTTCCGCGTGACTGGCACCCAGCCGGTTTATTTTCGACCTCCGCACGGATTACGCAGTCCGCAATTACTTTACGAGGCTGATCACCAACAGCTGCGATTAGTCGATTGGTCTGTCGATCCTCGGGACTATTTATTGGTAACTGCTTCGACTATTGTCCACCGGGTCGTGAATCACACTCGATCGGGGAGCATTATTTTACTGCATGATGGTGTGCAGGATGGACCCGCGGCAGGACAGGTTCGCAACCGTCAATCCACAATTACGGCCCTCCCGGTAATCATTGCAAATTTACGCCAGCGTGGTTTCACCTTCGTCACGCTTGACCAGCTCCTACCCAAAGAACACGAAGGTCGTTCAAGCTAATATCGAATTCTGCCCTGCGCGACTGGTTATGATCGAATCATTGCCAGCACCTCATCACGCTTCTGGGCCATCAGCTCCGGCGTCTTGCCTTCGAGATTTAATCTAACCAGCGGCTCGGTGTTTGAAGTCCGGACGTTACAGTGCCAGTCTGGATAGGTTACCGAAACACCGTCAATCTGTTCAATTTTTGCGTCAGCGAATTTTTCCGCAATTGCTTTCAGGATCTGCTTTGGATCACCAGCTACTTTCGAATTAATTTCGCCGGAGATAAAATATTTCTGCTCGAGGGGTTGAAGGAGTTCAGAAAGTTTCTTTTGTTTGACCGAGAGCATTTCCAAAACCAGCAACATGGGGATCATGCCTGAGTCAGCGAAAAAGAAATCGCGAAAATAATAATGCCCGGTGACTTCACCCCCGAAAACCGCGTTCTCGGCAGCCATGCGGCGCTTGATGTAGGTGTGGCCGACCCGCTCAATCAATGGTTTACCGCCGGCGGCGGTGATTAAATCCGGCACCGCCCACGAAGCACGCGCATCATAGATAATATTGGCGCCGGGGTTTTTTTCGAGCAGGTATTGGCCCAATAACGCCGTCATAAAATCACCCGGCACAAACTGTCCGCGATCATCGATCGCGAAAAATCGATCGCCATCTCCGTCAAATGCAAATCCAATCGCAAAGTTTTCCTTCACCACGCGCGCCTGGAGCTCGGCTCGATTTTCTGGTTTCAGCGGGTCGAGTCCGTGGTTCGGTACCGAACCGTCTGGTTCAAGGTACATGCCGGTAAACGAAATTTCTGGCAATCGGGGAAAGAGCGCCGTGAGTCCGGGCCCCACCATGCCATTCGCGGTATCCGCAATCACCTTCATCGGCCGGATCACCCGCAGATCAATCATCGACAGGATTTGTCGCAGGAAAGCGGCGTGAATATCACGTTCTTGTTTTTGGCCGCGCTTCTGCGGGGTTGGCCATTCGCCAACCGCAATCAAATCATGCAATGACTGAATGCCCTCTTCTTTGCTCAACAGCTGCGGCATCTTGCGGACCATTTTAAACCCGTTGTACTCGGGCGGATTATGCGAAGCAGTGACCATCATGCCCGGCAGGCCCAAATGCGCGCAGGCAAAGTAAAACTGGTCGGTGCTGACCATCCCGATATCAATCACATCGGTGCCCTGTTGCATCAAACCATCGGTAACCGCCTTAAACAAACCCGGACCGGACAGCCGCATATCGCGACCGACAATCACCGACGAGGCCTTGAGAAAAACGGAAAAGGCGCGGCCGATATCGTTGGCAATCTTCTCGTTGAGTTGTTCCGGTACCGTACCGCGAATGTCGTAAGCCTTGAAAATCGAGGAATCCATAGAAAACTACCTTGAGTATATCACTATGTTACAATCTAAGCTATGAACTTCCTGCATGCCTGGCACCCTCAGCCGACGCTGCTCTCACTCGGGAACCTGCAAATTCACTGGTATGGTCTGATGTTGGCCCTGGGAGCGGCGGCTGGCTATTGGTTGGTCAGCTGGCTGGCCCGGCAGCGGCAAATCGCGAGCGATCACATCAACACGCTGTTCGTCTGGTTAGTGCTGGCTGGGCTCATTGGCGGACGACTGTACCATGTTTTGAACGAATTGCCCTACTATCTGCATCATCCCGACCGGATTATTGCGATTTGGCAGGGTGGCTTGGCAATCCATGGTGCAATAATCGCCGGTGGACTGACGCTGTGGCTGTACGCCCGCCGTCATAAACTGTCGGTGGCGTCGCTGGCTGATGTCTTGATACCGGGTCTAGCCTTGGGTCAAGCTATTGGCCGCTGGGGAAATTATTTCAATCAAGAATTGTTTGGCCGGCCGTCGAATTTCCCTTGGAGTATTCCGATCGACCCGGCTAATCGTCCGGCCGCATACCAGAGTGCCCAATATTTTCATCCAACCTTTCTGTATGAGTCGCTGGGCAACCTACTTATCGTGCTGCTGCTGCTTTGGGTCTGGCGGCGCCAGTGGCCGGCTGGCAGTGTGGCCTTGGTCTACGCCATTTGCTACGGCGCTCTACGGATCACCACTGAATCACTGCGAATTGACCGCACCCCAGTTATCGATGGAATTCGCTTGCCAATCCTGTTCAGCCTCGCTATGATGACGGTCGCCAGCTTGGCAATGATTTGGATATTCCGACGCCGTGAAAACCGCCATTGAACCACAACTCCAAAAACTTCTTGACCAAGAACTCGCGCGTCAACGCGAGGGGTTAACCTTAATCGCGTCTGAAAATACGGTTTCGGTCGGCGTTCTGCAAGCGGTCGGTTCAGTCCTGACAAATAAATACTCCGAAGGGTATCCCGGCAAGCGGTACTACGGCGGGAATCAGTTTATTGACCAGGTTGAATTGCTGGCTATTGAGCGCGCCAAACAGCTCTTCCGGGCTGAGCACGCAAATGTCCAGTCGCACGCCGGCGCGATCGCAAATTTGGCGGTCTTTATGGCTTTTTTGAATCCCGGCGATACTATTTTGTCGATGGATTTACGTTCTGGCGGACATCTGACGCACGGCTTCAAGCGCAATCTGTCCGGAAAATATTTTACGATCGTCCACTATGGAGTGGATGCGAACGGCTACCTCGATTACGACCAAATTCGCCAACTCGCACAAGCACATAAACCGAAACTGATTATTTCTGGCGCCTCGGCCTATCCCCGTCGGATTGATTTCGCCACCATTGGCGCCATCGCCAAAGAAGTCGGCGCTTTGCATATGGCCGACATCGCGCACATCGCGGGTTTGGTCGTGGCTGGTTTACACGACTCGCCGATCCCGCACGCCGACGTGGTTACCACCACCACTCATAAAACTTTGCGGGGTCCCCGCGGCGCGATTATCCTGACCACCGCCGCCCATGCGGAGGCGATCGATAAAGCAGTTATGCCGGGTGTTCAGGGCGGCCCACTCGATCACGTGGTGGCCGGTAAGGCGCAGGCATTTTATGAAGCGCTCCAGCCGGAGTTTACGGTCTATCAGCAGCAGGTGATCAAAAACGCCGCCCAGCTAGCCCAAGCCCTGGCCGCCCATGGCTTAAAACTTTCTACCGGCGGAACAGATAATCATTTGATTTTAGCCGATGTCACCCCGTTAGATCTCACCGGGGCCCAGGCAGAAAAACTGCTCGAAGAGGTTGGCATTTACGCCAATAAAAATTTGGTCGCCAATGATCCGCGCAAGCCGCTTGACCCTTCCGGCATCCGTCTCGGCACACCAGCTATTACCTCGCGGGGATTTACGGAACCGGATGTCGCGCAGCTGGGTCATTTGATTATTCAGCGCTTAACGAAACCTGATGATCAACGGGTCAGGCAGCAGGTGGCGGACGGGGTGGCCGATTTAGCCCAGCGGTTTCCGCTCTACCCGGAGTTGTAATCATGGTGCGTATTTTGGATGGACGCGCGGCGGCCGATCGAATCCTCTCGCGTTTGGCCGCCGCCATTCGCCGGCGTCACCGTCATCCGGTCTTGGCCACCATCTTAGTCGGTGATCGCTTTGATTCGGACTTGTATGTTCGACTTAAAACCAAAGCGGCGGCGCGCGTCGGAATCAACACCCTTCCCTATCAGCTCCCCTCGACGGTCTCGCAAGCTGCGTTGCATCGACTGATCCAACGACTCAACCGCCAGCGAAAAGTGGATGGTATCCTGCTCCAACTCCCGCTTCCGAAACAGCTCAATGCTGATTTGGCCGTCAACCAAATTCACCCCGGAAAGGATGTCGATGGTTTTCATCCGGCCAATCGACGCGTGGTTCCACCGCCGGTCGCAGCGGTGCTAGAACTGTTGCGACTGGCCAAAGTTTCCCGGCCGCGGTTGGCGATGATCTTAGCCAAGCCGTCGGTTTTTACTCAACGTCTGACGGAAGAATTAGAACGTCGTGGCTTTCAGGTCGTGACTGAACATCCGATCAAGCGAATTCCATCTCGGACCAAACAAGCTGCGGTCATCATCACCGCGCTCGGTCGCGGCCCGCGTCTCCGGGCCCAGCATATCCAACCGGGCGCGACCGTCATTGATGTGGGGACCCGACGTCGCGGGAAACAGGTGGTTGGTGATGCCGACCCGTCGGTCCGAAACCGTGCGGCCGCTTTGAGTCCGGTCCCGGGCGGCGTCGGTCCACTCACGATTGCGTTCGTTCTAAAAAATACTTATCAACTTAGTCAGCCGCTATGATTCTTATCCGCTGGCTCCTCGGAGCCCTCTCACTCATGCTGGTGGCCTATTTGGTGCCCGGCATTACGGTCGCGAGTTTTTACACTGCCATCATCCTGGCCCTGGTGCTTGGATTACTCAACGCGATTCTGCGTCCGGTCCTCCTCTTTTTAACACTCCCGATTACGATCGTAACCCTCGGCCTGTTCGCGTTGATTATCAACGCGGGAATATTCTTGTTTGCCAGTACCGTCGTTAAAGGTTTTGAGGTCGATGGTTTCGTCGCGGCCTTGACTGGATCACTGATTCTGTGGCTGTTCAATTGGTTTATTGGCGCTGCCTTCAAGGTAAAAAAATCCCAGGCCTAAGCGACCTGGGATTGCAGCTGAGAGGAAAGACGTCCGGTTGAGACACCCACGATGATGGGTAGCGCGATCTGTTCGACGTCACTGTCGATATAGAACCCATAGAGTCCATCGATAATGGCCCGTGCTTCGGCCGGGTCATCATGCAAAATGGCTCGATGAGCCTGACGAATGCGTCCGAGCAGCTCGAGACGTCTGGTTCCCCGCTCCCTGCGGGTAATTCGGAACAAAGTCCGAATTTCGGGAAGCATGTCACGAGCAAACATGGATCCGACCTCCGTGTTGTCCGGCGGGTAGCGTTTTGGTCGTGAATTATTCCTCCGAGTTTGTTTCAAATGAACGGCCTGCTTCTACCCTACGCCGGCTTGATTTGCCTGTCAACGCGTGCTACGATAGCGCCCTATGTCATTCCAGATTGGCATCGTTGGCTTACCAAATGTCGGAAAATCTTCCCTCTTCCAAGTCCTGACGAAAAAACAAGTTGATGTCGCGAACTATCCGTTTGCCACGATTGATCCGAACGTGGGCGTGGTCGCCGTACCCGATCAGCGACTGGAGAAACTGACGACGATGTTGAACTCGGCCAAAACCGTCCCGACCACAATTGAGTTTGTGGACATTGCCGGATTGGTCAAGGGCGCCCATCAAGGCGAAGGCTTGGGCAATCAATTCCTTTCGCACATTCGTGAAGTTGATGCCATTGTCGAAGTCGTTCGGGCGTTTGATGATCCGAACGTGCTCCACGTGAATGGTGCGGTCAACCCGACCAGTGATATTGAAACCTTAGAGGTTGAGCTGGCGATGGCCGATCTAGCCACCGTTGAAAAACGATTATCCGCCTTACGATCGGCGGCGAAAGCCGGCCTTTCGAAGGAGCAAACACTCGAGCTGGCCAGCCTGGAACGGGCACATACTCAGCTGGCTAACGGCCAAGCCGTCCGCGACTTGCCGCTCGAAGACGAGCAATCGACTTATCTGAAAACGTTGGGCTTGTTGACGCTCAAACCTTTGTTGTATGTCTTGAATGTGAGTGAAGATCAAATCAAAAGTGCCAAACCCGAAACCTACAATTTGCCGGCCGACCGAACAATCGTGATCGCGGTCAAAGTCGAACAAGAGTTGGCCGGTCTCGATCCGGCTGAAGCCGGCAGCTATCTCAAAGAATTAGGTTGGTCGAGTTCTGGGCTAGATCGACTGATTCAAGCCGGCTTCACGTTACTCAAACTGCAAACCTTTCTTACGACTGGGCCCGAGGAAAGCCGAGCCTGGACAATCCCGGCCGGCACCTTAGCACCCCAAGCCGCCGGGGTTATCCACACGGATTTCGAAAAGCATTTCATCCGCGCGGAAATCGTTTCCTACCCTGATTTGATTGCCGCCGGATCCTGGGAGGCCGCAAAAACCGCCGGAAAACTCCGGATTGAGGGCAAAGCATACGTCATGCAGGACGGTGACGTGGTTTTTTTCCGGGTTGATGCCTGAACTTTTCTACCCGGCGTAAGTATCGTATACTGAACATAGTAGTTCTTCACAGCCACAGTCGGCGAATGCCCTGTGGTCGGTTGTCTTCTCACAGACCCATGGAGGGCGTGTGAAAGACCGGCAACTTCCCCACCGGCGGACTAACCGAAGTTCGATCCACCCGTGCAAGCACGGAAACCGGCGCGCCAAACTTTGGGCGCACATCTGGAGGAGGTGTTTTTCGCTCAAACTCAAGCTGCGGCATGCCACCTGACATGGAGGGTGCCCCAGGCGCACCCTAGACTTTTTTCACCACCGGCCAAGGAGGTCCGCATGCATCACATGCCTTCTTCCACGCTTCCGTTGCGGAGCACTGCCGAGGAGGTGATCCTGTGAGGTGGCGACGGTAATCACCACCGCCCTTGTTCGACAAGACTCTGTGCCTGGCAGAGTCTTTTTTTATCCTACAGTTTTGTCCACTTCCGAATTTGCCGTCGAAGCTTGGCGTCGGGACGGCCGTACGAAACCATCAAACGCTGATCGTGGTTTAAGGCCTGGGCGGTGGTTTCAGCCAATAGGGCTTCGGCTTGAAATCCAAGTTGAGAAATTTTTTCTTCCAGGGCGAGGCTCCGTGGCTGCCCGGCTAGCATAAATTCCGGCCAAACCATGACGACCCGGCCACCGCTTGGTAAACTGGTGGCCCAGGTTGCAAAGGATTCAGCATAGAGTTTTTCCAAATCGCGAATCTGCCGGCCAAGAAAACTTTCCGATTCGTTGCCGCGCAACGGTTTCCCGAGATAGGGTTCGGTCACAATCACGGTTGGCCGGATGCTGGCTTGGCGGGCATCACGCTTGGTGATTTCCACGTTTGCGTGTACTGAGGGAAACTCTTTGAACAACCAGCGTAGATTGGTTTGACTGTCTTTGACGGCTCGGGTTTCCACATCGCTCCCGTGAACTTCTCGAACGCCCAACAACACCGCTTCTTGCACGATCGTGCCTGATCCGCAAAAAGGATCAAGTAGCACATCCTCGGAGGTCACTTGCGCGATGTTCAACATCATCTGCGCGACTTTGACCGGCAACATGCCACTGCGCGGATCGGCCGCCGGCCGGCCACGATCACGGATGGTGTAAGCTTGGTAGTCCTGAACTGCCTGCGTGATCGCCAAGCGCAAAACTCCGGCTTGCCAATCTAAGATGAATTCCTTCCCGTGCTTCAGCAAGCCTTGCCGGACCACGGTGACGGCCGAAAGTTGCGGTTCGCGCGAAACCACGACGCGAACCTGCCGGCCGGCGGCCACCAATTCTTTCTTGAGTCGCATCGCTTGGCGCTGGATTTGCCGTTCCTGCGACGCGCGCATTCCATACAAACTCAAACCAAACTCAATTCGGCCGGTGGGCAGCTGCCGTACAATCCAATCTGGCGTCAGGAGGTTGGCGGCGGCGGCGACAGGATTACTGGCCTGCGTGCTTTCCGCTTCAACACTGGCTATTTTTATGATTCCACCCAGATGGGCTATGAAATCTGGCCGGAATTCCGGCCCAGTCACAATCGCCCGTTCCCGCGAGACGGATCGCAGCCGATGCTCCGACCGAGCGAAAATAGCTTCCAACTCGGCCATTGAAAGAGCCGCTTCACGTCCAAGAAACACTGCGTATTCGTGCATATGGCTATAGTGTATAAGAAAAATGTCCCTCGTGCGAGAGGGACATTGCTGGAGACGTCTACGCGCGAAGCATGAGGTTCCGCTTTTTCTCGCGTAGGGTCTGAATGGTAACCGTGAGAAGGGACTTGAGTCGACCGGTGGTTTGGATCTGATTGTTAGGTAGAACCAGTCGCAGGAAACAACCGGTACAAATCAGGGCTTGGTTGAAGGGGCTGATGTCCACAATCTGGACTTTCCCATCACAGCCTGGGTGAACCCCGAGATGTATTTTCCCATCAACTGGGGAGCGTTCGAGACGGAAATGATCTTCCGCCTTATCCCCTTCGATCAGGACCTCTTCACCATGAACTCCAATTGGAATCGATACACGCTCGACCATAAACCCTCCGGTTGAAATAGGGTGGGTGACGCAGGGTACTCGATAACCCTGAGACAATTCTCGACACCTGTCAAGCAGTTTCCACCATTAGCGGTAATTTTATCCAGCCTATTTACCGCTCGCGACCCCCCTTGCCAAAATTCATCCCATCTGGTAGGCTCCGAATACGTTGCTGTGCTCCTGTCCTTCAGGGGCCCCACCATCAAGTGGGTCCGCGCATCATTCCGAAGCTGTTCCAGGCCTCGGGCGGGCTGCATCACCCGTCTTATTTACTATTCCAATCATGACAGGACACTACGAACTTCTCTATATCTTGCCCGGCAATCTGACCGAAGAGGAGGCCCAACCGGCCAGCCAGGCAATTCACCAACTGATCAAGGATCAGGGCGCCAGTATTGTCAAAGAGGATTTTTGGGGCAAGCGAAAGCTGGCCTATGAAATCGATAAGTTTCGACAAGGCTATTACGACTTGGTCGAATTTGATTTGGAAACCGACAAGTTACCGGCCCTGGATCAAATCCTACGTTTGCATGAATCCGTTCTGCGTTATCAAATCGTCCACCGGATTGTCAAGACACCGGAACAATTAGCGGCCGAGAAGCAACTGCAAGAGCGATTGGCTGCCAAGCGGCAGGCACAGAAGGAAAAGGAAACCGTTGAGGCGATGGCTACCGAAGCTGAACCGGCCCCGGCAAAGCCAGCCGAACCAGTCGCGGACGTTAACGCGCCTGAGCTGGAACAAAAATTAGAAGAAATTTTAGACGAAGATACCGTCGACGTTTAATTAACTTTTCAACGTCCTATGAGTTTTAGTCTCAATCGCGCACAAATCCTCGGCAACATTACTCGCGACCCTGAGTCGCGAACAACCAATTCCGGCCAAACCGTTGTTTCATTCAGCGTCGCTACTTCGCGCCGTTGGAAGGACCAGCAAACCAGTGAGATGCGTGAAGCCACCGAGTTTCACAACTGCGTCGCCTGGAGCAAACTGGCACAAACTATTAGCACCTATTGCCGCAAAGGCAGTAAAGTCTTCGTTGAAGGCCGCTTGCAAACACGTTCTTGGGATGATCCAAGTGGCGTCAAGAAGTATCGAACGGAAATTGTGGCTGATAGCTTGATTATGCTTGACAAAAAGGGTGAGACCCCGGCAGCCGCGGCCACCCCTGCCCAAGATCAGGCGCAACCGGAAGCACCGACCGAAGCTGAAATTAATATTGAAGACATTCCGTTCTAAATCTGTCTCATGACCCATTCTTTCTTCCGGCCCTGCCGAACGCTGCTCCCAATCAATCCCTTACTTCGTAATTTCTCAACGGGATATGCGACCTAAACAACCTGCCGTTCAACCGAAAGACCGCTCGTGCTACTTATGCACGCACGCGATTGAAGATGTGGACTACAAGGATACTCGCTTGTTGCAACGCTTCACTACCTCCTACGGGAAAATTGTTCCTCGTCGGCGGAGTGGTTCTTGCATGCGCCATCAACGCAAAATCGGACAAGCAGTCAAACGCGCACGAATCATGGCCTTGATGCCATTCGTGATTCGCTAAGCCGCTCCGCCTATGCTCGACATGAACGACGTCCGGGTCGGGACGCTGGTCAAAATTGATGGTCAACCATACATTTGCCTGTGGTCTGATTTTATGCGCACTGCTCAGCGCAAGCCGGTTCGACGCACCAAGCTCAAGAACCTGATCAACGGCAATGTCCTGGAACAAACGTTCAAACATGGCGACAAGATTGAAGAGGCTGATGTGGAGCGCTCGAAGGCCAACTTTTTATATTCTGATGATGCGGTTTTGCAATTCATGGACAATGTCTCCTATGAGCAAATCGCCGTACCCCGCGAGATGGCGGCTGAGCAGCTCCACTTCATGAAAGAAGGCGAAGAGTACACGCTCCTGAATTTTGAAGGCAAACCGATAACCGTCGAGTTACCGAAAAAAGTCGAATTACAAGTGACGGAGACTTCCGATGTAGTTCGCGGTGATACGGCCCAAGGCGCGGTTATGAAGGATGCCACCCTGGAAACCGGTGCAACCCTGCGTGTACCAATGTTTGTAAAAACCGGCGACACGGTTCGGATCAACACCGAAACCGGCGAGTACACCGAACGGGTCTAAACATTTACTGTCGATTACCCTCCCCGACCAGCCGCCATCCGGCTGGTCGGGGAGTTTGCAAATCAGTCTTATTCCTCTTTGGCTGGGCCACCCGCCGCTTCTTGAGCGGTTTCCTGCTCGACTTTACTTAGGATTTCCTGGTGGAGTTTCTTTATCAGGTTGGGATGTTCTTTCAGATATTGTTTTGAAGCTTCGCGTCCAACGCCGAGTTTTTCCTCGCCGTAACTGACGGTGTTGCCGCTTTTCTGCAAAACCCCGTGTTGGACCGCCATATCAAGAATGTCTCCCTCGACTGAAATTCCTTGATTATAGAGGATATCGAATTCGGCGATTCGGAACGGAGCGGCCACCTTGTTTTTTACCACCTTGGCCTTGGTCCGGTTACCGATAATTTTATCGCCGAGTTTTAACTGGCCGATCCGGCGAATTTCAATCCGGACTGAACAATAGAATTTCAATGCCGTCCCACCGGTGGTCGTTTCCGGATTACCGAAGAAGACGCCGATCTTCATACGAGTTTGGTTGATAAAAATCACGATCGTTTTTGTTTTTGAAACGATGGCGGTTAATTTCCGCAGCGCTTGCGACATCAGGCGCGCTTGCAAACCCATGTGTGAATCCCCCATTTCACCCTCGATTTCGGCCTTGGGAGTCAGGGCCGCCACTGAGTCAACCACCACCACATCAACCGCATTCGAACGCACCAGTGTTTCCACAATTTCTAAGGCCTGTTCACCGGAATCCGGTTGGGAGATGAGGAGATTATCAACGTCAACGCCAATCTTACGAGCATAATTTGGATCAAGTGCATGTTCAGCATCGACAAAGGCAGCGGTGCCGCCAAGTTTCTGCACTTCCGCCACTACATGCTGCGCCAAGGTCGTTTTGCCTGATGCTTCCGGTCCGAAAATTTCAATAATCCGGCCGCGCGGGAGCCCGCCAACGCCGAGCGCAATGTCTAATGAAATGCTGCCAGTCGACACCACGTCGACTTTCTGCGTTTTGACCTCGCTGTATTTCATGATCGAGCCTTCGCCAAAACGCTCGCGAATGTGTTCAATCGCTGCTAATGCATCGCGAGCTTTTTCTCCACTCGCAATAGTTTTCCCGGCTCCGCCGGACTTTGGACTTTTTGCCATAAATATTTCCTTTCCGCTACTCGAATTCCCACATATCGGGGACAATCGGAGCTTATACACACATGCTACCCGAAGTTTACCCGAAGGTCAAGATGAGCGGTGTGGAAAAGTTTTTTCGATCCTATCGACTGCCCGGTGCAGCTGGACAATCATTCCATCAATGTTGTGCATGACGTCTTGGCTAGAAAAACGAATGATGGTTATTCCCTGGTTCTCGATCCAAGCATCTCGACTAGTATCGCGCCAGTCCCGTCCGATCCGATAATGTGATTCGCCGTCGACTTCAACTACCAGCCGTAACGCCGGGCAATAGAAATCAACAATAAACCGTCCGATGCTATGTTGCCGACGGAATTTCAGACCACGGAATTGGCGGTTACGAAGCAGCATCCAAAGTCGGGCTTCAGATGGTATCGGCTGGCGGCGCAGCATTCGGCGGCGCGCTTTGAGGTTCTTGAGATTATGCAAACGAGGCATGGTGTACTGGCACCAAGCCACACGCGGATCATAAACAATAACACCGTTGTACGTCAACTCCCTACCTCCCCTCGAAGCGAAATGCTTCTGCTTGAGCCTTCGATTCACGGGTATTACCACGGGTTGCTTCAACAAAACACCCCTCCTCCCATGCATGGGAGGAGGGGTGTGGTGGAGTCTCTACTGATTTTCCTTGAGGCAGGGAGCGTAATCGGAATGTGAAGTGTAATTACCAGACGGGGAGGTAGGGCGTTGGAGTACCCCTTGACAAATCACGCGATTTAGCGTATGCTGCGCGGTCACACTTACCTGCTCGTAACTTCCAATTGTCCCGAACCTCTGGAGGATAAATACCGTGACGAACCCTCTGGTTGTGGTCTACATCGGCTGCCTGACGCAGGAGCATTTCGTCGAGAATCCCTCGACGCAGATGCTCGCCAACCTGAAGTCCCAAGGCTTCGAACCTGCCCCGAACGGCTGCGTGGCCGTCTCGGGAGAGTGTCCTGCGTGCCGTGAAAATCGGACTGCTGACCTCATGCAGGATCTCGACATCGCCGACATGTGCGGCGACGAGGAGGCCGTGCGCGAGTACGCGCAGGAGATCCGTACGCTGCAGCTCCGGCAGTAACGCACCTTGAGATAATGCCAGCCCGTGAGTTGGCTTCTCTCGAGCATTCGATACGAAAATATGGAATGTTCAAGAGAGAATAAAGTGCTCGTTTTTCAACCTGAACCGTGGAGGATCAATGTTGATTGCGTTACTTTGTGTGGGCGTTGCCGCAATCATTGCTTCGACTGTTTTCGCTTGGTCGCAAGCTTCGAAGGGCTTGGTGTCTTTTCTTGTCACCCTTGGGATGGTCTTGGTTGCAGGTTCTGTGTGGAACATGACCTACCACGAAACCAACCTGCCCGAGCATCCGTATCGGCTGGCGTCCCGGGACACGCTCTACGTCGTTCCGAAAGGTGGCTTTCACGGCCTGATGATCACAGTGGTGCCCGACAGCACAGGTGAACACTATCTGGTCACCAAGCTGTTTGAGGGACAACATGTGCTGCCGCCAGTTGTAGTTCAGAAGTAGGACTTTCCAGAAAACGTTTAGGGAGAAGCTATACAGTTTCTCCCTTTTTCTTTTTTTGATTTTCCGTTAGTTGGCCTGGTTGATACTCAGAATATTCCCCTCGCTGTCCTTAAACCAGGCCGCTTTCAGGTTTCCAATCGTCGCAATAGAGTTTTCGGTCACAATTGGCGGTGTATCATACTCTAAGAATTCCACGCCCTTGGCCGACAAGTCAGCTACCTCCTCTTCAATGTCTTGCACCTGAAATCCAGCTAGAGTGTGATCCGCCGTTGAAGGCGCCCGTTCATACAGATAAAGCTTCGTCCCTTCGCCAGCCGCAAAGACTGCCCCACCCATCGACTGGGATTCAACCAGCTCGAGACCGAGCATCTCGTGGTAAAATTTTTTGGCGCGCTCCATGTCCACCACGGGAATGGCGGGCGCGACGGGTGCTTGATGTATCATGGGCCAAGTAGTTACCAGGTAATACTTGAAGTTTACACCCCGATTGTCGATTCGTACATTATTGCTCTTCAACCAAAATCTGTCGGGTCACAATTCGTTCCTGACTTCGCGGTTTGGCGGCGGCAATGCGTAAGGTGTTCAGTCCAATTTGCAAATCGACCATCTCGTCAAATGACCCGTCGTCAGCCACCTCGACGGCTTGCCGGTTAATCGTAACGCTGGCGGTCGGATCTGTTTTACCCGTAACTTCAATCGATCGATGGGTAGTGGTAATATCATGATCCGGACGGCTGATAATCAATTCCGGCGGACGAAACAAGTTGACCACTTGCAAACCCAGGTAAACCAGCACCAATGCCACAGTGGCGCCGGCAATCAATAAACGAAAATGCCGTCGCCACCACGGAAGCTCCGTCTTCGCCCGTTGAGCCATCAATGGTCGACTGGCGGGCCGAGCGGAGGTGATGACCGCATACTCCTCGTCAAATTTTTCCATCGCGGCTTGGGCGTCTAGTTGGACTAAAGCGACATATTTTTTAATGAAATTGCGCGCATAGACGTGGCCGGGAAGATCTTGGTACCGTCCCTCTTCAATCGCCGTAAGGTACTTCGGCGCAACATGAATTCGCTCGGCTACATCATTGACTGCCAAGCCGGCTTCTGTGCGCAGTTGCTGCAATCGCTGGCCCAGCGTCGCTGGCCCTTGTAATTCACGGCGCTGAAAACTCATGCGGTCTCGTCGTATTCGTCGGTGGTTTCATCCGGATCCGAATCGGCCGCCGTGTCTGGCGGCATGTCCGCCGACGGCTGGGAATCCATTGATCGGTGGCCAAGGACTTCACGCGGTTTAGCGCCTTCGCCTGGCCCGATGAATCCCTCCTCTTCAAGCAAATCGAGAATCCGAGCGGCCCGGGCATACCCCACCCGTAATCGTCGCTGGAGCAATGATGCAGAGGCCTTATCCGCTTGGAGGATAACTTCTTTCGCTTGCGGCAGTAATTCATCGTCGCCCAGATCCTCCATGCTCTGCCCGATGGCCGGCGCCGGTTTTTCAACAACGTCGTGTAGGTAATCCGGCCGGCCGCGGGATTTGAGGAATTGGGCTACCCGTTCAACTTCTTTTTCCGAAACGTAAGCCGCTTGCAGGCGTTTGGGTTTACTCAAATCCGAAGACACAAACAGCATGTCGCCGCGGCCGAGGAGTTTTTCGGCGCCGCTGGTGTCCAGAATTGTCCGCGAATCAATTTGTGAGGCGACGCTAAAGGCAATCCGGGCCGTCACATTGGCTTTAATTAAACCGGTGATGACATCGACGGATGGGCGCTGGGTGGCTAGTACCAGGTGAATACCAACCGCTCGGGCCATTTGGGCTAGCCGGACAATCGCCGCTTCGACTTCGTTGGCGGCCACGGCCATCAGATCGGCTAACTCATCAATCACCAGCACCAGGTACGGCATATCATCGCTGACTTCCTTCCGATACGACGCAATGTTGCGCTTGCCGGCTTGTTGTAATACGGCGTATCGACGATCCATTTCTCCGACGATCCAGCGCAGGGCGTTGATCGTTTTCGTGGTATCGGTAATCACCGGGGTCATCAAGTGCGGGATACCGTTATATAACGACAACTCCACTCGCTTCGGGTCGACCAAAATAAATTTTAAGTCATCCGGTGAATTCGCGTAGAGCAAGCTGATCAGTAAATCATTAATCAAAACTGATTTACCCGAGCCGGTCGCACCGGCCACCAGTAAGTGCGGCAACGGATCCAGGTTAGCGACCCATGGCCGCCCGCTGACGTCCTTCCCGAGACTGAACGTCAAATCGGAATTACGCTGCTTGAAGGCCTCTGAGGCCAGGATTTCGCGCAGTTGAACGATCGCCACGCTTTGATTTGGCACTTCAATACCGACTAAGGACTTCCCGGGAATTGGTGCTTCAATGCGAATTGGGTGCGCCGCTAAGGCCAGGGCCAAATCATTATTGAGCGATGTGATCTGCGAAAGTTTTACTCCCTCAGCCGGCTTCAAGGTGAATTGCGTGACGGTTGGACCGACGTTGACTTCATCCATCGCAACACTAATTCCAAAGGTCTCAAGGGTGCGTTGAATTTTTTCCTTGTTGGCCTCGATATTGCCGCTGGTTGGCTTACCGGTGCTCGGTTCCAGTAAATCGATCGGGAGTGAAATTTCTTGGCGCGGCCGCTTTTTTGGTTTCGACGGCGCCACCACGATTTCTTCATCCGGCTCTTCGTCAGCCTCCGCTTTAGCGATTTCACGTTGTGCAAATTCGGGAGCGACGGGTTCTCCATCAGCTTCGGACTCATCTTCGGCCGTCTGCGCCTGCTGCTTTTCCAATTTCCGATCCCAGCGAGCGGTTTGCCAACGTTGCATCCAGCGTCCGAATACCGTGCCCGATCGCGCCAAGTTCGCCAGGCTGGAATTGAACATAACCATCAGGCTGGTCAGCAACAGCCCAAAGAAAAGTAACCCGGAGGCCCAGACGCCGAGTGCGCTGCGCAACGGATAACTCATCAACGCTCCGAGATATCCGCCCCCTTCGCCGAGCAAAGCTTGCGGAAAAGCCTGATCATTGGAAATCGAGTAGTGTAGCAGCGCTTCACTGGTCAGCAGCCAGAGCACAAAGCCAAACCACCGTCCCCGACCAAGGTGAAATCGTTCCGGAAACAGCAGTAAAAATCCAATCACCGCAATGTAGACCGGAATCACAAACCGCTGCCAACCAAACAACACGCCCAGGCCGTTACTGATGGCCTCGCCCATGACTCCAGCAAATCCAAAAACACTCAACAGCCCAACCGCGGCCACCGTCAGTAGCACCACAATCACGACCGCGTGTCGCGTTTCGGGACTAACGATTGGCGCAGCCGGAGTGGCTTCGGGTTGTTCGCGCTCAGCGCGTCGGCGCGAGCGTCGGGAGCGTTCGGATGATGCCATAGAGCTCTCAGTGTAGCATATCTTCCGCTCCCGAGCGACGCAATTGGTCGATTTTTAGGCCTTCTTTTCGAGCAGATCGTCCAATTCCGATAATTCCTTTTGGCGGGTTTCAAATCCCGTTCCGGCCGGAATTGGTTTTCCAATAATGACGTTTTCCTTCAAGCCACGGAGTGGATCAACTCGTCCGGAAACGGCGGCATCAATCAGGACGCGGGCTGTTTCTTGGAACGAGGCGGCGGAGAGCCAGCTTTCGGTGCTGAGCGAGGCCTTGGTAACCCCTAACAGCAGCGGATCAATTTGCGGCGGATGTTTCTTGCCTTTCGAAAGGTCGGCGATCATGGCCTCCGCGGTATTGCGGTCAACCACTTCTCCCGCCACCAAGCCGGAGTCGCCGCTGGCCGTTACGTAGGCACGGCCAAACATCTGGCGCACAATCACTTCGATGTGCTTGTCATTCAGGTATTGGCCCTGGGACGAATAGATAAACTGAATTTCTTTAATAATATACTTTTGGACGGCCTCGCGACCTTGCAGGTGGAAGAGTTCCTGCAGGTTGACGCTGCCCTCGGTCAGCACCGTGCCCGGACCGACCAATTCACCGTCTTTGACCGTAGCCACGAAGGTAGCCGGAATTTCATACTGCTTGATGCTGTCGCGATCGAAGAAAACGACCACCGCATCATCTTCCATCGCTACCTTGCCGGAGTGCTGGGCCACGACTTTTTCTTCGCCAAGCAGCATAATGGTCTGACCGGATTTGACGGTTTGCCCATCCTTAACCGAAATTTCCGCTTTCACCTTGGCGCGCTTCTTGGGCAGCTCATACCGATCCTGGCCGACATCTTGATGTTGAATATTAATCAGGCGGCGGTCACCTTCTTGCTCAAGTGAAACTTTGCCGGTCACGTCAGCCAACACCGCGGGGAATTTGACCGGTCGGGCTTCGAACAATTCTTCCACCCGCGGCAGACCTTGGGTAATATCCTGACCGCCGGCCACACCGCCGGTGTGGAAGGTCCGCATGGTCAGCTGGGTACCCGGTTCACCGATTGATTGAGCGGCGATAATACCAACCGCCGTTCCAAGCTTGACCATGGCATTGCGACCAAGATCGAATCCGTAGCATTGCTGACAGAGTCCGCGCTTGGTTTTACACGACATCACTGAGCGGATAGCGGCTTGTTCAATAGTGGACTTTTTGAGTTTCTCAATTAACGGGAAGGTGAGGAGTTCACCGGCCTTAACCAGTACTTTGCCCTTGTGGTCGGTCAGATCTTTGGCTAGGACGCGGCCGGTAATTCGTTGCAGCAAGTCAGTGCCCATCGCTTCGCTTTCCGATTGCGTCATAACCAGGCCTTGAGTATCACCGCAATCTTCAGCGGTAATCACCACGTCTTGCGAAACATCTACCAAGCGTCGGGTCAGATACCCGGCATTGGCGGTTCGAAGCGCGGTATCGGTCAGGCCTTTTCGTGCGCCGTGCGTCGAGATGAAATATTCAAGCACGTCATAGCCCTCTTTGAAGCTGGCCTTGACCGGCAGTTCCATGGTTTTCCCCGACGGGTTGGCTACCAGGCCTTTCATGCCCATCATCTGGGTGGTCTGGGCCCAGGAACCGCGAGCACCGGAGTTGATCATCATGAACACCGGACCGAGTTTGCTGAGTGATTCTTTTGAGATAGCCTGGATTTGTTCTTTGGCTTGGGACCAAACATTAATCACGCGCACATAGCGCTCATCATCCGTCAGCAGACCGTTATCAAAAGCGGTTTGGATTTCGGTGATTTTCACATCCGCATCGGCTAAGATTTTGGCTTTTTCGGGTGGAACTTCCAAGTCGCCCATCCCCCAGGAAATACCGGATTGCGTCACGGATTGGAAGCCGAAACGCTTGACCGCATCCAGTAATTCAACCGCGGCTTCGTTGCCGTGATTCTCCAGCACTTGGGCCACGATGTTGCTGAGTGATTTCTTGTCCATGCTTTCATTCACATAGCCAAACTTGGCCGGCAGAATTTCGTTAAATTGAATTCGTCCGACCGTCGTCTGCATGCGTTTCCCGTCAATCCGTACCGTGATCAGGTCTTGCAGGCCCACGCGGTGTTGTTCATAGGCCAGGGTTGCTTCATCGGCATCGGCAAAGATATAGGGCTTTTCTTCACCTTGCTGGGTCATGTAGTAACAACCCAGCA
Source organism: Candidatus Kerfeldbacteria bacterium (assembly GCA_963731735.1). Taxonomy (GTDB): domain Bacteria; phylum Patescibacteriota; class Patescibacteriia; order SBBC01; family CAIJZX01; genus CAVSWO01. The sequence continues at coordinate 460,694 of CAVSWO010000002.1, read as the reverse complement.
CGATATCCATGTTCGGGGTTACCACTGGGGTACCGGTGGCGGGTTTGAGCAAGTTATTGCTCGACATCATGATGTTATGCGCTTCCCACTTGGCTTGTTCAGTCAGCGGCACATGCACGGCCATTTGGTCGCCGTCGAAGTCAGCGTTGAACGCCGAACAAACCAGCGGATGGACTTGAATGGCCTTACCTTCGATCAGGACTGGTTGAAAAGCTTGAATCCCGAGACGGTGGAGGGTCGGAGCCCGGTTGAGCAGTACCGCCGCGTTCTTGGTCACTTCTTCCAATATGTCCCAAACTTCCGGGTGCCCGGCTTCAATATAGCGCCCAGCCGAACGAACGTTGTGAACTAACTCGCGTCGGATCAATTGAGAAATCACAAACGGACGGAAGAGTTCCAGGGCCATGCGCTTCGGTAAACCACACTGATTGAGCCGCATATGCGGGCCAATCACAATAACTGAGCGTCCGGAATAGTCGACGCGTTTTCCCAGCAAGTTTTGCCGGAATCGGCCTTGTTTGCCTTTCAACATGTCGGCCAGCGAACGCAGCATGCGCTTTTGACCGGTCGAAGCGGTCACGGTCTTCCCATGACGCGCGCTGTTATCAATCAACGCATCAACGGCTTCTTGGAGCATCCGCTTTTCGTTGCGGACAATCACCTCCGGAGCATTCAATTCCAATAACCGTTTTAATCGATTGTTGCGATTGATAACGCGACGGTACAGGTCATTTAAATCAGAGGTCGCGAAGCGGCCGCCGTCCAATTGCACCATCGGCCGTAAATCCGGCGGAATGATCGGCAAGGCGGTCATGATCATCCACTCAGGTCGAATATTGTTGTTCTTGAGGTTCTTGGCCAGGCGGAGACGGCGGATAATTCGGCGTTGTTTGTTCTCGCTGGCGTCTTCGACTTCAGTTTCCAGCTCATCAATCATCTTATTCAAATCGATTTTTTCCAACAGGAAACGAATCGCTTCGGCGCCGATTGACGCTTCAAAGACATGACCGTACTTGATCGAGAGATCTTGATAGGCCTGTTCGGTCAAAATTTGCAGTGGCGCCAGACTCTTGATTTCGTCTTCAGCTGTATCAACCGCTTCTTCCAAGAGTTTCAGTTGTTCGGTCTTGGCCAGGCTGAGTTGCTCAAGTTCTTTCTCGTGCGCAGCCTTGCCTTTCTCGTCGGCGCCGGCGAGCTGTTGTTTAACATGATTGGTCTTTTGATGCCATTCGGCTTCGATCTGCTTCTGCTTGGCCTCGTGTTCCGCTTTCAGTTGCTGGAGCGTTTCCTGGCGCAACTTCTCATTGACCGAGGTGATAATGAAGTTGGCGAAATAGACGACTTTTTCCAAGTCCTGAACACCCAGGTCGAGCATCAAGCCCACCTTGGATGGTACGCCGCGCAAAAACCAGATGTGCGAGACTGGTGCGGCCAAGTCAATGTGGCCCATCCGCTCACGGCGAACCACCGAGCGGGTTACTTCGACGCCGCACTTGTCGCAAATAATACCCTTGTATCGAATGCGCTTGTACTTCCCGCAGAAACATTCCCAGTCTTTTGACGGACCGAAAATTTCTTCGGCAAACAAGCCAGATTTTTCCGGTTTTTGGGTCCGGTAGTTGATGGTTTCCGGTTTGGTTACTTCGCCATAGGACCAACGGTGAATATCGTCGGGTGAGGCGACTTTCAGTCGGATGGCTTTAAAATCGACGGCGTGCAGTTCTTCGTAGGACATAAATTTAGGCTTCCTCCGTTACTGGCTCAGGTTTGGCTTTAGCCGGTTCAGCGGGTTCGACGGTTTTCTCCCGCGGCTTCTCATCTTCATCGTCGTCATCCGGTCGAACTTCGGCACCGATCAAATCAACTTCCAGGCCGAGACCTTTCAATTCTCGGACCAACACGTTAAATGATTCCGGCACGTTCAATTTTCGAATCGGTTCACCTTTAATGACCGCTTCATAGGCTTTTGACCGACCCGCTACGTCATCGGATTTAATCGTCAACATTTCCTGCAACATGTGCGAGGCACCATAAGCTTCCAGCGCCCAAACTTCCATTTCACCAAAGCGTTGGCCGCCGAATTGGGCCTTACCGCCTAATGGCTGCTGGGTTACCAATGAGTATGGACCGATGGAGCGTTGGTGAATTTTATCCTCAACCAAGTGGTTAAGCTTTAAGACATACATCACACCGACCGTGACGGGCAGATCAAAAGGTTTGCCGGTCCGGCCGTCGAAGACTGTCATCTTGCCGTCTTTCGGTAAGCCGGCCTGCTTGAGCAGGTCGCGGATCATGGATTCGGGCAAGCCGTCGAGGACCGGTGAGGCCACGCGGAAACCGAGTAACTTGGCTGCAAAACCGAGGTGCGTTTCCAAAATTTGGCCAAGGTTCATGCGTGAAGCAACGCCCAGCGGGTTGAGAATAATATCCACCGGCGTACCGTCAGCCAAGTATGGCATATCTTCCACCGCCACAATTCGGGAAATCACGCCTTTGTTCCCGTGTCGGCCGGCCATTTTGTCACCCACTTGGATCTTACGCAGTTGAGCGACCGAAATTTGAATCTGCTTAATTACGCCGCTTGAAAGTTTATCGCCTTTTTCGCGCGAGAAAACTTTAATATCAACGACTTTACCGTGTTCACCGTGTTCCAAGTAGAGACTCGAGTCTTTCACATCTTTGGCCTTCTCACCAAAAATAGCACGTAAGAGTTTTTCTTCGGCTGACAGTTCGGTTTCGCCTTTGGGAGTAATTTTCCCGACCAAAATATCACCGGATTGGACCGTCGCTCCGATTCGAACCACGCCTTCTTCATCCAAATCTTTCAACTTCTCTTCTGAGATGTTTGGAATATCTCGCGTCACAACTTCCGGTCCGAGTTTTGTATCGCGGACATCAATCGTATAGTCCTCGATATGGACGGACGTATAGCGATCTTGCTGAACCACGCGTTCCGAAATCAGGATGGCGTCTTCATAGTTTCCGCCTTCCCACGGGATAAAGGCGACGACCAAGTTTTGGCCCAGGGCGAGCTCGCCATTCTCGGTCGCGGCTCCGTCGGCGAGTAAGCCCCCGGCTTCCACGCGCTGACCCGGCATGACCACCGGCTTTTGGTTGATTGAGGTAGAGGCGTTAGAACGGAAGAAGGTTCGCAGACTGTAGGTCCGAATATTGCCGTCATCCTCCATCAGCTGAATTTCATTGGCATCGACTTTAATAATCTTGCCGCTTTTCTGGGCCAGGACGACTTGGCCGGAATCGGCCGCCGCTCGGGCTTCAGCCCCGGTACCGACGATTGGCGCGTCCGGTTTAATACAGGAAACTGCTTGGCGTTGCATGTTTGAGCCCATCAAGGCGCGAACGGCGTCATCATGTTCAAGAAATGGAATCAAGGCGGTCGCAATCGACACGATCTGTTTCGGTGACACATCCATGTAATCGATCGTTTCAACCGCTCCGATGGTCGGTTCGCCATGTTCGCGAACCTCCACCTTGTCAACGGTAAAGTATCCGTGTTCGTCAATGGGCGTGGTCGCGGCGGTGGTGATGTGTTGTTCCTCCGTAAACGCATCGAGGTAGATAACTTGATCGGTCACGCGTGGTTTGACCGCCACCGTTTTGGCGCCATTTCCTTTCAGGGTTTTGGCCTGGGCGGCCGTGATTTTTTCACCGTCCTTGATATCACCCTGGTGACCGCGAGCGATCTCTCCGACGGCGCTGGTACCGTCATTCGGAACATCGTGCACAACTTTGCGGAACGGTGTTTCAATAAATCCATAATCGTTGACACGGGCATAGCTCGACAGATGACCAACCAAGCCGATATTCGGTCCTTCCGGCGTTTCGATCGGACAAATCCGACCGTAGTGCGTGCGGTGTACGTCACGGACATCGAAACCGGCGCGTTCACGGGACAAGCCGCCCGGGCCCATGGCCGACAAACGACGCTTGTGTTCAAGTTCAGCCAGTGGATTGGTTTGGTCCATGAATTGCGACAGCTGCGAACTCATGAAGAATTCTTTGATCGACCCGATCACCGGCCGAGCATTTATTAATTGGTTCGGCGTGAGGGTATTGATATCGAGCGTCGACATGCGATCTTTAATGATGCGCTCCATCCGGGCCAAACCAACTCGGAATTTATTTTGGACTAATTCACCGATGGCGCGGACGCGTCGGTTACCGAGGTGGTCGATATCATCCGGATCCTTTTGCGAATTATTCAAACGGATAATTTCTTTCACAATCGCCAGCAGATCATCCTTCTGGAGGACGCGATACTCTTTGGTATTCGGCCGATCGAATCCGAATCGGGTGTTCAGTTTATATCGTCCAACCCGACCGAAGTCGTAGCGGTCGAACGAGAAAAACATTTTATAAATTAAATCACGGGCGTTATCGATGGTGGCCAAATCGCCCGGTCGAATCCGCTTGTAGACTTCTTTCAAGCCTTCATTCTCGTCATGCGAAGAATCTTTGGCAATCGTCGCTTCCATATACTTCACGTCCGGATGGGTATCGACTTCTTTAAACAAATCCTTCAGGTCGGCATCGGTGCCCATGCCAAACGCGCGCAAGAGCGTCGTGATCGGCACTTTGCGTTTGCGATCGATCTTGACCGAAATCACCCCATTCGCGTCAGTTTCCAATTCTAACCAGGCGCCGCGGTTCGGAATTATCTTGGCGCCGTAGTACCGGCGGCCTCGAATCATTTCGGCCGTAAAAAATACGCCAGCCGATCGAATCAGCTGGCTAACCACGACGCGCTCAATGCCATTAATAATAAAGGTGCCGCGATCGGTCATTAAGGGGAAATCTCCGAGGTAGATTTCCTGTTCCTTAATCTCACCAGTCTTTTTATTGACCAATCGTACCTGCACGCGCAGGGCGGCTTCGAATGAAATGTTTTTTCCTTTGGCGGTAACTTCGTCGAACTTCGGTTCGTCCAGGTAATAATCCAGAAATGACAATTCCAAATCTCGGCCAATGAAGTCTTTGACCGGTGAGATTTCTTCAAATAACTCTTTCAGCCCTTCACGAAAAAACCAGTCGTAACTCCGGCGCTGAATCTCGATCAGATTCGGCAGCGGCGTGGCTTCGTGGATCGTAGTAAAAACCTTTCGTTCGCGAAGTTGCGTTTCAGGAGACATGAACACAAGAGCCCCCTTCCCGGTTGGATAACGGGAAGTTGGGTTAGCTGATAAAGGTTGCCAGGACGTGCCCGGCGCGAGTTTGCTCGCCTAAACGAGCTGAATATGCGCTAAAAATACTAGCGGTAATCTAACGAAAACGTTGTTCGAGAGTACCAGGAATATAAGTGACTGTCAAGCGCAAGCCGAAATTTTTGTCAATATATTTTTTTTGGCTAAGGTTAGGGAAATAAATTTGGGCTTGGGGATATCCTTCTGAATTCTTGTCCCCAGGCTTTTCCGATGTTCATCCACAGTCAAATTTCCCTATTTGGCCCCATTTGCCAGCTCAGTAACCGCTTGGGCATCGTTCCACGCTACCCGCTTACCCTTGATAACCATCGAGGTTTCTGAGCCCATCCCGGTAATCGCGACGACATCACCCGGCTGCGCCATCGCAATCGCCATCTTGATAGCCTCCCGGCGGTACAAAACGGTTTGAGCTTTTCCCAGTTGATCTTTGGGGATGCCCGCGGCGATTGCCGCGGCAATCGCCGCGGGATCTTCATCATACGGATCATCCGTCGTTAACCAAATCCGGTCGGCTTGGGCGGCCGCGATTCTGCCAAGCTCGGGACGTTTCCAGCTATCGCGCCCGCCACCGGCCGCACCAAAGACGGCCAGGATTCGTTTGGCGCCGTTTTGTTTAAGCGTGCGGTAAAAAGCTTCGAGTGCGGCTGGCGTTAAGGCATAGTCGATCACCGCCTGCGCCCCGTTCGGTAACGGGAGTGTTTGATAGCGGCCAGGGACACCCGGGAACTGACGAAGTCGTTCGGCAATGTTCTCCCAGCTGACTCCCAATATTCTGGCTACGGTCACCGCGGCCAGCGCATTCGCCACGTTATATTGTCCGGGTAGCGGAACTTCCAAAGCATGTCCATCCACCGTGAAGCGGCTGCTGGCCGGACCGTTCGTCATGGCTTCGCCCGCCCAAACCTTAACCGGCATATCGAGGTTTGGCGCCGGATGATGTGTCAGTGTGAAACCATGTTTTTGCTCGGCCCAAAAAGATAAAAAATATTCCGCGGCCGGGTCGTCCAAGTTGACGACTGAAAATTTCGGAATCGCTTGGCCGCCAAGCGTCTTGTCCCCGCCTCGAATAATTTGATTAAATAAACGACCTTTAGTATTCCGATAGGCCTCAAAACTTCCGTGGGCATCCAAATGTTCCGGCGAGAGGTTAGTCAGCAGCGCGCCGTCAAAATCGATACCCCGATGACGATGTTGTAAGAGCCCTTCGGAAGATACTTCCAGCACCGCGTATCGGCAGCCGTGTTGCCGCATGGCCTTGAGCATCCGCTGCAACTGAAAACGGCCCGGCATAGTCATGTGTTGTTCGTTCAGCCAGCGCCGCTGACCGTCATCAATGATGGCCGTGGTCAGTAAACCGGCTGTTCGATCTGGATCAGATAACAGGTGCGCGACCAACGCGGCAGTGGTCGTTTTGCCGTCCGTGCCCGTAATTCCAACAACCACAACATGACGCGATGGTCGGCCGTACCAATACCCGGCCAGCAGGGCTAAGAATCGGTGATAAGCACGCAGCCAGCGCCGGGGGAGGATGCGACGGATGAGATTCAGTGGCGACATGGGTGCTTAGGAGAAGGCCTCAGTTGAAAGATCGGTATCGGGATTTTCTTCAATCGTAAACGAAAAGTCACGGTTGCGAAGAATCACATACGACACATCGCTAAATTCAAATTCAGCTCGTCCATAGCGTTTGGCCTGATAAAAAAGTCCTTCCACAAATTCTTTGTCAGAGTTCTTGAGAAACCGAATCACGTCTTTATGGGCATAGACCTGGTGGACGTTGATCAGCTCCGGAACCGCTTTACGTTCAAGTGCCATCGGGGGCTAGTCTAGCAACTCTCACCGCATTCGTCGAGCCTTAGAGAATCTGCTGGTGGGCGGCGCCTTGGGTCAAGGTAAAAGTATGGTCCGGCATCCGATTCAGCGTCCAAGCCGCGCCATCAATCGTGACGGTTGAAGCGCCGTGTTCTTTGGCTTGTAAGAAAAGTTGACTCAATGACATGGAAGAGAGTCGACGTAAATGCCGTACGGCTTCAACGGTTCCCACCACGGTGTGGCCTTGAACGTGTAACCGAACGTTAGAACCAGCCGCTGGCGTGTCCATGGCTGACTACGGTAAACGATCCGTTTTCTCCGTCGACCAGTGCGAACTTGCGATGCTCTTTGTCTTCGAACGGCACCTCGCGGTCATGTTCAACCTGGGCAAAGAGTTCTTTAACCGAGTCTTCATCCAAGTCGTACATCAAATACTTCAGTCCGTGATACTCGTGGTCTGAATCGCAGTAGACCTTGTGGCCGTGAATTGTCAGCATATGGCTACCCATGTCTTCATCCTACTCCCCTAACCCGAAAAAGCAACAAAGAAAAAGAGTCCTTTTGAGGGGACTCACGAGAAGGTGCGGGGTTGGGGGGTGTCCGATAGGACGAAGGTGCGAATGGGGTGGTTTGGTTGAGAAGTAGTTAGTGAGGGGGTGAAAATTGAAGGGCTGGGTGTCTCGATGAGACGGTGATGATGGGGTGGAGATCCAGCGCTTCTTTTTTCGTTCCTCGGAACTACTTGTCAATTAACCGGAGGAGAATCATACACCTGGCAATAAAACCCGTCAAGCCCCCGTTTTAGGCGGTATTTTGCACGTCATGAAAAAGTTATCCACAATCCCAGCCATGTTACGTTTTATCTCATGGCTAGTTTATTGAAGAAAAATCCGTTAGGGTAGCGTTAGGCTCTTTTGAAAGGAGAATATGATGTCTAGTACCTGCGTTCGTTCCTTGATCGAGTGTGATTGCGATTGTCACCATCCCGAATTCGGGCAATCAGTCGCCCACCTCACTCCCTGCTGCACGACCTGTCCGGCTTGCAACCGCAAGATCATCGCCGGTGCGTTCGATGCGCACGTCAAAGTCTGCGACGGCACTTCGCCGCCGCTCCTCCCCGAGGATTTTGCCATGCTCGGCATCCAACGGGCTTCCTAGTACGGCTTCGGCCGTACTTTTTTTTACTTGGCAGAAATTAACCAATACGGTAGAGTGACGCCGCCAGCGTGCCTCCCTCGTTCAACGGATAGGACGCGAGATTCCGGATCTCGTAATAGAGGTTCGATTCCTCTGGGGGGCACCAACAACATTTAGTATCGAGAGACCGTGGTAGTCGACTTGCTTGCGCGACCGACGTGCCTCAGCCCTTGAGTAAAAACAGTGGCATAATCGCGACTGTTTTTACGATACAATGAATCAATGCATTTCGATGATGTGATTATAACTCTCAACAAATTGTTAGTAAAGAAAAGCCCTCTGTCATTCAATAGTTCTTGGATATTAAAATACGCCCCCCATTGTTACCGATTCATTTGGAGAAATGTAAGAGCGGAAACTGGCGGCATTGATTGGGATACAGTCACCTATGCCTTGGAGTGGAAGTACCAACGACGCTGGGCTCCAGGACGGTCACGTCAGAATCCAATCCCGTATGAGAACATTGTAGAGGTTGATGCAGTTACAAGTAAATATCGGAATAAGCTTTATGTGTTTATCGCTCCGCAAGACCTGACTGACCGGCGCACCAGAGACATTATTAGCATCACGCTGGTGCGCTTAGCCCAGCGTGGTAATCTCTCGGCCAAAAACGAGGTCATCAAGTTGGTCACTTATACTATCAGCGACTGGCTGGAAAAGTATTACTTTCTCAATCGTTGGCAAGGGTACGAAGAAGAAGCTCAACGACAGTTAGAAGGCTGTATTCGTCGGTATCGGTATACCGGTTCATTCCTGAACTATGTTTTCAGAACGTTGGAATTCGCCGGTAGAGGCATCCGCCCATTTTATGCCTATTCATTGGATGAACCCGTGTCCTGGGATACGGAGAAGAAGAAAGTCGAGAACGTTGTACAGGATCCTGAAACAGGAGAAGCAAAAATGTATCAAAGAAACATCTCTATGAGTGCTGCCGAATAAGTAGTTTATTATTTCTCTAGCGCCAGCACTTTATTTTTCATCGTCAGCCTACTCTTGAGATTCGCTAGTAATTCTCGTTTCTCCGCTATTGATCCCTCGGTCAGAAGGTAGACGGCATAGGCCTTCATATCGAAGGTTTCCCCGGATTCCTTTTCTTTGCTCTTGCCCAAGGCGATTTTCCGGAACCTGTTGTATCGCGTCACCTCGTCTTTGAATTTATGCTTGATGCCCAGTTCATTCAGATCAAGTGTGTCGAGAAGCCCGTGAAGGTACACGTTTGTCACACCAACCTCTTCAAGAATTTCCCTTTGAGCGGTTTGCTCGAGTGTCTCGTTGGGCTCAGCGTGCCCCTTAGGGAGTTTCCAGTCATCATATTCTTGATCTTGAAAGAGTAGAACCTCAATGTGGCCGTTGTGTTTACGGACAATAACGCCACCGGCGTCGGTTGTGGGAGTATAGGCTAACTTTTTCTTACTCATGAAGACGTGATAAGGCCGTCAAGGGTAGACTGTAAACCCTTTTCTAACGGAATTTTTGGTATCCAGTGTAGCAATTTTTTTGCCTTATCAATATTTGGCCGTCGCTTTTTGGGATCATCCAGTTGACTAGGTAAGGTAGTAATTTTGCTTTTGGAATTAGTCATAAGCAATATCTTCGATGCGAGTTCCGACATAGTAGCCTCTTCAGGGTTTCCTAAATTAATTGGACCAGCATACTGTTTCAGATTTTGGAGTCGCAATAAACCAAGCACCAGATCATCAACGTAGCAGAAGGAACGCGTTTGGCTTCCTCCATAGATCCTGATGGGTTTGTTGTGTTTTGCTGCAACAATGAAGGAAGGTATCACTCGGCCATCATTCGCTCGCATGCCCGGACCGTATGTATTAAAAATACGGACGATCTGGAGTTTTAAATTCTGTGTTTGGTAGAAGGTAAATAGTATTGTCTCAGCCACGCGCTTGCCCTCTTCGTAGCACCCTCTCCAACCAAGATGGTTTACGTTGCCAAAGTATCTTTCTATCTGCGGGTGGACGAGAGGGTCGCCGTAAATTTCCGAAGTAGATGCTTGAAATAAGTCTGCCCTCTTTTTCAGGGCCAAAAATGCCACATTGAAGATACCAAGTGTGTTAGCTCTAAGCGTGTCAAGCGGCCTTCGTTGATAATCAACCGGGGAAGCTGGGGAAGCAAGATTATATATCGAATGTATCTTTCCTCGTATGCTTATCGGCTTAGCGATATCGTGGCGAATGAGGCCGAATGCTCTATGGCCTTTCAAGTGGCTGATGTTCTGAGGTGTCCCACTAGAAAAATTATCCAGACAAAGGACCTTATAGCCTCTGGACAGTAACGCTGAACAAAGATGGTGGCCGATAAACCCTGCCCCACCTGTCACCAAAACAGTTTTCTTCTCTAGGATCATAATGGCTAAATATTCTCATATTTTCTTGGAACAATCAAGCAATTACAAATTGATTTTTCGAGTAATTACAGCTATACTGGGGTTGATATGTCTGAATTCTCTGCCCAAGAGCAAGAACCCCATTCGGCTCTCTCCGAAAGAGAAAAAGATGATTTGGGTCGTATCGGGCTCAATGAAGAATCACTAGAAAAGATTTTCCACGAATCACCAGAAAATCACGGGACGGTTGCCACGACTTTTGTGACCCGACAAAATGGAGAGGACTTGGTTTTAAAAAGGCATGGTAAAGAAGTCGGACAGGATCAAAGCATTGACCGCGAGCACGTAATCTTAAGACTCTTGAGGCGAACTGGCTCCCCACACAGTCCAGAACTAAGGGCGTTCATTCCGAGTCAAGAAACTTTGGTTGAGACGAAGGCGCTAGGTGAACCCCCGAAAGAATTTAACGGCAAACTCATTCAAGTTATTGCTCAAGCACTGGGGGAAATACACCAACCAATTTTTAATAAATATGGAAAGCCTCTGGAGAACAGAAAGGCTGGTAACCAACACGACTTCCTACTTGATGGAATCGGAGATCTCTCTGAGCGTGCGCAAACTACACCGGGCCTTCCTGAAAAACTCCGGAGCTCCCTGTTAGGAGTAATTAACAATAATAAAACACTTGCTGGTAAATCCCCCAACGCTTTCGCCGGTGAGAGTTTTTCACTTATTCATTTTGACCTCAACCCGTCAAACATTTTATGGGATCCAAAGAAGGAATCAGTTACACTCATCGACTGGGGATCGGCATCGATCGGAGATCCTGCCATGGATATTGCAAAATTCTTTCTCAAGTGTGATCTCAATTCGGATCAGGCTCGAGATTTTCTGCAAACATATGAGCATGTCAATCCAGATTCAGGCCTTGAAGACCGACTAAGTATTTACCACGACCTTGTTCGGGTCAATTCGTTGCTGTGGCGGTACGGCTATATTCATAAAAACTCCACCGCTGCCTCTTCTCAGGATGGCATAAGACAAGTAGAAGTTGTTCAATCTAAAATTCAACGGGAACTACAGGATTTAGGCATTACAAAATATGATTGACCTACATTTTCATTCTTCTATTTCGGATGGGAAGCTGACTCCTGAGGAGGTCGCTAACCGAATTCGTGTAACAAAAATGAGGACCTGCGCCCTCACTGACCACGATACGGTAGATGGAGTTCTGGCATTTAAAAGCGCCCTAGCAGGAACCGGAATCAATGTAATTAATGGCGTAGAGCTAACCGCATTATTTGAAGAGTATGAAACCCATTTGATTGCTTATGGTTTCGAGCTCGAACCTATGCGAAATGTTTTATTGCGTCGAAAAAACATCGTTGATTCCATGAAAATACAAGAGTTGATTAAAACTACAGAAGCATTTCAACACCAAGGATTTCAGGTCAACGATAGTTTGCAGGTCGATCCCAAGTTGCCGGTTGGTTATATCGTTGCAAGAGATGTTTACCGAAACCCAACAAACCATCAAAAACTTCTCAGCAACACCGGAACGCTTCTTGGTCCTGAGGAGTTTTATACTGCCTACCAGGCACCAGGTAAGCCGTGTCATGTGCCAAGGAGCGGCGTAACTTTTGATTGGATAAAGGAACATATTAAGCCACTCGTTGGTGACTTAATAGTTGCACACCCACGAGTGAAGGTAAGCTTTTCCTCAAGAAAGCTAGACTCGACGAATCTACTACGATTGATTCAGGGTGGGTGTACGGGTGTTGAGGTATATCATGCTCACACAAATGACCAAGAAACGGAGGAACTGAATAATATTGTTAGAGAGCGCGGTCTGTCTTATACGGGGGGCTCTGATAGCCATGGGAAAAAAGATGATACACCATACGGGGAATACGGGGAAGGACGGGTAGTTCCCGCGATTAAACTCGGAGATATAACTTATGACTAGACCATCGCTGGCCTACCAACAAGAGGTTTTACCAAAACAGCTAAAGACATGTCAAGACCCCCGAACGTAAGACACTTTTTCTGGAATCATTTGGTGTTGCTGAAGAAAGAGTAGCGGCGGCATTTTAAGGGCTGAGTGAATCCGGGAGTGGTTGTACGTATGGATGGTTTTGTAGATTTCATAGACCAATGTGCCGAGTGAGGAAAACCGGTTCGGATCGCCCAGCTCCACCTTGAACTGCGAGTAGAAGGATTCCTGGTAGCCGTTCTCCCACGGACACCCAGGCCGGGAACGGGAAATGGACGTCCCCAGGTCATGCAGGACGCCAGTGAATGCCTGGGAAAGGTATTCCCGCCCGTTGTCCGAATGAAAGATGGCCGGACGGGCATGGCCGTGCAGTCCCACGAATAGTGCTTGGAGAATGAGCGGCACCGTGTGGGTCGTCATCACGGACCAGCCCACGATCTCCCGAGTGTAGAGATCCATAACTGTGGCCAGGTAGATGAATCGGTGCCGGTGCCAGAGATAGGTAAAATCCGCTGCCCAGACGTGGCCGGGGTAGCGTGGGGTCGTTTCCCGAAGTAGGTTGGGATAGACGATGAGGCTTTTGGCCTTTGTTTTCCGGTGTCGTCGGCCTCGGCGGCGATAGGCATGGAGACCGAAATGGTGCATCACCCGCTGGGTCCGTTTCTTGTTCACCTCAAGGGCCAGCGCCATGCGGCGGTAACCATAACTGGGATATTGGTTCAGAACATCCTCGATGCGGCGCTTCAGGGTCCAGTCTTTTTGATCCTGTCTGGAAACGTAATACAGTGACGCACGGGACACTCCCAGGCTGCGGGCCAGGGTGGTTTTGTTCGTCGAGCCAACGGTCAATTCTTTTTTTGGGCGGTGGAGAGTTTGACGGTCAGTTCACCCACCAGCTCAAGCAATTGTTTGTTCTCTCGCTTGAGGCGAATGATGTCTGCAATCGTTGGGGCTCCTTCAACACCCTTCCCGAGCCAGCCGTAGATCGTCCCTTCAGCCACACCGTGATCTTTGGCCGCTTGGGCGACGGAGACACCATCTTCTTTAATCTTGCGGAGAATATCCGCCTTCACCTCCGGAGCAATACGATATTGTTTCTTGGGCATAGGACACAAGGGTAAATAATCTGAACTCTTGTGTCTAGTATATGGGGGTCAGGCCACCTTATAATGCCCCTATAGCCCAGTTCCAAGACCGTGGAAGGGCACCATCACCAAACTTTTCGATGGTGGGAAGGTTTTATTGGTCCACGCCGCCGCGGATCCGTTTTGCATACCGATAAGCCCAATACCAACCCGGCTGCAGCACGGCATTCATGGCAGGTGGAAATACCACGGTATGGCCACCAAGGCCTTTTTTGAAGCGCGTCACACCCGACCACTTGTGCGATGGTTGATCTGTGGGTGCGATTCCCCACAAATCGTATTCGGAAAAACCGCGCTGGTGGGCTCTTTGCATGGTTGACCATTGCAACAAATGCGGCGCCATCACCTCTTTGTGCGCCTGACTGGATCCACCGTGTAGATAGGTGGCTGTTTGATCGTGCCAAATGACCAGGTTCGCCGCCACTGGTTGGCCGTTGTATTCGGCCGTTCCGATTTCGACCAGTCCGGCCGTTCGGAGGGCCGTAAACATGTGCTGATAATACTTATCCGGATGCAGTCGGATACCTTGGCGCGCGTAGGTTTGGTGGATCAGATCAAGAAAGGTGGCGAAGGCGCTATCATTCGTGCTCCACTGTATGTTCACGCCACGCTTCTCCGCCAATCGGATATTGTATCGGGTTTTTTGGTGCATGGCCGAAAGTAAATCTTCGGGCTTGCGTTTCGTTTCAATGATTAGGGTTTGCCGCGGTTGCAAGGTAGTGCCAGGGGTAAAGTCTGATAGACTTTTTGGGTCGAATGGAAACGCATAGTTGGGTGGATCAACTTTGAGATACATCGCCCCTTCCCGGTCAGCCAGCTTCCGCAGCTCCGCCAAGAGTGTTGCAAGCGACTGCGCATCAGCCGCGATCGGTCCGCGCGGACAATATAAATACGTGCGTCCCAAGACCAGCTGGTGTTCAATCACCGTCGCCATAGCCAGGAGTCGGTCCTGTTCCCACGCGCCAAGTCGCCAAACACGACGGCCAACGGCTGCTTGAAACTCCCCCCAGGCCCAGGACTGTAAAAACGGCTGGAGCGGTTGAGCCGCCAGCAAGACTCGCCCTTGGTCAGGATGCGTCAGGACACGAATTTCCATGCCTTATCGTCCGAGTTGCTTGAGCGCGGTTTTGACGCGATCGCCAACTGACATTTCCGGCGGCGTGGCGACCGCCGCTTCCCGCGCCTCGCGGGCCGAATACCCCAGACTCGTTAAGGCATCAATGGTAGCGGATAAGTCGCTGTCATCACCGGGCATAACGTCGGCTAATTTCCCGCGCAATTCAAGAATAATCCGCTCGGCGGTTTTTTTGCCTACTCCGGAAACTTTGGTCAGCACCGTTGATTGACCAAGTTCGATGGCGGCTTCCAGATCTTTGACGCTGGCGGCCGACAAAACGCCCATCGCCATGCGCGGCCCCACCCCGCTAATTTCGATCAGTTGCTGAAAAAGTTGCAATTCATTCCGTTCAAGAAAACCGTATAGTTCCAGCGCGTCTTCCCGCACGTAGAGATGTGTCCAGAGCGTCACCGAAGATCCGGCCGGCGCACGATCAAAAACCCGCGGCAGAACTTCCACCCGCATACCGACCCCGTGAATATCCAAAACCAGCGATCGCGCGTCCCGATCTTTTACCTGGCCGGTCAACGAAGCAATCATGTGTGCGGGGTGGCATCAATTCGTAAGCCGTCTTGCATGGTCCGCGGATAGACGAACATGGCTTTGATCCGTTCAAAATGTTTGGTCAGGCCACTGTAGCGGAACGCCCAAACACCGGGATCGCCGTGGCCGTACGAGCCGGTAATAATCTCATCCTTACCGTCGTGATTGATATCGGATGTGGCCAAATCAACACCGCCCCGGTAAGCGGTTGAGGTCGGTAAAAATCCGGCCAGTTCCTGACCCTGTTCAGTGAAGACTTTGATGTGCGTATACAGATTCGGACCGGGAGCCGTTACGATATCGCCGCGTCCGTCGCCGTTGATATCGCCAATCGCCAATGTAATGCCGCTCTCAAATAGTCGACCATAGGGCACAAACTTACTGACCCGGTGCAACGCTTTATCCGCACCGTAATCAAAGACACTGACGGTCAGCGCGTTTGTTCGGGCGGCAATCGCGATTTCATCCTTACCATCCAAATCAAGATCGCCAACCGCTAAACTAAATCCATTCCGTTGACTTGAATCATAGGCAAAGGCTTGCGTCACCGCGTTCACGCGATGTTGAGCGGGACTATAGCGGAAAACTCGGATATGCGCGGCTGAACGCGACGGCACGGTAATGATTTCATCCACGCCGTCTCCATCGATGTCACCGGTAGCCACGTAGACGCCGATTCCCCGACTAGTCTGATACGGATCAAATTGCGTTAGGAGCTCACCCGCATCAGTATAAATTTTCACTAATGGGTCGCTCCCAATCCCCGTACCGACCACCACGTCCGCCCGATGGTCTCCGGTTACATCACCGGTCGCGACGTGCGTGCCGTTCCGATCAGTCCGAGAAAACACCAGCCACTCACGCAGCACCCGGCCGCTGATATAATTTATTGTCCGCACCACTGGAATAGTCCGCTGTGCCACGCCGGCTACGACCATTGGGTTGTCTATCTCCCCAATCGTGCCACCCGCGCCAGTCAACGCATCCGGCGACGGGCTGGTACAGCTCTGGGTGATGACGGGTTGATCGACATTTGATGCACAACCATTCGTGACTGAGCAGGTACGGGTCTGCGTGCCGTTCGTACAGGCCGACCAACTGGTACACGTATAGGTTGGCACACATGCCTCGGGCAGGGCATCGGTGGTTTTCGTGGCAATGTTAGAAATTACTGAGGTGTTCCCCGCCTCATCATAACTTTTTAATCCGAAAAAATAGGTGGTTGAAGGTTGCAGGCCCGTCACGGTGTATGTTTCCGTACTGCCTGCCGGTTGCGGAATCGGGGTCGGAGAAACGACCGTCGCCGACGCAAAGTTTGCAGCTGTCAGCGGACTGGTTGAATAACGCAATTGGTAGCCGGTGGCCTGGCCCGTGTTGCCGTCGTCGCCCGGCGCCGTCCAGGTCAACGTGACCGCCGACGCCGACGAAGCGGTTAACGGCGCCGGGGTAGGCACAATCAGTAACGCGGCGGGGCTGTTAAATAGCGCCAATCCGAGCGCCAGCGAGATCAGGCTGAGTGAAATTGCAATCAGGCCAATGGAAACTCGCTGGCCAATGTGGACCTTTTCAATCACGGTCGTTTTGGTTTCCAAAGGTTTTCGGCGCGCTGGCATATCAACGTGTAGTGTACCGAAAACCAAAGGAAAATTCCAGCCACTTGGAAATCAATTTTATGCATGCTAGGCTACCCAGATTATGGCGAAAACATTCTCGCTGGTGGCTCCATTTCAACCAACCGGCGATCAGCCGCAGGCGATCGCGGCTTTGCAGCGTGGATTGGCGCAGGGGCTGCCGGCCCAAACCCTGTTGGGCGTGACCGGGTCGGGGAAAACCTTCACCATGGCCAACGTGGTCGCGGCGGTCAACCGGCCGACGCTGGTAATTTCCCATAACAAGACCCTGGCGGCGCAACTGGCCGCCGAATTTCAGGAATTTTTCCCGCACAATGCGGTACACTATTTCGTCTCCTATTACGATTACTACCAACCAGAAGCCTATGTTCCGCAGAAAGATTTGTATATTGAGAAAGAATCGGAAATCAATGAAGAAATTGATCGCCTGCGGAACGCCGCCACCCACGCGCTGCTGACGCGCCGGGACGTGCTGATCGTGGCTTCGGTTTCATGCATTTACGGATTGGGTAATCCACAAAAGTACCAGCAGGTTTCCATCCCGCTCGAAGTTGGAAATTCTTATCCGCGGACCGCCTTCCTGCGTCAATTGACCTTGGCCCTGTACCAAAGAAATGATTACGACTTTCAACGCGCCACCTTCCGCGTCCGGGGGGAAATTATTGACATCTTTCCGGCCTATGCCGAGACCGCCTTGCGCCTGGTGTTTGATGATGCGAAGTTG
This sequence comes from Candidatus Kerfeldbacteria bacterium, assembly GCA_963731735.1. Classification (GTDB taxonomy): domain Bacteria; phylum Patescibacteriota; class Patescibacteriia; order SBBC01; family CAIJZX01; genus CAVSWO01. The sequence continues at coordinate 442,972 of CAVSWO010000002.1, read as the reverse complement.
GCCAGTTTGCGTGTGATTGACCCGTTGACCGGAGCAGTGGTCGAAAAGCTCAAACAAACCACCCTCTATCCAGGCCGCCAGTTCGTAACCATTGAGGAACAGTTGCCAAAAATAATCTCGACTATTCGACAGGAAATGCGGGAACGGGTGGCCTGGTATAAGCAACATGATCGCCCCCTCGAAGCTGAGCGACTTGAACAACGAACTACCTTCGACCTTGAAATGATGGAAACCACCGGTTATTGCACGGGCATTGAGAATTATTCGCGGTATTTCGATTTTCGAAATTCCGGACAACCGCCGGCCACCTTGCTGGATTACTTTCCAAAAGACTATTTGCTGTTTATTGATGAGTCGCATGTCACGCTACCGCAAATTCGGGCCATGTATGCCGGAGATCGGTCGCGAAAAACCACCCTGGTTGATTATGGTTTTCGTTTACCCTCGGCACTCGACAATCGGCCGCTGCAGTACGACGAATTTAGCCAGCGAGTCGGGCAGCGCATTTACGTCTCGGCCACACCGGCTGATTTTGAGCTCCAAGAATCAAAACAAGTGGTGGAGCAATTGATTCGTCCGACCGGTTTACTCGATCCGGACGTGGCCGTCCGGCCGCTCAAACACCAAGTTGACGACTTGGTAGAGGAAATCAAGGCTACCACCAAAAAGGGCCAGCGGGTTCTCGTCACCACCTTGACCAAGCGGATGGCCGAAGACTTGAAAGATTATTTGGAAGAAATGAAAATCAAGGTTCAGTATTTACACTCAGAAGTCGAAACTTTTGAACGGCTGGAAATTCTGCGCGACCTGCGGCTTGGGAAATATGATGTAGTGGTCGGGATTAACTTGCTTCGGGAGGGGCTGGATTTACCAGAAGTCTCGCTGGTGGCAATTCTTGATGCCGATAAGGAGGGCTTTCTGCGCTCGGAAACGTCGCTGATGCAGGTCATGGGCCGGGCCGCCAGACATCTCGAGGGCCGGGTCATAATGTATGCCGATCGCATGACTAATTCCATGCTGCGCGCAATTGACGAAACCAAGCGCCGTCGAAAAATTCAGGCTACATATAATCAAGCTCATGGAATTACCCCCGCCAGCATCACGCGCGCTATTCGCGACGAACATCTCAAGGGCATGAAGAAACCCGATCAGGATCTCCCAAGAGTCCCGAGCGATATTCCGCCCGACGAACTCCGGTACCTGATCCGCCAGCTGAAGGAAAAAATGGAATTGGCCGCCAGCAATCTGGAATTCGAGAAAGCCGCGCTCTTGCGCGACCAATTGGCCGAAGCGGAAAAACAGTTGCCAACTCCATCACGTACCGGCGGACTAGGCGGGCGGGGGCGGGGCAAAGTTATCAAGCGGCAACTGCCTGGCCGTCGGCGACGCTAGTTGCAATCCCGAACCGACGGGTATAGGATAGCCGGGCTCTTTTTGGTTCTTCGACAACTTCTTTCACAGGGAGGTGATGTGTGTCGGTTCGAAATTTCACCCTGGGACGCGGTTTACGCTGCGTGCTTCTCCCCAACGCCAGCCGGAGCGAAGTCGGTATCGCTATCGCTTTGGCCGGAACACGTTTCGAAACCCCGAGTAAGAATGGGATTTCGCACGCGGTTGAACACCACATCGCCGGCGAGACGCCTTCTTACCCAACCTTCGAGTTGTTTGCCAAGCGTGTCGACAGTATCACCAGCGCATTTGACCAAAACACCGGCAAGGGCGCCATCACGTTCAGTGCTGAATGTCTGCGTCGCCACGTTAACGAGTGTCTCGACTTTCTGGCCGAAATGTTACGCGTTCAGGATATTCGTGTATCAATCTATCGTCGTGAACGCGAGCGAATTTTGGAAGAATTGCGTAACCGCGAGGACGACCCCGATATCCAAGCCGAAGAGCTGGTAGAAAAGCTGCTGTTCTCGGGCCACCAATTGGGACACCAGCCAGCCGGCCTGGCCCGCATCATTCGGTCCATCACCATCAATGATCTGCGGCGGTGGCATCGCGGCTTGGTACGGGGTCCGGTAGTGATGGTGGTGACCGGAAATTTCGATCCAGCCCGGGTCGAGACACATATCCGAAAAACCTTTGTTGGTATACCGGGTGGCAGTTTGCGATTGCGCCCCTTCCGGAGCCGCCAGCGCCGACCCCGATTGCTGCTGGTTCCCAAGTCACAACGCACCGTTCGCGTCGCGATCGCCTTCCCGACCACCTTCGGACTCGGCCATCCGAACCGAATTGTGCTTTCGGCCCTCAACAATCACTTTGGGGGCACAAATCGGTGGAGTTCCCGACTGGTCATTTCGCTGATGGGTGATACCGGATTAGTTCACCGTTCCTCCAGCAGTGTCTGGAATTACCATGAAACCGGACAATTCGTCATCACCGCCTCGGTTGGCCCAAAAAACCTCATCCGGTGTTTACGGGTTCTCCGCGATGAGTTACGGCGGTTGCGTGAACAACCACTGGACGACGAAGAGCTCCGATTGACGATGCGTTCGTTGAAACGGCACGCCCGGGATCGGTCGTTCGACCCGGCTCGGGAAGCCTCGCTGTTCGCCGAAATGCTGATGGTCAGCGGCCAGCTGGTGACCGCCGAGCAGTATGTGCGAGAGTTGAATCAGTTGGTTACGCCGACAACCATCCAAACACTGGCGCGTCGGATGATCCGAATGCACAAATTGAACATGATTCTGATCGGACCGGTTAGGGGCCTGCAACGATCGCAGCTCCTGGACGCCATTCGATTCTAATAACTACAAAGCCGTTCCTGGTGAGGAACGGCTTCTTTTTTATTGCTTATCCAACGTCCTTATTGTCGTCTGGAAGCGTCGGCGGTTTGACCGCACAACGTGGGCTATACAAGCATTTCACCTGACCCCAGGTCATATTTTGTGCCCGCACCGGGTTGGGTGTCAAAATAGCTAATCCGAGCGTGCCGATCATGCCGATCAGCCCCGCGATTGCCAAGATTTTTTTCATACGCATGCTCCTTTCATAATGCTAATAATTTTTTCGCTCAAGAAGATGTTGGTCGAATCGTCATGATTCGACCAACATAAATTTGAACGCTCCAGTGTCCTACTGAAGCACGACCACCTTCTTGACGATTGCATCCGATCCGACTTGGACCCGAACGAAATACAGACCCGGTTGTTGCGGCACCCAACGAACCGTGTGGTGCCCAGCCTGCATCCAGCGATCAATCAGGGTGATAACTTTTCGACCCTGCAGATCAAAAATGGCCAGTTGGACATGGTCCGCCTCCGTCACTCCGAAGGAAATTTGCCGAGCCCCAAAACCCGGATTAGGAGAAACCGTCATAGCCAGCCTCCCTGGCAAAATGTCCTCCACATCCGTGGTTTGCAAGACCCGCATACCCGGAATTGTGACGGCTGGATCGCCCAGCATGATCGCTTCCAGCATCAGTGACTTGTAACCCGGCTGCTGAATAACGACGTTATGCAGCGCTGTTATCCAGGCTTCCCCGATTGACCGTGCGCCCACTCCGTAGAGCAGTCGATAGAATTCATCGGCCGCCATATAGTCGGCGTGTTGCCAGGTGCCACGGGTGAAGCCCACAGCTGCAAACGGACCCTTCTGAAGTTCTAGCAGCGCACGCTCGATCAGCGGTCGTCCAAAGGTTGGATCTTCGGAGCGGTCAAAATCGAGAATGTCGCAGCTAGTCGCGACCAGTAACGGTAAAACCGTATGGTCCGGTACTTGCGACCAGGAAAATCCTTGCGTCTGGTCCAGCCAAATCGCCCACTTTGAGCGATTCGACTGCGTGCCGCTGGTTTGGATGATCGTCCGACCGTCCACCAATTCGGCAATCGCTTGCTGTTCCCGATACCAGTAGGCCAAAGGGTTGGCGTCGGTGTTATACAACTTTCGGACATCTTTCCCCTGAAGACGGGTGGTGATGGTGCTGTCGGTGAGCAGCTGTGCGAATGGTCCATCAAGCCCTGACAAGCTCCGGAATTCTCCCCAGACGCTAATCGGGTGCTCGGTCGTTTGCTGATCACCGGTGATTGTCTTGGCGACCATAACCGCTAATTCTTCAGGCGTTCGAGCTGGCAGACGTCCATAGGCGATGTCCGGTAAGGAATCCCCGTCAACATCAGCCCCGTTTAACCAGTCACACGCAAAGTGCCGAGTGAACCAGGTTTGTGAGTGTGGCTGCTCATCCACCGGATCCAGCAGGTAATGGGTTGGCAGAAGGTCATATTGCGCTTGCGATCCGTAGCCGGGATAGGACCATCCGTTGACATACGAATTCGGGTCGTCGTGCGTGATCCAATTGTTGGCATCCGCACAATTCACCAAATAGCATAGTCCGTAATGGACCGCCCAGCTGGAAAACGCCGTTTCGTTTGCCCAACTGCCTAACTCATCCAGCGTCATCGCCTGCGCCACCATGCCTTGCGACTGGTGGTAATTGACCAGCGGCTGAATCGCCCAACGCCAGGACTCATCCGGAATAACTGCCACCCATCCGTAGATCGGTTGGACATCCTGGGGAGCCATGGTGGTCTGGGTCGGATACCGCTGTAGCAGCGCTGAGGCCAGGCTGTCTGCTTCTGACGCGGTAACAGTCTGGTCAGGAGCAATGTTGAGTGAGGCCACAGCTTGTTCCTCAGCTTGCCGCAGTTCCCGACCGCTGGTTTCGACTTCGACCAAACGGTAGATGTCCTCCACCTGACCATTTGGATCGTCGAGTTGATAGTGATGCGCCTGGGTAGCCGGCACTTCACCAACGGTGACAAACGGTCCGGACCAATCGCTCGCGCGTTCAATCCGATACCGCTCCGTTTCGGCTTCCGATTCGACCGACCAGTTTGCCTGGATGCCGCTTGGTGCAGCCACTGCCGTAAAGGCAGTAACTGCAGCCGCCGGGTTATCTCCGCCCGCATCTGAGAACATCGCAACTGCATAGTCCCCGAACGGAGCGTAGCCATTCGTCCCCGGACCGCCGATGCTCGACGGACCGTTGACGTTCCCGACTAACGGAATCAGTCCCGGATAGCTTTTGGCTGATCCGAAGATGCCCGAAGTCGTATCAGCCGCAATCCAGACTTGGCCGGGCCCTTTATAGCGAGGCCGAACTGTAAATGCCAGTTGGTCATTTCCCTGCCAAAAGGCATTCACGATCTGCATTGCTCCGGACGCCCGTACTACATTTTCGGCTGGAGCGGTGTTCATCGGTCCGCTGAATTTCACGTACCGCGTGACATCGCCACTGATCCGTTCGTTGTAGATCAGATCAGTCGCCGACACCATTGGTGCCAACTCAGCATTTGGATCACCGGCCCAGCTAAGCTGGAGTCCGCTGACCGCCTGACCGAGCGTTCGTGCCTGGGGCGTCGTGAAGCCGCCGAGTCGATGGTAGAACAACGAATCAGCTTGCCGTGACTGATAGTAGGCCACGCTGTAATTGTAGCCCACGAATCCGAGCGCGCCCGGCATGCCTTGGGACAGGATCGCCCCTTTGCAAGCCGAAACGTGAACGAACGTGCCGAACCAGTACCCACGCGTGAAGAAGTGGGGTTTGAGTCCGATGCCATACACACCCGAGAGAGTATCAACTCGGATTAGATCATCAGCAGTGTAGCCGCCTGACTGCAACAGGCTGGTTATGGTTGCATCACGTATGCTCGAGCTTGCATAGAACTCGACTGCCAGGCAGTCGTTCCCATGCGAACTGAAATATTCCCAGCCATATCCATGCGCAATCAGGTTGGCCATCAGCTGGACCGTTACCGTCGGACTGTTGCTGACAACCGGTTCGGTCACCACCGACAGACCGTACGCGAGGCTCGGGGCCAAGAACTTGACGTAGAGACCGTCGTTCCAGCCCTCAAAGTCCGCCGCTTGGACGATCAGTGCTTCGGATGACCACGGAGACTCATTGGCGTGCGTGGATGACGGAACCAGGCTACTGATCAGCAACGCCATCAAAAGCGATGCATGCCAGCGCATGGTTAGTCTCCCATCTGCGGCCGCAGAGTCTGGGGGTTGAACGGGTGCTTGACGAGATCGGCAACTGCCGGTCTGACGAGACCCAGTGGTAGTTCTTCACCGGCGCGAAGCGCGTCAACTTCTTCCCAGATGCGCCTGACATGGATTGGAGGCACGATCCAGGTTCGAGCTTCGAATTCGATGAATACAACGTGACCGGCCTGCAGCAACTGGATGGTGCTCTGCGCGTAGTTCATCAGCTGTGCCGAACGACTTGGCAGAGCGAGTGGATCTGTGATGAGCATCAAGCGCTCACTCCCATTGCGCCAGTATCTGACGGTATTCCCATCGATTGTTACCTGAGACACCCCGGCACTATGACGAAGATAGCGCGCGACGTCTTCGGCAACTTGCGACTTGGATCTGCCCGAGCGCAGTTGGGCGGCCGAAAAATCGGTCACGCCCTGGAGCAATGTATCCGGACGCAACTTAGCCGCGGCCGCTCGAATCTTTGCGCGCCTGGCTTCAAGTTTCGGATCGTGTACAATCATCGGATACGTGGCGCCCGTCCGATCGGTCATCAGGACATTCGCGCTATCCGATGACAGCGAGAAAGTCAGCTGGCCAGCCGGAATGTCCGTGCCCAGCCAGTTCAGCTGCCGTGGCCGGATCGTCACCTGGGCGAATCCTGCCTGGCCAGCCAAAGCCGGCGTATTGAACGTGCAGAGCACGCCCAGCAGGAGTGCCAAACCAGTCTTGTACATGGGAACCTCCATTGGGGGATGTACACCTGAGAAATTTCCGGCAAGGGTATGACAATCAGCCATCAAGAAGATGGATTGTCAATGAACGGACTGACTAAGCCAAACGGGCCGATTTTCGGCTTTATTTGTGCTTGAGTCAGAGTTAAGGTCACCCTACCCCTGTCCGAAACGGGCGTCAAGAAAAGAAAAAGCCTTCCGGGGGAACGGAAGGCTGAGAACATGGTGCTGGTATTGCGTCCAGCCGATGGAGCGTCTTGGAAGATAGCTGGAAACAAGCTTGATCCGCTGATTCGAGCCCCAGTATTTCGGGTAAACCACCGAATCGGAGGGGGCAACCCATGCTTTCCGGGCGTCGGTGCGAACGCTCGGGCCGAGCTCCAACCAGCACCATACAAATAGCTATTTTTTAGCCTACTCTTTCAGCTTGCCCCGTCAAGCCCAAACCGGAGTCTTAATCCGATCGGGACTTGCAAAAATTACCGTCGGCTGCTAGACTCCGCCTGTCCTTATTGACTTATTCTCACAAGTTTCATGCCAGTTAAACGCGCCTCCTATAAGGCGCTCCGTCAAGCCCAAACTCGTCGTGCCCGGAATTTGCGCGTCCAGCATCAGCTCAAGAAGCTCAATGTTCTGTTGCGCAAAGCGTTAGTCACTAAAGATCTGGCCAAAGCCAAAGCAATTCAGGTGCAGTTCACGAAGGCCCTCGATAAAGCCTCCCAGCATCGGGTCATTCACGCCAATACGGCCGCCCGCAAGAAATCCCGAATTGCCGCCGCCGTTAAGCGCTCAGCTTAATCCCGAACAATCAGCAGAGTCAGCAGCGTGGCCGCGTCCAACGGCGTGCTTTTGAGTGCCAAGTCAGTCTGCATAAGTTGGTGGTGCCAGCGTTGCAGTAACCCGATTGGCGCTTGGCGGGCTTGGGCCAAGCCTTTTTGGACCACATACGGATGGAGATGGAATTGTTCGGCAATCTGCTGGGGTTTCTGGCCGGCTTGAGCCGCCCGGCTTATCAACCATAAACGCCGAACATGATTCGCCAGTAGACTGATTAGGGCCAAGGGGTGGTTGCCCGAAGTTAATTCCTGATCGAGCAAGCGCAGCGCTTCCGCCGTCTGCCGATTGCCTAATGCATCGGTCAGCGCGAAGACATCTGAAGAGACGCTTGAATGGACCAGATCTTCCACCATCGCCACATCAATCGACCGATCGCCTGCGTAGGCGGCCAGCTTTTCCAATTCCGAATGCAAGCGCCAGAGGTCTTGACCGCACAATACCAGGCATCGTTCCACTGCCTCCGGTTTCATGTTCCCGCCGAGTCGTTTAATTTCGGAGGTTATCCAACTTCGAAGTTCCGCATCAGTCAGCGGCGCAAATAGTTCAAGTTTAGATTTTGGTACCAGGGGTTTGAAAGCGATTTTTTTCGTGCGCCTTCGGGCTGCGTCAGTCTCCTGGCTGCTTGTTTCCCGAATTACGACAATCGAATCTTTGGAAGCTATGATCGGCTGGAGTATTTCGATCAATTGTTCACCCCGAACCGGGGATTTTTTCGGTTGGTAATAATTCAGCGCAATAAATTTTTTTGTCGAGAAAAAGCCGCTGGCCGTGACCGCGTCGCGAATGTCTTCAAAACTGGCTGTCTGTCCATCCAGCCACCGCATACTCAAACCGCGTGGATCGTGTTTTTCACGAAATGCTCGTTGCAGCTGGTTCAGCCGCTGCTGCGAACGAAACGTATCGGGACCGCGTAACTCGATAACCATAGACCTAGTGTAGCACGTCCGGCTCGGCCAATATATTGACAGTCTGTCAACAATTCCGTAGCCTGCCGACAGACCCGCTCCTTACCCGCTCCCCGGAGGAACGATGCAACTGCATTGTCATCATTGTGGACAGAACATCCCCTTCGGCGTCAGTCCGTGTTCGAACTGTGGGCGCCCGATCGGTCCCGAACGATCACTTCGTCATCGCCACTTTCGGCTGCGGCTGCGAGATCTCGATCGAGCATTGCCCGGTCAACCGCTGTCGGGTCCCGGATCATTGCTCTACTTCTTTCCTCGACCCGAGCATCCGTTTTCCGGTCGTGACTTCGACGCCGTTATCACCGGCACACACTAGCAACCCTTCGGGGTTGCTTTTTTCCACTTGACCATGTTTTGAAAGAGGTGCATGCTACTTGAATCCGGTTTCGCGAAGATTCCGGACGGTCCTACAAGGAAGTAAAGGAGGTACGCATGGCGCCCCTTCCCACGGATCACCCCGGCTAGCCACTAGTGGTTGTGCCGGAATCATTTCCCCACCCCGAGCTCGGACCGCCCATCCCTACGCCATCTGGGCAGAACCAATGCGGGTTCCAAAGGAACCACTTGAGTCATGATGACTCACCGGGAACCTCGATGGACGCAGTGGAATCGGCCGACGGATGCTCACTCGCATCCAAACATACAAAGGCAGGAACGATCTCGAGCTCGGGGTCGTTTTTTTATACCGAAGCCCGGCCAACATCCGTTGGCCGGGCGAAAAATACTGCGTTATTCCGTTTCTTCGCCGTCGTCGTCGGCAGCCATTTCTTCCTCTTGGGCTTCCTCGAGACTGGCGTCGTCACCCATCTCGTCGGATTGGGTATCGTCACCGTCTATCATGTCGTCTTCGAGCATGATTGCGCGATTAGTGAATAAGCGGATAGGCAGAATATCACCTCCCAAAATGGGCGACAAGAGCTACAACCAGTCGGCCTGTGGATATTTTTAGGAATAAAAAGAGACCGCCTTGCGACGGCCTCACCGTAGCGAACTGCTTACGCAGCTTGCTGTTCAGATCCGCCTTCTTCCGGCTGCGGCATATTGTCGCCGCCAGTTTGCGGTTCTTGGGTAGGGGTCGCGTCTTGAATCATGGACTCGTCCCTTTCCGGTCTCTTAGTGTTGAACCTAACCCGCCGTGATGAGACCCGCCACGACGTGACAGGGGAAAAGTAGCAAAAAAAATACTTGACTGTCAACCCCGCAACCCGCCGATTTTCTACCGCTCAAGACTCTTGGCGACGCTCGTCTTCGGCTTGGCGCTGATGTTCGTTCTCAAAAGCTTCGTCCGGCACGCCCGGCACTTGATCGAGGTCACGGTTTTCTTCCGAGATTTCTTTTTCTTCTTCGGGTTGGAGGCCTGGTTCTCGTTCTTGCATAGTCGTGTTGCTTACGTGGTTGAATCGACTATTTCAAGTACGGCCTGGCGAACGCTGGGCAAGGCGGTAATGCCATCGTCGCCGGTAAAATGACCATGCTCATGCTCGATCCGAATTTCAGCGCCCAAGTGTTGGCGAAATAAATGCTGATCATCAAGTTCAACAAACGGATCGTTATCGGAAGCGATCGCGATCAGCCGCGGCAAATGCTTTTTAACCATCGTCCATTGAATTGGCCGGTGCAGCCAGGGATCGATAATTCGTTTCGCACCTTCGTCCTCAATCGCGGCCGGCTTCAACCCAATCCAACCGGCTACAAACACCGCGCCGCCGATCTTGACGGCGTCCGGAATTTTTTCCAAATATCGTAAAATCGTTTGGCAACCGATGCTGTGCCCGACCAAGAATGTTTGCGTATCCGCTTTGCCAATCGCAGCGGCCAGATAGGAAACCCAACTATCGATTTGCGGTGCCTCCGGCGTTGGCATTTCCAGCATATGCACATCGAGTTGGCGACGCAGCAATTCTTGCTTCAGCCACGGGTACCAGTCCGAATCTGGACTCCCTTCCCAGCGATGGACAATGAAGACGCGTTTCATGGAGTAATTATATCAACCAACTGCCGCAAATGCCAGCTGGATGAAAAAACCAAGTATGATTCAAAATCTACTTCGCTTCACCCCAATTTTTTCCAATTCCAACGTCAACTGCTATCGGAACATTCAGGGTGTATACCATTTCCATCGTCTCTTTTAAAAACCTGGCGACTTTTTCAGCTTCATCCTTCGGGGCCTCGACAATCAATTCGTCATGTACCTGGAGCAGGAGTTTGGCTTGCGGGCTGACGCTCGGCAACTTGTCGTGGACATGGATCATGGCTAGTTTCATCAAATCGGCGGCCGTCCCTTGAATTGGGGCGTTGATAGCTTGGCGTTCAGCCGAGGCTACCAGCATGCCATTCGAGGAGTTGATTTCAGGAAAATATCGTTTGCGACCGAACAGCGTTTCAACGAATCCGTTTTGATGGGCTAGTTTCTTCGTGTTTTCGATCCAGGTTTTGATATTTTTATGAATTTGAAAATATTTTTCAATAAAGGCCTTGGCTTCTTCTCGAGAAATACCTTCGCCCTGGGCCAGGCCAACGTAGCCGAGGCCGTAAATAATTCCGAAGTTCACCGCCTTGGCTGCCCGGCGCATTTGCTTGGTCACCCGCTCAAGCGGAACTTCATTAATGTTGGCCGCCGTTCGAACGTGAATATCTTCACCGTTTCGGAACGAATCCATCATCGCTTGGTCTTTCGCCATCGAGGCAATGATCCGCAATTCAATTTGCGAATAGTCCGCGCTAACCAAACGGTTCCCGCGATCAGCGATAAATGCGTGACGAATTTTCGCGCCCAGTTCAGTCCGAATCGGAATATTTTGTAAATTGGGATCGGTTGAGGAAAGCCGACCGGTGGCCGCCACTGTCTGGTTATAACTGGTATGGACGCGGCCGGTTTTCGGATGCACCAGCTCCGGTAACGCATCCAGGTACGTTGAAATCAATTTCGAGAGTTCGCGATACTGACCAATCAACGGAATAATCGGGTGGGCGTCTTTCATTTTTTCCAGCTGATCAGCGGCGGTCGACAAGCCGGTTTTGGTTCGACTTATTCCCCGCGTTTCTATCTGCAATTTTTCGAATAGTATCTCTTTCAGCTGAAGCGGTGAACTAATATTAAATTTCGTACCAGCTAACGCATAGATTTTTTCTTCAATTTTTCGCAACTTAGCCTTGGCCTGCTTGGACATTTCCGCTAAAAAATCCGTATCGATTTTGACCCCGGTGAGTTCCATGTCCATCAAAACCGGAATTAACGGTAATTCCAGGGTCCGCATCAATCCGGTAAAGCCCGCCTGTTCGATTTCGGGTTTGAACTTTTCAGCCAGCCGCCAGGTGAAATCGGCATCCTCACTGGCATACCAAGCAACTTTTTCCAACGGCACGTCTGCCATAGTCACCTGTTTCTTGCCCTTTGGACCAATCAGCGCTTCAATCGGCATCATTTCATGACCGAATTCAGAAAAAGCCAGCGCGTCCAGCGAGTGCTGCCGGGTGCCGGGGTTCATCAGGTAGGAAGCAATCATGGTATCGAAGCTGAACGGTTTGAGCTGCAGACCGTGTAACCTAAAGATTTCACCGTCATATTTCAAATGGTGACCATATTTTTCGATTTTCGGGTTTTCTAAAATTGGCTTGAGTTGTTCAAGATATTTGGCGGTTACATAGTAGCCGGTTCCCTGTTTCCAGCTGAAACTCATGCCCAGGAGTTTCGCATCGTGCGGTTTCAAGGCGGTTGTTTCGGTGTCGATTGCAAAGGCGGCTTGCTGGTTGAGTTCGGTCAGGAATTTTTTGAAGGCCGCGGCATCATTAACCAAGGTGTATTCGTGGCCGGCTTTTTTCGGCGCACTCGTATCAAGCAACATGGCTGCCTGCCGAGCTTGTCGTACGGACTTAGCATCAACATCCGGCAGCTTATTCAACAGTGATTTGAACCCGAAATCTTGCAGCATGCCAACCACTTTGGAGCGATCATAGTTTGTGACCGCGGCTTGGTCGAGCTTGAATGTGATCGGCACATCGCGTTTGATGGTGGCTATATTCTGCGACAGAAATGCGTCTGATTTATGTTTGATCAGTTTTTCCTTCAGGCTGTCTTTGAGTTTTTTGGCTTTGGGTGTTTCGTCCGCTAACGCTTGGTAGAGTTTGTCGAGGGTTTTGAACTGTTTGAGCAGTTCCGTTGCGGTTTTTTCGCCAATCCCTTTAACGCCGGGGATATTATCCGACGGATCGCCACGCAGCGCTTTGTAATCAATCACCTGCTCCGGGGTTAGCTGGTAGCGTTCCTTAACGGCGGCGACGTCGAACAGCGCTGTATCGCTCATCCCTTTACGCAAGGTATACACTTTCGTCAGCGGATCGACCAACTGCATGGAATCCATATCGCCAGTCAGGATTATCTTTTCGATTTTTGGTTCTTGCTGAGTGATAGTCCCGATCAGATCGTCTGCTTCAAAGGTTTGCTTTTCGAAAATCGGAATATGGAAGGCTTCGACCAGGTCATGCACCAGCGGAATCTGTTCGTAAAGATCGTCCGGGGCTTTGGCGCGGGTGGCCTTGTAGTCTTTGTATTCCTGTTCGCGAAAGGTTGGGCCCCGCATGTCAAAACAAGCCACGATGTGGGTCGGTTTGAGTTCTTTCCAAGCCTTTAACAACGTGGTCGCAAATCCATAGACGGCTTGAACTGGCTGTCCGTGTTTATCGGTGAGCGGCGGTAAGGCGTGGTAACTGCGGTGTATCAGCGCGTTTGAATCGATGATCAGCAGGCGTTGTTTGGGAGGCATGCATGCATTTTAGCATGCTTGACAATCAATCGCATTCTCGATACACCTTGAGGCAGGACTGCCCTTTCCATGCTTCGTCCCGCGAACACGGAGGGTACGATGACAAACACCAAGGGAGAATTCGACCATCCAATCGAGCTGATCACGGTCGATGCAACCGGCTGCCTGCGACAGTCATGTCCAAACATGGCTTCCGCCAATATGTATCTGGGTGGCATCGAGATCGATGAACAGACCGCCAACATCGAAATCGATGGCATCATCATCGATCGCCTGGACGGCGAGCTCCAAATCAGCGGACAATTTTTGTACGCTCGCACCGATGATGGTATCTGGAAGCCGCAATTTCTCGAATACTGGCTCGAAGGCGCCTATCACGGATTCGGATTTCTGGATTCGCCGAATGGCACGAAGCCTTACCCAGTACCGTACACGCTCCCAAATTAGTCCTGCACTGGCAGGACTTTTTTTTCATAAGTGGGAATAATTGGTACCGGGGTTGCTTGGCGCGGAAATAGAATCCGGACGGTTAACGCGTTTGGCAACCGGCTGAGTGTTTCGATTTGTATGCCAGACTCCAAATCAACCAACCGCTCACCCGTCAGGAGACTGTTCAGACGGGAATAGGCCGGCGGCGTCGGGTCAATCAGAAACGTTCGTCCGTCATCGCTGTCGCTATGAAGTAAGGCTCCTTGAAACACCGCGGGGTCATCAAGGTCATGATCGTAACCAATTGGTTGCCGATACTCAATGGAGAGGTCCGGGGTGTTCGGGGTCTGAAGAAAGATCGCATGCACTCCGTCCGTCCGCGCGGCAAGTGGCTGTATCGATACAACTGTGCTCTGCGTAATGGTTTGACTATATCCATCCGGTAACCAATTGAGCCGGCGTTTGTGAAGCGCGTCATAGTGGCCGCCCATGGTTTGATAGGCGCCACCCATGCTATCGAAGTGATCACCATATTCCCAGGTCGGGCAGGTTGAACGCGTTTGGACGCTGACGTCGCAATTCAAGAGCCCAGCGTGATGGAGACCAAAAGCATGGCCAAGTTCATGAATGACAGTGTAGAGATTCAGGTGTTCGGCTTGCAGCACAGCCCGGCCGGCCCGGATCGGGCCGGCCGGGGTCGCAAATAACTTGGGTCCGATATAGGCCTGGCCATCGGGACATCCACTGGTATCGTACGGCGCCACCACCACAAAATAATGATAATTGAGAAATGGGAAGGTCGGCTGCCAGGTGGCGGTAGCGCGTAAGGCCGCATCGGTCAGTGTTTGTGTGTCACAGGTTGAAGCAATTGCCAGCGGCAACCACGGCGTTACTTGGCCGGCAATCCCGAAACGTCCGTATGATACTTCATGAAAGTAGTCGTTAGCGCTCGGCGAGCGTCCAAAAAATATTTGTTGGGTCTGATCGATTGGCTGGGTTGGTTGGGACTGTCCGTTGAAATATCCGCGCATGACCAACACCTGGGAAATATTTTTCGCTTGACTTGATCCCGGCTGATCGTCAGGAATTAGACTGATTGCCCGGCCAGTCAATGGCCAGAGAAGCGCAATCAGTAAAACGGCTGTACTACACGGTGCTACTTTGCTCACGGCTTGGGTCCTTTCGTTTCCGCCAAGCCGTCCAAAGGGGTTTAATGCTAACCGCTCCCGCTCCCGTCCCAACTAAAATCCAGTACCACCAGACATGTTGGACCGGGGCGGTTGGAAGAGTTGTTTGGGTGGTTTGATTGGTATTGACACGATTGGTTTGGGCGTCTACGACCAGATCCTGATTCTGCCGCGGCATGATTCGAATTCCACTGGCGGTGGTGACGTTCACAATGCCCGTGACGGTCAGGGTATCACCGCTATACATTTTTGGTTTTAAGATGCCGGTGGAAGATTTGAGGTAAATGGTTCCTTCACCGCTCCCATCATCCAAGGTAATCTTGGTGCCACTGATTGCCCCAATCGCCCCGGATACGGTCACCAATTGATCGGCCAGGTCAGGCGACAATTCATCAATCGTAATCGCTTTTGGCGACCAGGGGTCGGATCCAAGAATCTGCAAGTCTTGCTTGGCTACCGACAAGCGTTTGCGGCCTTGATAGGACCGAACGATGCCGACAATATCCACCTGATCACCGAGATCAGGTTTGTCCGCGTCTTCGGCCAGCAGCAAGCTGACGGCGCCGCTGGCATCCTGAAGATAAGTGACCCGCGTACCCAGCGCGTCAACCGGCGCGGTAATAATGCCCTGGACATGCACGCGGTCGCCGCTGTCTTGTTCCTGAATTTCACCAATCGCCGCATCAACAACTACGTGCCCGCCGCCCGTTTGAGCGGACGTGCTGGCTCCGGCCACCGCCCCGTCTTCATTCGGTGCCTGATTGGTTGCGCCCGGCGTCGGCGTTTCCGTCCAACCCCAACTGTCTGCGAACCGTGACCAACTCAGGTCATCTTTCGCCTTGGCATATTCGGCTCGATCAAGTTCAGTCCCATCCGAATCCTCCAATCGAACCGTGCCGCCCGCATTGGTTAGCGAGAGTTTCGTGGTGGCTTTATCCGCGACCACAAAGCCTCGAGCCGGCGCTTGGCCATCGGAAAAGGTATAGACGCGTTTATCATTGACCCAGAGTTTACACCCCGCCAGCAAAATGGCTTGGCCGGTTACATTTTCTAATTCAATAAATTCACCATCGTCCACGCCAGCCGGATTTGGCCAAAGTTCACTCAATCGAAGTCCACGGCAGGATGAACTTGGCGTTGCGGTTTCTCCGCGACTGGGATTTGGCGTGGACGTCGATGGAGCTGGTGGGCTCGTGATACTGGCGGTCAACCCGACGGTCGAGTTGAGCGCGCTGTCACTGACCGTTAAAACAACCGCGAAGTCTCCGGCTGCTGTGAATATATGTTCGGGCGTAACGCCGCTAGCGGTAGTACCGTCACCAAAATCCCAGCTGTATGATAATGGATCGGCGTCCGGATCATACGAATCACTCCCATCAAAATTTACCGGTAGATTGATTTGGCCGGTTACGTCCGAGCCAACAACCGCCACCGGAGCGGCATTGGAATTCTTTGCGCCCGGAGTGGCTTGGACTAAGCTCGTAGCTTTGATATTTACCGCCTGGGTGTTGGGATGCCAACTTTGGGCCAGCTGGCCATCGCCGGGCACTCGATTACGTTCCATCGAAATATATTTTTCAGCCGCGTTATCATAGACTCCCGACAAGGGATTCCCCGAACCATCATCCGCCCTGTCGATCAATACTCCAGCTGCATCATAAAGAGTAATTTGCAGAGCTGAATTCGCCAGCGCCACATCGCTGGTAACCAGGTCAGGCGTAATATCTAGGGCTGAATTCGCGTGGGTTTCCGAATAATTAGCGATTAGAAAATACCCCTGGGCGGCAATTGTTCCGTTCGGGAAAGTCAGCATCGGGACTTCTGCGCCGCCGCTGTGCTTGGTCAGCTGCCAGCCCGTTAGGTCAATTGGCGCGGTCGTTAGATTGCGTAATTCAATCCACTCATCAGATGATGATCGATCGGACCCCATCCAGAGGAGTTCATTTATCACGACCGGCTGATCAACCGATCGTGCGATAGGCGCGTTCGGTAGACACATCAGTACCATGGTCACCACAATCACTCGGCTCAAGCTCCGCATATTGACAAAAGGTTTACCTTGCGTCTGCATTAGCGTATTCTGCAAATAACAATCCATGGCAAAAATTCGAAAAAATTTCCGGGATGAGTATATCGTCATTCACCATGTCTGGGGCGAAGAAGATGTGATTGATTTTCTCCGCAATACCAGCCATACGATTATTGACCGCCTGTGTTTTGACGCCAAAAATCATGGCCATGCGGAGTTTCGTTTCCGCAACACGACCTACCAGGTCACCTTCGAAAAGGGCGATGTCTTTGTAATTCAGTCGGTCGACGATACGATCGGCAACCCGATGCAGCTTGAATAAATTTCTGGATAAAAACATTGGTGGCTCCCACTGGAGTCACCAAAGTTTGTCTATGTCGCAAGGATACGTCAGTCGTCGCCTTCTGTCAAGTTCCCGCCCAGGCCCGAAGGATTCCAAAAACCGCGATGCCGGCCCAGATCAAATTCAGTACAACCGGCTGCATGTCACGTTTTGATCGAGCTACTACGATAATTCCGATCGATCCGGATAAATTTAAGATCAGCGCCGGCCAGGCATCAACCGACAGGAGCCGAAGGTTCGTCAGCGCATAGGCCAAGAGTATGGCACTCACGCCATACCAACCGAGTATTTCTTTCCAGTGGCGTTTCATAAAATGGTGCTGGAGGAGAGATTTGAACTCTCAAGCCCTTGCGGGCACTAGCTCCTAAGGCTAGCGCGTATGCCAATTCCGCCACTCCAGCAAATTACGAAAGAATCCTACGCTAGTTGCGAGGCTGGGTCAATTCTGTCCCAATATGATACACTAATCGAAATGGAGCGAAAACAAAAGCAACGTCACCACCGACGAGGATTTTCTATCCTGGACACGGTCCTCGGGCTGTTTGTCTTGTCGACCTTAATTCTGGTCTACGCGAGTTTAGTCAGCGCCCACGAAATCAATCGCCGGGTTTTGTATCGGGCGCAAGCGGCCGCCTTGGCTGACGAAGAAATCAACGCCCTGAAGCGCTGGGGGTTTAAAAATTTACCGGACCAAACCAACGGCGATTTTCATAATATTTTATACAACGCGGGTGATTGGAAGATCGTGACGGGGGGCGTTACCGGAAACGCGCTGGAACTTGCCAAGAATACGGCTAGCCCTTCAAGTGATTCAGGACGCTTACAATTCCCCGCTGGCTCGTACGATACGGGTACCATCCAGGCGGCCTGGCAACTTAAATCGGATAGCCCGACGAATTCAGCCTTTGGCTATATTTTTCAAGCGCAGGATAATCAAAATTACTACCGTCTGCGCATCGCCCGAACTACCACCGATCTAGATACGGTGGATGGCGGCGTGCAAAATATGGTACTCGAGAAGGTGGTGAACGGAACGGCTAGCTTGTTATTCGCGAAACAAGCGACCATCAATACCGACCAATGGTATACACTCAAACTCGTCCTGGATGTCGATCCGAACCCCACTATTGATATCTATCTCGATGGCAGTCAGCAGATTGTCAGCCCGATCATCACCGATACCACCTTCACATCGGGTCCGGCCGCTCTGCTGAGTTGGGGTGGCGCTCACGTGCTAGTTGATGATGCGCAAACGATTACCACCAGTACCGAAAATTGGGATTTTGATGGCCAAAGCGATTTGCCGGCGGCCTGGACGCGTTTGGGCTTGAACGATTTGCCAGATAGCACCCCGAATACTTTTGACGATAATGGGAAGCTGACGATTGAAGCCTATCCCGCCGGCGCCACCACCCTAAAAAAGGCGACGGTGACTGTGCAGTGGCGTTACAATGCCCAATTGATTGAGTACACCAGCACTGTCTTAATTGGAAAAAGTGAGGTCGGACTATGACTCGTCGTCCCGGCATCACTTTAGTAGAGTTAATGATCAGTATTGCCGTGCTGGGGTTGATTGTGGTAGTGGTCAGCAACCTGTTTGTCAGTACGAACCAATTCACCCGCAACGAGCAAAGCCGGATTGATGTCGGTGAAAATGTGGTCCGGGTGTTTTCAGCCATGGATGAAGCCATGCGCCAAACAAAAAATGTTTTAGCCTCAGCCACTATCAATGGCACCGCCTACGCATCTGATTCGGATACCTTCGTCTTTAGCCTCCCGAGTATTGAGGGCGGTGAACTGGCAAGCTTTGACATTGATTCCGGTGTCATTACCCTGGATACCAGCGTCACCGGCAATCCTCGACTCCGCCTCATCATCGAACCAAACGCGCTTTCAAGTCGAACCGCGGTTGATCAAATTGTGGCCGAACATGTCAAAGACGTCTATTTTCGCTATACTACCGCTGTACCGGCCGACGCCACGGCCGCCACGGCCACGGTGGTGATCGAAAAAGATTTGAACAATCGCGCTTTCGCCCGGACGAATATCCTCTATGCCACATTCCGCAACCATCCGTAATCATCGCTCAGGTTCGACCCTGATTTTTAGTATCATCTTTTTGACGGTGATCGGAATTTTAGTGGCTACTACTTTCGATCGTTCCAACGCGAATGTCCAGACCACCAGCCGCCGCGTCAACGATCAAGAAGCGACCCGCATTGCCGAGGCCGGGATTGAAAAAGCGGTTTGGTGTCTGAATAATCCTTCCAATACGACTGACTGTTCGAATAACCCAAGTTTTGTTGGAGAGAGCAACGTTGCGTTCGGGCGCGGAAGTTTTTCGACTACCGTCAGCGGCAGTGGTAACAACCGGACTATTGATGCCTATGGATCTGTCGGGGGCGGCATTAGCGCCTCAACCCAACATTTGCAGGTTCAGCTGACCACCTCAACCGCTGATGTCTCATTTTCTTACGGCTTGCAGGCGGGAATTGGCGGGCTTGATATGAAAAACAATAACTTGATTACCGGTAATGTTTTCTCGAGCGGCCCGGTAACCGGCGATAAAAGTGCCGTCAGCGGTGATGTGG
The DNA here is from genome assembly GCA_963731735.1 of Candidatus Kerfeldbacteria bacterium. Lineage (GTDB taxonomy): Bacteria > Patescibacteriota > Patescibacteriia > SBBC01 > CAIJZX01 > CAVSWO01. Next base: position 423,112 of record CAVSWO010000002.1, on the reverse strand, counting down.
TGCTGACCAAAGGCTCGCCGACCATCGATGCCACCGCCGATCCTGATCCCGCCACCAATACTTTGAACTTTGGGACTAACGGTTCAAGCGATGATTATTTGGCGCAAAGTTTCGTGCCCTCGGTGTCTGACAAAATTTACAGCCTCGGGTTTAAAGTCGCAAAAGTCAGTTCGTTGGTGACATCAACTATCACTGTCTATTTGTATGATGATAATTCCGGCCAGCCGGGAAGTGAGCTAACTGGCGGAGGTATTACTCTCCAAAATCCGATCGTCGAGTATGCGGGCTGGGAAAATTCTGGCTGGACGACTGTCACCTTTACCCCGGCAATTAATCCAATCTTAACGGCTGGGCAAACCTATTGGTTAGTTTTGAAGACCAGCGGCGCCGACGGATCAAAATATTGGGAATCCGTCCGTGATGCAGATAACAGCAGCTACCCATCGGGTCAGGCCAAAATCGGCGGTAGCCTGACCAGTCTGACCAACGCCTGTTCGGGTTCTGGTTGCGATATCGCATTCCAGGTGTTTATGGGTGGTGTAACACCAACCTTAAAGATCGGATGCACGGGGGTACTCTGCATCGACGGAAGTTACGCCATCGGTGGTAACGCGTATTCTGAAACCATAGATTCGACCAATATCAAGCAACACGCCTGTTACCAACACATCCTTGGCGCAGTCACAACTGGATCGGGCACCGAAACCTGCACCGACAGCAGCACGGCGCCAATCCCGTGCGACAATAATAACACCACCTATGATACCGGCCCGTATTGTCATGCCGGTAATGCCACGCTCGAACCGGTTGGCTTCCCCTTAACCACCGCCCAGATAGGTCAAATGGAGGCTCAGGCCGCCAACGGAAATACGATTGATTGCACCAGCGGTTGTACCATTTCGAGTGGCAGTATCGGACCGGCCAAATATGATGGTGACGTATTAATTAATGGCAACGTGACCTTAACTGGCACAGTCTGGGTCAAAGGGAATCTGACAATTGATAACACCATCACCCTGTCCGAGGCTTACGGCAGTGACAGCGGAACGATTGTGGCTGATAATCCGGATGATGATTTGAACAGCGGCCGGATCATAGTCCTGAGTGGCGGTAACGCGGTCGGCAATAGCAGTGCCGACACCTATATTATGCTGTTATCAATGAATAAAACGACCTCTGACCTTGATGGCGCGATTGATGTTTCGAACAACCTGACGGCGGGTGTCGTGTACGCGCATAACGGATCGGTCGTCCTGAAGAACAGTGCGGACTTAAAAGAAGTCACCGGCCAACGAATTGTGCTCCAAAACGGCTCGCAGGTAACTTACGAAACGGGTTTGGCCAGTGTGGTTTTCAGCTCCGGTCCGGGCGGATCGTGGGTCTATAAAAAGGGATCCTACCAGGTTATCAAGTAGGCGACTGATTTCGCTTCCAGTCGGCTACCACGTTTCCGGCCTCAAGTAACGAATCAAACGTTCCGGTGTCCAACCACCGGCCGGTATACATTCGGACGTCTAGCTGATTGCGCTCTAAGTAGGCTTTATGCACATCGGTAATTTCCAACTCGCCGCGAGCCGACGGCTTCAGTTGCCTGGCAATTTCAACCACCGTTCGATCAAACACATAGAGTCCAACCAGTGCGTAGTTGCTTTTCGGCTGCTTGGGTTTTTCTTCGATCGAAATGACCTTTCGGTCAGTATCAAATTCAACCACCCCAAAGCGCTTGGGGTCAGACACTTCTTTCGCAAACACCCGGCCACCTCGTTCAAAGCTGGTAATTGCTTCAAGGATTTCTTGTTCTTGGCCAAGGAAGAGGTTGTCACCCAGAATAAGGGTCACATTATCTTCATCAATAAAATTCGCGCCTAGGATGAACGCTTCCGCTAAACCGTTCGGCTTGTCTTGAATTTCATAGGTAAATTTGGCGCCAAATTCTTTGCCTGATCCTAAGACCCGTAAGAATTCTCCGGCCCGATCGGGCGCCACGATAATTAAAATATCCTTAATCCCGGCCTGGAGCAGGGTTTGCAAGGGATAATACACCATCGGCTGATCATAGACCGGCAGCAGTTGCTTACTAGATACGAGCGTCAGCGGCCGTAAGCGCGTCCCGGCTCCACCGGCTAATATAATACCTTTCATAGACGTTCTGAGGGTACTGAATTTAGTCTATTTCTGCAAGATAGGACGCCAAGGCTTCCGTCCAGGGCCGCGATGGCGGTCGTTTGAGATTAAGCAAAACTGACCAGGCCGGTCGTTTGGCAGGTCGAGAGAAGTGATCGCTGGTGGTCGGCTCGACCGGCGTGTTGATGCCCGCCTGTCGAAAAATCTCGCGCGTAAAATCATACCAGGTCGTCGAGCCTTCATTCACTCCATGGTATGTCCCGTACGGGGCCTTTTCGACGACTAGCTTTTTGATAAAACCGGCCAGGTCACGCGTCAGGGTTGGTTTTCCGTGTTGATCATTCACGACCTGCAATGCTGGTTTTGTTCGGCCGAGTTGCAGCATCGTCCCCACGAAATTTTTTCCGCCCGGTCCATACAGCCAAGAAGTCCGGACCAAGTAGAAACGGCGGACGTGTAGCAACAGCTGTTGTTCGCCGTGCAATTTTGTCTGGCCATAGGCGTTGACCGGCTGCTTCGGTTGATCGCTCTCGCGATAGCCAGATTCTGCGGTACCGTCGAAGACATAATCCGTACTGATATGGACGAGTGGAATGCGATGGGCGTCACAGGCCTGCGCCAAGTATCCAACCGCGATGCCGTTAACGCGGTCGGCCAGATCATAGTGTGATTCGGCTCCGTCCACATCAGTGTAGGCAGCACAATTGATAACCACCTGCGGTGCAAGATTGGCAATTATGCGTTTGACTTGGACCGGGTCGGTAATATCGAGCTGCGGCAAATCAAGGGCCAAGACGTCATGATCAAACCAAGCATCGAGTGTGGCTTGGCCGAGCATACCTTTGGCTCCAATCACCATCACCCTCATGAGGCTGGATGGACTAACGGCTGCCACCACTCAGGATGTTTTTTGTACCAACGGACCGTCGCGCGGATTCCATCCTCAATCGGTACTTGGGGCTGCCAGCCCAGGGTTTCAATTTTATCAGTCGCCACGGCGTACCGACGATCGTGCCCCGGTCGATCGGTGACATGCTCAATCATCGATTGATCGAGGCCGAGTTCGCGTAAAATAAGCTCGGTAATCGCAAGATTCGTCCGCTCCGGATCATGATTCGCACCGACATTGTATATCTCCCCGACTGTTCCATCGCTTACGACCAGGTCAATTGCCCGGCAATGGTCTTCAACGTGCAACCAGTCGCGAATTTGCCGGCCATCGCCGTAGACCGGAACCTTTTTTCCCTGCAGCAGATTGGTCGTAAAGAGTGGCAGCATTTTTTCCGGAAATTGGAACGGGCCGTAATTGTTGGTACAGCGGGTAATCAGGATCGGTAACTGATGCGTCCGGGCGTGTGCCAAGACGAGTAAATCTGAGGCGGCTTTTGAGGCGGCATAGGGGCTTGAGGCGCGCAACGGATCGGTTTCACTGGCAAAGCTGCCGGCCGGCAGATCGCCGTACACCTCATCCGTTGAAATATGTAAGAATTTTTTCACCCCGGTAGTCTGGGCAGCGTCTAACAGAACGTTGGTGCCAAGCACATTCGTGCGTAAAAATTCATCCCCGCTGGTAATTGAACGGTCGACATGGGATTCCGCGGCGAAATTGATAACGAGATCCGCGCCAACCGCAAAAACTTTGGCTACCGCGACAGAATCGGCGATATCACCCTGGATAAAGCGGTAGCGTGGATGATCGGCGACATCCTGAAGATTTGCCAAGTTGCCGGCGTAGGTCAATTTATCGAAATTCAAAATTTCCCAATCCGCGTGTCGATCGAGTGCAAAACGGATAAAATTCGACCCAATGAATCCGGCCCCGCCGGTTACAATTACTTGCTGCATACCGGCTCAGTATAGCATGAGCATTTTACCAAGAAAAAGGAGCGCTAGGCATCGCGCTCCAAGGCAGACTGCAGAATGTTCGCCCAGGACGTCCGCTGCGGCGGCAGCATCCAGGTCGGGGAATAGATCAGAGCGTGACGACACCAGTACTGGATCGCTTCCGCCCGGGAGGTCTCCGTGTGCGTCCGGTCCCACGGTTCCCGTTTCGACAAACTGCCGAAATACGCACTGACCAGGCGAAAGCGCTTGGGCTCAAGGCGTCGCGCAATCAAGGTCATGCTCGAGACCGACAGTTTGGCATCCTGGAGCACAATCCGCGAAGGGAAATGCTTGCCGCGCCGAATGGCGAAATCTACGACGGTCTGTTCAGTAATGACCGCAGTTTCTACACACTCCGATTTGCCGATCGTCTCACCGAAATCAATTTCGATTTCGAACGGATCCTGGTTCGGCAGACGAATCCGCTGAATCGCGGCTACTAAGTAGTAGCGAAAGTTCTCATCGGCGTATCGCAGAAATGCGGCCTTCGGATGCACCTCGATGATGCCACCGCAGTCGGTTCGATACTGTCTGGCCAGCATCCGCTCCCTCCAGTCCGTTCTATGAAAAATCGTCGGGTCTGCAAAGAACAAAAATCTAACTCCGCACCGTAGCTGATCCTCGGAGGTTTGTCAATCCCCGCCCGCGAGCATGCTACACTACTGAATATGAAATTGCCGACCGGTGTGCTTGTGGTCAGTGTCATCGTACTCTGCTTGAGTGCCGTCATCGTGCTCAACTGGAGCACCACGGGAGCTAATACGAACCAGGCTGTTCGGGTCAGCGTGCCTGGCAACGTCTTGATGCATTCACCGACTGGTTTAGAAACTTCCGCCTGGTCGCTGACCGCGGTCGGTGATATCATGCTCGACCGGTATGTCCGGACGATACTGAATCGACGCGATCCCCTTTTTCCGTTCTCGACTATCGATCAATACTTAATGGGTGATCTGGTGGTGGGGAACCTTGAGGGCCCCTTTACAACCGCCGAGAGCGTGGCAACTGACACGCATCTGGTATTTACTTTTGATCCCGCCCTGGCGCCAGTACTCCATGCCGCGGGCTTTACCGATCTATCCCTGGCGAATAATCACACGCTTAATTTCGGTCAGCGTGGTCTTGACAATACGCGTCAGGTCCTGGCCGAGGCGAGTCTCCACGCCTTTGGCGACCCGCGGAATGCCCCGGGGTATTCCGTAACCGAAACGGTTGGCGGCCAGCCAGTCGCGTTGATTGGCTACCATGGATTATCCGGTGGCCTGGAAAAGGTCGTATCCGAGGTGCGCCAGGCTGACGCGGCTGGAATGTTCGTGGTCGTGATGGCTCACTGGGGCAATGAATACCAGCTGGGCGTAACCAATCGGCAGCGTGATGATGCCCACGCCCTGGTTGAAGCCGGAGCGGATCTGATCATCGGCGCTCACCCGCACGTGGTTGAACCGTTTGAAATATATCAACAAAAGTTTATCGCCTATTCGCTCGGTAATTTTCTGTTTGACCAGTTTTTTTCCGATGAAACGGTCCACGGGTTACTGCTGCAATTTTCCGTCGCTGCGAACCGGATCAGCGTTAGGCTGCTCCCAACGTTGATCACCTCGAGCCAAATTTTGCCGCTGGATTCGCCGGCCCGGGAACAATTACTCGACCGGCTTGCGGACAATTCATTTGTTCCGGAAAGTTTGCGCCAATCAATTCGCGACGGTATGCTGTCTCTATCGCCATGAAACATTTTCCACATAACTTTCTGTGGGGCGCCGCCACCAGCGCGCACCAAGTTGAAGGAAATAACCATAATGACTGGTCGGAGTGGGAAAAACTTGGCCGGGTTCGGCATGGCGAACGTTCGGGTCGTGCGAGCGGGCACTACGAACGCTTTCATCAAGATTTTGCTTTAGCCAAGCAGCTTGGGCATAATGCCCATCGTCTCTCGGTTGAATGGAGTCGGATTGAACCGCGCCCGGGTGTCATCAACGAAGATGCGCTGAAGCACTACAAAGAAGTGCTGACCAGTCTCCATCAACTTGGGATCCAGCCAATCGTGACGCTTTGGCATTTCACCAATCCAATTTGGATACGTGATCGCGGCGGCTGGACGAACCGGCGGACCGTTGACGCCTTTGCGCGATTCGTCGAATTGGTGGTTGATCAGTTGGGAGCGCAGGTCCCGTACTGGATAACCATCAACGAGCCAACGGTCTATACCTCGCTCGGGTACATTTCCGGCTATTGGCCGCCGCAACGGAAAAACTTCTTGGCTTCCGGATCGGCGATTCGGAATTTTGTAACGGCGCATCGCCTGGCCAGTCAAATTATTCACCGCCGCTTTCCGCACGCCAAAGTTGGCGTCGCAAATAATCTCAACCACTTTGCCCCCCTACGGCCGGACAATCTGCTCGACCGCGGACTCACCTGGTTTAGCCAATATTGGCATAACCGTTGGTTTTTGGATCAAACCTATGCCCAGGTCGATTTCATCGGTTTGAATTATTATTTCTATCATCCGGTCAAATTCAAAATCTCGGGGATTGAAAGGCTTTTTTCACCAGCCCCGATGCCGCATCTGCCAACCACCGACTTAGGCTGGACGATTTATCCAAAGGGACTCGGGTTGGTGATGGAAAGTCTGCGGGCGTATCAATTGCCGATCATTATCACGGAAAACGGTTTGGCCGATGCCGAAGATTCCCGGCGAGCCGGATATATTCGCGACCATATTGCCCAAGTTTCGCAGGCGTTGGCTTCTGGCCTTGATGTCCGCGGCTATATTTACTGGTCCCTGATCGATAATTTTGAATGGCGCGAGGGATTTGATCCCCGCTTTGGCCTGATTGAGATTGACTACGCCAACCTGGAACGCCGAGTACGGCCCAGCGCCTACGCTTTCCGCGACATTATTCAGCGCGGACTCGGGGCTTGAATTTTTCGGGCGGGCTGTGCTAGGGTGCGGACAGATTTGCACGTTACGGATTCGCGTTTACCGATTTCACGATCAGGAGGATCGCATGATCGAGCGAGAAACGCTTCAGAAAATCAAACAGGATCCCCACCCGGCCGGCTATCCATTTCCGCTCAGGCCAACCGTGCCTGAACCGGCCAATCCACTCTGGGTCCGAATGATCGAAGGCGCCATCGCATTATCGGTCAAGGGCTGGCACGCGCTGTTCCCGCCCCGCCCGAACCTGACGGTAATCGAACCGCCGGAGCGCAATGATTTGCCACCGGCCGCCTAACCCCGCTCCAGCCTAGCTGGAGCTTTTTTTAGAAAATAATTTTGAGCAGTTGCCCGATCAGCAGGATCGGGTTATTCAGCAGGGTTGGGTTGGCGTCAATAATCCGCGGATACAAGCTGCCTTGGCCGAAATAGTCTTTGGCAATTGACCAGAGTGATTCCCCGCTGGTGACGACGTGAACCAGTACTGAATCTTTAACTTCCACGGTAATGCCACGGCCGGCCGGGCTGATGCTCCCATCCGGTCCGCGCGTCCGAGCATGGATTCGATGGACACCATTATCAAGCTTAAGATGCGCCGCAAATGAACCGACCCCGGACGCATCATCGGTGGCCTTCACGACTTGCGCGATACTGCCGTCGACAAAAATGAAAACGTCATGATTCCGCCAGGCAACTCCCGCCACCGTCACGGATTGCGAATTAGTGGTTGTGCCAGTGGCCGGTTTGAGAATAGTCGGACCCGAATCTGGAAAGGTGGTGAAATATCGGCGGGCGGTCGTGCGGCTAATACCATTGGTCGCGTCATCCCGCGCAATCAGTTGGACGGCATGCACGCCTGGTGAAAGATCGCGTCGGGTTCGGTAGGCAAAGGATCCAACGCCGGAATCATTGCTGCTGGTTTTGACCGTCGCTTCAATCGATCCATCCAGCAGGATAAAGATGGTGTTGCCGGATTGGGCGAGTCCGGTAAAGATCGGACGCGAAGTAAGGGTGATGGAATCGGCGCTTGGATCAAACAGTGTCGGAGTTCGGAGTGAATATTTTCGCGGCGTAACAAAGGTTTGATTTGCCGAAGAAGTAGTCTGACCGTAACTATCGGTCGTGCTGACTCGGAAGAAGTACGTAGCTTCCGGTTCTAGTTGTGGTAAGGATAGGCTGTGGCTGGTGGTGCTCGCGCTCAAAATGGCGGTCGTCCCATAGGCTGCCGTGCGCCCATACTCCACCGTGCTGGTTCCGGCGTTAGAAGAGGTCCAGCTCACCACGGCGGTCGTCGGTGAATCGGCTAGGCCATTGATGTTCGACAAGATCAGCGCCGGCGGCGTGTCGAACGAACGGGCTGACGTATAGCTGCTATACACGTTTGAACCGCTCGGATCGATGGCCCGGACGCGCCAATAATAGGTGCCATTGGATAAGGCGGTTGGCACCGTGAGAGTCGCCGTCGTGCCGGAAGTGTACTGCGTACCGCTGCTCGCATCTTGCCCGCTCCATCCGGTTTGGGAACTAGCCTGCGTATAGGTGATTAGACCGGATGAGTCAAAGGTATTCACGGTATCAATTTGCACCTGATATTGCAGATTGTTACTTTCACTATCGGTGGTGGAAAATTTGAGCACCGGTTTGAAAACACTGAGCTCGGCACCGTCAGCCGGGCTGCTGATCGTTGGCGAATTGGGCGCCTGATTGAGTGTCGCCGCGACTTGCAACAAGGTTGGTTGGTCATCTCCCGAGGCCGCAAAAATTGCTTTCCAGGTAAATTGTCCGGAACCAACCGCGAAACTGGCGGCATTGGTATTGACCGTACTGGCGCTATTTGACTGCGCGGCTGTACTGTTTGAGCTGGTCCAACTTGATCCATCCCAATACTGCCAGGTAGTACCACCGTCATTCGAGAGTACGTAAGTAACGTCGCCGCCTTGGGCGATTTGATCCGTCCCGAAAGCGGTCAAGCGAGCAAAAGTCGAAGCGCTAGTCGGTTGCAGACTGGCGCTCACGGCTGGCGCGATATACGCTTCGCTGCCCGCGCTGACGCTCCCATCATGCACCTCCCAGCCCTTCAGGTCATCGAATGTTACATTGCCGTTAAACGTATTCAGGGCTGGGTGGGCGGTCGTGTTATTCCCCGGATACCAAATGTCATAACCGGTGCCGCTTTCGATAGCCGACCCGGCAGTTGTTCCATCCAAAGTGGACGCGTAAAACCGCGAATCAACGCCGAGGTAGCGGAGTCCAAAGCCAATCCGATAGGCGGTAGCGGTGTTGATGGTCGTAGCAGTATTTGACCCGACCTGACCGAAATCATAGTGATAAAATTGGGTGCGATCATTGGCCGCGTCAAAATTCGCGTACAAGTGATCAGGATCGGTACCGAGGGCCGCGACATCGAAAAAACCCGCTCCGCCAATTGACCCGCTGTTGATGGTGGCGGTAGCTTCAAGCTGCCAGTTGTTTTTCAGGTCAACGGTTTTTGACGTGTCACGGGCGAATCGGTCAGCCACGGTGGTGGCATTATACCGAAAGGCGTTGTTGGAAATCACCCAGTTGGTATCCCCGCTTTCCTCCCAAGAATTATAGGTCGTGCCGTCCGGCGCGTTGAAGGAATCATAGTAGTCATAAACATCCGCTAACTGCTGCGACCGAGGCAGCGCGTTTGGATCGCCGAAGTATAAATAGTAACCGCTATCCGTGTTTCCGGCCGTGACGCTGGCCTGAACTTTAAACCGAACGGTGGTGCTGTTGATGATATCAATTGGAATTTCGGTATTACTTGATCCGTCCCAATAGACCAGCCGCAGATCATTGTACGAGGATTGTAGTTTACTGGCACTGACCAAAGTCGCCAGATCCGTGGTCAGAATCATGGTCTTGGTGGTATCCAGGGTTTGGGTATTAGCCGTGACGGTCAGCTGTTGGCGGTATCGGTAATCGTTATTCCACCAATTGCTGGTCGAGGTCGGTGAGGCGCGACCGTTGCTGAGCGTCAGGCCCGAATCGAGACTGAAATTGGCGGGCGTGTTGAGCGACCAGCTCGTGCCCAACGTTTGGAATCCAAGGTCGATGGTGGCGTCATTTTCACTATCGCTAATAGTCACCGCCAGCGGCGAAGCGGTCGTGGTCGGAACCATGTTCTCGAGGGCTCCGCCGCCGGCATAATTGCTTGGATCAACGCTGACCCAATAGGTGGCCGGCAAGACATTGCTGAATGTATAATACCCATGTTGCGTACCGATGGTGTTTGGATCATCACCCGTCGTCGTGGTGGCGTAGACGTCGTCACTGGCCGCATCAAACACCCCATCACCGTTATCGAGATAGAGGGTCAAGGCGACGTTATCAAGCCCTGATTCTCCGCTGTCTTGGGCGGTATCCGCGTTCGTGTCGTTCCAAACGTAATCACCGATCGATCCGTAAGCGGGTTCCTGGACGGTAAAGGGTGAGCCGGTCCAGGTCAGTTGGCTAATATCAAGATTGAGGTTGGTGGTGCCGTCAACCCGGGAAAAATATTCCCGGCCGTCGCCGTCTTTATAATATTCGGATGCATAGGCATTATCCTCCAGACCGGTTGAGGTCTGCGCCCCGTACCCGGAATACAAATTCGTGGACGACACATATTTCAGGCACGGCTGCGGAGAGCAGTTGTCGGTAAAGACCACGTAATACGTTCCGCCGTGTTCAATCACATGCGGTGACTCGGCAGTGTAATCATCAGTGGTCGCAATGTGTCCATACTCGCGCCAGGTCAATAAATCCTCGGAAGTCGCGATACCAATTGTGGGCGCATTGGTCGTTGGTGATCCATCGGTTGACAGAGCGCTCATGAACATCACCCACTGGTGCTGGTTTTGATCCCAGTAGACATACGGATCGCGGCAAGCGGCTTGATAGGCAGTCCCGGTATCATAGTGCGCCCAGGAAAAATCCCCACAGTTTACGACGGGATTGCTGCCGGATTTTGTCCAAGTATATAAATCCGTTGACGTCGCGACCCCGATTTTTTGAATTAATTTTGAGGCGTCCGTCACGCCGGTATAAAACATGTAGTACGTTCCGTCACGTTCAACAATCGATGGTGCCCAGATATCGTAATCATCCCAAGCGCCACTGGTACCAGGCGGAATCACATACCCAACTTCAGTCCAGTTTTTCAAATCGGTTGAGGTCAGGTGCATCAAGCCGTAAAGCCCGGTGTCACACGGCGGTGTCTGATCGATGCAGGTGTAAATTGCAAAGACATGCCAGACGCCATCCTTGCGGATGATGGCATGGTCCTTGGGGCGGTAGTTGTTGAGCGGTGTCAGGTAGACCGCCTTGGCCGGAGGGGGCGAATCGAAATTACGAAAAATAGGCGCGGTTTCCCAAACCAAGGCACCAAGCAAAAGGATGACAAATACCGCTTTTTTCATGTTCATTTGACCGTATTATATCATTTTTTTGGCCGTTAGTCAACTTTCCGGATATTTTCCCCCGGTTGTCCCGAATCCGCCTTGACGCAGACAAACAAAACCTGTATGCTGAGCCCACTAATAAATGATGACGGTTCATATGGAACAGACCAACCGCAAGGAGAATGTCGACGGCTAGCTGATAGCGCGTACACGTGTCTGTCCAAAAATGAGCCGCCGACGGGCGGTTTTTCAGTCTCCAGCTCTTTTTACCACTTGAAGTCCGAAGCAGTCTCATGCCGTGCGTGATCCTACTTCGCTCTTCAAAATATGAGACGTTCGAGGAACAATTGCCAGACAGCGGTTCGGCTGTCCGCGCAGGCGTACACTGGAACGTCTCTTCAATCTATCGGGCCCGCCCGTAGTTCGTGATGGCAGCGCGCAAGCGCACAAAATCATCCGACAGTCGCGGGCCCGACCAGCTGTTGCGTCGATCGATGCTGCTAACCTTCTCTGGGGGAGAAGAAGTCGGCGGCGGGACATCGGCGCAACCTTATTCGGGGAACACGTCCTCATCCTTGCCCGGATACATGAGGGCTCCCCGACTCCAGGCAGGAGCGTTCGTGGCGATCACTTCTGTGGTCACATGCACGGCGCATGCGGAAAACCGCGGACGCCCTCCTGGAGATTACTGGTCGGGAGAAACAGTTGGTCGTGAATTCAGCCTCCGACAGCAGCTGGAGAAGAGCAATCTTCTCATCTCTCGACCTTTTGTCCCGGCGGGACGTGCGGAACGGCGAACGAAAAGCGAGCCGGAAACAACTCCCACGTCCCGCTGGACGCCAACCTCCGTGGTGGAGCATCTGAGGGAATGTACCCCCCGCTTCTCTTCGTAGGCTTCGCGGGCACTCTCGATGCTCCATTCCCTTAAACCAATCCACCTGTTCTTTCTTCAACCATACTGATCTGATCACGACCCGTTCGTGATCTCTCCAGTGCTGTTGATCTCGAACATTTCTTTAACCCAGTCTGCGGCCGAGCGATAGCGAGGCCGCGCAGATACAGACGGGTCGAACCGCGAAGTCGCGAACCGAAACTTGCTTTCGGTGCAGCGACGAGAGTCGACTCACCTGGCGGGAAGAGATGTGTCGCAAGAGAAACCGAAGCGGTTTCTCTTCGAATCACCCGATCATCGACAACTGAATAAGGGTAATCAAGACATAGAGTAAAGTAAGAGGAAATAAGCATCATACTCGCAGAATCACGAACGTCTGTTTGTGGTTCTGGTGAAAGAAGAAAAGATTGGTGTATCAAGCGATACATCGAATCTCGTACCTGCTACCCCCTGCGTAAGTGCAGGGGTGCGTGTCTCGACAGTTCGTCGGAACACATAAGGGCGTATGGTGGATGCCTCGACATCAACGAACGATGAAGGACGTCGGAGCCTGCGAAAAGCCTCGGGAAGGTGGCAACCAACCTGTGATCCGGGGATGTCCGAATGGGGAAACCCGTTCCGAAGGAAATTTCGGAACATCCGTGCCTGAACACATAGGGCATGCGAAGGTAACCTGGTGAATTGAAACATCTTAGTAGCCAGTGGAACAGAAAACAACCTCCGCCTTTGGCGGAGAACATTCCCTGAGTAGTGGCGAGCGAAACGGGAACAGTCAAAACCTTTCCAGTTGCATCCGCAAGGGTGCAAGGGTGTAAGCCCGCATACTGGTTGGGGGTTGCGAGAGTAGAACGTCTAAAGCTTACATCTTTAGGAGTAAAGCGCATGTTGATTCTTTCTCTCACTGCAGTTTCTACAGTGGGAGAATGAATATGACCAATCGATAGCTGAAGCGGCCTGGAACGGCCTACGACACAGGGCGATCGTCCCGTAAGCGAAATCGGTTAAAGCTTTACTGGTTCTATTCCTCAAGTACCACGAGACACGTGAAATCTTGTGGGAAGCTGGGAGGACTAGACTTCCAAGACTAAATATTGTTGATGATCGATAGTGAACCAGTACCGTGAGGGAAAGGTGAAAAGCACCCCGGGAGGGGAATGAAATAGTATCTGAAACCATATCGCTTACAAACAGTTGCGGCCTCGCTTCGGCGGGGTTGCAGCGTGCCTATTGAAGAATGAACCTACGAGTTATTACGGATCGCTCGACTAAGGCCGTCCAGGCCGATGTCATAGTGAAAGCGAGCCTTCACCGGCGCATGTGCTGAATGAGTGTGGCGGTCACTTCGGTGATCATCATGCTCATGAGGCACTCGTGATCCGTAACAGACCCGAAGCCGGGTGAGCTACCCATGACCAGGATGAAGCGGCGGTAAAACGTCGTGGAGGTCCGAACCCGTGAGTCGTGCAACGCTCTGGGATGAGTTGTGGGTAGAGGAGAAATTCCAATCGAACTCGGCGATAGCTGGTTCTCCGCGAAATAGCTTTTGGGCTAGCGTTGAATGATCCATTGCGGTGGTAGAGCACTGAATGGGGTGGCGTGGAGCAATCCTAGTCTCCCCAACCAAACTCCGAATGCCGCAGTATTACAGTTCAGCAGTCAGTCCGTGGGGGCTAAGCTCCACCGGACGTGAGGGAAAGAACCCAGACCTCCAGTTAAGGTCCCTAAATCGACACTCAGTGTTTGAAAGGTAGTTTTGAGGCTCAAACAACCAGGAGGTTGGCTTAGAAGCAGCCATCCTTTAAAGAAAGCGTAACAGCTCACTGGTCGAGCCCCGAAGCGCCGAAAATGTATCGGGACTCAAGTGTCGTACCGAAGCTGAGGATTGGTTGGTCAGTGATGACCTTCCAGTGGTAGCGGAGCGTTCGGTGTGCGCCGAAGCGGAAGCGCGAGCGACCGTGGAGTGCACCGAAGTGAGAATGTAGGTATAAGTAGCACAACGACGGGTGAGAACCCCGTCCGCCGTAAACCCAAGGTTTCCTGGGCACCGCAAATCGACCCAGGGTGAGCCGGCCCTAAGGCGAGGCCGAAAGGCGTAGCTGATGGACAACGGGCTAATATTCCCGTGCAACGGCGTGATTACCCAGTGGATGACGCATCCGTGAGATCTGTCCGTACTTTGGTTATGTGCGGGCCGCAAGGCGCAGACGAACCCGCAAGGGCAAGCCAATACAGACGACACGGGGGCCGAGAAAAAGTCCGCTGGTTATGTCACGACGTTTCCGTACCGTAAACCGACACCGGTGGGTGGGCAGCAAATCTGCTAAGGCGTACGAGAGAACCCTCGTTTAGGAACTCGGCAAAACAATGGCCGTACCTTCGGTATATGGCCTGCCCAGCGCAAGCTGGGCCGCAGCTAAATGACGTCAAGCGACTGTTTACCAAAAACTTAGGTCCCTGCCAAAGCGCAAGCTGATGTATAGGGGCTGATGCCTGGCCAGTGTCAGAACGTTAAGGGGAGAGGTTTACGCCTTGATCCGAAGCGCTGATGAACGCCGGCGGTAACTATAACCGTCCTAAGGTTTGCTCAATCACGAAAGTGGTTGGGCGAAGGACTAGCGACGGTTATGGAAGTAAGCAGTTCCAAGAGTTCCAACAGAAACAGTGCAGTAAGGAAAAGTAACTGCCTATCACGAAGTAATTCGTGATTGGTCCATAAATACGCGGAAATATGCGGAAAACTCCGATCGAATGATCGGACAATTCGCAGGGAAAGGAGAGGTGAAATGAAATACCGTATCCGTCAGACTTTCCAGGAAAGCTGGATGGTCGGAGATACCTTTCAAGATTATGAGTTCGAAGCATCAAATGATGATGAAGCTCAAGTAAAGTGTCTCGAGATTCTGTCTCTAAGTTGGGCCAAGGAGGTCCTGCTTCAGAGAATAGATCGCGAAGAGATTACGACTGAGCTTCACCGAGAAGTTCCGCCCGAACCCGAAGATGAGGAGGGCGATCACGATGAAGAACCCTAGCATTCCCCCAACGACTAGTACCCGAGCACCTTGCGGGGCGACGACAACGAAGCTTGTCTGCCGCCGCCCCATTCTGTTTTTTCTAAAAGCAAGGTTGAAGATATAGTCTGATCTGCATAGCAATATGCAGCGATACAGTGAGTATCCCCACTCAGCCCAAGGCGGCGCGAGCGATAGCGAAGCGCCGCACAAAGAAAAGACAGGTCGAGCATCGAACAGCCGAGCGTCAAACTTGCTTTGCGCGAGGATGGAGGTGGCGACACGCAAAAGGGAAAGAGTGGCGTGGGACGAGAAAACCGTAGGTTGTCTCGCCCAGCACAATGAGCGAAATTCCTTGTCGGGTAAGTTCCGACCTGCACGAATGGCATAACGACTTGAGAACTCTCTCAACGAGGGACTCGGCGAAATTACAAGACGAGTAAAGATGCCGGTTACCCATCATTGGACGAAAAGACCCCGTGAAGCTTTACTACAACTTGGCATTGTGCACAGATGTGCGATGCTCAGCATAGGTGGGAGACTTTGAAGTCCGGATCGTAGGCTGCGGTGGAGTCAACAGTGAAATACCACGCTTCGCTGTGTCTGTGCACTCACCTCGCGCCCTGAATCCGGCACGGGAGACAGTGTCTGGTGGGTAGTTTGACTGGGGCGGTTGCCTCCTAAAAGGTAACGGAGGCGTTTACAAAGGTTGGCTAGGTCGGGATGGAAATCCGGATCGATAGGGCAAACGCCACAAGCCAGCTTTACTGCAAGACCTACACGCCGAGCAGTTACGAAAGTAGAACTTAGTGATCCGACCGTACGCATATAGGACGGCGGAAGCTCAACGGATAAAAGTTACTCCGGGGATAACAGGCTGATCGCGCCCAAGCGTCCACAGCGACGGCGCGGTTTGGCACCTCGATGTCGGCTCATCGCATCCTGGGGCTGGAGAAGGTCCCAAGGGTTTGGCTGTTCGCCAATTAAAGCGGTACGCGAGCTGGGTTCAGAACGTCGTGAGACAGTTCGGTCTCCTATCCACTGTGGGCGTCGAAACTTGAGAGAATTCTTCCCTAGTACGAGAGGACCGGGAAGAACGAACCTCTCGTGTACCAGTTGTCCCACCAGGGGCATTGCTGGGTAGCGACGTTCGGCAGGGATAAACGCTGAAAGCATCTAAGCGTGAAGCCGTCCTCAAGATTAGCTTTCGTTAAGACTCCAGGGACATGACGGTTGATAGGCGGCAGGTGTAAGCACCGTAAGGTGTTGAGCCGAACCGTACTAACTGATCACGTTCCGACGGACTGTTGGGACGCACAGGACGAGATAATTCTTCAAACTGCACCAAGCTGGTGCGGAATTCACCAGAACCAGAAGCAAGCGTTCGCTTGTTTCCTCACTTTACATTGATTACCAGAGACATCGTCTCAGTACCCTGGTGCTTCGAGCGACTGGGCCACACCCGTTCCCATTCCGAACACGGTCGTTAAGCCAGCCAGCGCCGATGATACTGCGGGGCATACCGCGGGGAAAGTAGGCCAGCGCCAGGGTTTTGAGACGATGCTGAAGTAGAAACGAAGACGAGTATTTCGCTTTCTGCCTGGAGGAATCAACTAATGCCGAAATTCGCGCTATTGGCCTCGTGTGGCGTCTTGTTCATTTTTGCACTCCGCGGTTTTCATATGCTCTGGGTCATGTGGACACCCTTTCCGATGATCGGAGACTCTGGACTGGCTGCCGAAAAGCGAGTTCAGGCACTGATTCGGTTCTTGATTGTTTTTTTTCTGGTTGGGATTGCGGTTACGCTCACGCTCCTTGATGTATTTGGGTTCGCGGCCTTGGTTCTGATCATCGCCTTCGTTGCGTACATGCGGTATTTCGCGAACCAGTGGTCGCAGACCAAAGAACAATCTGAATAACGCTACTTCCTGTGTGCCGAACTATTCCGTTCGGCTTTTTTTATTGTCGAACTAGATCCGCTGGTCCGACGTAGCTCTATGGGGCATTGGCTGAAGTTTTAAGAGAATTTCAAAAAGTCCTTTTGCAATAAAGGATTTTTCATATGACTAAAAAGCGGCGGATTACTCCGCCGCTTGCTAGTAGGTTGTCTTATGGGGCTAGGTCGCCTGGATCGATCTTGATACCGCCGCCGCCTCCGCCGCCAGTGTTCGCAGCTACGTTTACGGTAGCTTCTTTCGTTACAATGAAGCCAGTGTTTTGCCGTTGACTTGTAACACCAACTGTATAGGTTCCGGTGGTAGCTGAGACTGGCACCTTGACGCTCACGGTGTAGTCGCGGGTCTCCCCGATTCCAATTGACATATATCCATCCGGGTCAGTAGTTGCCGTCCAACCTTCCGGTAAAAGCGAGTCCAAAGATAATGGTGACGTAGTGGAAACTGCATAATTATTTTGGCACGCACCACGTATATTATTCTTTACACTAGCAGTCATCGTAAATGTTTTTCCAGCTGTAATAGTATCAGTGGGTGCTGTCAACGTCATATCTTGATAGCCGAGATAGTAGCAATTGTGTGTTTTTGTGTACATGACATCAGTCCAGGCGAGAAAATTGCCCGCCGCATCCCGGGCATAGATAACGTCCCGATATTCACCGCTTGGATACAAGGAAAGCGCTGTGTTCCACTGGTATGGAGCTGTTGTGTCATTATTCCACCCAATCATGAATTTGTAACGGTCGTTAAAAGTTCGAACATACAGCGAGCTAACTTTATGGTTCGGGTCATTAAGTTCGGCCGTCAGATAGTTGCCATTTGAGTCGTCTACCAACGCCCCTTCAGATGGTGTTGTAATAGTAATTGTTATATCATCCGGATTTTTAATCGCCTCCGTTTCCGCAACCGCCTGATCATAGCCTGTGTAGGTGACATTCGTAGGATCGGCTGAAAAAATCTCCGCGCTTGTAAGATCAACCGCACTTTGCGTTGTAGCACTTTTTTTGACTACTCCGGGAGAGGTCGTTGATAATTTCTCCTGCGAGCCAATAAATAAAAAGGCTGCGGCACCAAGCGCCCCAGCGCCAATTACCAGCGCTAAACCAACGGCTTGCGAAATCCTCGTACCGGTTTTTTGCTCGATATCGAGCTGGGTATTAGGCATATTGTTTTATTTTAATTATTTATCCTGAGTAGTATTATATCACGTTTTAAAGAAAAAATCAATATATTTCTGTGTTTTGTTATACTTTACCCATGCAACATCTGAATACTCCCCTTCATGTCCAACGCTGGCTCGACTCGCTTGCTTATAACCCGGCGGATACGATGCGAACCTTGCCCGGGGTAATCTCCACGAATTCCGCCCATTGTCTCGAGGGCGCGATGGCCGCGGCGGCGTTGCTCGAACCGCACGGGTATCCCCCAGTAATTCTTGATCTGGAATCCGCTGATCAAATTGATCACACGCTGTTTGTTTTTGAGCACCACGGGAAGTACGGAGCGGTCGGGAAATCTCGGGATGTTGGTTTGGATGGACGCAAACCGGTTTTTTCAACCATTCCGGCCTTGGTCCAAAGTTATGTCATTCCATATATCGATGAGCGGGCCTGTCTCGAAGCCTATGGTCTGCTCGATCTTCGCGCCCTCAACGGCCGCTGGCGTTCGGCCAGGCACAATGTCTGGTTTGTTGAAGAAGCACTGCGGAATATTCCGCATACACCGCTTCGATTGTCCGGTCGGGTGATCAGTCACTGGCGCAATCGGATGCGCGCGTTTAACCGATCCCATCATCCGGACACCCAACCATCCTATTTCCCCGATCAACATACCTGGTTGTAAAAAAAGAACCCCCGCAGGGGTTCAGAAGAGCTGTTGTGGTGGATGCAACTGACTGGTGGCCAGCAAGTCACGCCTGGCTTCCAGGAAGCCCGGATTGATCCAGACCGCGTGGTAGAAACAGCGTTCAGCCAGGCCGGTGTACTGAAGTCGCCGGGCCAGGCATCCCAGCAGGTGCCAGAGTTGCGGGTGGTGCCAGGAAATTTGCAAGCCATGACAGATGTTTTGGGTGGCGGCCCAGAACTTCCGATGCTCGAAATCATCGAGCGCGGCTTCGTAAGCCAGTTCGGCTTCAAAGTCATTGATCGGATGATACTCGAGACCGGGAATGAATGCGTCCAGGCCATCCAGGATCAATCGGATGCGGCCGAGCAAACTCGGCGTCAACTGTTGAGTTCCGAGATCCTCTACCTCAATTCCTTTGACCAGGAGATTGAATTGATAGGCTACCTCGGCGTGAGACATGACATTTTGCCGCAGGCGCGGATGAAACACATGTTCGTCCATCGAACCTCCGTGTTGGAGATGGAAGCGGGGCGAGCGTTTGACTATGAATGAACCACGACGGATTGACGGAACTTTAAGCACAAAATGTAAAATTGTCAAGCCCCGTCTGCGACCATGCTATACTGCGGCTATGGTGTTAGCCTTTTTCGTTGTGCTACTGTTCGCGACATTGATCGCGCTGGTGTTCGCAATCAACACGCTCTGGCAAACCTTGCGAACGGGGCTGCCATACGTCAGTACGCCGCGCTGGGCAATTGCGTGGCTACAAAACAATCTCCCGTTGCAACCGTCGGACGTGCTGTATGAATTGGGCTGCGGTGACGCGCGTGTTCTGACCGCCTTAGCAACCAGTTTTCCTGATACCAAATGCATCGGGATTGAAATTCAATGGTGGCCGTATCTGTTGGCCAAATGGCGAACCCGCCAGCTTCGGAATGTCACGATTCTCCGAGCTGATTTATACCGACAGGACTTGTCTGCGGCCACGCTGGTCTACGGTTTTTTTATTACCAATTTCGTCCCAAAGCTCCGACACACGCTTCGAAACAAACTCCGGGCCGGCACCCGCGTTATTTCGTTCGGGTTTGCATTGCCGGATTGGCCCCTCGAACAACGAGTCGAAAATCCAAAGCGTCCGGGTGGCAGCGCGCTGCTGCTCTATCGCGCCTAAGGGCTGGACAAACGGCCGAAAACCTGCTATACTACCGGGTGTTGAGGTGCCTCAACCAACTTTTGGCACCCCCAAAAACAAACATCCCAAGCATGAAAAATTATCTTTGGTTCGGAAGCCTGGCTGTTGTACTGGTTTTGCTTTGCGTTCCGCGCGGAACGTTTGCGGCCGATGTTCGGGATATTGATTTTCCTGTCTTGGGCGGCGGATCATACAGTAATGACTACGGCGCACCACGCGTTGGCCACACTCATCAAGGCATCGATATTTTTGCATCCAAATTAACACCGCTGGTGGCCGCCCAAGACGGCGTCGTGCAATCGGTGCAGTATCCTGAACCATCATACGGGTGGTTTATTTCCATTGCCGGGGACGACGGTTATGATTACTGGTATCTGCATATCAATAATGATTCACCCGGTACGGATGATGGCGTCGGCGGACCAACTTACGCCTACGCGCTTGGAGTCCGGGCTGGCTGGCCGGTCAAAAAGGGGCAGCTTATCGGCTATGTGGGTGACAGCGGGAACGCTGAATCTACCGCACCCCACCTGCACTTTGAAATTCACCGCGGCGACGGAAAAACGATAAACCCCTATTTATCGTTGAATGCCGCGACGCGGATTTCCAATCCCGTCGCCGCCCCCTTGCGCGACGGGGAAATTCAGCCGTTTGCTGCGTTTGCCGGTGGTGCACGGATCGCGGCCGGCGATCTTGATCCCACGTCCGCTGGTGATGAAATTGTCGCGGTGGCTGGTCCCGGTGGCGGTCCGCATGTTCGAATCTACTCGGCTGATCATACGCTGATCAACCAATTCTTCGTCCCGAAAACCAATTTTCGCGGCGGTCTTGACGTCGCGGTGGGTGATGTCAACGGGAATGGCGTCGACGACATCATCCTTGGACTCGGACGGGGCGATAGTCCGCGTGTTTATATTTATACCATTGATGGTCTGCTGCTAGCACAATTCGACGCCTATACCCCGCTCTTCCGCGGGGGCGTGAACGTTGCGGCAGTTGATTTGAACGGCGACGGGACCGACGAGATTATCACCGGTCCGGGTGCCGGCGGCGGTCCGGAAGTCCGTGCCTTTTCCTACACCGGAAACTTATTGCACGCTTTTTTTGCCTACGATCGCCGATGGCACGGCGGTGTTGATGTTTCCGGGCTCGATGCCATCCCGGGTGAACGCGACAGCCGCATCGTGACCGGGGCCTTGGCCGGCGGCGGTCCGGACGTTCGCATCTTCGATGCAAATGGGCACTTCGTCAGTAACTACTTTGCCTTCTATCGTGAATTCCGTGGGGGCGTGCGGGTTCACGTCTGGGATGATCCAAGTCAGCATGAACCTTGGATTCTCACGATTCCGACTGAGGGCCTGCAATCCTTTGTGCATCGCCATACCTTCGGACTGCAATTGCTGGACGAAAAATTGATATTCGAAAATTGGTGGTTCGGCGAGTTTGACGTCACCACTGCTAACGGGAAAGTCTACGCTTCAACCGGCCGTGGACGTCCGGCCGATATTCAGTCACGGAGTTACAGTTACTAATTTGCTTGAGCCAGCCAGGCCTCCCAAGCCGGACTGGTGGTTTGGTCAGCGCTTAACAGCCCCGTTGTGGTAAACGGCTCCGGGGCGGGTTGATCGTAGACAAATGGCCAGATCCGAAAGAGCGGGTGGAGGGCCTCGGTGCTGGCAAAAAACTGATTGATAAACTGCGCTTGTTCTTTGGATGAGCTCGACCAGCCTGACGGACCCGATCGAAACCACCCGATCTCCGAGAAGGCAATCGGCTTAGCTGTCTGGTTGGCGATATCGGCGTAGTAATTGGTCGGGATATCGCTCGGGTCTTGGAAAATCAACATTGGATAGCTGGTAAAGGCGAAGAAATCCGCGTCCGGAAATTGATCAAGTAAATACCACTGGGCTAAGTCGGTTGGATTGTTTTGCCCGCCGTATAAGCCACCATGGAGACCCTTCAGCCATTCCAGTTGCCAGACGGTGAAGACTTGTGTTTTAGGTGAAGCGTGTTTGATGGCTGTGGCGGTCGTGGCGAAAAACTTTGTAAACGCCATCAGGGCATTCGAGTCATCTTTATACTGGAAATTTATTTCGTTCCCGAGGCCGAAATATTTCGGTTGGTTTTTCTGTACAAAATCCACCGCCTGCTGCGTGGCGGTTTGTTGTGCGGTATCCGACGCGAGTCGTTCAATCGGTACCGAGGCAATCATAATTGGTGTCAATCCTTGCGCGGCACTCTGCTGCAGTATCACTTCAGGGGCGCCGTCCGTTTGGGCCAGGTCCGCAATGTCGCCCACCCAGGTCAAGGCGGGCCCGGCCTGTTTGGCCAAGCTGAAGAAGTTTGTAAAATCCTCTCCGTCGGTACTGCGCGGCGACAAGCTCACCCCTTGTAGTGAGATGCTGTCCGTATTCGTCGTGGTGTTGGTCGGGGTGTTGGTCGGCGCTGGGCGAAGCAGGGCGATCACTACTATCACCGCAATCGCCAGAATCACGACAAATAAAACTCGGCGCATGGTGGTAGCCTACGCCTGTTTGGGGTCGGCGGCAAGCGCTTTAGCGGAGGCGGGAGGATTCGCCCCGGTGGGGCCGGGGCTTGTGCTCTGCTGTCACTGACAGCAGCGCTCGCCCTTCGAATCATTTTTCTTGGCCACGCGTTGCGTGGCGGAGGCGGGAGGATTCGAACCTCCGATACCCTTTCGGATATACTGGTTTTCGAAACCAGCGCTTTCGACCACTCAGCCACGCCTCCGTACCGCGCGGAGTGTACGCCGTTCGTACGAAAAAATCAAGTCCGGCGGCGGCCAGTTAGCTGCCGTCCAATCCATAGTCCCAAGGTCCCAACCACCAGATCGCCCAGGCTATTGGTTAGACTTTCCTGGGCAAATGCGAACGAATGGACGGCATGTTTCAGCGGGGCAATTGCTTGATGCGCGTGCTGGTCGAGAAGTCGCAACACCACCTCCACCAATTCCCAGAGTACGAGCAGGCCAATTCCGCTGACCCAAAATGTTCGGGTCGGACGCCACCGAACGGTGTTCGCTAAAATCCACCCAATCGCGATCCCGCTGAGTGTATGCACGAATGACCACGGCCAATCCAGGGCGGCCTGGTTGAGTTGGCCAAGTAGCATGGGTTATGAACAGGACAGGGAGGTTTTGCAGGCTTGCTTGGCCGACTCATCAGACATGGCGTCGCAGGCGCTGCAGGCAGCGGCTTGGGTTTGCTCGTTCGCCGATTCGACCGTGGCGGTGAGATCCGTGAAGTTCACATCGCTTGGCGGCACAAACTTTGACGCGTCTGGTGTCCAATTTTTACAAGTCATATCAACCGACTGGTTGATATCAAACTCCCGTCCCGGATCCGCGCTGTTGGTGTTGAGATTAGCGTTTGCATCTGAAGCCAGGCTAGCCAGCTTGAGTTTGGTACCGGTTACTTGGCCCTGGTAGGTTCCCCAATTGTAGCTGTATACACCGTCGCGGATGGTTGAGCCGCTCCAGTCGCTCCCATCGCTGGTAGTAACCGTGTAATTTCCCCGCATCTTTTCTCCGTCAACATACATTGTCCAGTCCTGACGCCCATTCGGGTCATCGAGCGAAAAGGTGCATTGCTGCGACTGATTGGCGGACATCAGGTCAGCCAGGGTCTGCGTCTGATGCGAACTGGTGGCATTCGTATTGGCGGATGTATTGGTGTTGGAGCCGGCGGAACCGGACTGCAGATACCAATATATGCCGCCCCCAAGGAGTGCGAGAACGATCACGATGATGGCGATGCGCATAGATGTTGTTTGAGTGGATAGTGAGGCTAGTATACCGCATCATCCGGACAAGGAAAAATTTTGCTATACTCACCGCTGTATTATGCGAAATAAATCAGCACCCCTGCTCTTTGGCGGACTGATTCTGGCCGGAATCATCGCCTGGCTTTTTATTCACTTTTCTCATCAAACGGTTACCCCTATGGACGACTCCTCAACACCCCTAACTTTGACCAGCGCCGCCTTTGCAAATGGCGAACTCATTCCCGCTAAATATTCATGCGACGGTGAGAATGTAAGCCCGCCACTCGCTTGGTCTGGTAATATTCCCGACCAAACACAATCATTTGTCTTACTCATGTCCGACCCGGATGTGCCAAAAAGCGTCCGAGCGGATGGCGTATTTGATCATTGGGTTATTTGGAACATCCCGGCCAACCAGCGCGAAATTCATGAGGGCGGACCGGTGCCCGGCGAACAAGGCGCGAATACTTCCGGACAGCATAAATATACTGGTCCTTGTCCGCCCGACCGTGAGCATCGATATTTTTTCGCACTCTATGCTGTAGATACACGACTGTCATTAGCCAAGGGCGCGACAAAAGACGATGTCCTTCAGGCGCTCAAGGGTCATGATCTGGCCAGCGCCAACTTGATGGGTCGGTACGATCGGGCGCGCTAAGAAAAAACCGCCAACTAGTGTTTCGTTGGCGGCTTGGGTTTGCCGACATTTTCGCCGCGCAGAATCAGCATGGAAATCGGCGCCACGATGTTGAGGCTGATTCGGTTGGTGGCAATCTGCAGAATTTCGAGGCTGACATTGTAGGGAACTACCGGAAAAATCGCCCCAACCGTCATCTCAAAAACTTCGTTCGGCTGGATCGGTGGCGCCTCGACTCGAAGCTTGGCTTTCCCGGGCCGAGTGGCCAGTAGGGTGATTTTGATTCGATCCCCAATCTTGACCCACTCGCCTGTTTTTCGTGAGAAGACTGGCATCCAACCTCCTTGTGTATGAGCTGGGGCCAGCTTGTAGGATATTCGTGCCATTGTCAAGACTTTCCTTTTTATGGGAGCGCCGTTACAGTATAGGCGTGCAGGACATTCAACACATTGCCACCGCTCTTCAACGCGCCGGCGGTCGTACATTCTTCGTCGGCGGCACAGTGCGTGACCGCCTGTTTGGTTTGCCGGTCAAGGATTACGACCTTGAAGTGTTTGGGTTGCCGGTGAAAAAAATTGAAGCAGTGATGCAACAATTTGGCGAAGTGGCCGAAGTCGGTAAGGCCTTTGGAATCATCAAGGTAAAATTCGGCCACCAGGAGGTGGATATCGCGGCGCCGCGGCGAGAAACAAAGACCGGGCGCGGTCATGCCGGCTTCTCGGTTGAAATAGATCCACACCTGTCTCCTGAGCAAGCGGCGCGGCGCCGCGATTTTACGATCAACGCCATGCTGGAAGATCCGCTGACTGGCGAACTCCTCGACCCCTACCACGGTCGTGAAGATTTACACGATCGTATTTTACGGGTAGTTGATTCGGAAACCTTTGGTGATGATCCGTTACGGGTGCTGCGAGCGTGCCAATTCGCTGCCCGTTTCGATTGCAGCGTGGCCGACGAGACGCTCGCACAACTCAAGGCTTTAAGCCCGGCCACTGCCGAATTGTCTCGAGATCGGTTGCGCGAAGAGTGGAAAAAACTTTTTCTGTTGTCCGAAATCCCGTCGGTTGGTCTGCAGTTGGCTATGGACATCGGTTTGTTCGATCGGTTTCCCGCAATTGCGCAGTTACCGGATACACCGCAAGTTTTGCAAACACATCCCGAGGGTGACGTCTGGGCGCATACGTTATTAACGGTTGATCAAGCGGCCGGCCTCGTCCGTCGCTATCATCCAGCTGCGCCCGACCGGTTAACCGTTCTGCTGGCCGCTTTTTGTCATGACTTCGGAAAAACTGTTCGTCGGGATGCCCAGGGCTTAGCGGACGACCCAGCGATGCATGCGCATGCGGGAGTTGAGCCAGCCAAGCGTTGGCTCCACCAAAATGGTTTTGGGGATGATCAAATCGCCATGGTCGCCAAGCTGGTTGATCAGCATCTCGCTTTGGAAGCGGTTGAGCGGGTCGGGTCGGATGCGCCGGACGGTCTATTGCGTCAGCTTGTCAATCAAATCTGGCCGGCCTTGCCATCGCAGCTTCTGACCGTCCGGGAAGCCGTATGTTCGGGGACGCGGGGGCGAATTTGCCACCCAACCATACCCGGTTCGAGATTGGTTTCTTCGGCGTCTAGAACGATTGGGGTTGCAGCATGGCCCACATCCGATTCTGCGCGGACAAGATTTGCTCGAAATTGGATTACTGCCCGGTCCGGATTTCGGAAAAATTGTGGCGGCGGCCGAGCGATTTGCGGAACGGACCAATGCCGACCGAAAAGCGGTCATTCAGCAACTGCACGGGAAACATCGGCTGGAAGAAATCTTAGCAGCATTTGCACCCCCAACTCCATAGACTTTCCCGGGTATTTGTGGTAGAGTAGCGCCATGGCGAAAAAAACAAAACGTCAAAAAATTCGCAAAGCAGTAATCCCGGTGGCAGGATTTGGTACCCGTTTTTTGCCGGCCACGATTGCCCAACCGAAGGAAATGCTGCCAATCGTCGACAAGCCGGTGATTCAATACATTGTCGAAGAGATGGCCAAGGCCGGGATAGAAGAGATCATCTTCGTCACCGGACGGAATAAGCGGGCAATTGAAGATCATTTTGACTATTCGGCCGAACTGGAGCTTTCGTTACGCGAATCAAAGAAACTCAAACAGCTCAAAGAGGTTCATCGCATTTCAAAACTCGCAAAATTCGTTTACGTCCGCCAAAATAAAATTTTGGGGAACGCCAACGCGCTGTATATGGCGAAAGAGATAGTCGGGAATGAGCCGTTTGCCTTTTCATTTGGTGATGACATTATTGAATCCCGACAACCGGCCATCGGACAGCTTATCGAAACTTATAATCGGACCGGCGCCAGCGTGATCGGAACGATGGAGGTGGCGCGTGAAATGGTCCGGCATTACGGCATGATGCGCCCGAAAGGAAAAACTGTGCAGCAGGCTTTCCCGGTCGCCGGTGTGATTGAAAAGCCTGATCCGGCCAAAACGCCTTCCCTGTTTGCGGTCACCGGACGCTACGTCTTAACCCCGGACATTTTCGATTGGATTGAACGGCTGCCGGCCGGAACCGGCGGTGAATTACAGTTATCCGACGCCGTCAACAATATGGCCCGACGCAAAGCCGTCTATGCCCGAATTATCAAAGGGCGGTATTTCGATTGCGGCAGTAAACGTGAATATCTCAAGGCCAATATTCATTTTGCGCTGAAACATCCAGAGCTCAAACAAGACATTAAAGACTATCTCGATCGATAACCTATGCGCCGCATTCTCATCATTGTCGCCATTATCCTGGTACCGGCCATTCCGATTGTGCTGCTGGTCAGCGGTGTTTTAAAAAGCAAACCGACCACCGTCAGTCCGGTCACGCTAACCGTCTGGGGAACCGCCGATGAACGATTGGCTTTTGCCGCCCTGGCCAAACGATATGCAATCCAACGCCCATACGCCACCGTCACCTACCAAGTCGTGCCGGCCGAAGGATATTATGATCGATTAGTCAGTGCCTGGGCCCAAGGCAATGGCCCAGACCTTTTCTTTGTCCCACAAACCTGGATCGGCCAGATGACGGAATTTGCGACGCCGATGCCGGCGCAGCTCGGCGTTCCGATTGTCAAAACCGGGACCGGACTCTTTCGGAATGGCACCGAAATTGTGCAGCAAAGCCTGCCCGCCCCATCGGTGACGAGTCTGAAAAACACTTTTGTAGACGCTGTGGCGCAAGACGCGGTGATTGATGGACAGGTCTGGGGCTTGCCCTTATCAATGGACACGATTGTCCTCTACAGCAACAAAGATTTATTGAACAACGCGAAAGTCTTCGAGCCGGCTAAGACTTGGGGTGAACTGCTGCAACAGCTAACCGTCAACGGATTGACGGTGGCCGATGATCAGCAGTCCATTGTCCAGGCCGGCGTGGCGCTCGGGAGCGTCGACAATGTCCCTTACGCCGCCGACTTAATGGCGCTGTTAATGTTACAAAATGGATGGCCGGCCATTCAACCGAATCAAGATTCGGTCCATATGACCGAAGCGGCGCAAACGGCCATGGATTTTTGGTTGAGTTTCGCGAATCCGAAAAAAGTTGCGTATAGTTGGAACGCGCAACAACCAAACGCTCGCGAAGATTTTTTGGCCGGGAAGCTGGCCTACTATTTTGGAACACTGGCTGACCTGGCCACCATAAAAAAGAGTGCGGTCAACTGGGCGGTCTCGCCGATGCTTCATTTGAGCACTGATGGTGATCGGGACGGGCTGACGAACCAAGCCCGGGTGATTGATGCGGCTCGTTACGACATGCTAATGGTTTCAAAGTCGAGTCAATTACAGGGCCGCAGCACCCAGGCTTGGAACTTGCTGAATTTTGTGACCTATGAATCAACTGTCCCGGTGTATCTCCAAATGACCGGGAAACTTTCAGCTCTGCGGAGTATTTTAAGCACCCAGAAGGATGATCCCGAGCTCGGGACCTTTGCGGCTCAGCTCCTGACGGCCAAAACTTGGTACCATGGCCACGGCGGCCAGAAGGCCGAGGGATACCTCCGTGATCTTTCGACCAGTGTCCTGGAAGGTAAGGCCACGCTCGAAGATGCGCTGCGTTTGGCCGGTGAGCAGTTAACCGCCAGTCTATGAAGACCTTCTTGGTTGGTGCGATAGTCTTGGCGGTCAGCCTGGCGCTGAATGTTTGGGTACCGGCGGCGCATGCGCAAAGCGAAGCCACCGGTCTGCTGATTCCGTGCGACCAAGAAATTGTGAGTGTGCCAAGTATCGGGAGCGATGGTAAAACGGTTATGGTCGATCAATTCGCCAATCCCTGTACCATTGATTCATTTTTTCAGCAATTTGTGGTGCTAGCTCAATGGGGTCAGAGCATTGTTATCATTCTGGCCGTGCTGTTTATTATCTGGGGCGGAGTGCAGTGGATTACCGCGGCCGGCCGGCCTTCAAAAATTGAAGATGGGAAACGGATCGTGATTGGCGCGATTGTGGGGGTCATCATTTCGATGACCGCCTACATCACCATTAACTTTGCGGTGGCCGCGATTACCGGCACAACCGCGCGTGCCATAAATCCGTTCTCCGGTCCAATCGCGACCGTCTTCGGGGGGACGAGTTCGGAACGACCCTTCAGCGGCACCGGCGGCACGGAAACACGCACTGACTGTCACGCCACGTGGGATAATGGCTGCACGGCTGACACCGACAGCGCCATCGAAATTCGTTGCGCCGATCCGGGCACGCAGCCCGGACCAATCGCCCGGCTGCAAGAGGCTTTGGATGCTAAGGGCTGCGAGTGTTTATCCAGTCTGGACGGGAAGGGTTGTTATGGTGACAACACCGCCTCGTGTGTCCGTCGTTTTCAACTTGCCAACTTGCTGCCGGCCACCGGCATGGTTGATACCCGGACCGAAAATTTAATTTTATCGAACTCCAGTCAAAGCTGTTCTTCGCCCAGCACAACCGTCCAACGCATTAACAAGATTGAGAAGCTGCTGCCGCAGTTTGATATCAACCTAGCGGCCAAGAAGTCCCGAACCACACTGGGGTGCTGCGTGGTACGCGGCACCGATGCTAGTGGTAATACCCAGCCGCTCTATTGTGCGGACTCCGTGTCTGAACGATCGTGTGGTTCACTGCCAAACAGCCAGTTCTACAGCGGTTCCCGTTCCTGCTTTCAACAGCCCGAGGCCAGCCAAGTTTGCGGTTCTTGTATTAACCCGGACAATAGTAAAACGTGTTTTGAACAAGCCAGTCCGTACTGGTGCTCAAGTGTTTTACCAACCGAGGCACAATTCGTACCCTCACCGTGTTTTGGAATCAACCTGTGCACGACCAAATGTGATGAATCGCTCTTCACCGATTTTTCCCAGCAACCAAAAAACTGAGTCGTGGTATACTATGACCATGCATAAGTCTCGAAGTTTATGGGCGGGTGGGCTACTCGCGATAACGATCCTGGCCGCCGCGCCCGCGGTCCAGGCTGCCGTCCAAATCACTAATCCAATCGCCTGTAATACCGCCACCTGTTTAATTGGCCAGGTAGTTCGGTATATTTTGGGCGTGATTGCTATTTTGGCGACGCTGATGTTTATCTGGGGCGGGGTCATGATGTTAACTTCGGGGGGAAATAGCCAACGGGTCAAACAGGCAAAAGAGACCTTAGCCTGGGCCGCGATTGGCGTGGTAGTCATCCTGCTTAGCTGGGGAATCATCCGATTTGTCCTTGAGGGGCTGCTTCAACGGTAGGTTTTCGGCTGTTTTTAGGCAAAATTAATCGACGTGAGGATAACTCGCGTTGACTTTTGACGGGATTCTTGTATAATCCAAGCAGGTTGTTCATTCGAGGAGATTGAGGAGAAAAAAGAAGGAAAATATTTTTACAAATAACACTTCGGAAAGGAAACTTTCGTATGAAGAAACGTTTAACAGCACTCGCCATGGGAATGGGCGTGTTTGCGATGGCGGCCGCTCCGCTGGCTGTCCATGCACAAACAGCTTCAACCTTTAGCGTTGAATCTGTTGGTGAGCAGATCGGTCTTGGCAATGCCGACCTGAAGACAACCGTGATTAACATTATCCAGTGGATTCTGGGTTTCATGACCCTGATTGCGGTCGTGTTCATCATTTACGCCGGATTTGTCTGGTTGACGGCTGGTGGAAATGAAGACCGAGTCGAACAAGCGAAGCGAATTATCTCGGCGGCCGTTATCGGCTTGATCGTGATTTTGCTCGCCTGGGCAATCGTCATCTTCGTGGCCAACACCACGGCGAACGTCACGCAGACAACTCCGTAAATTACGTTTTTCTATCTTCAGTTCACGAAAGGGGGTGAAAATACAATGAAGCGCTTTACGAAATACGCGTTACTCGCGGGTTCAATCGCCACGATGGCGATGCCGGCGTTGGTTCATGCTCAGACGGCTTCGACCTTCAGTGTTGAATCTGTTGGATCGCAAATCGGTCTTGGTGATGCCGACCTGAAGACAACCGTGATTAACATTCTGCAGCTCGTGCTTGGCTTACTGGCCCTGATTGCGGTCATTATGGTCATCATCGGTGGCTTTACCTGGCTGACAGCTGGTGGGAATGAAGAAAAAGTTGATAAGGCCAAGAAGATTATTTCAGCTGCAGTTATCGGTTTGATTATCGTCTTACTGGCTTGGGCGGTCGTTATCTTCGTGGCCAACACCACGGCGAACGTCACGCAGACCTAGTCGACGATTTCCTGAATTACGATTTCTCAAACCCGCCGCCTCTGCGGCGGGTTTGGTTATTAGCGCAGAATTGAGAAATTCGCTAGGATGGTTGCATATGCAACGGAAGTATTGGTGGTGGCTCAGCGGCCTGATGACACTCACGGCAATCGTCCTTGGCGCCCTGCAGTGGTGGAAGTTTCAGGCCTTTGGTTATAATGGCCTGGATTTAGGCATCTATCAACAAACCTTGTGGTCACTTGGCCACGGCCACGGCTTTGCAAATTCCATTCATGATCCAACGTACTTAGGAGATCATCTAGAATTGTGGCTACTTCCGCTTGCGGGATTGTATCGCCTGTGGTCGAGCAGCCTGTTGATCTTATGGACGCAAACCTTGGTGTTGGTCAGTGCGGCCATTCCGGTGATGCTCCTATTTCGACGGCATTTCTCAACCCGGGTGGGTTTGCTCGCGGCGAGTGTTTTTCTGGCTCACCCATTATTTTATAATGTCGCGCTGTACGAGTTTCATGGCCTGGCCTTTGCTTTGCCACTTTTACTGTGGAGCATTGTGGCTTACGAAATGCATCGCTGGGGATGGTGGATTGCCAGCCTGATCGCCATTCTGTTGGTGCGGGAAGATATGCCGCTGCTCTTGGCAGGTTGGGCCGGTTTGGCCCTGATCCAAAAGCGTACCTGGCGTTGGTGGGCGGTCCCGGCAATCCTGGCTGTCGCTTACTTCTGGCTGGCCCAATATGTCATTAGCCAGGCCCAGCCCTTGGGAGCCTACAAATATTTGGCTTTTTATGGCTGGATGGGGCACTCGCTGCCGGAGATCCTGCTCTCACCTTTTCGGCGGCCGCTGGTATTTTTGCAGCACCTGTTGCACCCCAATAACTGGGTCACGACCTTCGGATTTTTGATCGGATTTGGGTTGTTGCCCTTGGCGGCCTGGCGCTATTTGGTACCCGTCAGCTTGCTCTACCTGCAATTAATGCTCATTGGCGCGGACGCGCAATCCATCTTACGCCTGCACTATGTTATCCCGTACCTGCCCTTTTTAACTTGGGCCACGATTTACGGTATCAAGCGACTCCGGCAACATTCGGGTTGGATGCTGTTTGATCAATCGATGGTGCGAGTTGGGGTAGTGGCCTTGGCGATCGTCGGTCCGCTGTATACGTACTTTACGTTTGGACCGCTGGTCTGGCCGTGGACGAATGTTGGAGATAGCGGGTTTACCGCCCCAAAAATTTTGCGGCAGGTTGCAACCATGATCCAACCGAGTGATCGTGTGTTGACGACTTTTAATTACCTGCCAACCTTCGCCAACCGAACCACCTTGTATTCACTTAATTATGTGTACCTTGGGAAGCGACAATACTCCGACACTCCGTATGTTTTGCCGACCGATATTGACGCGGCGGTGATTGATTGGCAACAATATTATCACTACCAACTCCTCTATCGCGAAACAGATTTCCAGGGATATGATGGGTCGGAACGAATCGCACGGCTTTTGACCGACCAGGGGTTGCATTTGCAAACCTGGATAGATAGCGTGGCAATTTACACCCGGAATGGATCAAATACATTTGTCCCCACGCAATCTTTTGGGTCGGCGGGAGGGGCGATTCCAAAAATTACCGAAGCAGTTACGTCAGCCACGACGGCCGTCCAGCCAGTTGCTGAGACTGCCGTTCCCGATGGGTTTACGGAGTATCAAGTTCCGTTAGAGTGGCTAGCCGGGAAACAAGTTGATCAACCGCTGGCTTTGCGCTTTAGCGTGCAGCGGTCCGGACGGACGCGATGGCAAAGCACCCGGCTGCTCGGTCAGGGCTGGAATCCAAGTTTTACCTGGAAACCGGGTGAACAGTGGCAAACAACTTACCGTCTAGCGATCCCTAACACCGCTCTCCCGGGCAGTCTGAAAATTTCATTGGTACGCTTTGTGGGCCACCTTAAATTGAATCGGCTCCGTACGTTCGCGCCCGAGTTTACCAAGCGCGAAGTGCTGCAGACATTGCCGGCCATTTCACTTGATTCGCTCGAACAGCGTAACTGAACCGCGTTGATAGCGGGTCACCCAGCGCGGATCTTGGCTTGGACGATAGCCGTTTGGGAGTGCATCTTGGGGGCGCCAGAGTAAAAATTTGACGTTTAGACGATCCAGGATGGCGGTGCGCTCATCCGGGTTAAGTAGCTGCGTTCGAAAGACTAGCCAGTCCCGCAAACGCTGTTGAAAATCGATGGTCTGATGGGCGTGGCCTTGAACAACAGTTCGGCCCTCGAGACCAGTCAAACTATTACTTACCCAGGACTCAGCCCAGGTAGCCTGTGTTAAAGTACTGTGCTGGCGAATGTACTGAAAGGCGCCGTAGGTGTCACGAGTAATGCGAACCGGATACGGGGGACGCGCACCGGGCAGAACGTAGCGAATATCAACTCCCAGGAGCACCAACGGAGATAGTACCAGTCCGGTCGCTAAGCAAATGGCGGCCACGTTGCGTACCAGTGGCCATTCTTTCCAACGCTTCCAGGCCATGGAAAACCCATAGGCTGCCAGCAGCGCGAACGGTATTTGCAGGCCGTTGAGCAAGCGACGCTGGACCGATAGCGGCGCATAAATGAGCAGCAGGCCAATCACCGCCCAAGCCAGACAGGCATGCAGAAACGTTTGACGCTCTCGCAATGATCGGATGGCGCCGTAAGTAGCTAGCGGAACAAGCAGGCCGAAACCAAGAAGTGTCAGGTAGGGAGCGCTGGTATAATCAAGGTTCTGTGCCAACCAACCAGCCATGGCCGGTTCCGATAAGACCCACCATCGATAATACACGATAACTGGGATCACCCACCCGATCCAGCCGAGTCCGGCGCGCAGGACTTGTCCAATCGGCCGGCTTGGTTTACCACTCCGCAAATACGTCCAGCCGGTCCATCCGAATGCTACCGCCGCGACGGTGACAAGATCATACGGATGAATAAGGCCCAACAGCAGGATGGTCGGCCCCGTCCACCGCCAACCGGCTCGGGTTTGCCCTTGTAACCAGCTCGCCAATTGCCAGATCAAAAAAAGTACCAGTGTTTGTGATCCAATGAAGAGGGCCGAGTGACCGATGGATTGAAAGGTGGTGCTTTCGGCAACCCACAGGTCTGCCGGCGTGGTGCTCAAATCAACGTACCGCCGAAAATCCGCCTGGGTCAGCCAGCCAAACCCGCCGCTGAGGGTAATCATCAGTAGGCTAATCCATTGCCACCGTCGTTCGGAAAAAATTTCTTCAAGAATTCGCCATAGCAGAGCCAAAAACCCGATTACCGCCAGCCAACGTACGAGTTGGTAAGCCCAAACGGGTGAGAGGTTCAGCAGAAAGGCGATCCATCCTGTCACCAACCACAGCGGGTGAAACATGGTTGGGTGCTGCGTCAGGCTAGTAAACTGATTGGAAAAAAGAATCCGACCCTGCTTGGCCTGTTCAATCATTGAGTAGTAGGCGGTAGTATCGGCGGCGGTCGCCGGTACGCGACCGACAAAAACTTCACTCGGCCCGGTCGTGATTGCGCCAACCAATATCGGCAGGCCGGAAAGTATCCAAAGTCCGGTCGCTAAACCGATGATGCTCCAAATTTTTTTGGTTACTGACATTGATCGGTTCGATAAAGCGTACGTTGATCCGTCTGCCAAATCGGGGTTAGGGTTGTCCAAGTGGCGGGCTGAAAGGTTGAACCATAGGTTTGTTCACGTGGACCATAGAGTATCAGACAAATATGGTGCCTTTGAACAAATGCGAGTTGCGTGGATTTACTGGCAGTCGTAAAAAAGTCCGCCAGCTGTTGTGCTTTCCGGCTATAGTCAACCGTCTCAACCGCTTGAGCAACATAGACGGTTTGTGCGGTCAGGCCGGAAATAACTTTGCTGTCGGTCAGTGACGCCAGCAGCGGTTGCGAACGATGGTCGAACTGTTTGATGGTACTCAATAGCGCCTGATACTCAGGTGAGAGGTAAGACTGCCGTACCGGCGCAATGGTTTTATCGTAGGCGTAGGCACTGATGTTTACCCCGGATACCCAGAGCCAGGACCATAGTCCGAGAAAGATTGCGATGGTGGCGCCAACCCAACGAAGTGGGGTGGCTTGGCGTTTCAGAATATCAGCCAACCGAATTGCCCCCGGCACCGCCAGCCAGGCAAAAAAGATCATCATCCCGTGGCTTAGGCGGCGCTGAAAATATATTGGAAGCGCTATGGCAATTACATAGGCAGCCGCCATAATCAGCACGCTTTGCCAGCGCGCATTCCGCGGACGCTGGGTCCACCCAAACACTATCAAAGGCAGCGCTAATCCTAGCAGCGTGAATGTTTGCAGGGGTGGCCAGGTCAAATTGACGTTTTGGATGGCCCGGTCAATAACGAGCGGGTCAAACATCGCCTGGAGACCGTAGAGGGCCAGGGCTGGGCTGGCAATGGCTAACACGCTAACCCACATCAATAAGTATCGCCAGGGATGCTGGTCACGTTGGAATGCGCGCCAGGTGGTCAATAGCGCCCAGATCAGCACCCAGGTAATCACGTGGAAGGGATGAATGGCTAGGGTCACCAAAGCGGCCAGTCCGGCCCAGCCCACCCAGCGCCACTGATTGCTTGCATATGCCCGTTCGATCCCAATCAGGGTAAAAATAATGCCGCTTGTAACGATCAA
Source organism: Candidatus Kerfeldbacteria bacterium (assembly GCA_963731735.1). GTDB lineage: Bacteria > Patescibacteriota > Patescibacteriia > SBBC01 > CAIJZX01 > CAVSWO01. Next base: position 387,069 of record CAVSWO010000002.1, on the reverse strand, counting down.
AAAGTGCGGTGAGCTAATGAGCGTCAAGACCGGCAATGCTTCAGTTACCCAAAGGTCAGGCGAGAGCGTAAATTCAACGCGTCCGGCCAGCAGGGCCACCAGTGGCCCGAGGCCACCCAAAAACAGGCTCAGGCCGAAGGCCCAACGTTGCTGCCGCGGTTCAGAAAATACCCACCGCGCGCCCCACCAGAGCGCCCCCGCGAGCAGCGGGACGAGCGCGGTTCGGGCCAGGGCGAAGATGGTGGGGGTAGCCAAATGTACCCAGGCCGCCAGCCGTCCTAGTAACCACCACAGGGGCTGAAATAGGGTCGCCGCGTACGGTTCACTGGTCAGGATATCGTGCATGAACACTCCGCCCGTCCGGCCTTGTTCAATATAGCCATAGTAGACCGCCGGGTCCCAGGGATTGACAGCCGAGTTGCCAAAAAATTCATACCCGGCGGGGCGCATTGACCAACCGATCAACCACGGACCGATCGACAAGAGGATCGCCAGACCGGTGATCAGCCAGAAAAATCTACGATTGTTCAGGTTGAAGAGCCAGCGCATACGCCAAAATACCCATCAGTACCAAAACCGATAAATAATTATCGTGAAAAAATCGATGGGTTAATCCGGTAAACAATATTGTCAGGGTTGAAAATCCGAACCAGCGCACCACGCTGCTTGATCGCCACAGGCGCCGGCCGAAAAATCCGAGCGAAGCGATCAGCGCGATACCGGCTGTTAAACTGGAGGGGATGGCGTCCCAAACATGCGTCCTTCCCTGCCAAAAAGTTTTCAGTTGCCAGAGGGTGCTGCCCGCGATTGGATAGGAACCAATCAGGTTACCGGAAGGGAAAATTATTAGGTCATCAATCAATGATCGTGCGTCCCACATCAAAAATGGAAGATAGAGAGCGGCGCTGACGCCGAGTGTGATCCACCAACCCCGGCGGAGTTGCCGGCGCTCATCCGGGTGTTGCTGATAGCGTCGCCACTGGACAATCGCCCACAGCGGTACGGTTACCCAGGCGACCTGTTTCAGGCCCAGCGCCAGCGCATACCACCACCCCGCCCAACCCCAGTGTTTTCGCGTCGCTAAGAGAGCGGTCAGGGCCAGCGCGCTAACCACGAGTACATCATTGTAGCCGGCAAGCGGATACAAGGTAACCAGGGGATTGGCCAGGGCCAGGAGAATAACCCAACGTTTTTGTTCGGGCAAAATTCTTTGGGTCACGAGGAAGACGGTCACAATCAGGGCCGCCAAATACAGGCTATTCAGTTCCGGCCAAGTATGACTCAGGTCGCTCAACCAGACCTCGGGCATAGCCAGGTAGGTTAAGGCTGGCGGATAGACATAATGAGTAAACGCGGAATTCTCTATTGGCGCGGTGGTACTAAAGGCATAGTCATACAGGGTGCCCTGATAATCGAGTTGGTAAGGATTTTTTCCTTGCCACAGTGCCCGCACCGCGACTTCAGTTTGGAGAGTTCCGTCATGCATCAATGATCCCTCAACTGACTGTTGGTGAATTAGCGTGTGACGAAACCAGGGGATCGCGATCAAAAGCAAACTCGCGACCCAGATGATTTTGGTGGCATGTCGTTCATACAACGACCGACTTCGATGATCCAGCCAGGTCAGCCACAAAAAACTAGCGATCGAGACCATGTCGGTCAGCCACCACTGCGCCGTCAGCCCCCAATAATATGTTTGGCTCCCACCGGTCAGGTAGTAATCGAGCCCCGGCGCATAGGCCAGGCGGCTGCCGATCAAGCCGAATATTAGGAGCAGAATTGCGTCACGTCGAAACATGCGGGTTGGGAGGTTGAAGAATCCAGGCGGCCAGCACCAGGAATTCCAGCGTAACAAAATAGTTTAAATTTACATAGCGGCTGACCAGCAGTACCCCAAGCATTAAGATCGAAGCTGCTAGGAGCCATTGGCTGGCCGTTGGTTGGGTCCAGAGTCGCCTACCCAGCACCCAGAAAAGAGGGACGCCGACCGCCAGCTGAAACCAGGCGGTCGGAACAATTGCCCAGGGCGACGCTAGCAACCCAGACACGTGCAAATATTGTAGCAGCGTTGAACCGGATATTGGATAGGAAAAAGGAATTGACCCGGAGGCATATCGGATGATGTCATCATAGAGCTGGGTCGGGCCCCAAAGCAGGAAGGGGCCGATGATAGCCAGGCTGCTCGCTACCGCCCCCCAAAGCACTGGTTTCCAGGCAAGTGCTTGGCGTCGGTAGCGGGCCCACAGCCAAACAATTACCAGCGGTACAAGCATCCAGACGCTTTGTTTGGCAGTCAGTGCGAGACCGAAAGTGATGCCGGCCAACCACCAACGCTTGGCGCGTATGGCCAACGTCGCTCCGACTAGGCCCAGAGCAGGATAAAAATCATTCTGTCCGGCCAGCGCGAAGGTCCACAGCAACGGGTTGCCAAGAGTCAGAATGGCGACAGTAGTCCGTTTGGTCCAATCTTTGGCCGGTTGGATCAGGATACCGGCAGTCACCACAAATGCCGCCAAGGTTAACCACCGCGCATCAGCCACAAAATGCAACCAGCGACCGAGGGCTGACCAAGGAACCTGGAGCACAAACGGCAACGGCGGGTAAATATAATGCGACCAGACGACATTAACGGCCGGACCGCCGGGAATCGGCGGATTAATTATCGCGTACTTGGTATTCGAATAATCAGCCGCGTACGGATTCTTGCCGTCGAGTAAAAAACTGGCGGCGACTTCGGTTTGCACCGCACCATCGTGAATCCCAACCGGTTGGCCGGTGGGTCCGCGCAGATCAAGTTGCCGGATAAAGGCCAGGCCAATAATCAGCCCTGAAAAAACAACCACCACCATAAAGTTGAGGCGAGCACGATCTGTACGTTGGCTGCCCGCCAGTATCCAAAAGACGAGAACGCCGATCAGGGCAGACACCGAGATAAGCAAGGTCCCGCTGCCACTGGTAAAATACGGTGACAGCCAACTGCTGGATATGAGCTGGGGGCCAAGCAGGCTGACCATCAGCCACAACGCCGCGTTTAGCATCATGAGGGTCCAACGGCTTGATAGACGCTGGCTTCGTCGTCCCGATATCGAAGGCGAAAGCGCCGATCGTCCTTGAACAACCGGTTCATGGCACTATGATCGGCGGTTACTAAAACCCATTTGCTATCGAGCGTCTGCGTCACGGCTTGATACACATCGCCAGTATATTTTCCAAGCGTGATGTCGACCCAGGCCCAATAGCGATCTTGGTCGGCTTTGTAGAGAAAGGTCGGATCAAGGCCAACAATATAGGTGTTATGCGTGTTGTGATAAAACAACAGGGGAAATTCATCCCAGTCGGAGTGCACAACCCGGTCACCGGGGTTGGTATTATCGATTAACCACTGACTAACCGCCTGTTCCTGATTAGCCGTAAAGCCACCGCGCAAGTCGCGCCAATTGCCGGCGTAGTCACGCGCCGCCAAATACCCCGCCCCGAACAGAATAATTCCAATCGTTATCCCAAACACCCAGCGCGACCAACGAGGGCGTAAAAATAGACGCCGAACTTCTTGCGTCCAAGCCCGACCGGCCGAACCGCCCAAAGTATCATTCAGACTAAAGGCGCTAAAGAGCACCGCAAATGGCACGTAATATTCCACATAGCGCCGGGATTTCAGCGTTAAAATAAAGAACCCGAGCGCCATCAGCCCAAGCGTTATGGTTTGTTTACTTGGGCGTCGCCAGCGTATAATCGCGGCCGCCCCGGCCAGCAGTAAGAGCAGTGAGGCAAAGGCTGAGTCGGCGATCAGTTCCACAAAACCATACGGATACCATTCGCCGCCAACGCCGATCACATTTCGAAAATTTATGACGCCAATGTTTATCAACTGCTGGAGATAAAATGAAAGATTGGCCGGAAAATATGGATTGATCACCACGCCCAACAGGGTTCCGCCGAGCGCGGCCACTACTATCCAAGTGTTGAGGTGCCGCGGTTTCGCGAGCCGTGCGTGTGGGCTCGCTAAGGCGAAAATTTTACCGACCCAGCGGTGGGGTTGAAGCTTGGTGAGCCGGTTGCTGACGGCGGAAACTATAGCGTACGCAATCGTTCCGATGGAAAGTAACAAGAATCCTCCATAGGTCCAGACATACACGAAAGCCAGGACCGCTAAGCGTTTGACATGATAGTGAAATGCCCAACCCAGCCCAATCAACAAGATCATTAATGAAACGCTTGGGGCTTTGGCCAGTGAAATCCGGAAATCAAAGGGTCGGATTAGAAATAGCAATACAGCAAATCCGAAGGCCCAGCGAACCTGAAACGAACGCATCAGCCAATAGACTACCACCGCCAAGCTGGCTCCGAAAAAAACCGTCGCGAGTTTGACCCCCATCACCGGCGGCAGCCAGGTCACGAACGGTATTAGGGCCACGTGGTAGAGTAAGTGTTGATCGGTGTAGGCTTGGCCCAGCACGGTCAGGTCGAGCCATGGAAAATTCTTAATCAACCCTTGATCACGAATCAGGATGGCCATTTTGGCGTGGTAGAACGAGTCGGGATCGGCAAATTTTGGACTCGCTTGGAGACCCAGCAACCCAACAAACACCACGGCGAACAGCAGCAGGTACGAGAGCCACCACCATTCCTGCCGAACCCATGCTTGAACCCCTTCCCAGCGCGTGTGCATGGTCTTCAGTATACTAAATTTCACTCATTCTGGCAGCTGGACGGTCTGTGGTGAACGATGAAAGCGCTTCTGACCAAGCATGGATGCCAGAAGGTGCTTTCATCGTTGTTTTTGTCTTTCGCGCTTTGAACGAATTTTGTTCAACCGCGTGCTTGGACTCTAGCAGACGATTTTTTTGAGCGCAAGAGTCGGACGTGTGCACAACTCATCCGGATTGACCGGTGCGGTCGCTTTCCGTATACTTGAGGCCAAGCCAATCGGCTCGGGAAGGACGGATTTGTATGTCTGGGCACTCAAAATGGTCAACAATTAAGCGTCAGAAGGGGGTAGCGGACGCCAAGCGTTCCGCTGTTTTTGGAAAACTTGCGCGACAGATTGCCGTAGCCGCCCGCGACGGCGCCGATCCTGATACAAATTTCAAATTACGTCTGGCGATTGATCGGGCGCGCGCGGTCAATATGCCGAATGACAATGTTGAACGCGCGGTGGCGGCCGGTTCAGGGCAAAATCGAGACCAGGCGCTTAAGGAGATGTTGTATGAGGGATTTGGCCCCGGACAATTGCCAATTATTGTCCAGGCCACGACCGATAACCCAAACCGCACGGCCGGCGATTTGCGATCTATCTTTACCAAGCACGGCGGATCACTGGGTGGCACAAATAGCGTCAGCTGGATGTTTGATCGGGTAGGCGTGGTCACGGTTGAGCCGTCTCCCGGCGCTGCCCAGATCGATGATTTTACTCTGGCCGCGATTGATGCCGGCGCCAACGATTTTCGTTCGGAAGAAAACGCCTGGTTGTTGATGAGTGCTCCGGAAAAACTTTCGGCCCTGAGCGCCTGGGCGCGGCAGGCGGGACTTCTGGTGAGTCGAGCCGAGGTAGTGTGGCTTCCGAAAACCTCTGGCCCTGATCTCTCCGCCGAAGGACAGCGCCTGCTTGAGGCGCTCGATGAACACGATGATGTCGACCAAGTCTTCACCGCCTAAATCGCCGATTGTACTCGGTCTTGATCCCGGCCTGGGACGGTTTGGTTGGGCGATCCTGACCGGCGCCGGTCAACCGCGCCTGGTGGCAGCCGGCTGTATGACAACCCCGGCTAACAGTCCGACCCCGGACCGATTAAAAAAGATATACATTGACCTGGCTGCTATTCTCCAGGAGTTTACACCCGACCGAGTGGCGGCTGAAGAATTGTTTTTCACCAATAACGTAACCACGGCTATGCAGGTTGGGCAGGCGCGTGGAGTAGCCTTCTTGGCCATTGCACAAGCTGGTTTGCCAATTATTGAGTACAGTCCGACCACCATAAAATCTTCGGTGGCTGGATACGGACGAGCTGACAAAGCCCAGATGACAACCATGGTGATGACCTTGCTGAAACTTGATCAGCGACCACGCTACGATGACACGATTGACGCCTTAGCGGTCGCACTGTGCGGAATGCAGGCCCTCGTGTTACCATAGGCGTATGGCCTCTCCACGGATCGCAGTTATTGCGGCTGAAGTCTCCCCCTATTCGAAAATTGGGGGCTTGGCTGATGTCGCCTATGCGTTACCGAAGCAATTGAAATTACTCGGCAATGAGGTGTGTGTGGTCATGCCATATTACAAATTTATGGATGTCCAGAATATTAAAAAAACATTGGTGGCTGAAACCACCATCGAATTTGCCGGACACTCCTATACAACGCGATTTTTAAAGGCCGAGATGCCGACCCCGGAACCGGTCCCGATTTATTTTATCTATCAAGCCGAATTATTTAGCGATCGCGACAAAGTCTACGGATATGCCGATGATAACTATCGTTGGGCTTTTTTCTGTTGGTCTATTTTCTTCCTGTTCCCCAAGCTGGGTCAGGCGCCTGACGTGCTGCACTGCAATGACTGGCATACCGGCTTAATCCCCAACTGGTTGGCTATGCATTTTTCCAAAGACCCCTTTTGGAAGGAAACAGCCACCTTGTACACCATTCATAACCTCTATTACCAAATGGCTGGTTCACGGAAGAAGGTGCCGCCCCGAAAACGTGACAAGGGGTTCGGCTTGCCGCCGGTCAAGGGCGAAAAAGTGAAATACATGAATTTAGCGCTGCGTGGCATCAAGCACGCGGACTTAATCAGTACGGTCAGTGAGCGCTACGCCAAGGAAATTTTAACGCCGAAATTTGGCGAGGGGCTCGACCCGTACTTACGCCGCCGAAAAAATCGCGTCTTCGGAATTATTAACGGCGTTGACTACTCCGTCTTTAATCCAAACGTCGATAAGTACCTGACTATTCATTACGACTGGAATTCGCTTGATAAGAAATGGCTGAACAAAGACCAGTTGCAACAGGCGATCGGTTTGCCGGTCCGCCGCGATGTCCCGCTCATCGGCATGGTCCATCGGTTAACCGAACAAAAAGGCTACGATTTAGTCATGAAGATATTGCCGATTATCTTGCGGCAACCGGTGCAGTTTGTTTCGATTGGGGCGGGCGGAAAAACCTACATGAAATATTTCCGGATGATGGCGCGCAAGTATCCTGATCAGGTAGCCGCGCATTTGGAATTTTCCGAGTCGTGGGGTTCGCGGGTATACGCCGGGTCGGATATGTTTTTAATGCCTTCGCGTTTTGAGCCCTGTGGCATTTCTCAGCTGCTCAGCCTGCGCTACGGTTCGGTTCCGATTGTTCACCGCACCGGCGGGCTGGCCGACACCATCTCCGACTTCAATCCGCGCACCGGTGTCGGAACCGGTTTTGTCTTCGATACGTATGAGCCTGAGGACTTCTTGATGGCCCTAACGCGAGCGATTGAAACCTATAAATACCCAAAGGTCTGGGAGCATTTGACCTGGCAAGCCATGCGTCAGTCTTTTTCTTGGGAACTTCCGTCTCGAAAGTATGTCGAACTGTATCGGCGTGCCGTGCAATTGCGCCGTTCAGCCGTGACCCGTCGTGCCTGACGCTCGCGCGTAGACATGCTATGCTTAGGATGGACGTTGTTTTTTGATTGAGTCAAAATCAAGACGAAGATATGAACATTCTGTTTGTGGCCGCAGAAGTCACGCCGGTGATCAAGGTGGGTGGCTTGGGTGATGTCGTGGGTGCCTTGCCGAAAGCACTCCGCGAGCTTGGACACGATGCCCGAGTGATAATTCCCTATTACACTTCGCTCCGTAAGCAACTGCGACCGAAAAATTGGTTTGCCGTCAGCGGTCAGTGGGCTGGAAAACGGGTCGCGGCGCGGGTTGGTCAAGCCCAATTGCCGGACTCAACGGTGCCGTTGTGGTTGGTTGATGTTCCCGATCAACCAGAATTGTTTTCTGAAGTCTATGCGACCCAGCGAACTCAGGCTGAGCTAGCCAAAGAGTTGCGGCGGTTTATCACCTTTTCCTCGGTCGCGGCCGGTGTCGCGGTTCGCTCGGCTTGGCGCGCTGACGTCGTGCACGCGCATGATTGGCATTCGGCGAGTACGATTCTCTGGCTGGGAATGTCCCGTCAACGGTTACTGCCCCGAACGGTTTTAACGATTCATAACTTAAACACCCAGGGAAAATGGCAGGCCAAGCAGCTGTGGTCATGGTTTGGTCCAAGCGCTCAGTGGCTGAAAACTTTTCAATTGCGCGATTATGATCGAGATGTAAATTTGTTTCAGCAGGGCATAGTCTTAGCCGACAGTGTTAACACGGTCAGCCCAACCTATGCGAAAGAAATCTTAACTTCGGAATTCGGTTTTGGCTTAGAGCGTGATTTGGCCCGCCGCCCGCAGGGCGTTCAAGGCGTCTTGAATGGCATTGATATTGAACGTTTTAATCCGGCCAGTGATCCGGACTTATCGAGGCACTACACCGCGGCCACTGTCGCGGTAGCCAAGCCCCAATTAAAAGCTAAGCTCCAGACTGAGCTTGGACTGCCGGTTAATCCAAAAATTCCGCTGGTTGTTTCGGTCGGCAGATTAACGCCTCAAAAGGGTTATCAGTTATTAGCGGCGGCCGGAAAAAAAATATTCTCCCAGCCCCTGCAGCTAGCAATTTTGGGGTCTGGTAACCCGGACATCGCCCGCGCATTACAGCGTTTGCAGCGGCAGTTTTCCACCCGCATGGCTTTTGTCGAAAAATTTAATGCGGCTCTTGCGAATCGCATGTACGCCGGCGGTGACGCGTTTCTTATGCCTTCCCAATTTGAACCGTGTGGTTTGGGGCAGATGATTGCCATGCGATATGGTACACTACCAATTGTCCGGGACACCGGCGGCTTACATGACACCGTGGTTGATCTGGCGGACTGGCCCGAGCATGGTACCGGATTCGTCTTCCAACCGTTTACATCAACCGCGATCGCGCAGGTGATCAAGCGGGCACTCCGTCTCTTTGCGCAGTCAGCTATTTGGTCGGAGGCCGTCCAGCGCGCAATGGCCCAAGATTTTTCCTGGGATCGATCAGCGCGCGCTTATCTTCGTTTCTATGGCAAAAAATAATTCAAAAAAAGAAGTTCGACAATCGGAAATTCGCGTGGATTACGTCCACGATCGACAGGTCATTATCGCCCCGAATCGCAACAATCGTCCGGATGAAACAAAGTTTCGATCGCCGGACAGTTCACCATCAATCGATCCGGAGCAGGACGCGTTTAGTCCAAAACGGCTTGGGAAGGTGCACAGCTTACTTACCATGGGTGGGGCTCGAAATTGGCGCGTCAAAGTGATTAAAAATATTTATCCAGTTGTCACAACCGATAACCCTAAGGCCTATGGGTATCAGGAGGTGGTGGTTGATACGCCTGATTACGGGGTGGATGTTTCGACTTTGCCGGAGGCGCATCTCGAAGACATTTTACGCGCCTATTCTCGCCGCGTTCGGGCCCTACAAAAAGACAAGAAAATCCGCTATGTGTTGATATTTAAAAATAATGGTGGTCGGGCCGGCGCCTCGTTAAACCATGCCCACTCCCAAATTTTTGCCTCAACCTACGTGCCGCCGCACGTGATCACCCGCCGCAAGCGGGCGAATGAATACCGAATTATTCATAACACCGACTACTATAGCGACTTGCTGATTCGTGAACGGAACGGGCCGCGTTGGATTTCGTCTGGGAAATATGTTTGCGCGCTGACACCCTACGCGTCGCTCTATAACTATGAGGCCTGGATTATGCCTTGGCGCCGGGTTGATAATGTTAGCCAGCTAAATGAGTCTGAAATTCGTGAGATGGCAAAATATATTAAATTGCTGTTAACGCGCTTATATCAGGCCGGACTACCATACAATTACTATATGCACCAAGTGGTTGGTGACCAAACCGAACACCTCTATCTGCGAATTGCGCCACGCCGCGATGTTTGGGCTGGGTTGGAATTGGGATCGCGACTAGTCATCAACTCCATTAGTCCGGAAGAAGCGGCTGAATTTTATCGCGACTCGTTTACTCAAGCTCAAGCGTAACGAAGGTTTTTTTACCGACTTGGATTAAGGTACCTGGTCGAGCGATAATTGAGGTTTCCCAATCGGTGACTGTTTTTTTGTCAACTTTAATCGCGCCTTGTTCAATCAATCGTCGGGCGGTGGTCCGGCTGGCGGCCAGTTGGTGGCTTACCAATAAGTTAATGAGTTGGTGTTGTCCGGCCGTGACGATGATTTTTTGGGTCCGGCTTGGCGCCTGTTTGTGACGAAAGACTCTAATAAATTCTTGTCCGGCCTGTTCGGCCGCAGCTGGTCCATAGTAGAGCGACACGATGGCTAGCGCCACGGCGTGTTTTTCATCGCGGGGGTTAACGCTCTTTTTTCGGAGCCGCGTTTTTAGTTCTTTGGTGGCCTGGGTCGAGTAATTGGCCGCCAGCTCCGCGTAAGCGGGGAGGGCCGCATCTGGAATCGACATCACCTTGCCAAACATTTCGGTAGGCGGGTCTTCGAGATTAATGGTGTTACCGAGCGACTTACTCATTTTTTGCTTGCCGTCGGTGCCAACCAGGTATGGCATTAGCATAATATCTTGCGGCTCTTGGTCAAATCGCGATTGGAGTTCCCGTCCAAAAAGTAAATTAAATTTTTGATCAATGCCGCCCAGCTCGACGTCGGCTTGAATTTCGACCGAATCGTAGGCTTGCAAAATCGGGTAGATGAGCTCAAGCATGCTCAGCGGCTGTTCGTGGGCGAGGCGCTGCTTAAAAGTTTCGTGCGCCAGCAGTTGCTGCAGGCTGGTATCGCGAAGCAGGCCAAAAAATTCTTTGGGTGAAAGTTTGTTGTGCCAGCTGCTGTTGTAAAGAAATTCGGTTTTTTTAGGATCAAGTATTTTTACCACCTGCTCTTTGTACGATGCAACGTTCCGTTTGATGGCGTCTCGGGACAGCGCCACGCGTTGCTTATCGCGTCCGGTCGGGTCTCCGACCTGGGCCGTGTAGTCGCCAATGACTACCACTGCCTGATGCCCAGCATCTTGCCACTCGCGAAGTTTGCGAAGCGGCACAGCGTGCCCCAGGTGAATGTGAGGACTGGTTGGATCGATCCCATATTTAATACGAAGTTTCCGATTGCGGCCGATCCGGAGCTTAAGGTGTTTTTCATCAATAATTTCGGCGACTCCGCGGGTAAAGAGTTGTTCGTGACTGGTCGGGGTGGTGCTGGCCATAGTGCTTGAAAGTATAGCAAATATATAGTATGCTCAACAGCGTTTCTATGCCCGTGTTGCGTCCGCCGAAACCGCTGTCAGGCAAAGCCTCGGAATCCCGCCGGAGTCGGGTAGGGGGCGGTTCGCGTTTGCCGTTCAAGTCTTTTCCCGGCCGCTGGTCGAATCTTCCGCGCCATACCAAGAAGAAAATAATTCAAATCGGAATTACTGCTGTCCTGGTCGGGATAGTCTTGTTGGTTGGGTTTGTCGCCTGGGTCTCGCAAGATTTACCGGATCCGAACAAGCTGAGTGATCGCTCAGTCGCTCAGAGTACGAAGATTTATGCGCGTGACGGAGCCACGTTACTGTTTGAAATCCACGGCGATCAGCGGCGTACTTTGGTTGATCTCGATCAAGTCGGCAAGTATACCAAAGATGCCACGCTGGCGATTGAAGATAAAGATTTTTATAACCACGGCGGCATTTCTCTGCGCGGAACGCTGCGGGCTATTTTTGTTGATTTGTTAACGGGCTCGCGTTCCCAGGGCGGTTCGACGATTACCCAGCAGCTTGTAAAAAACGCAATTTTAACCAATGAAAAGTCGGTTGTTCGAAAGGTTAAGGAGTGGGTTTTGGCGTATCAAATTGAGCGGCGTTTTACCAAGGATCAGATCCTGAAGCTCTACTTCAATGAAATTCCTTACGGTTCGAATGCTTACGGAGTCGAGGCGGCCGCCCAAACGTATTTCAATAAACACGCCAAAGATTTAGATTTGCCGGAAAGCGCCTTACTGGCTGCTATCTTGCCGGCTCCGTCGTATTATTCTCCTCGCGGTAACCACACCGACGAAGTTTTAGATCGCTGGAAGTTGGTGCTTGATTTAATGCGCCAACAAAAAAAGATTACGAAGGATCAGGAAAAGGCGGCCGTCGCGGTTGATATTTTGTCTCGCATTTCTCCGAGTAAGGACAAAATAATCGCCCCGCATTTCGTGTTTTATGTGCGCGATTATCTTGAAAAGAAATACGGCACCTCGCAGTTGGAGCGGGGCGGATTAAAGGTGGTGACGACGCTTGACCCCGACCTTCAAAAAATTGCTGAAGAAGAAGTGGCGGCCGGGGCTGAACGCAACGAGGCGCGCTATAAGGCCAGCAATGCTTCACTGGTGGCGATTGAGCCGAAGTCGGGGCAGCTGTTAGCGATGGTGGGGTCGCGCGACTATTTTGACTCCGCCCATGATGGAAACTTTAACGTCGCCACGGCTTTACGTAATCCCGGTTCCTCGTTTAAACCAATTGTCTACCTAACGGCCTTCATGAAGGGGTATACCCCGGCCACGGTCTTGTTTGATTTGAAAACCGATTTCGGTCCCGACGGATCGGGTAAAGATTTTTCACCGGATAATTATGACTTTAAGGAACACGGTCCGCTGCAGATGCGCCAAACCCTGGACGGGTCGCTGAACATTCCGGCGGTTAAAACGCTCTATTTGGCCGGAATACCGTCAACGGTTGATACGGCTGAAAAGCTTGGGTATACCACCTTAGATCGCTCAAAACTCGGCCTAGCCTTGGCCATTGGTGGTGGAGCGGTGCGTTTAATTGAGCACGTTAGCGCCTTTGCGACGCTGGCCAATGACGGGGTTCGAAATCCAACCACCGCCCTGCTGCGTGTTGAAGATGCTAAAGGAAAAATCCTTGAGCTGTATCAAGATAAGTCTGAGCGCGTGTTGCCGGAAGAGCCGGTACGAGAGCTTGATGATGTCTTGTCGGACAATGGTGCCCGGGCGTTTGTCTTTGGTGCTCACAACTTATTGACATTGCCGGGCCGCAAAGTGGCGGCCAAAACCGGCACCACCAACGACTTTGTTGACGGGTGGACGATGGGCTTTACACCGCAGTTGGCAGCCGGTGTTTGGGTCGGCAATAATGACAACAGTCCGATGCGATCGGGTGCCGACGGGTCGATTGTGGCCGCGCCGATTTGGAACGCTTTTATGAAGCGCGCCTTGGAGGGTGATCCGGCTGTCAATTTTCCGGGTCCGAAACCCAGCACCACCACCAAGCCCGTTTTGAATAGTCAGTATGCGAATAAGACCACCTTGACGGTAGATTCAGTAACCGGCAAGCGCATCCCCGACAGTTGTGTCGATAAATGGCCGGCTGCCTACAAAAAAACGGTTACCTTGAGCGCCGTACATTCGATTCTCTACTATGTCCAAAAGGATGATCCGCAAGGTGATCCGCCAAGTGATCCAAGTAAAGACCCGATGTTTGATCGTTGGGAGGCGCCAGTTCAGGCCTGGGCGAAGGATAATGGGTATTTGTCCAAGGCTCCGGCTGATGAGCTGTGTAGTCTGCGAGTGGGTTCGGATAAACTGTCTGTATCAATTTCTTCACCTAAACAGTTTGCCACAATTACCGCTGCCACGTTGCCGATAACCATGGACGTACTGGCCTCGGCTGGAACAAAAACGCTGACGGTGGCGCTGGATGGCAACACGGTGACTACTCTGACGGGCGCTCCGTATACCGCTTCGATAGATCTGTCAAAAACCGAAAGTGGCTTCCATACTATTTTGGCCACGCTCACAAACACCAACGACGAAACGACTACCAGTTCCGTCACCATAAATTATTTACCGGGCAGCGCCTCGGCCACGACCTACATTATTTCTCCCGCTCCGGGGTCCACAATTGATCCGGCCGCTTTTCCGGTGACCGTCACCGCCTTCGCTTATGACCCGGCCGAGGTGAGCACCGTTACGCTCTACCAAAAAAACGCTGACGGGAAGTCGGTGGTGGTGGACAGTGTGTCATCACCAACAACCAACACGGTCACGTTCTCCTGGCCCGCCGTTGATCCAGGCACCTACCAGCTCTATGTGGTCATGAAGAACGGTTCGGGAAAAACCACCCAGAGCGACGATCTGGGTGTAACCGTTACGAAGTAACGCGGCTAATTAACCGCTCAACCGTCAGTCGCCGTTCCGGGAAGCGCTGTGCTAGAAGCTGGTTTGCGGTTTGGCAGATTTTTTCGTGTTCCATCGACAACAGCCCCGCTAAGGCTCCATGAAAAACCGTCACGGTTACCTGGCCGTGCCGGACGCTGGTGGCGCGCGCATATCGCGCCTGGTCGGGAAGCGTTTGTTGGATGGCGTCTTGGGTGGCGGCCACGATGGCTGCGTCCCAGTTGGTGGCGCCGTGAGAGGCGCTGCCGAGCGCTTCGCGAAGCGACTGCATCGTTATTGTCGAATCGGCATCAATAAATACAGGTCGTCCGCTTGGCCACTGGCTCGAAGAACGCCGGGGGATTGCGCGTCGGTCAGCTCGATAGTGATTTCTTCCCCGTGCAAGCTTTGGAGGCCGTCGAGTAAATAGCGGTAATTGAAGACCACCTCTTGTGGTTGCCCTTCATATTCGGCCGGCATGCTTGATTCGTGTTCGCCTACTTGCGTGTTGGCGGCCTGCAGAAACAACGATTTTTTTCCCTCATCAACCCGCACCGTTAGATCATGAATCCCGGGCTTACAAAATAAACTGGCCGCCCGAATGTTGCTGGTCAGCGCGTCGCGCGAAGCGGTAATTTTTGTCGAAAACTGCTTGGGAACAATGTTTTGGTAGTCGGGGTATCTGCCTTCTATTAGCCGAGATACAATTTCCGTTGTTTCCAGCTGGAACGAAATTTGGGTCTCGCCGGCTGAAATTTTTACCTCGGTGGCGTCTCCCGGAAGGTTGCGGAGGAGCTCTTGGGCGGTCCGAGATGGCAGGATAACCGCAACGGGTTGTGTCGGGGCGCTCAGAGCCTTTCCGTGGCGCTCAGCGAGCCGGTAACTGTCGGTCGCGGCCACGGTAATCCGGCTTTCTTGGGCCTGGAGATAAATGCCGGAAATTTCTGGCCGTGATTCATCATTGGCGGCTGCGAATACCACCCCCTCAAGCATTCGCTGCAGCTCGTTGGCCGGTAAGCTAAATTGTTGTCCGTCGCTGACCTTCGGTAAAACCGGGAACTCATCGGCTGGCAGACCTTTGATGGTGGTGTGGCTGTGTCCCGAGGTTACCACGAGACCGGCGTCCGTGAGCTCGAGCGTGATATTTTCGTGTTCCAAAAAACTCATAAACTCGGCCAGCAGACGAGATTGCACGGTGTAGCGCCCTGGGGATTCGATTTTTCCGCGAATGGTTACTGACACAGCCAACTCTAGATTGGTGGTCTGTAGCTGGATCGAGTTTTGTTCGGCCACCAGCAAGACGTTGTTGAGGATCGGCAACGTTACGTTGCGGCTAGCCGCACGGCTCACCAAGGTGAGTCCCTTGGATAAATTTTCCTGCGTACAAGTAAATTTCATATTGTATTGTAGTGGTAGTAGTAAGGCATGTGGATGAGGGGGAAAACTCAGTCGGACTCGTCAGGCGAAGCTGGAAACGTGTGGCCGGAGTGGACGGAGAATCGGAGAACTTACAGTGCTATATCGGGAAAAGTTTTTTCAGGCAAGACGCGCGTGGAAAACCTTGCCCGCCGTTCCCCGCGACATCCACAGACTGTGCGCGCGAGAAACAATTTTTTCACAGGCCATAACCACAGCCCATCCCCACTCAAGCCGCGTACAGGCGCTGCTTAATTAATGAAACATCCTGTTTTGTTTTTTCATCTTTCTCAATCTGTTTGGTGATTTTTGTACAGGCGTGCATAGCCGTGGTGTGATCACGCCCGCCAAGCTCATTGCCGATAGCCGGAAATGAAGAGCGTAATTCTTCGCGTAACAGATACATGGCAATTTGGCGGGGCTCAACCAGCTCTTTTTTTCGGCTGGCGCCAACCAAGTCTTCAATCGAAAGGTCAAAAAAGGTGGCCACGGTTTGAATCAGTTGTTTCGGGGTAATTCCCCCGCGGCGCGGGGCCTGGGCAAGCGACCCCAGGATGTTTTTGGCGGCCTCGAGCGTCGGTTGGGCATTGTTGAGCTGGTGGTAGGCAATTAGGCGGTTGAGCGCCCCTTCGAGCTCACGAATGTTACTCTGAACCGTTGAGGCGACATAGGCAACCACCTCCGGTTCAAGTTGATAATTCTTTTCGCGACACTTCGCTTCTAAGATGGCAATCCGAGTTTCAAGGTCGGGCTGGGCGATATCCGCTATCATGCCCCACTCAAAGCGCGAAAGCAGGCGCGCCTCAAGCGCCGCGATCGACTTCGGCGGCCGGTCGGAAGTAATTACCAGCTGCTTATTTGCTTGATGGAGCGCATTAAAGGTATGAAAGAATTCTTCCTGAGTTCCCTCCTTGCCAGATAAGAACTGAATATCATCGATCAACAACGCATCAACGCCGCGATAAAAATTCTTGAACTTTTCCGCGCTCCCGCGCGAAACTGCCTGAATAAACTCATTCGTAAAGCGCTCCGAGGTTACATACAACACTCGCTTATTTGGATCACGTGCCAAAATTTCATTTCCAACCGCCTGAATAAGGTGTGTTTTTCCTAATCCCACCCCACCGTAAATAAAGAGCGGATTATAGACCTGGCCAGGCTTGTCTGAGACCGCCTTGGCGGCCGCTCGCGCCAACTCATTACCTTTCCCAATCACAAAATGCTCGAAAGTGTGTTTCGGGTTTACACCCGTGTGTGTTTGAGAGCTGGTTGCCGACACAGCCGGGCGAGCCGCGGGTTGACCAGAACTAGCTGGCGCGTCCGCTGACGCCTGGGCGGATCGCTGCGGAGACTCAACCCGATAACTTACCTCTTCAACCGATTTATTGCTGGCGTGATGGAGCGCTTTGACAATCGCCTCGTGGTATTTTTGCTCTAACCAGGCCTTGGTAAACCCATTTGGCACACCAACCACAACGCGCCGACCATCATGCTCGGCGATAAAGGTGTTTTTAAACCAGGTTGTGAAGTTTGCTTTACTGAGGTGGAGTTCTAGTTCCCCCAGCGCCGCCTGCCAGAGTTGGTTTGTGTCGTTCATTGAGAAACTCAATAGGCCAAAGGAGTCGCAAGGACCATAATAGCACAATCCACAGGCCAGAAAAAACGCTAAAATTAGCCAAAAAGTTGATATACTGTGGATAACTTGTGAAGCCAATGTAGCATATCCCCTGGTCAACGAATAGCGGTTGACCGAAGCCAAACTGACTGGTACACTGACCGGGATTTTCTATGCCCAAACGCACCTATCAACCAAAAAAACGTCGCCGAGCCCGCGTCCACGGCTTTTTAAAGCGTCAACGTTCCCCGGGCGGCCGCAACACCACCAAGCGTCGCCGAGCCAAGGGGCGCAAGCGCGTATCCGTTTAACCACATGCTCCCGCGAGCACAACGCATAACCGCGGACCGCGAGTTCCGGGCCTTTGGGCGTGGGAGCCGGGCATTGCGCGGCCGGTGGCTTACCATCCGCACAAAACCCACCAACAAAAAACAGAACCGATTTGGGTTTATTGTCGGGAAAAAGGTTTCTAAGCTCGCCAATAAGCGCAACACCCTCAAACGTCGCCTGCGCGCCATCGTCACCGCAGTCCCCACCCGCGCCCCGTGCCACGATTTCCTGATCATTGCCCACCCCGGCGCCGCGGAACAGACAAGCCGAGCGCTTACCGCAGAAATCGAAAAACTGCTACACTATACACCGCATGAAAAACGCCATCGCTAAGCTTATTCATTGGTATCAAATCAGTCTTTCGCCTGATCATGGCTGGTTTCGCGATCGCCACCCCTACGGATACTGTCGGTTTTATCCAACCTGTTCTGAATATACGCGACAGGCCGTGCTTGAGCACGGCACCGGACGCGGGTTGTGGCTTGGTATTCGCCGGCTCCTGCGCTGTCATCCGTGGAGCCCGGGCGGCGTTGATGTAATTCCGCATAAATCATGAATCCGTTCGTCCTGCTCATCTACCAACCAATTTTTAACGCCGTTTTGTTTTTGCAAAAATCCCTGCCCGGCCAGGACATGGGCGTAGCGATTATTGCGGTTACACTGCTGATTAAGTTTATTCTCTACACTCCGTCGCTGGCTGCCATCCGCGCTTCCCGGCAACTGACGTCCATCCAACCAAAACTCAAAGCGCTGCAACAAAAATATAAGGACAACAAAGAAGAGCTGGCACGCGAGCAAATGAAGTTGTACAAAGAAAATAAGGTCAATCCGTTGTCCTCATGTTTGCCGATATTGATTCAATTGCCAATTCTCTGGGCCCTGTTCCGTGTGTTCCTGAACGGACTTAAGGTTGATGACGCGGGCATGCTCAGCCACGACCAACTCCAAAACGTGTATCCAGCCATGCGCCATTTTTACGAAACAACCGTCTTGAATACATCGTTGTTTGGGTGGGTCGATTTGGCTAAAAACCACAATGTCGTGATGGCACTCTTAGCCGCCGCCTCACAATTCTGGCAATCTCGTATGTTAGCTGCTCCGAAAGAGCCAAAAACGCCGGAAGCGCGGGATGAAGCCATGACCAGCAGCATGAACCGACAGATGACCTACCTGTTTCCGCTTATTACCGGATATATCTCGTATACCTTGCCGGCCGGGCTGGCTCTCTACTGGTTCGTATCCACCCTCTTCACCGTGGGTCAACAGTATTTGTTCTTGCGCCGGCACCCGCTACCAAAACCCGAGGCGTCACCAGTAGTTTCGAATCAATAATGCGCGTCAAACCACTTCGCCTCGCTGTTCGCACCGAATCCGGGCAACTGCTCGGCCACGTGGTAGATATTGAAATTGATCCGGATACCCAGGCGGTGGTGCAGTATCACGTCAAACCTAACCGATTGGTGCCTGATATGGTCAGCAGCCCACTCTTAATTAGCCCGGAACAGGTGATCGCCTTCCATGCCAGGGAAATGGTCGTTGACGACGCGCTTAGTCGCGGGACCGGATTAGCGGCCGCCGCATCGGGCTAGTCCGAACGGTCACCAACCGTCCGCTCGGGCGGTGTTGTAACTGAATTATCCGCCGGGGAGTTCGCCAGGTGACTTTAAGGCGTTCAGGCCACTCAATCAAAACCAGCGTATCGGGATCATGGATCGCCGCCTCAATATCCAGGGCCGCGTATTCGGACGGTGACGTTACCCGATAGGCATCTATATGCACCACCCAACGCCAGTGCCGGGTAACCGGGTAGCGGTGGACTAGCCCAAAGGTTGGACTTTTGACCGGCGCGGCAACCCCCAGGGCCCGAAGCGCCCCCCGAATCAAGGTGGTTTTTCCGCTGCCAAGCGGCCCTGACAGCAGCCACAACGCAGGGCCTGGTTGCAGGGCCAGCCGAGCACCGAGCTGACGGGTAGCGGCGGCTGAGGCCAACCGGATTGACAGCCGGCGGCCAGCCTGGTAAGCTCCGATATTCTTTTTTTGTCGCTTGCCCGGAACCCGTTGACCGGATCGACCACGTAATTGTTTCATGAATACTTTGGACTTTCAGCCCGCCATCGCGCTGATACAAACCAGCAAATCGCCACTTATCAGTATACCAAAAAAGCCATCAACCGATGCGTTGGCGGCGGCATTGGGACTTTTTTTAGTTTGTGAAAAACTCGGCAAAGCGGCCAAAATTGTCAGTCCCGAATTTAGCTTGGCCCCGGAACACGCCTTTCTGCCAAACAGTCAAAACGTCCAGCAAGAACTCAAAAATCTTCGCAACTTTGTCATTAGCGTCGATACAAGCCGGGCCAAACTCGGTTCGTTAAGCTACGACCTCCAGGGCAATCAATTACACATTTATTTAAATCCAAAACAAGGCCAATTTGAACAACAAGACATCACGCTCTCAAGCGGCCCCTTTGCGCACGATGTGATTCTCACACTTGATCTGACAAACCTGGACCAACTCGGATCGCTTTATGAGCAGAATGTTGAATTTTTCGCGCACACGCCAACTATAAATATCGACCACCACCCAGCCAATACGCGTTTTGGCCAAGTTCCCCTGGTCGACGTCGTTGCCAACTCAGTGTCGGAAATAGTGTTTGCGATGATTCAGACCCTCGATCCCGAACTGTTCAGCGAGCAGCTGGCCACTACTCTGCTGGCCGGTATTATGTCGAAGACCAAGGGTTTCCAAAGCCAGACGGTCACTCCGCGCTCTCTGGCGGTGGCCAGCCATCTGGTGGCGGCCGGGGCGCACCGCGATGAAATTGTGCGTAACTTGTATCAAACGAAATCACTCAACACACTTAAGCTCTGGGGACGCGCCTTGACGAAGCTTCAGGCCTCGGATGACCATACCACTGTCTGGACCAGCCTAACCACCCAAGACCTTCAAGAACTCGGCGTCCAAGCCGACCAAGCGTATGGTGTCTTGGATGAACTGATTACCAATACGCCCGAGGCAACCTATTACCTACTCCTGATTGCAAGCCCGCAACATGTCGATGTAGCGCTGTTGCACCCGGCCCACCACTCGCTTCCGAAACTTCCGGCTGAACTAACGGAGTATTCGGCCGAACAACTTCGCGGCCGCATCCCAGGCCAAGTTTCGACGGTGGTTGAAACGCTGGTGGCGGCGCTCAGTCAACCGACCAAGCAACCTGGGCGCTAAGCGGCAGGTTTGGTATACTACCCGGCGGTATGACACCGTCTACACCGCACGTGGCGCCGCCGAACGTTGAGTCGGCACTCCAGGACAAAATGGCGCAAATCGCGCTCAAAGAAAAAGAACAAGAAACCCAAGCACAAGCGTCCCAGGCAGGACTCGGGTATATTAACCTGGTCGGGTTTCCGATCGGCCCAGAAACTATCGCGACCATTCCCGAGGCCGAGGCGCGACGCCTGCAAGCCGTCTGTTTTTTGCGCACGCAAAATGAAATCCGCTTAGGCGTGATTGATCCATCGCAACCCGATTTGCCGGGGCTGAGGGAGACGCTTGGCGACAAGCATCATGCCAACGTGGAGCTCTACCTGATTTCGCAGCACAGCCTTGAAACCGCCTTAAAAAACTATCAACGCCTGCCCAAGATTGTGCAGCACGTCAGCGGCATTGCCCTGGCCCAAGAAGAAATAGAGCGCTACCGAACACAAATTAAGGATTTTCGCCACCTCGATAAACACATCCGAAGCGCCTCGATTACGGATGTCTTTACGATTATTTTGGCCGGCGCGATCGAATCAAATTCTTCGGATATTCATATCGAAGCCGAAGAAGACGCGGTCAGAGTTCGCTTCCGAATTGACGGGGTCTTAACAACCGTGGCGACCTTGGCACATGAACTTTGGCCGCGCATTATTTCCCGGATTAAACTGTTGTCTGGATTGAAGCTTAATCTGACCAGCGTACCGCAGGATGGCCGGATCACAATTTATCTCGAAGACGACAAAATTGACGTGCGCGTATCAACCCTCCCGACCGCCTTCGGCGAAAGCGTCGTGATGCGTATCCTCAAAGCTTCGGCGGCCGGCATTCGTTATTCTGATCTTGGACTTCGCGGACGAGCCTATGAAATTCTCAAGCAAGAAATTCAGCGACCGAACGGCATGGTGGTCGTGACTGGGCCGACTGGTTCCGGAAAAACCACCACCCTCTATGCGGTCTTGAATGAGCTCAATCAACCCGATACAAAAATTATCACCCTCGAAGATCCGATCGAGTATAAACTCGAGGGCATTAATCAAAGCCAGGTGGATTGGGGCAAGGGGTATACCTTTGCTAAAGGCCTGCGCTCAATTCTTCGCCAAGATCCGGACATCATCATGGTCGGAGAAATCCGTGATTTGGAAACCGCCGAAACCGCGATCCAGGCCGCCCTCACCGGACACCTGGTACTTTCAACCGTCCACA
The DNA here is from genome assembly GCA_963731735.1 of Candidatus Kerfeldbacteria bacterium. Classification (GTDB taxonomy): domain Bacteria; phylum Patescibacteriota; class Patescibacteriia; order SBBC01; family CAIJZX01; genus CAVSWO01. Next base: position 365,042 of record CAVSWO010000002.1, on the reverse strand, counting down.
CCAACGATGCGGCTGGAGCTATCCCCCGATTTCTGGCGATGGGGGCTAAGCCCTTCTTAGTGGCGCCGGCCCTCAACGCGGTCGTGGCCCAACGACTCGTTCGCCGGCTTTGTACCCATTGCCAGGCGCCAGCCGAGCTTGATGAAGCGACGCAAGCCCGTATCAAAAAAATGCTGAACGACATACCGGCCTCGGCCGGCGTTGCTCCGGCTGCGGACGCGGCGCTCAATTTCAAACGCGGTTTGGGGTGCGATCAGTGTCATGGCCTCGGCTATCAGGGCCGGATCGGTATTTTTGAAGTTTTGCTGATCGACGATGTCATGGAAAAAATTATCCTGGCCGGAAATGTCAGTGAATATGCGATGCGGGATGCTGCCCAAAAACAAGGCATGGTGACGATGGCCCAAGACGGACTACTGAAAGCCCTCGATGGCCTAACCAGCGTCGAAGAGGTCTTCCGGGTGGCGCAGTAGTATGCCAACAGACGGCCAACCAATTTTCATCGGTGGCTCCCCGGCCGCCGGGAAATCATTTGTCGCAAAACAACTTGGGCAACACCTCGGGTTACCGATATTGCAGGTTGACGAATTTCGTGATGACGTGCGTGAGTTGGCCAAAAACAACCCCAATAAGTACCCAAAGCAAGCGGAATTGCTGGACATCACCGCCGAAGAATTCTGGAAGAAGCGTTCACCACAAGAAGTAATGCAACACGAAATCGACGAGGGAAGAGAAATTTGGCCCTTCATTCAAAAAAAGATCCAGGACGGATTCGGCGGGATTATTGAAGGGGTTTCCCTTCTGCCAGAACTCATTTTTCAGGAATATCAAACATCGGCCCGAGCAATATTTCTGGTCGATAAGGATCCCGAACGGATTCGCCAAACGGTTTATGAGCGCGGTGTTTGGGCGGCCGCCAACACCTACTCGGATTGGGTGAAAGAACGCGAGGTGCAATGGTTACCCATGCACGCGGATTTCTTTCTGCGAGAAGCCACAAAGTACCAATTCCCAGTCATTCAGGTCAACGATCGAGACCAGACCTACGCCCAGGCGTTACAAGCACTGAACCTGTCCTAAAGCTCTAGGAGACGCTGTTCCGTCTCGGCCAATTTTTGTTGTTCGGCCTTGACCAATTCAGACGGCGCGTGTTTTACAAAAGCTTGATTGGACAGCTTAGTTTTGAGACGGTCACGATAGTGCTCGAGCGAGGTCCGTTCTTTTTGCCGCCAACGTTCGAATCGATCAATATATTCAATTGGAAACTGGAAGCGCGAAGTCCCCAGGACAATTTCGCGGTACCCGCCGACGATTTCAAGCCGCGGTTGGCAGCGAACATGAATTCCCGTCAGCGCTCGAATCAATTCCTCGTCAATCTGTCCGGCACAAGCAGCCGCCGTATTGGCCGGGAGTTGGCTGTGGAGCTTGAAATGGCGAAGCGCTACCACCGTTGCGCGGAGTTGTTCAAAGGCCTGTCCGGCGGCACGCTGGCGCTTCCAAGCAGCCGGTGGTTTCGGCCAGGGAGAAACCATGACCAAGGCCGGCTTGCCGAGCGCTTGCCATAATCGCTCGGTAATAAAGGGCATGAACGGATGCAAGAGCGGCAACACGATTTCAAACACGGTCCGAAGCATGGCTGGGTTCGGATGAACCTTGCTGGCCTCTAAATACCAATCAGCGAAATCGTGCCAAACAAAATCATATAGTCGTTGCCCAGCCAGAGAGAAATCATACCGATCAATGGCGGCGGTTACCTCGGTCACCAACTGCCCAAGTTTCCAGACAATCCAATTATCAGCCAGAGACGGGGTTCGAGGCTTGGCCGCGCCGGGCTGTTGAATAATGAAGCGACCGATATTCCAGAGCTTGTTGGCAAAATTCCGATAGCCCTCAATTTTTTTCTCGAACAACCGGAAATCTTGGCCGGGCGCATTGCCGACAATCAGGCTCATCCGGAGCGCGTCCATACCATACCGATCCGCCAACGGCAGCGGATCAATACCGGTGCCCTTCGACTTTGACATCTTCCGTCCCTGGTCATCCAAGACCAGGCCGTGAAGGTAAATTGTTTTAAAGGGAACCTCTTTCATGAAGTAGAGCGACAACATCATCATTCGCGCGACCCAGAAGAACAAAATATCCCAACCAGTTTCCATCACCGCGGTTGGGTGGAATCGCTCCAGATCCTTAGTCTTTTTTGGCCAACCCAGGGTGGAGAAAGTCCAAAGCCCAGAAGAAAACCAGGTGTCGAGCGTGTCTTCCTCCTGCACCCAGCTTGGGCCGGGTCGCTGCAAAGCGACGGTTGGGTTTTCATGCCGAACATCAGCCCGTTGATACCAAACCGGCAGACGATGACCCCACCAAATTTGGCGGGAAATGTTCCAGTCCCGAATATGTTCCATCCAATGGAAGAATGTCTTGGTATAACGCTCCGGAACGATTTTTACTTTACCGCTGCGAACCGCCCGCATGGCCGGCTTGGCTAACCCAGCCATTCGCAAGAACCATTGCCGTGAGACCAGCGGCTCAACCGGAGTTCTCGAGCGCGAACAGGTGCCGACGGCATGAATATAATCTTGTTCACGCTCGAGCGCCCCCAGCTCCCGCAGCTTGGTTAACACCTGTTCCCGCGCCTTGCCAATGGAAAGTCCGGCCCAACCCGGTCCGGCTTCAGGAGTCATTTTTCCGTCAAAACCGATGACTTGCAGGCGCGGGAGCTGATGGGTCTGCCCCAGCTCAAAATCAAGCGGATCGTGGGCGGGCGTAACTTTGACCGCCCCGGTGCCGAAGGCTTGATCAATTCTCGCATCGGCAATAATTGGAATTTCCCGATTGGCGATCGGTAAGCGAACGCGTTTCCCGATCAGTTGGGCATAGCGCTCATCATCCGGATTGACCGCCACGGCTGTATCGCCGAGCAGGGTTTCCGGTCGCGTCGTAGCCACCACCAGGCTTTGCTGACTGTCGACAACTGGGTAGCGAAGGTACCAAAGTTTACCGGGCGTGTCTTGGTGCTCAACTTCAAGATCAGAAATCGCGGTGCCGCACTCCCAGCACCAATTAATCATCCGCTCGCCACGGTAAATTAACCCATCGTCATACAGCTTTTTGAAAGCGGTTTGGACCGCCAGGGTCAAACCATCATCCATCGTAAAGCGTTCGCGCGACCAGTCGGCCGAGGCGCCAAGCCGCTTAATTTGTTCGACAATCCGTCCACCGTACTTAGCCTTCCAAAGCCATACCCGCTCCAGAAACTTCTCGCGACCGAGCCTCTTTCGATCAATCCCTTCAGATCGTAACTCCCGTTCGACTAATACCTGGGTGGCGATGGCCGCGTGATCCGTGCCCGGCAACCATAAGGCCGACCGCCCCTGCATGCGCTGGTACCGGATCATGATGTCCTCCAACGTCATGCCAAGCGCGTGACCCATGTGCAGCTCACCGGTAATATTTGGCGGCGGCATAGCGATTGAAAACGGTTTGCGCTTTTTAGCGTTTGGTAAATTGTCCGGATTAAAATAGCCAGACGATTCCCAACGCTTATACATCGCGGCTTCGTGTTCGGACGGTTGGTAGGCTTTTGGGAGTTCGGGCATAAACAAATAGGATCACTGATGCTTCAGGACCCTGCCGGGTGGTACCACCTGATTTTCCGCCGTCACCGAGGCATCGGCGGACACTTGTTCGAGGGCTCTACTATCCGCCTGCCTAGCGGGGTTCTGCCCGAGCTCATCCGGCGACATGACTCCGGACTCACTGCTCACACGGATAGCCTAGCAAAATTGGTTAATAAGTCAACCGGACCACCTCGAACGGGGTTAAACCAGCTCCCAGTTCGGATCGGCACGAAGCAATTTCCAAGGGGTGAACGCCAACTTCTTTTGTTTATCCAGACGGAGCGCAGCAGCCATGGCAATCATCACCCCATTATCCATACACAACGCGATTGGTGGCTGGAAGTATTTGGTGGTTGGGAACTTTTTTTGCATTACAATTTTGAGCTCATTCCGTAGGACCGTATTTGCCGCAACGCCACCGGCTAATAATAACGACCTGGCGCCTGTCTTTTCGAGCGCGCGCTCGGTTTTCTTTACCAACTGTGCGATGGCTGCCTGCTGAAAGCTGGCCGCGACATCACACCGGAGTTTCGTGTCCAATTTTTTATGCGCCCGCAATTCGTAGAGCACCGCCGTTTTTAACCCGGCGTAACTAAAATCCAAATTCCCCTTTTGCATGAGCGAAACCGGAAATCTAAAGGCCCGTTTGTTTCCAGTGAGCGCGACTTTTGCAATTGACGGTCCGCCCGGATACGGAAGACGGAGCATTTTGGCGACCTTATCAAAGGCCTCACCCACCGCATCGTCAAGCGTACGGCCAATCAATGAATACCGGCCGATGTGTTTGATATGCAGTAACTCGGTGTGACCCCCCGAAACTACGAGGGCGATGGCGGGAAAGGTGATTGATTCTTTGGTTACCCAGTTGGCGGCGATATGTCCCTCGATGTGATTGACACGAATCAGTGGTTTCTTGAGACTATAACTTAAGGTGCGGGCAGTCTCGACCCCAACCAACAGCGCCGTATTCAGTCCCGGCCCACCAGTCACCGCAATTGCATCAATATCGACCCAAGACGCCGCAGCTTTTTTGAGCGCTGCTTTGAGGGTCGGAATAATTGTAACAGCATGTTCTCGAGCCGCAACTTCCGGGACGACCCCGCCGTATTTTTTATGCACCAGCGCTTGGGAGGCGGTAACTTGGGCCTCAATGGTAAATCGGCGGCGTTGGTAGTGTACGATGCCAACCGCTGTATCGTCGCAGGAAGTTTCAATTCCTAAAATTCTCATATGATTACGTAGTGTACCATAGGTATTGACAAAAACAGGCTTTTCACCTATATTCGGGCAGCTCTTTGCCGCATCACGCGGAACCGTACATGACATGTAACCAGGAGGGGATAATGAAACGACTGTTTTTGATGCTATGTCTGTCTGGCTTGCTGACTGCCACGGTGGCTTCGGCAGCTGAACTGTCCTTCAATCCCGAGGTCGTGACGGTCGGCATAGGGGATCCGATCACGCTGTCGCTCGAAATCGGGCCGGTCAATGACCTGCTCGCCTACAGCCTGGTTTTCAACTACGATCCGACGATCGTTCAGCCGGGCAACGCCGAACCCGGCACCCTACTGAGCGAAGCGCTCTGCGACCATTTCTTCTGGATGTTTCCGCCGACCGGCGACAGCCTGAAAGTCGATGCCGCATGACTCGGCTGCCGTGGCACCGGTCCCGGCCAGCTGGCCGTCTTCCACTTCGTGGGCGTCGGTCCAGGCACCTGCGAATTTCGTTGGTCGTATGGATTACTCCGCGACTCGGAGAACCATTCCATCCCTGCAACCTGGGGATTCGCGACGCTGAACGTCCTTGGCGCCACGCCGACTACCCAGCAATCCTGGGGCCGGATCAAGACGCTCTACCGGTAATCACAACAGCCCCGCGCGTACACTGGCGGGGCTTTCTCTTTATGCAAATCGGATTGACATCACAGCATATTTCGCGTATATTCTCCCCGCTCCTGACCCCATCGTCTTCCGGCCTAAAGGCCGGATCCGGCTCCGCCGGAAACGGTTCAGGATGCAGGCTTGGCATGTATTGCTATGCACCAAGTCTACATTATACAAAGCCTTCGGACCGGCCGTCTCTATATAGGATCTTCTAAAGATGCCCGCAAGCGCATCCACGAGCATAATCGTGGAGACGTGCGCTCGACAAGGGCATATCGCCCATATAGAGTAGTAAGGGTTGAGGAATTCTCTACAAAAAGGGAAGCTCGAAGACGAGAGTTACAAATCAAGAAATCAGGCCGGCTACGGAAAGAGTTGAAGCAATTCGTGGCCCCATCGTCTAACGGTTAGGACATCGGCTTTTCAAGCCGGTAATCGGGGTTCGATTCCCCGTGGGGCTACCAGAAATATGCTGGCGTTTTGTGGTAGTATGAAACTATATAAAGATGCCGCTTGAAACGATAAAATTATTTTTGCTTACAACCTTTCGAGACCTTGATTCTTAAAGAAATCACCGCTCAAACAAAGTTCACTGTCTCCCAGATTGGTGGCAAAGCTTTTAATCTTCAGCGTTTAGCCCAAGGTGGTCAAAAGATCCCAAAAACTTTTGTTGTAGACGTTGAGACAATTGATATAATCAGTGATTCTACGATATTGACGGAGAAAGAAAAGAAGAAATTACAGCCCTATAGCTTGTTTGCAGTTCGAAGTTCAGGCGTCTCGGAGGATGGCCAAAGCGTGAGCTATGCTGGCATGTTTGACTCCTTCCTTAATGTAAAAATGAAAGACGCCCTTTCTTTTATTCGAAGGTGTGCACAATCTCGTTTCAGCCATCGAATTAAAGAATATCGTAAACACCTTGGCCTACAAGGAAACATGAGGATGGCGGTTATCGTGCAAGAAATGATCGATGCAAAATACTCGGGAATTTGTTTTACGGTCGACCCACGAACGAACGACGTGTCAAAACTTGTGATCGAGGTTAGCCCCGGATTAGGCGATAAAATCGTTAGTGGACAGGTATCACCCCTAACCGTTTCAATAAATAAAAACTCTGGTGTTTGTGAGGTCTTGTCGCACGGAGAATTCTCATCCATTATTTTGGAAACGGTGTTGCCAATTCTTAATAAGGTTGGACGAAGGGCCATAACTATTGAGAATATTTATGGGAAATCCCTGGATATTGAATGGGCATGCACAAGGGAAAATCAAATTGTAATACTCCAGGCGAGGCCAGTTACCGCGATACCTAAAAGGTAGAACTGATTAGAAGAGAGCCTATTAGAAGCCTCCAATCACGCTCTTCCTTTTGGAACTCAATCTGGGCACTATCACTTAAGAAGTTCGTTTACTTTACATGGGAATTGAGCTATAATTCAAGCACTTATTTCAATACTTAACTGTATGTTAATAATCATCTTTTTCATCTTCAGTACGGTTTCTACAATCCTGGCTGGATTGTTGTTGCCCCGCCTGCATCGAACTGTAACAACCAAGGCAATGGGCTGGGGGCTGTTTTTGACCGGCATAGCTTTCGGGGTTTGGTCAGCAGCCGTTATCGCAAAACCCGCAGGAGACTCATTGAATTTTTGGATTAGCGCGGGAGCAGCAGTTTACATTGGCGCGCTACTCTTTTTTACGCGCGCGGCAGTCAGCAAACTCCAACGAAATACCCAACAGCTCCTCACCGCATCCGTGGCGGTGTATGCGGTGGTACTTTGGTTTGTTCGCCTAGCTTTGCCATCAAATCCAGGGTTTTCGACAGATGGTCTCTTTTACTTTCAACCCAGCGATATCGTAAGCTTCATGTATATCGTGTTGATGGCTGCCGTTGTGCTCCACGCAGTACAGCTTACCAGTGAAGATATCCGGGAAAGCGATAAAACTAGTGCACAAACATTCTCAATCGCTCTCGTATCGCTTTTTATTGGAGGCGTGTTATTGCTTGTTGGTGTCATGGATGTACAAGATACGCTAATGTATCTGGTTGGCTGGGGAATGGCAATCGCTCAGTTTATTCTCTTACTCACCGTCATAGGAGTATTTCGATCCAGAAAAAAACGCTCGCGGCATAGTGTCCGACGAGAGAATGTTTTTGGAATCGAAACCGCTAGATTTAGTATATGGATAATCGTCAGGTACTTGAAGACTACTTCCAAACTTACGAAGGTCCTGGGTTTCTTATAAAATATTGGGACGGAAAAGAAATGCGGTTTGGTCAAGCAGGGCCCACGGCATTTTCAATATCCATCAAGAATTCAGAAACAGTACAGCGAATAATAACTCAGGGATCGCTCGGCTTTGGCGAGTCATACATGGAGGGGGCGGTAAACATCGATGGAGATATCGATGCATATTTACGACTTCGCCACACATTTAAAGGCAACCATCCATCACGGAGGAATAAAATGCAAGCCTTTCTTGCGTCTCTCAGCCAACCACAGTCTCGCCAGCGTCAAATTTCATTTCATTACGATATTGGAAATACATTCTTTGAGTTGTTGCTAGGTAAGGATTCCATGTCATATTCCGGAGGGAAATATGCCACCCAGACAGATTCCCTTATTGAGGCTCAGGAGAATAAACTCCGGTTCCTGAGTACTTGGCTAGCACTTCCCAAGGATGCGTTAATATTAGACCTCGGAAGTGGCTGGGGAAATTTTGCGCTGTTTGCAGCAGAGAACTATGGTTGGAACATTTTGAGTATTACCCGGAGCTCTGAACAGGTCGCCTATAGTCGTGAACAGATTCGTAAACACGATTTAGCTAAGCACGTCTCGGTACAGAATCGAGACATGATCTCCAATATGCCCAACGAAAAGTATGACGGGATTATGATGTTGGAATCACTTGAGCATGTGGGGAGAAAACATCTCCAGAAATATTTTCAAAAGGTTGGTAAACGCCTAAAACCCGGGGCACCCCTAGTCGTGCAATCGACCGGCCGATACCAACCGCGACCACTTGACCGTTGGACACAGAAATACGTATTTCCCGGGGGCTATCTTCCCAGCCGCGATGAAATCATGGCGGCCGCCACAGAGGCCGGGTTCCGGATTGAAGAGTTCCGAGATGATACATTGGATTATGTCTATACCATGAATGCGTGGATTCATAATCTCGAAAGTCATCAGGAAGAGATTGAACGCGCGTTTGGTCGGCCCTTCTATCGTTTATGGTATCTTTGGATGCATGGCGCAAGGGTAGGATTTGAATATGGCTCCATGAATTTGTTCCGGGTGCTCTTACGACAGCCGGCCGGGTAGCACACCGGATATTGTGAAAAATCGCATACCATATACACAAACCTGGGAGGATACCGACATCCTTCGACGCGCGCTTGTAGTACAGCCCGATGATCGTGTTTTGACAGTGACTGCCGCTGGCGGGGCGCCCGTCGCTGTGTTGTCTGATCATCCACACCAACTCGTTTCCATTGATCGAAATCCCGATCAGACTCGGCTAGTAAAACTTATCGCCGCCGCAGCAGAAGCGCTGTCATATAAAGAGTTTCTTGCTTTTATTGGCATTCATGACTCACGCAGTCGCGCTAACGTATATCAGCACCACGTATTACCTATCGTAGATCCAAACGATAGACAATTTTGGAATACACGGTTGAAAGATATTGCTCAAGGAATTATCCATACCGGGCGCCTTGAAAGATATTTTCAATTTTTTTCTAGATACATTCTACCGCTTTTGGTCTCGCGAAAAAACATACACCAAATTCTCCAAGCTCAATCACTGGAAGAACAGTCTGCGCTCTATCGCCGAGTGTGGAATACGTGGCGTTGGCGATTAGGATTAAAATTTTTTTATGGAAAACAATTATTACATCAATTCGGGCGTGATTACGCTTTCCGTAAATACGCGCATGATTCGTCGGGGTCAATTTATGCGCAACGAGCATTTCGTGGGCTAACTGAAATTCCCGTGCACTCAAACTGGTTAATCGAGTATATATTGACGGGTCGTTATCAACAGACCATCCCACCATACTTTCGTCATGATGCATGGCACTTTTGGCAGCGGCTTCGTCATGATGGGCAACTCATTACACAAGATGTTGTACAAGCACTTCCACCTCTTGGGACCTTCACTAAAGTTCATCTATCTGACATTTTTGAAGGATTTTCCGATCGTCAGTTTCGGGATTTTTTTGCAGTTCTTGGTAAACATGTATCTCTTGGTGGACGCGTCTGTTTTTGGATAAATCTGGCTAACCCACCAATTGTGGATCTTCCGAAGTTCGGATTCCGCATTTTACAGGACGAATCATCAAAGCTCTGGAATCAAGACAATGGGTTTATGTATGGCAACTTCTTTATTCTTGAGCGTATAGGATAAATCATGGATAGTTCATTTATCCGGAAGATCTGGCGGTTTCAATCGGAGCGGTTCCCGATAGGTTTCTTATTGTTGACCACCGCAGCGTATACCGAGACTTTGCATCACATCAACGCAGATCAATGGATGCTGGGGTTCGATATTCTGCCCCGCGTTGGATTAGTTGTTCTCGGGGTGTTCTATCTCGGCCATATTCGTCTGTTTGACGAGATCCGCGATGAAAACCATGACCGTCTCTACTATAAACAGCGACCATTACCGCGGGGCTTAGTTCAGGCACGTGAGCTACGAATAATTGCGTTCGTCCTCATGATGCTTGAACTATGTATTGTTGCGTTTATTAATTTGAGTTTTCTCCCACACATGGCAGCTGTACTACTCCTTACTGCCATTGCCGGTCAAGATTTTTTGTTGGGGGATCAGCTACGATCACGCTTCTTTCTTTATAATGCAGTCATGACAATCCAATCGTTTTTGGGCTTGTGGGTAATTATGATTATTGCGCTCGGCACAATGGGATTGCATTCACCCAGTATCATATTTTTGGTGTTTGCATATGCCAGCATGGTATTTTTAGAATGGATACGAAAGATACGTATTCCAGCAAACGAAAACATAAGTCGTGATACCTATTCGGCCCAACTCGGGCCGGTGTGGGCAGTTATCGGTGGTGGCGTTATTCTGGTAACAATGATTACATTAGGTCTCGTAATCCTCCAGCAGTGGGTGCCAGCACTGCTTTGGTGTATACTTTTTGCAGCCTATAGTTATTCTGCGAGTCGCTACATACGAAATCTAACCCAGAAATCTGTGCGGGTATATCAGGGCGTCTGTATCGCTATTTTCTTCTCAATGTATGGGGTGCTCTGGTTTTATGGATGAACGAATTCTTTGGGACAACGCAAATATTTCCGAGAGCTATGCGGGAGTAACAACTCCCCTGACGACATCATTCGCGATGCGAGTCTATCGCGAGGTATACCGCGGTATGGCGCATGCATCTGGATTGCCCTGGAGAACTATCCAGCAATACGATACTGTTTTTTCCAATCTCGTCGGGGCGCGATCAGGCCGGCTCTACTATCATATGTTGAATTGGTACCGGTTTGCGTCTTTGTTTCCTGGCTATCGGAAAAATGTCCGTAATCTCGAGCGGATGCTGACCGTGCCACAGGTTCAAACATTGCTCCGTGAAACTCACGCCCCTTGGTGGTTCCGTTTCTTCTACCCTTTCGTCCTTCTTTATCGGGTCGTTTTTTTTCGGAGGGATATTGAGCGATTCCAACGTCGGGTTGAAACAATATTGCGCGATTTGAATGAAAAAGCTAGCACTTTACGCGAAGCGGAACAGCTCTGGGTAGAATTCAATCGGTTTGCGGATACGCTTTTGCCTATGTGGCACATCACCACAGACAATGATTTTCTCCTTATGACGTATGTTGGGGAAAAACAGGACGGCTCTCTCCTCGGATTCACATGGCAAACAACGTTGCCGCGTCAATATTCTGGACTGCAACAACTCCAAGGGGCGATTCACGATGACCAGACTGCCCATACATTGCTGGTACAAAAACGAGATGTTGAATTATGGAATTATCTCTGCTCGAATCCACCTTCAGACTTAGGAAAAGTATTTGGCCAATACCTCAAAACGTACGGGGCGCGACTCCCCAATGAGCTCAAACTCGAGACCCCACCGCTACAGGATCAACCAAGCGTACTCTTTAACCTCATCCGTGCCTATACAGGTAAAAATAGCTCGCCGATAAGTTCTCAGAAAATTGACTTTGGTCCTGACAAGCAAGCCTCCAAACACAACTCTCAAAGTCGAATCGAACGACACATTGCATATCGTGAACAAACTCGCCTCCTTCGTGCACGTGTTTTTTCAGCAGTTCGAACTCTATTCTTAGCGATCGGCAAAGATCTTAAACGGCACCACCAACTCAAGGCTTCAAAAGATATCTTTTGGTGTACCCTTGAAGAAATACCGCGTATTATTGATGGAACCATGTCGAAAGAGCTACTCCATACGAAGATTCAGGAACGACAAAATCAATTCGCAGCATATGCATACACACCCGCACCCGATCGTTTTTTTGAGGTTGATGGTAAAATTGTGGAAGACCTAAGCCGACACAAAAAGGGCCAAGGTACGAGCACGTGGAAAGGAATCGGCGCATCGCCCGGTACCATTCGTGGACGTGCGGTGGTGCTCGATTTTCCTGACGCATCATTGGTTCAAAAGGGAGACATTCTGGTTGCTCGGCACACCGATCCTGGTTGGACACCCCTGTTCGGTCTTGTCTCCGGTGTCGCGGTCGAATACGGAGGTATTCTCTCGCACGCCTCGATTGTTTCACGCGAATGCGGTATCCCGTGCGTGGTACAGTTACCAGGCATCACACAGCAGGTGCAAACCGGTCAAATGCTCGAGGTCAACGCTTCGACCGGGGTTGTGAAAATTCTCCGTTAACTCTTGCGATTATGACTACACATGAAAAGCAGTATCAATCCTGGCTTGCCAAAGAAAACCCCTGGCACCAGTTTGGGCAGTGGAAGGAATTTTCTTCAGGCGATGGGTCATTCCATCTCACTGCATTTATTGATCGGCGGCTTGCTGCGTCCAAAAACAAAATTGGTTTCGTTGGTCATTTTTCGGCATCATCACCGGAGGCAGATGTATCGTCCCTTCGTGACGCAGAAGCCTGGCTCAAATCCTTCGGTTGCCAGGAAGTTGTTGGGCCCGTTGATTTCACCATGTGGCACAGTCACCGATTTCAAATAAGCGGCGAGACCCCGACGTCACTTGAACCAAGCAACCCATTCTGGTATCCAAACACGCTTATCTTGCATGGTTACCACCACCTACGTACGTACGAGAGTTTTCGTCGTACAGACATTCCGACACTCTTATCACTCATCGAACCGGTACTTCCTCAAATCCAACACGATGGGTTCGACATCGAATGTGCATCAATAGATGTTTTAACAAATGAATTGCAGGCGCTGTATACAATTTCCCGAGAGGCTTTTGTGGGCGAAAAGGGACTGGTTGATTTATCATGGGATGAGTTCGCATATTTGTATCTTCCAATGATCAAACAATCACGCGCAAGCGTATATGTTGCGCGACACGAGACACACATAGTCGGATACCTGTATACATTACGGGATCCACAGCGAGACGAAGTTCTATTAATGAAAACAGTGGCTGTGTTACCAGACTATCAACGCAAACATCTTGCCATCGCCCTTGCGTGTAAAGCTCATCAGGATGCGCTCCAGAATGGCATTACCAGCGTGGAGTACCTGCTTGTCCGGACAGGAAATAATGTTAATGCAATGCCATATCCAGGCGTAGAATCGATACGGTCATTTGCGGTATTTTCAAAACTCTTATGATCAATCTAGCTATGTCCGCGGGTGTATATCTAATTATTTTAGGTATCTCCCAGTTACTGTATTCGAAACGAATTTTTCAAGCCGAAGGCACTAGGCGCCTCGCGCACGTTCTCAGCGGAGTGTTCACTCTTTTTCTGCCGTTACTCGTAGATCGCATCGGTATTTACATCATTGCGAGTGGTTTCACGGCAGTTCTTGTGATTACAAAGCGAAAACAGTGGTTTGGGGGCATTCATCAAGTCGTCCGCCAAACGCACGGTGCAATGGCTTTTCCGATTGGTGTTGCCGCCACAGCTGCCTTAACTCTCCCAAACCACATGTCTGCCTTCGTGTACGGAATACTGGTGTTAACCTTTTCTGATTCTTTAGCCGCATTATTTGGGAAAAACAAGCGAATACTCCCACAGCGGCCCTGGTGGGAAGGGATACGTGGTTCGATAGTTTTTTTAAGCGTTTCATTACTCATCGGGATTGGGTTCGTACTTGTACCGTCTGCGCATGGGTCATGGATTGCGGCAATCGTTGCACCGCCAATCCTTACCCTTACAGAACGGTATACCCCGCTTGGGTTTGATAATGTCACTGTACCCGTGCTGGCCGGAACTTTGTGGATGGTGCTGGTATAGCTGACAGCTCCTCAACTACCCGGTTCCAACAATTTATAGTTAGGGCTGCCAATCCGGCGAGTTGTCGTCACGCCAGTGGCGGCGAGTCGCCGGATTAGTTACACAGCGAATCGAAGGGTATCCGAAGCGAGCGCCGGTGGCGCTCGATGAGGAACCCCGGCTCCGGGTGAGTGGCGAGCGGGAACCGCGCACGGTCGCGAGCCGCGAAGGAGGAGGATTCCCCGTGGGGCTGCCAAAGGATTTCATCAATGTTTACAGACCCTATCGTGATAGGGCAACCTTAGGTTAGAACCGTGGTATACTTTTTTTATGGAATACGACTATTTTGTAGCTTCACGTTGGAGAAATAAGGATCAAGTAAAGGAACTCGTCCAGCAGATTCGTCAGAAAGGGAAAACTGTATATAGTTTTTTAGAGGGTGATGGGAAAGGGTACCAATTGAAAACGATCGATCCAAACCACGACCCCGAAGTCTTTATGGAGCAATTCGAAAACATCCCGAACTGGCAAACTGACCCAGAGGTAAAAAGGGTTTTTGACGTAGATATGGAGGCCTTGAAGAATTCCAAACACGTCATTTTGTTACTGCCAGCCGGAAAATCAGCCCACATCGAGGCTGGCGTCGCATATGGTCTCGGAAAAGATTTGTCAGTCATAGGAGAGCAAAAAGAAGCCGAAAGTTTGTATATGATTTTCCAACACTTCTCCCCAACTATCAAAGCATTTGTAGATACATTAAAGTGAAGCTCAAATCTGACAAATTTAGGCGCAGTAGGGGAGGAAAGTCCCGTTTGCTAAAATTGTATTGCGAATCGTGCAATCAATTTCTTTGCTTCTATCAAAAAGACGGACCAGGTCTTTTGAAACGACTGTATACCGACCGAATCACTGACTCTAAAGGAGAAATTCGTGAGGGCGCTAAACTCGTTTGTTCAGGATGTAAACAATTGATTGGTGTGCCAATTATTTACAGCAAAGAGAAACGATCGGCAATAAGATTGTTTGCTGGGGCCATTGCTAAAAGACAAGTCAAAAAAGATCGGTAATTTGATGGAAAAGATATCTCAAATCGGAGAGAGGATAATTCGCTCAAAGGCGAAAAAGGTTCGTAATCCAAAAAGTGCTATAACAAAAAGACTTCTCAATCGACTAAACCTAGCCATGCGTCGGGAAGCTTTAGTTGGTATTGCCGCACCGCAGATTGGCGTTGGTTTGTGTATTTTTATCGCATATCCTCGATCTACGAGATTTCGAACTCAAAAAGGCCAAGAAGGAGAGATAGTTTTCATTAATCCAGTCATTATCCGTAAATCGAGAATTCAAACGGATGGGTATGAGGGCTGTGGGAGCGTTGCCCATGCGGATCTATTCGGCAAGGTAAAGCGCCCCAGTGCAATTGAAGTAAAGGCACAAGATCAAAAAGGCGAATGGTTTCATATCAAAGCCAAAGGTTTGTTGGCCCGGATCATTCAGCACGAATATGATCATTTAGAAGGCACACTTTTTATTGATCGGGTTCAGAGTACGAAAACCCTGCTTGATCGAGCGTCTTACTTACAGAGGCAAGGATAGTAGTTCTGATAACCTCCACTAGCCCCTACCAAACATTTTTGCCCAATCACTTGAGAACGGCGCCGATTTATGCTATTCTGCGCGCATAGCCCGTTAGAAATTTCCTTTCAATGCGGGCCGGACATTAAGGAGCGATACTTACTACCTAAGTAGATTTCTAACGGGCTATGCCAAAGAAAGAAAAAACACCATCACCGGACGTCGCCGAGGCCAAAGATTATGTGGCTGAGCTCGCGGCCGCGGCCGATGAAGCACGCGAGGCAAATACCTGGTCCGAAGCAGACTACTCCGGACAACTGGCGGTTGATGTCTATGAAGACACCGCCAACAACATTGTGATTCGCGCCGCTATCGCCGGTGTTCGGGCGGAAGACCTAGATATTACGGTGAATGATGATGTGGTGACTATTAAGGGTATACGCCGGGTAGACGATCAGGGATCAATCGGAACCTTTCTCTATCAGGAATGCTACTGGGGTGGATTTTCCCGGACGATTATATTGCCGGTTGACGTTGATGCCAATAATGTCACCGCCAACATCAAAGCCGGTATTTTGCGCGTGATGCTCCCGAAGATTGAACGACCGGCCGAACCAACTATCACCATTACGGAAGAGGAAGAGGCATGACAATCACCGTTGTGTCTGTGCACCCGACCCGCACAGTTGTCCAGGCCGGAGAAGAACAAATCGAACTTCCGACGGACGCCTTCTCTCCACGTCCGGTCGCCGGACAAGCCTGGGAATTGTCGCTGACCCACCAACTCGATGAACGAGAAAAAATCGACCTCCTCAACCAACACCTCAAACACTAACCCGACAGCACATCGGGCCCTGATAATCACGACCGTCCTAGTGGCAGCGGTTTTACTTGGAATTGGTTCGTTAACCGGCCTAGCATATGCAAGCCAGCAACAAACCATCGTGCGGAATGTTTCGGTTGGATACTATTCGGTCGGTGGCCTGAAAACCCTGGACGCAATTACCACCCTCGAGAATCATTGGCAGGCATTCAAGACCAACGCCTTCATTTTTACGGCCGGAGATCAGCAGGCCACCATCCCGATCGCCAGTCCAAGCTCCAGCGGCGACGATCAAGAGGTGGTGTTTGCCCTGGCCACATTTGACGCTCAAGCCGCGGGCAATGCGGCCTATGATTACGGTCATTCCGGACCGCTCTGGCAGCAAGTGTGGCAACGAGTCTTAGGGTATATCGGGCAAACACACCACCTCCATGCCTTTGCCCTGTCCTCAAGTGGCTTACGCGATGCGCTGACCAAAGACTTTCAAAATCTGGCGGTGGAGCCGGTGAACGCTACCATCGCCCTCGATGCCAATGAAGTCCCAACCGTGCAACCGAGTCAGCCCGGCACGGCGGTTGATTATGATGCCGCAATTCGGCAAGCCACCCTGCAACTTCAAGCCTTTAACCCGACCCCCATCGCCATCACCACCACGCCCGTCCAACCCGAGATCGTCGACCAACCCAGCCTGCAAACCTTGGCCAACACCCAAGTGCCCACTGTCTTAGCTCAGGCGCCAATCACCCTGACCCTCGATGACCAAACTTGGACAATTGACCGACCGCAGCTGGCCGACCTGGTCGGCTTCGTGCAGAACGGCCAGACTACGAGTGTTGGCATTGATCTGCAAAAAACTTCCGACTGGCTCCAGATCTTAAGTGACGCGATCGATGTGGCCCCCCGCGACGCAAAGTTTAATGTAGTTGACGGTCGGGTTGAAGAATTCCAAACCAGCGTGGTCGGACAGGAATTGAATACTCTGGCAACCGCCCAAGCCATTCAGGCGCACCTGACCACCCACGCAACTGAACCCGTGGCTGTCGTCGTTCAAGCCCTACACCCGCTGACGGACACCACATCCACTAATGATCTCGGTATTCGCGAACTGGTGGCCGAAGGCTCCACCGATTTTCGCGGTAGTCCGGCCAACCGCGTCTACAATATTAAACTCGGGGCGCAAAAAATCCACGGTCTGATTCTCCAGCCCGGTGAAACATTTTCGCTCGTGAACGCGCTCGGGCATATTGATCAGGCGCATGGTTGGAAACCGGAACTCGTGATCAAGGGAAGTGAAATCACGCCGGAATTTGGTGGGGGCTTGTGCCAAGTGGCTACCACACTGTTCCGGGCGGCCCTGAATACCGGTTTGCCAATTGTTGAGCGCCGTAACCACAGCTTGCGGGTGAGTTATTATGAGCCGCCGGTTGGTTTAGACGCGACTATTTACGAACCGAAACCGGACCTGCGCTTTACCAATGACTATAGTACCGCCCTGCTGCTTCAAACTCGGATTGAGGGCACCAAATTAATTTTCAGTTTTTATGGCACGAAAGATGGCCGCAGCGTCGACCTCCCGACCCCAACGGTTTATAACCGTACGCCGATTCCACCCACCGAAACCCATGAAACAACCGATCTGGCGCCCGGTCAGGAAGAATGTCAAAACGGGCATCCGGGCGCGGACGCGACGGTTACCTATACAGTCACGCAGGCCGACGGCACCTCAGCCGCCCAGACCTTCACCAGCCACTACCGGGCCCTGCCAAAGATTTGTCGGGTCGGTAAATCCACCACGACCGAAAGTTAAAAAAACAGCCCCGCTCAAAATTTGAGAGGGGCTTTGTAGCCGGACCGGGATTACCAGCCCTTGGTGTATTTCGGTGATTTGGCATGCACGAAGCCGATCACGAAGATGATGGCCGCCAGCAGCGCGCCCGGCACGAAGATCGGACCTTCACCCTCGAGCGGAATGCTCAGCAGACCGAGCAGACAGCCGACGGTCATCCAGGCAACTGCGTGCCGGGCAATCCAGCGCCGAACCGGGTGCAGCTCTTCATCCTTGAGCTGCTCCGTAACGATTTCGAGCATCAGCTTGCGCATCAATCCCTCCTTGTGAAAGAACCAAACATCGCCAGGGATCCATCCCTGGCCCTCCATCACGACTCGACATTCCGTCGATGATACTGTGGGCAAGAAGGTTATGCGATGGGGAGGACGAGGTACGAGACCCAGTCCATCCACGGCTTAACCTCCGTGCTTGTCGTGCCCACAGAATTATCGACACAAAGCCAGCGAATCTAGAAAAGATCGAGGAATGGCTTTTTGTTTGCGACTCGTCAGGCTAGCATGCCTGGCCAGAATTGTCAAGTCTCGGCTCAAAAAGCCCTTGAAAATTAGCCAAAAAATGGTATTCTTAGCCTATGCTGCAGGATACCGATGAACGCATTATAGCCTCACAGGAGAAATCCGATGATGCTGATTTTGAGACCACGCTGCGCCCCGGTACCCTCGAGGAATATGTTGGGCAGCAGCAAATCAAGCAAAACCTCCATGTTTTTCTCCAGGCCGCGAAACAGCGACAACAAGCCTTGGAGCATGTTTTATTGCACGGTGCCCCGGGCCTTGGAAAAACCACTTTGGCGCACATCTTAGCCAAAGAGATGGGCGTGGGATTGCGCATCACCTCCGGTCCGGCGATTGAACGAGCCGGTGATTTGGCGGCTATTCTTTCTAACCTGGAACCGGGCAGTATTCTTTTTATTGACGAAATTCACCGACTCAACCGCACAATTGAAGAGGTGTTGTATCCAGCCATGGAAGACTTTCAACTCGATATCGTGATTGGCAAGGGACCGGCCGCCCGAACCGTTCGTTTAGACTTACCCCGGTTCACCCTAGTGGGCGCGACCACCCGGATGAGTCTAATTTCCTCGCCGCTGCGTGATCGTTTTGGAAACACCTTCCGCTTAGAATTTTATGAACCCAAAGAACTGGTGGCCATTATCCGGCGGGCGGCCGGTATCCTTAAAATCCCGATTGATCAAGCCGCAGCCGAAATTATAGCTGCCCGTTCGCGTCGGACTCCGCGGATCGCCAACCGCCTGCTGAAACGCGTCCGCGACTATGCTGAAGTACATGGCGACGGTCGGATTACGGCCGCGATCGCGACCGAGGCACTTGACCAACTCGAGATCGACCCCCTCGGACTCGATCAGGTTGATCGAAAAATTCTGCAGCAGATTATTGAAAAATTTCAGGGTGGACCGGTTGGGCTGACAACGATCGCGGCGGCGGTGGCCGAAGAAGTGGCGACCGTTGAAGATATTTACGAACCCTTTTTACTCCAGCTGGGATTTTTGGCCCGGACGCCCCGGGGGCGGGTGGCCACCGCCGCCGCCTACCGCCACCTCGGGTTACCCGAACCTGAACACCCGGCCGCGCTGCCGCTGTAATTCGTTCGCTATCTATGCTGAGTATACCCGCCACCCTTCTCCTCGGAATTTTTGGCGCGTTATTTATTATTTTATTGGTCATGTTAAGCGCCAATATTTACCACGGCTTCCGATTTGGACGAAATGATGGATTAACCATGACCGTTAACTTTGTGGTGATCGCACTGGTGGTCGGCATTATCCTGACTACCGCGCTGTTCCTGGCACCGGTTGATTGGTCGGCCACTTATACGCTTTCGTTGCCGATCAATTCTGCTTCCTCAACCCTGCCGTCGGTAACACTTCCCAGCGAAACCAAGGCAATAACGTCAATTTTTTCGCAATAACATGTATCGCCCCGCCGTGCTTCCCAGTCCGATGCCCGATGAACATGCCCTCGTCGTGCTCCATCGCCATTGGTTTGTATTTTTCAAACGGATTTTGCAAATTTTTCTGCTGACCATTCTGCCGGTCGCCATTACCTGGCTCCTGTTTACGTTTACGGCATTTGCCTTCGTAAGCGGGACCGCGAGTTACGTGCTGGTGGTCATGGGCCTGAGTCTATATAGTTTATTTCTGCTGTTACTCCTGTATGGCTACTGGATTGATTATGCCCTCGACATTTTTATTGTTTCAAACAAACGGGTGGTTGATATTGAACAGTACGGACTTTTCAACCGGACGGTGGCCGAGCAGCGCTTGTATCGAATTCAGGACGTGACGTATGAGGTGCGTGGCGCCCTAAAAACATTTTTAAAGTACGGCAACGTCTATATTCAAACGGCGGGTGAAAAAGCTCGCTTCGTGTTTGAAGATGTGCCGCATCCGGACCGGATCGCTGAATTGATTTTACGGGAGGTTGACGCGGTACACAGTCAGGAACCGGATACCAGTCTGAATCCAAAAACCGTGCTGGATGATCAAAAACCGGTTCCCCACCATCAACACCCGCCAACTGGCCAAGCAGTACGTTGACGACCCCATATATGCGTGATAGTTTCCTGACGCACGTATGAGTTTTGTACAAGCGGTCGGGCGCAATACGATCATCCAATTTCTTGGTAAAGTTGCGGGGACGGCGTTTGGCCTGGTAACCGTTGGATTACTGCAACGCTACCTTGAGCCCAGCGGGTTTGGCGCCTATACCACGGCGATGGCGTACCTCGGATTTTTTTCGGTTTTGGCCGACCTGGGGCTGTATTTAATGCTGATTCGCGAACTGACAAAACCGAATGCGGACACGGGGTTCGTGGTCGGGAATCTATTGGGATTGCGCTGGGTGTCGGCGGCCATCATCCTGGGCCTGGGGGCGCTGCTGGCGTTGTTGATGCCGTATAGTGCCGCGGTCCGTTCGGCAATTTGGATCGGCAGTTTGTCATTTGTAGCGATTGCGGCCACGCAGTTGCTGGTCGGAATTTTTCAAACTCGTCTGGCCATGGGTCGGGTGGCCTTGGCCGAATTGATCGGCCGAGTAGCGTTGCTGGGCGGAATTATTGCAGTGGTTAGCCTGGGCGGCAGCCTGGCACAGGTAATGTTGTCGGTGGTCGCCGGCAGTTTGGTAAACCTGTTGATAGTGTGGTTTGCTGCCCGCGGCTACACGCGCTTCCGGCCGCTTTTTAATTTTTTCTACTGGAAAACAATTCTGCACGATACCTGGCCGGTTGCGATTTCAATTGTACTGAATTTAATCTACTTCCGTATCGATACGATTTTCCTTTCAATTTTTGCTTCGAGCTACGATGTCGGATTATACGGTGCCGCCTACAAAGTGTTGGAAATTCTTAACACCTTTCCGATCATGTTCGTGGGGTTACTCCTGCCGGCCCTCGGAGCAGCCTTTGCGCACCAACACAACCAAGACTTTCAACGTATTTTCCAAAAAGGTTTCGAGTTACTGGTCATGGCGGCGCTCCCGATTGTCGTGGGTGGTTGGATATTAGCCGAGCCGATTTTAGTGGCGATTGGACAACAAGCTTACGCGCCCGCGGCCCCGATATTGCGTCTCTTATTAATCGCGGTGGTAGCGCTCTTCCTGAACAGTCTCTCGGGCCATGCCGTCACGATTATTAACCGACAACGACAGATGGTTTGGACGTATCTGAGTGTGGCCGTGATTGGTGTTACGTTGTATCTCATTTTAATCCCCCGTTTTTCATATATCGGCGCCGCCACCGGAACCATTATTACCGAGGCGTTGACCGCGATTGTTGGTTACGTATTAATATTACGGGTTATGCATTTTCGATTGCAGTGGCGGAGTTTGCCCGCCACACTAGTATCAACGATTGGCCTGGGCTTAGTGGCCTGGGTGCTGCGAGCACAAACTATTTGGCTGTCCCTGACGCTCAGCGCCGTAACGTACGTGAGCTTACTGATTGTAACCCGCGCCATTTCGTTCCAAACCATTCGAGAAATTATCGGTCAGCGCGCAAATCAGCCGCCAACCCTTCCAACCGCCTAAACCATGCTCTCCATTATTCTGGTCAATTATAACGAACGCGATCACCTGCGACGGGTGCTGGAAAAACTGCCGGATGAGTTCGTGGCTTGGCCGCATGAAATTCTTGTGGTCGACAACCATTCGACGGATGACAGTGCCGCCATGGTAGCCGAAAAATTTCCAAACGTCCGTCTCGACCGACTGGACCAAAACAGGATGTATGGTCCGGGCAATAATCGCGGCATGGAGCAGGCCCGGGGAGATTGGTTACTCTTATTAAATCCGGATATCGATTGGCAACCCGGACAACTCCGGGCCTTTGTCGAAGCCGCCCAGTCCCGGCCAAACGTCGGGGTGGCCGGGCCTAAGATCATGGGCTCGGACGGCCGGCTGCAACGCAGCGCGCACCGATCATTTCCAACCCCCTGGACGGTCTTCGTGGATTATTGCTTACCGGTCCAACAAATCCTGTTACGTCTCCCGTGGCACCCGTATCTGCACTCGAGTGCCATGCATAATACCGTCGGTCGAGTGGCCCACTTAACCGGCGTCTGCCTGCTCGTTCCGAGCGAAATTTATCGACAAACCAAGGGTTTTGATCCGGCCTTTACCATGTATCTCGAAGAAACTGAATGGCAGCGACGAATTGCGGACTTGGGTAAAGATCGATGGTATCTCGGCTCCTTTACACTGACGCATTACGGTTCGACCGAAAAACGTTTTGCGCAAGTCAGTCGGAATTTTTTATGGGGGCTGTGGTATTTTGCGACTAAACATTGGAAAAATTTTGGATCAGTCCGCTTGCTCCTGACTCTCTGGTTAGCGGCCATCCTCAGCTTGCTGGTACTGCTTCCGTTTTGGATACCGAGCTGGATTTTCGGTCGCGCCGGCCGCCGTATCCGACACTATACAAAACAATATCTGCAACTGCTGGTACAACTGGTTTCGTATCCGACCCATAAACCCACTGCCATATGATCCCCAGACCGGAAGTCTTTCGACGTCTTTGGCCAGCGGTGGCAATCCTCATGGCCCTGGTGCTTGGCCTGGTGGTTGGACAATGGACGCTGGTGGGAGCAGTGGCCGTGGCGGCGCTGCTGGCCGGCGGCTGGCTGGTAGTCAAACCGGAGCTGGGATTTATTATCAGCATCTTGACGATCGTTATCGGACAATTGGTTCGGCTGCCGATTCCCGGTTCTGAAAACGGCATTATTGTCAACGACGTTTTATTGCCGCCGCTGATTATTGCTTGGGGAGTGCGCCGACTGGCTTCACGCCGGTGGCAACTACCATCTTCGAGCCTGACCGCACCGCTCTGGGCAATGATTGCATTGTTCGTCCTGTCACTGTTATGGAATGCCAGTCAGTACACCGCTGATCAGCTGATGACCGGTAGCCTCTACCTTGTTCGCTGGGTTGAATACGCCGCCATTTTCTTGATGAGCGTAGATTTTTTACGTACCATTAAGCGCCTGCGTCGGTACCTATGGTTTATCATTGGGACCGGCGTGGTGATTTCGCTGCTTGGGTTTATACAGCTGCGGATTTTTCCGGATTTTTCCTTTATGGTACCAGCGGGGTGGGACCCGCACGTTGGGCGCCTGCTTTCCACCTGGTTCGATCCAAATTTTCTCGGCGGCTATCTGGCCTTCTTAACAACCATCTGCCTGGCTATCGCCCTCTCGCAATCGTTTATTCGCGCCCGTTGGTGGTGGCTAGCGATCACCATTATGTCGGTGGCAATCGTCTTCACCTTCTCACGCAGCGGTTACGTTGCCTTAGCGGTTGGCGCCGGGATTGTGACCCTCATCAAATCGCGCTGGCTATTCCTGATCGGCCTGCTTACAGCCATGAGCATTGTCGCCTTCGTGCCGCGCGTGAATCAGCGGGTGATTGGCATTCGAACGGTGGATGAAACTGCCAAACTTCGACTTGTTTCTTGGCACAACGCCTGGGAGGTTATTCAAAAACACTGGTGGATTGGCGTTGGGTATAATCTCTATCCAATTGTCCAGGTCGATCGAGGCTATGTCGATACGGTTCAGGAGCATTCGGCCAGCGGGTCGGATTCAAGTTTCCTCACCGTGTGGGTTACGACCGGTATCTTTGGTATCCTGACCTATATCTGGCTGTTTATCGCCATGCTGCGTGAATGTTGGCGGACCTGGAAGGATCAGCAGCTTGATCCCATCTGGCGAGGGTTTGGACTAGGCATGTTGGCTGGTCTACTGGGGCTCTTTCTGCACAGCCAATTCGTCAACAGCCTTCTTTACCCGCATATCATGCAGGTACTTTGGATACTTTTGGCCGCCGTCATCATGGTGCGAGCCCAACGAACGCCGCTATGGTCATAGTTTTGCTAGTTGCGATTATCACGCTACTGAGCTTTTGGCGGCCTCGCTGGGGCCTGGGAGCGTTGATCTTGGCTTGGCCAAGTTATTTGCTTCGGACGGTGCTGGCCGGAATTCCAACCACGGCGCTGGAGCTTTCGGTGTATGGAGCGGCGGCGGGAATTCTGCTGGCGATTTTGGCCAAACGCCAGACTTGGTATTGGCCGCCGCTTTCACGGAGTGCCTGGTTGTTACTTAGTCTTTGGATTGTGGCCTGGGGGATTGCCACCGGCTTCGCCGCCGATCGTCAGGCCAGCCTGGGCGCGGTCAAAGCCTGGTTGGTTGATCCGCTACTCTTTGCCGCCCTGCTGCGAATAGTAATTCAGACAGCCCGAGACCGGGCCTGGATTGTCCAAGCCGCATTGGTCAGCGGTGCGGGCGTGGCTATCGTGGGCTTGGGTCAACTGATATGGTTTCGAAGCACCCTTCAAGAGGGGCGGTTGAGTTCATGGTTCGCGCCGGTAGCAAATTATGCCGCGCTCTACCTCGGACCACTTTTTGTGTTCAGCGTCGGAGCGTTAACCCAGAAACTTTTCGCCGGTTACCGTTGGTGGATTATTTCTGGCCTGATCGGTTTAGGACTCCTGTTAACCCAATCGCTCGGTGGCTACCTGGCGGTGACGGCCGGACTCACACTGTTGTGGTGGCATTGGCCGAATCAAGTCTGGAAAAAAAGAAGTGCCTGGATGGCAATCGGCGCGGCGATGCTGGTTCTCGGCCTTTTGGGAGTAACCGGAAAATTGTCCCAACGCTTCAATCTCAACAGCCGTTCATCTGGATCAGTTCGGGAACAAATCTGGGCAACCTCCTGGGCCCTGGTCCGCCAGCATCCGCTAACTGGCATCGGACCCAACAACTTTGAACCAGCCTATCGTGAAGAACTGCCGCACCATTATTTCCCGCCGCTTGAGTGGTTGGTCTCGCAACCGCATAATCTGTACCTGGCACTTTGGCTCGAAACCGGTCTTTTAGGACTAGTGGTTTGGCTGACCGGCTGCTGGCTGGCTTGGCGACGTTGGCGAGGGGGCTGGGCCACTCAGACGGATCGTATGTACGCGTTGCTCAGCACCGCCGCGCTGCTGGTCGTGCTGGTTCATGGACTAGTTGACACACCATATTTTAAGAATGACCTATCCCTGGAATTTTTATTTCTGTTGACGCTGCCCTGGCTGGGACAACGGGAAAGAATTTCGTAACGCACCGAACATAAAAAACAAACTAACCCGTCGCATAGACAGGTTAGTTGTTTTCGAAGCTCGAAATCCTAGCGGCGCTTCTTCGAAGCTTTGCGCTTGGTTGTTTTCTTCTTCGTCGTCCGCTTGGTGGTTCGTTTCTTGGTCGCCTTTTTGGCAGCCTTTCGTCGTTTCGCCATGAACACACACCTCCTTTCTGGTTACGTCGTAGTTTTACGACGTGTTTGATTGACAAGCAAATTATGAAGGAAAATTGTTATCCACAGCAACAGCGCATGTAGTTTACCACGTTTTTCCACACGCAACAATGATTTTTTACAAATTATTACCGGCGAAAACCTCCTAAAAATTTATTTTGAAACAATTTTTATTTTCTCACCGTAAAAAATTCTTCACAAACATAAATTAAAACAAATGCGGCTAAAAAAATAACCACCCGTATGAATATAATAAAGCGCGTGTTTTCAGAAAAACACCATGTTGTGGACCTGCGTTGTCTACCAAATCGCCTGAGCTAAAACAAGAAAGCCGTTGGTGGGCGATCGAGGATTCGAACCTCGGACCTCGTCATTATCAGTGACCCCGTACGACTCACTGCACTCGCCTACGGGACAGGCGCGCAATTATCACTACATAACCGGTGAGCGTGACCCACCTGAGCAAAAACAACAAACAACTTCCCGTTGGTGGGCGATCGAGGATTCGAACCTCGGACCTCGTCATTATCAGTGACGCGCTCTAACCACCTGAGCTAATCGCCCACAAACCGAAAGTTGTTTACAGAGCGTGCGTAGAATATCAGACCGCGAATGATTAGGCAAGCCCAACACCGGCCGCCGGCATCCGGCGGGGGTGATGAGCAAGGCTTTACTGGTTCCTTTAACGAGGGTTAGCTGTCGCTCCCAGAATCGTCACTATTGGTATTGTCGTTCGAATTGCTATTTTCGTTGTCGTTAGAATTTGTGGTATCGCTGCTTTCCGTCTTGAGGGTGATCGTGACGCTGGTCAGCAAGGTTTCGTTACCGGACGCGTCCTTCTCAAAAACTTCAACCACGCCGTTGGTGGTGTTGGTTACCTGGTAGGTGAGATTCACATGGTACGCGCCATCGCGAACCGTCACTGGTACGGTAAACAACTCCTTGCCCGACGCGCTCTTTAGTCGAACATAGACCGTGGTGGCGGATGATTTTCCTTCCACCGCAAACGGCGATTCAACATCCGCGTCTTTTTCCGGTTTGGTAACCGTTAGACTTCCGTTCGAAGTAACCACCGCAGCATCGTCGGATTCGTTGGCATTGCGCTTGGTGGTATCATTCATCATCTCTTCATCATGCATGACGTTGGTATTGTCCTCCGACTTGACCGCTGAATTACTATTTTGGTTTTCCATAGCCTGATTCGTATTCCCATTCGAATCTTCCATCGCGTGGTCATCATTCGTGGTTTGATTCGTGTTGACGGTTTTGGTACAAGCGGCGCCAAGTAACAACAGCGCGGCTGTTCCGAGAATTAATGAGGTTTTGCGCATAGAGCGTATTCGATTTAATGACAAAACCGCCCGTCAGCCCGGGCGTTGGTTGAAATTAGGCGTACATTCAACATCTATAGACAGTATACACCCGCTCCCCGGTACTGCCAACCCGGCTAGGCAGCCGCCGCGTTGGTGCTATACTTGAGGAAAGGTCGAATCGTTCCTCATTCCAGACCGGAGGTGGTAGCTATGGAAAACGAAAAGCAATTTACTCACCCGAGTGAAATCCAGGCGGACAGCCTGGCCTCGCTGACGCAGGCGCTCAACCATGTATTCATGGAAGCCGCCTTTGACGTCCTGGCCAATGGCCATGAAGACGTCATCGTGATACGCAATGGATCAGCGGAAGTTCGGCACCACCTCAACCGTGCTCAGGCCGAGCAGCTTGAAGCAGCCGGCTGGTCAGCTGGCGAAGACCGATTGTTGGAAAACCTGAACAACCAGGCTCGCCAGCGGCTCGCAGACGCCGGACTCGATCTCACCGGGAGTATCGATGTACGGGTGTACTACGAAACGGAAGCGGCGCCGACGTAAGGCGCCTGGTCAGTCAAGCTCAAACCCGCCCTGCGACTGCAAGGCGGTTTTTTTGAAAACCTGAATGTGGTAAGAAGCGGCCAAAAATTTGAGGCTTTCCCAGATTCGGTCTGGGTCCGTTGTATGTACCGGTTCACGGTACCTAACCTTGGATATCGCTTACGCGATTCCGAGGTAAAGTCTCCTCTGTCAACCACACATATGTGAGTGGTCGAAAGGGAAACGCGACCATCTAGGCTTGCCCTGACCGAGCTGAGCTCGGGAAGGGTCTTATGCGTCTTCTTGTACACCGAGTACAGACGCGACCTTGTGTCAGATTCCGGAACAAGTCCGGAATGACAAGTAGGTACTCCCTAGAAAGGAGGTGATCCATCCACAGCTTCCGCTACGGATGCCTTGTTACGACTTAGTCCCTATCACCGAATCCTACCTTAGTCCCTCCTAAGAGGAGCCTTCGGGTATTTCCGACTCTCTTGACTTGACGGGCGGTGAGTACAAGAGCCCGAGAACGTATTCACCGCGCCGTGGCTGATCCGCGATTACTAGCGATTCCAGCTTCATGAAGGCGAGTTGCAGCCTCCAATCCGAACTGAGGCCAGGTTTGATGGGATTAGCTCCACCTTGCGGCTTGGCGACCCTTTGTACCGGCCATTGTAGCACGTGTGTAGCCCAGGGCGTCAAGGGCCATGCTGATTTGACGTCATCCCCACCTTCCTCCGCGCTTATCGCGGGCAGTCTCGCGTGAATAATTTAACACGCGACAAGGGTTGCGCTCGTTACCCGACTTAACGGAACATCTCACGCCACGAGCTGACGACAACCATGCAGCACCTGTCTAGCACCCTCGAAGGCTTCCTCCGTTTCTGGGAGCTTGCAGCTAGATGTCAAGCCCTGGTAAGGTTCCTCGCTTATCGTCGAATTAAACCACATGCTCCACCGCTTGTGCGGGTCCCCGTCTATTCCTTTGAGTTTTAACCTTGCGGTCGTACTCCCCAGGCGGAATGCTTAACGCGTTAGCTTGAACGACACTGAGAGGGTCGATACTCCCAATACCTAGCATTCATCGTTTACGGCGTGGACTACTGGGGTATCTAATCCCTTTCGCTACCCACGCTTTCGTCCCTCAGCGTCAGAAATGTTCCAGTAAGCTGCCTTCGCCTTTGGTGTTCCTATGATATCAACGGATTTCACCCCTACACCATAGTTCCGCTTACCTCTCCCATCCTCTAGTCTTACCGTTTCATCTGCAGTCTCGACGGTTGAGCCCCAGGATTTAACAAATGACTTACAAAGCCGCCTACGGACCCTTTACGCCCAATAAATCCGGATAACGCTTGAGGCCTCTGTATTACCGCTGCTGCTGGCACGGAGTTAGCAGCCTCTTATTCCTTAGGTACCGTCATGAATTCTTCCCTCATAAAAGCTGTTTACACCCCGAAGGGCTTCTTCCAGCACGCGGCGTCGCTCCGTCAGACTTTCGTCCATTGCGGAATATTCTCGACTGCAGCCTCCCGTAGGAGTCTGGGCAGTGTCTCAGTCCCAGTGAGGGGGGTCACGCTCTCACCCCCCCTACCCGTCATAGCCTTGGTGAGCCATTACCTCACCAACAAGCTGATAGGACCATAGGCCCCTCCCGAAGCGATAAATCTTTACATGCGAATGGCAAGTACCGCAGATCACATCGGGTATTAGCCCGATCTTTCGACGGGTTATGCCTGACTTCGGGGTAGGTTACCAACGTGTTACTCACCCGTTTGCCACTCGTGTCATATGCTACCGAAGCAGTTCGTTCGACTTGCATGCCTTAGCCACGCCGCCAGCGTTCATCCTGAGCCAGGATCAAACTCTCATTAAAGATGAGTTCGCCCCCGCACCTTGCGGCACAGGGATAGCTCTTTGAATTACTACTGATTATCCGCAGTAGCCACGGTCTCAAATTATTGACGTATCGTATGACACATTATGCATGTGCCACACGGAATCCCAATCCTTGCTTACGCTCGGATATGGAACATACTTCTTACCACGTTCCGGTTGTCAAATCGGCTCGGAGAGAAACCGCTTCGGTTTCTCTTCCGACCCCTCTCTTCCCGCCAAGGGAGTCGATCCTCGTCGCTGCGCGCAAAACAAGTTTGACGCTCGCGACTTCGGACCCGACTGATCTTGTCCGCCATTCCTCGCTATCGCTCGGGGGCGTATCGGGTTGAAAGGTGCGGCTCTGAATTCCGGCTTGCGGTAACGTGTGGTCTGCCACAAGCGCGAAACAAAAACAGAGAGGTCTGGGCAGGAAATTCTCGAATTTGTTCCCGGCAAAACCTCACTGTTTTTATGATCTGAAAGAGCGCGTTTTTTGGCTTAAAGATAGCCGATAGTGGTTTCCCTTCTTACCTCGCAGGACGAGATAGACTTAAGGACCTAGTACCTAGCCCGTGTACTATAAAGGATCTTGATTGATTGTCAAGCCCTTGAGCCGTCCACATACTGTGGACGGTTTGGCGGCGAAAAACGGGCTGTTTAGGGCTGGGTAACGTTGGCGGTGGTGTTGGCTACAAAGAGCACAACCGCCCAGGCCAGCAAGACAATAATTAAGCCAATCACGGCGCCGGTAATCACCCGCTTGGCGGTGGCCGCTCGATCAGCGTCGGCGGAAGTGGCCGCAATAAATCCGCTGAAGATAATCATCACGACCGCCACTAAAGTCGGTATTCCGAGGACCCAGCGAATAATATTAATGGCGGTGGTTTTGGCGTCCGCGCTGCCAAGCCCGATTTGTTGTCCGACCGACTCGATGCTAAAGGTCGAGGCGGTTTGGGCGTAAACCGTAATTGGCGCCACAAGTAACAAGGCCAATAAAAAGGGTAGTAATTTTTTATAATATTTTTTTATTAAGTAACCAGGTTGGTGGAGAGATAAAGGTTATTTCAGACCACCCATCAATCTCTTCCTCAGTAAAGTCATAATGTTTTTGGTAGACAGTCTCGACGCTTCCATGAACAGCTCTTTCCCAGTTTAAATCTAATTTACCCGCCACCGTGTGTACCAATTTTTCTGATGAACCTTCTATTTCGACAAAAGTTGGAATCCAAGGCCAGGTGTCAATTGTAATATCCGCGCCGCTCAACTCCCAAGACTCTCGCTTCGTTTCCTGATAGGTATAGGCCTCAAGTCCTATATCAGTGAGTAGCTCGCAAGTACGATTGAAATTATCAACGGTCACTTCAACCTCTTGAGTGCCATGCAAAGAACGGTCATTAAGCTGTTTATAGCTTAGTGTTATTTTATCACCTTCATCTCGAACACGTATCCACCCACCAACTTTCATTAGCCTCTTATCCGGATAATCAAAGTTCTTTCTTCGCATTAAAACTTCTGCATGGACAAGAGTGGCGCCAACTTCGTTTAATTTTTCACGAAATTTTTTTGAATCAATGTCGAGCCATTTAGCTTCAATTTCTGTATTCATGATCGATAACGTTTCATTCTTTTTCGCCAGGTGGCGATGTTTTTATGGTTACCACTAAGCAAATCTTTCGGGACACGCTTGTGCTTGAAGACTTCCGGCCGCGTATATTGCGGATACTCAACTACCCCAGCTTGTGTATGCGATTCATCCACCGACGATTCGTCTTTTCCCAGGACGCCCGGGAGTAATCGGGTAATCGCATCGGCCACCACCATGGCTGGCAATTCCCCGCCGGTCAGCACGTAGTTCCCAATCGAAACCTCTTCATCGACATAGTTCAATACCCGTTCGTCAACCCCTTCGTAGCGCGGACAAACAATTACCATCTGTGTATATTTCGAGAGTCGTTTGGCATCTGCCTGCGTAAAGGTCTTCCCCTTGGCCGACATTAACAGCACCCGGCGCCGTTTATTTTTTGGAAGCGCTTTTAGCGCTGTAAAGATTGGTTCTACCTTCATAAGCATACCCACCCCGCCGCCATATGTTCGGTCATCAACGGTGCGATGTTTGTCAGTGGTAAAATCTCGGAGGTCATGGAAATAAAAAGACACTTTTTTCTTTTTTTGCGCTCGCCGCAAAATACTCTCGTTGAGATACGAGGTAAATATTTCTGGAAATATTGTTAAGAAATCAAAACGCACCATTGTATATCAGTGTAAGCCCGGCGAAGCCGGATCCGGCTTCGCCGGAGAAGTCGAAACGCATGCCAGCAGTATACCAAAAACCATGTCATTCGCGAATGACATGGTTAATGGATTTGAATTCGAGTTTAGATCTTCAGCTCGTCGGCGTCCGGAATGTTTTCAGCCGGGGCTTCTGCCTGGGGCTGTTCCATCGGTCGATCTCCACCGTGCTTACGATACCCTTCCGGTTCGTAAATCTTGAGGTTGACTCGCGCGTGGTGCTTGGCACCGACAACGCGGAGCAAGGTCCGGAGCGCTTTGGCCGTTTGGCCTTGGCGGCCGATGATTTGGCCGAGGTCTTGCGGATTCACCTTGAGGGTGATCAGCACGCCCATTTCGTCAACCGTTCGGTCCGTTGAGACGTCTTCCGGCCGATCGACCATGGCTTTCACAACGTATTCAACAAATGCTTGATCGTTCTCCATAACGTTTCTTTGTGAATGATCCCGCTCGATCGGACAACTCGACAAGGGAAGTCGATCAATTGCGGTACGCCGCTAGCATAGCATTGCTATTAGCGGTGTCAACTCTAGTTTTCCGCCCAACAAGCAACCCGCCGAAGCCAGGCTCGGCGGGTTGGAGTGGAATTGAGGTTAAGCCGATTTCTCGGATTCAACGGCCGCCTTTTCCGGCGACGCTTCCGGCGCGGAAGTTTCAGCTTTTGGCTCGGCCGGCGTCGGGGTTTCTGACGCTGGCGCGGCCTCACCTTCGGCAGGTGCCGCCGGTTTCGCTTTAACAATCACGCGCTTGTCAGCCTGGATCAAGCCTTTTTCTACCAGCAAGTTATGAACGGTATCGGATGGCTGAGCACCAACGGACAACCAGTACTTGACGCGATCTTCCTTCAGATCCAAAGCGGCTGGCTGGGTGTGTGGATTATAGGTTCCGAGCTGTTCCAGATAGGTTCCTTTCGTGTCTTTCTGTTTATCGGAAACAATGACCCGGAAGGTCGGATGGCTTTTCTTGCCGAAGCGAGCGAGACGAATAACAACCATAAGCGTGAAATATATTAGCTCGGCCACGGTACCACGGACAGGTGACCGTGTCAAATATCCGGACCTCGGCCTGACTGCTACCCTGAGGTGAAAAATAGAGTGGTGAGCCGCCAGCAAACCTGGTATACTGAAGCGGCAAACATGGCCAAGAAAAACGAACAGACAGAGTCCTCCGAAGGCATCATCGTCAAGCTGGTTACCAACCTGATTCGTTTGGCGGTTTTGAATAATGCTTCGGACATCCATATCGAGCCGGAGAATGATTTAATCCGCATTCGATTCCGGATTGACGGGGTATTGCGTGAAGTGGAAACTCACCCGATTAGTTTGCACGAACCGTTGGTAGCCCGAATTAAAGTCCTGTCGAATCTCAACATTGCCGAACGTCGCAAACCCCAGGACGGGCGTTTCCAAATCGAAACCGACAATAAACAGCTCGACATTCGAGTATCAATTTTCCCGACCATCTACGGCGAGAACGTGACCTTGCGAATTTTGAACAAAACCAACATTTTGCTTGGTCTCCCTTCGCTCGGATTCGAGCCGGATATTTTAGAGCAGTATAATCAGCTTATCCATCAACCCTACGGCATCATGTTTGTGACCGGCCCGAATGGTTCCGGAAAAACGACCACCCTGTACGCGACGCTGAATACGATCAACACCGCCGATAAGGATATCGTGACCCTGGAAGATCCGATTGAATACCAACTTCCCCTCATTCGCCAAACGCAGGTCGATCCAGACGCAGGACTAGACTTTGCGGCCGGCCTCCGATCACTACTGCGCCAAGACCCGGACATTATCCTACTCGGCGAAGTCCGTGATACCGAAACCGCCAGCATCTCCGTACGAGCGGCCTTAACCGGGCATTTGGTTTTAACGACACTCCACACCAACGACTCGGTTGGCGCCATTACCCGACTGGTTGATATGGGCGTTGAGCGAGTGCTGATTGGCTCGGCTACGATTGGTGTCATGGCGCAGCGCTTGATTCGGGTTCTGTGCACGACTTGCGCCGAAGAATATGAAGCCTCAATTCCGCTCAAGCAACAACTCGGCATTCCGGTCAGCGAAACGGTCCGTCTCAAGAAAGGAGTCGGCTGTGAAGTTTGCGGCTATACCGGATACCTTGGCCGAACCGGAATTTTTGAGCTCCTCGTACCCGATAAAAAAATCCGCGAAATGATTACCGACGGAGCCAGCTATCTGGATATTCATACCTACGCTACCCAAACGTTGAAAATGCGCACCTTGCGCGAAGATGGCATACTCAAGGCCCGCAAAGGGGTGACCAGCGTTGAAGAAGTCTTGCGCGTTACTGCCGGTGAGACGGAAGACGACGATCCGATACCGGGAAAAACCGGCAATGATGCGGCTGCGCCGGTTGCTCCAGTCGCAGGCAATCAAAAATAGGCGCAACCGCAATACTGAGAGTTGTGGCACCCTGAGGGATCTACCGATTCCCGTGCTGCTGGATAATGGCTTCCGCGTCTTCCATTTTGACCGACAGGACCTGCGATGCGCCATCATCACCCATGGTTACGCCGTAGAGGATTTTTGCCTTTTCCATGGTGGCTCGGTTGTGGGTGATGACGATAAACTGGGTTTTCTTGGCCAAGTGCTCGAGAATGGCCGCAAAGCGCTGGCTGTTGGCCTCGTCTAACGCCGCGTCGACCTCATCCAGCACCACAAACGGCGACGGATTGTTGGATATTATTGCGCACAGGAGCGCAATCGAGGTTAAGGCCTTTTCACCGCCGGACAGCATCGCAATGCTTTGGAGCTTTTTCCCGGGCGGGGTAGCCCGAATTTCAATTCCGGTAATCACCTTTTCGCCGGCGTGAGCTGAGCGGGCGGACACCGGTTCTTCTTCATCATCCTCGTCCTGATCATCTTGATCAGCCGATTCAGGCTGCACAACTTCTTGCAGCAGCACCAGTTCCGCCTTACCGCCGCTGAACAGCGTTCGGAAGTACTGGTGAAACTCTTGATTGATTTTTTTGAAGGCTTTATCAAAACGCTGTTTGATCGTTGACTCGAGATCGTGGATGGCGGACTCAAGCGATTGAATCGCCCGACGCAAATCATCGGCCTGGTTACTCAAGAAATCCCAGCGCTCCTGCGTCTCTTTATATTCGTGAGTGGTTTGATCATCGATGCCGCCGATCAGTTGTAACTGCCGCCGCAGGTGCCCGATGTCTTCAGCCAGCATGACCGGATCGCCAGCCAGCTGTTCTTTGGCCGCCATGGTCACCATTGCCACCCCCTCGGCACCCATAGCCTGAGTAATCTCCCGTTTTAAATCCTCGCCCCGTTGTTCAACCTTGGCCAACTCGACCCGTAAATCATTGGCGCTGCTGGTGGCCAGATTGAGCTGGCGTTGCGCATCCCGAAACGACTTTTGGAGAGTAAACAATCGATCCTTCTTGGTCGTTTCCTGGGAATTGAAATTATTTATCTGATTCCGGGCCTCGGCCAGTGCCTGGTCCAAGTCAGAAATATTTTTTTCAATGACCTTGGCTTGATTGGCTAAGGCCGCATAGGCTTCATCCGGATTTGTTTTTGCCAATTCATCCAGCGAAGCTTCCTGTTCGAGTTTTTCCAGCTCGGCTTGTTGCCGGTGTTGGTCGGCTTCAAGACGCTGCCGTTGATCAAGGGCGCGCTGGAGTTCGGCCTGACTGGCCGCCACGCGTTCAACCGCCTGTTGCTGTTGCTGGCTGAGTTGTATCAATGATTTTTGAAAACCAACTACATCCAAACCTTCCGGCTGCAACTGTTCAATATCTCCGGCTAGCTCCTCGACCTCATCTTCCAGGCGCGCGGCCGACCGCCGGACGTCTTCCAAGTCGGGCTGATCAATCGCCAAGGCTTCGCGTAATTCTTGCAGGCGTTCGTGCCATTCGGAAAAACGCTGGCCGAGGCGCTTGAGTACTTCCGGCTGGGGCGTCTTGATGTCGGCCAGCTTGGCCTCCAGCCCCTGAAAAGCTTCGTCCAATTGGTGCTTTGCTTCTTGCTCGCGTTGGAGTTGGGCACTGGCCCGGTGTTCGGTTTGGGTAACCTGTTCAAGCTCATCGATCACCTGACCCAAGCCGCGTTTAATTTCCTGCAGGCGTTGGTGGTGAAAGGCGGTCTGGCCTTGACCGGCCGCATTCATAGCTAACTCCAGCTTTCCCTTGATGACGGACTGTTCCTGCACCTGGGCATTTTTTTGATCCAAAATTTTATTGTACCGTTGCTGCAATTCCGCGAAAACCTCGGAGCCCGTACGCTCACGTTCGATCGTCTCTAACTCGGTTTGAATGGCTTGGGTTTCATGCTCAATTTCTTGGCGACGCTTTTCGCTGGCGGTAAATTGATCACGGAGCGTTTGCAATTCATGGTCAAGCGTTTGCCATTGTAATCCAAACGCTAGGCGTTGCTTTTCCTGAAGCTCTTTTTCAACCTCTTCACGCCGTTCGAGACGTTTGACTTGTCGCGTCAAACTTCGAAGGCGCGGTTCAATCTCGGCCATCACTGCTTCACCTTGTGCCAGGTTTTCCTTGGCGTGTGAGAGCTTTGAGATCGCCTGCTCCTTCTTGAGCTGGAATTGACGGACCCCGGCCGCCTCATCAAATAGATGCTTCCGTTCTTGCGGACTCGAAAGCAAAAAAGAATCGATCATGCCCTGGCCGATGACCGAATACGTGCGTTGGCCAAAGTTGGCCTGGGCCAGCAGGAGCTGAATATCCTGGAGTCGAGACGGTTGATGATTGATCAGGTATTCACCCTCTCCGTCTCGATAGACGCGGCGGGTGAGCACCAATTCGCTGTACGGTACTGGCGCGCGCTGATCCTCATTATTCAAATGCAGGGCGACTTCGGCTACCCCCAGCCGGGATTTTTTATCCGAACCGGCGAAAATCACATCATCACTCCGCTTGGCGCGGACGGCTTTGGCGCTTTGTTCGCCCAGGGCCCAGCGAATGGCTTCCGCCACATTTGATTTGCCGGAACCGTTTGGCCCGACAATGGCCGTAATGCCAGCTTGGAAATCAAGTTGCGCGTTATGGGCGAACGATTTAAACCCTTGAATTGCGAGGCGCGCGAGATACATAGAGAAGAATTACACCCGTCCCTGAAGTCGAAGGACGAACAAGCCAATCATGATAATAGACGCCACTAATTTTACTATAGTTCCGCCCATGAAGGCTACAATCGTGTATTTTCCGGACTGATAACTGAATACTCGATCACGGCCGCGCAGCATTTCAAAAACGATACCGCCCAAAATTGGCCCGACCACATAGGTCATAATGGGATTAAACAACGCGCCGACCAATCCTCCGACCACCGCTCCGAACACCCCCCAGGGCCCAGCCGTCAGCCGTTGGACGCCGCTGCGACTCAGCGTGTAATCAAGTACCAAGGTGGCAATCGCGATGCCGGTAATCATAACCATGAATTGCGAGTCGACCTCGGTGAAGCCGCGGCTGATACCATACAAAAAAATCCCGAACCAAATGCTGGGAATCGAAGGCGCAAACGGCAAGGCAATGGCGATTAACCCGCCAATGATTAATATACCGCTGACGATGGTAGAAAGCTGCTCAATGCCCATGTGCTTAAACCCAGCCCCGGGCCTTCAGCCCATTCAGGGCAGCACTGACTTGTGCTTCTTGTTTGGAGGCGCCTTCACCGGTTGCAACTTCATCCTCACCCACGTAGACGCCCATCAAAAAATGCTTATCATGATCAGGCCCCCATTCGCGTAAGACTTTATAACTCGGCGTAATGCCCAGGGCGGCCTGACTCATCTCCTGGAATTTGCTTTTCGGATCAACATACAGCTGCTTGTCCAAAATTTCCTCCAACTTGCTCAAGATATGTTTGGCGATGAATGTTTCGGCCGGCTTGATGCCGCCATCAAGATAGAGCGCGCCGATGATGGCCTCAACCGCATTAGCGTGAATATTCTGTCGGGCTTTGGAATTTTTTTCTTTGGCCTCACCCCGACTCAACATCAACCATTGGTCCATATCGATGGCTTTGGCCACCCCGGATAAACTTTTCGCATTGACCAAACTCGCCCGCCAATTGGTTAAATCACCCTCAGGATTTGGAAAATGATGATAGAGGTAGTCGCTGACCACCAGTTCGAGCACGGCGTCGCCGAGATATTCCAGACGCTCATTGTGTCCCAGCGCAAAATCCGGATGCTCATTTATGTAGGAACGATGGACCAGCGCCTGCCGCAATAAATCGGGATTGGCGAACGTGTGTTCGAGGACGGATTGAAGTTCTTCCAGGGCGCTCATGCGGACGGAGTGGTCGGTGGAGTTGGCGCCTGAGCCTGCTGATCTCGATAAATCGCTCCCAAGACGCCGTTCACAAATTTTCCGGATGATTCGCCGCCAAAACCTTTGGCCACTTCAATCGCTTCGTTGATAGCCACTTTGGGGGGCACATCCGGTGAGAATTTCAGTTCAAAAACGCCGATCCGTAAAATATTGCGATCAACAATCGTAATTTGTTCGAGCGGCCATTCCGGTGCGTACTTGGTAATGATCGCGTCGATTTCATCGAGGTGATCAAAAACACCCCGAATCAACGATTCAGAAAAACCGTCGTCGGAAAAATCGGGGGCGAATTCGTGTTGATTGCCTTTGAGCAGGGCAACGGCGTCAACCGGTTTGCGACCATTAAAATCCCACTCGTAGAGTGTTTGCATGGCAATGGTGCGCGCCAGGTGACGGTTGGACATAGTCGTGCGTTACGCGGCCGACTTAGTCTTGGTTTTCTTGGCGACGACGGCCCGGCCCTGATAATACCCGCAATGCGGGCAGACCCGGTGCGGTCGAATACGTCGCTTGCAGTGTGAGCAGGTGGTTAAACCTTGCGGTTTCAAGGCGAAGTGGGCGGCTCGTTCGCGCTTACTCTGTTTGGTACGTCGTTTGGCAGGAAGTCCCATGAGTGCTAGGTTGATGGATAATGAACGCCAAGGGGCGAATCTGGCCGTAGTCTAGCCGAGAATCTGCCCTCTGGCAAGCCCTTTCCACCCTCGGAGGTATGCCATGACCCAGGCGCAACCTCCCAACGACTTTGAAGATTTGGTGGCCAAAACGCAACGGCTACTGCTGGTGATCGAACTCTACTGGCAACGCAGCCAGTACGAACAGGCCTGTATCAGGGAGGATCGACCGTTACCGATCACGATTCGTTGGGAAATGTTGCATTCGGCTTTGCTCGAGCTCGATTCGCTGGGCTTTCGAAGTCGGTTTCGTCAATTGACGCGTGTTTGCCGAAGTCGCACCAAACGGGCGATTGCAATTTGGTCGCCGTTCAGTCTTGAGACCACGGACGGAGGTACCGCTATGCCGCGTCGAAAGAAGCGCTCGGGATCAACCGGGCAACGCTGGGTTCGCCACAAGGAGACTGGCGATATTGCCCGCGTTGTTACGGCTTTTGACGGACAACTCTGGGTGATTCCCGGTATCTACGGCCAAACCCAAGAGGTTTGGAAGGAATCCGAGTGTGAAGATACCAATCCCCCGAACGCTTAGGCGCTCGGGGGAGTTTTTTGTCTAACGTTTGCGCGTCATATGCTGCCCGCCGTAGCCTTGGCGAAGGTCGGGGCGTATACGCGCTGTTAGGCGTCGTAATATGTAAGCTATAAAGCAATTGATTCTTTTTTAGAAAATTTAATTCCTAAACAATCCCAACCTTTTGTTACCATGTTGCAACTGTTATTAAAAGCATCTAACTCTCTTTCCTTATTTGTCGGATAAATTATCCCGGCACACCACCCCGAGCTTTCATCCACATAAATGAGAGATGGTGTAGGTATATAATCCCTAAAAAATGTATTGGTATCCGTTGGTGCAGAATTTACATTTTGTTCAGCTGAATTTTTCTTATCGCACGACTTTACGTTTGTTGAGAGTGAGTACGGTTTTGGAACGGCCAAAAACAAAATTATCAGTGTAAGAACTATGACAGAAGTTAGAGTTGTTCTTTTCATATTATGGCGTCTAACGTTTGCGCGTCATACGCATTGCGCGGGTGTATACTACCGCGCTTGCCCGCCGAAGTAAAACGGAGGCGGGAAGCGGACACCCGCGCAATTTCGTATACGCGCTGTTGTCAGATGTGTTGCGCAGCGTTTCTTATAGAGAAAATATTCTTAGGGGGCGAGAATGATGTCGTTACCATCTCCTCGGAAAAAGGACGAAGGGGGTCAGGGGTCTTGATGGGTTGCATTTTGCACACCATGTCGTCTGGCGGTTACAAATAGTCAATGATGACAACCACAATGACGAGGATCACAAGACAAGTACCAGTGAGAATCGCCGAGGTGTTGACTGGCTTGGAACTTAAGCCCAGGACTCCAGCAGACCCCCAAATTCAAGAAGAAAGTGCACAAGTCCACGTACCTACCATGAGGGCCTTAAAGCTACGAAACATCGATGACCTCCTTTTTAGTACGCCCCCTAAGAATATTTCGTTGTGAAAGATCGAATACGCGATCTTAGAACCGAAGGTACTAATTCGTCAATAGCAACATTTCGATAACGTTAGGGATATACGAAGTTTTTCTGGAACGAAGTGGAAGAAAAATTTGGGTGAAGCCCGAGCCGAGGGCTGAACCGTATATCCCTTGTTATACGCCCCGAACGAACGAAGGGAGTGAGAGCGCAGCGTGGCTTGAGTTTGAGGATTTGTTCTTCATTATTAAAATCGGGCAAAAAATTATTTTTCAGCTACCCAAAATAATCTGTGACTACTTAATTTTATACCACTACCATTAAGTTTCCTATCAATTTCTTCAAGATGTGCTTTGTCTTTTGTTTTATCAAAATCTGGAATTATGGGGGCTCTTTCAAGAATTACTACAACATCGTTGATTGATGAATAAGCTTGATAAAATTTAAAATATTTTGATTCAACGAGTTTCATTCCGGATTGTGCTAATAATTCTTTTACTGATTACGAATTTTTGTTTTTTTCACTATTGGGATAATTTTGCCCTCTTCCAAAAATTTTTTTGAGTTCAATTTTATCCTTTTCGCCAATAGTTTCTTGGATAAATTATCACCCCCTTTTTTAAAACACGAAAACTTTCTCTAATAAAATCAATGTTGGCAGAAAGCGGTCCTCTAGAGCTGAAACAATATCAAAATGGCGGCCGGTATTTCAAAAGGTAAATTTTTTCCATCTGCTACCTTAAAAATGACATTTCCAACTTTGATTGTCCTTTTCAAATTTTCTGCCGATTTTATATAATCATCAAAAGGGTCTATGCCAACAATTTCCTTAAAAAACGGAGAAAGTTTGAGTGTTAGTTCGCCAGAGCCACATCCTAAATCTAATACTTTAAAATTTTTATTTCCAAACTTTTTAAGATACTCAAAAAAATTTGGTTTTTCCCCAGTAACCAATTTGCCATGTCCATGAAACTCGTATTTTTTAAATTTTTCTGAACTTTTCTTATAAAAACTATCGTAATGGTCTTTCATGTTTATCTAGTTATTAAATAATTTTTTGCCCTTATATATTTTTTGGACAAATCCTCAATTTCACTTAACGTTCGCGCGTCATACGCCGTCCGGAACGAGCGTGGCGGTATAATATCATTACCGCCTAAGCGAGAGAAGGATGGCGTATACGCGCTGTTGTACGGTGCTCGCTTTTCCTTTATTGGATACTGAAAACACCATCGCCGGTGCTGGTGCATGTTGTGGAGGTCAGAGGAAGGCAACTGCGGATCGCGTAGTGATACGTTTGTCCTTGATATGCGTCAAAGCTAATGGAATGGTTAGTAGTGTATTCCTTTTACTAATAAATGAGCCATAGTTAGTACTCGATCCGTAGTTTACGATGCCGTCTGCTTCTTACAGTTACCGATAAAATAGTGGCCTGGGTAGCATTGTAGCTAACTTGGACATCGTTGATCGTTGGGCCTTGGTCACCAATTGGTGTCGAAGGGGGTTTTGAGTCTATTACTTTGGCGGGCTGCGGTGTTTTCGTAATTGTTCCTGTAGGATTTTCTGTTGGGGTTTCTGGGTATTCACCAATCACATACTTGGTATTCGCACATCGCTGAGCGACGCAACTACACGATGCCGCAGATTCATACTCTTGTATGCCTGTCCAGAGGTAGTATTCTTGTTTATTGGTTTGGTAGTACTCTTTTGATACACAAACTCGTCGAACCGACCCTGAACGCGTTACCTCCCGGCTGCCCCAGGAGTAATTGACATTAAACGTTGATGACGTCGGCACATTGTATGTTATAGCTTGAAGTCGAGGATCACCATACGGTTTCATACTTTCAATTATCGCGGAAGGACTTGAAATATTTCTATACAATCATTATCTTGGGCACAAGTTTGAATCGACAATACTTCTGGAGATGGAAAGTGTAAGCTTTTTCATAGATAGCTGGTCGGGCGGCTCCAATAACTATGTACGAGAAAAAACCAATTGTTGTGATGGTCAGTAGGGTTATAATTTTTCCCGTAATGCCGCGTCGCCAAAAGAGCACAGAAAGTAGCCCAACGAAAATTGCCAAACCAGCTGCGAGAAAATTCCACTTTCTGGCAATGTTCCAATAGAGCATCTTAGCGAGGACCAGCCACAGGCCATAAACGAGCCCCGAAAATACAGGGAAAATCCACCACCAGCGTTTAAACCAATTGGAGCTATTATTTTGAGCCTGAACTACAGGAAGTTGATCCACAGATTTGTTGAATATACTAAGTAGTTAATTTCCAGTTTAAAGGAAAAAGTCAATTTCGTACAACTGGTTATTATGCGAACTTGGTTCGGATAATAACCCCAGTATTGCGTATATTTCTCGGGTTTACCAGCCCTGGAATTTCTGCCGCCGGGATACGCCATAGCGGCGCTTCGTCGCGTTACGTTTACACGAACGCTACCGAGGCAACTTTATCATTGACGTTATTAAACCGCATAATTCTTACGCCTTGCGTGTCGCGACCAAGCACCGAAACGGATTTTAGTGGCGTCCGAATAACCTGACCCTTGTTCGAGATGATAATAATATCGTTTTGTTCAAGCTTGGCGTTGACGATGAAGCCCGCCACCGCTTTGCCGGTCTTGTCAGTGATTTTCGCGGTCCGAATTCCGGATCCGCCGCGGCCCTGAACCTTGTATTCTTTCAGCGGGGTGCGCTTGCCGAACCCGTTTGCCATCACGACCAATAACTGCTCGTTGGCCTCCGCTTTCCCATCAGTTACCAGGTCCATGCCGGCAATCTCATCGCCGGATTTAAGCCGCATTCCGCGGACGCCGCTGGCGCCGCGACCCATCGGGCGAATGCCGGACTCTTTGAAGCGGATCGACTGTCCGTTTGAGCTAATCAGTTCAATGTCATCTTTGCCACTGGAAGG
The DNA here is from genome assembly GCA_963731735.1 of Candidatus Kerfeldbacteria bacterium. Classification (GTDB taxonomy): domain Bacteria; phylum Patescibacteriota; class Patescibacteriia; order SBBC01; family CAIJZX01; genus CAVSWO01. The sequence continues at coordinate 321,676 of CAVSWO010000002.1, read as the reverse complement.
TTTTACCCAGCGCAATGAATCACCGGCCTTGAGCTTGATCGCCAGCAATCCGTTTCGACGAACATTTTTGAATGCATCAGTCGTGACTTTTTTAATCACCCCGGCTTTGGTGACCATCACCAAGAATTTATAGGATTTTAAGTCGGCGTTGGAGAGTACCACGTTGACCTTCTCTTCCCCCGGCAGTTGCAGAAAGTTCACAATCGCCTGACCCTTGGAGGTGCGAGAGGCAACCGGCACGTCGTACGCCTTCAATTGGAAAACTCGGCCTCGGTTGGTGAAGAACAACATGTCGGCATGGGTGGTGGTCGCCAAGAAATGTGCCACCATATCTTCTTCTTTCGTGGTCAAGCCAATCACGCCTTTGCCGCCCCGACCCTGGCTCTTGAATTGATCCGGTGCGACGCGTTTAATATAGCCATCGCGGGTGATGACCACGATCGTCGACTCATTGGGAATTAAATCTTCTTGCGTAAAGGAGCCAACCGCGCCCGGTACGATTTCGGTCTTGCGTGCATCGCCGTGCTTGGCTTTGATTTCGGCCAGTTCGTCTTTAATGACCCCTAAAATTTTCTTGGGTGAAGCCAACAGAGCTTCAAGCTCCTTGATCAGCGCCAATTTTTCCTTGTGTTCTTGTTCAATTTTGAGACGCTCCAGGTTGGCCAACTGTTGCAGACGCATTTCCAGAATCGCCGTGGCTTGCGGGTCGGTTAATTTAAACTTCTTGATCAAATTGGCCTTGGCCTCATCTTTGTCCTTCGACTTCTGAATGGTGCGGATAACTTCCTGAATATGCGCCAAGGCAATCAGCAAGCCCTTCAAAATATGGTCGCGGTCTTTAGCGCCCCGGAGTTCGTATTCCGCTCGGCGGCGAACCACTGACTGACGGTGTTTGATATATTCTTCAAGCACCATTTTCAGCGTCAGCACGCGCGGCTGAATGCCGTCCACCAGCGCCAACATGTTGACATGGAAGGTTTCTTGCAGCTGGGTCAGCGTAAATAGGCGATTCAAAACTTTCTTCGGATACGCGTCCTTCTTGAGCTCAATTACGATGCGAACACCTTCTTTATTCGACTCATCGCGGAGATCTTTGATGCCGTCAATTTTTTTATCGCGGACCGCATTGGCGATTTGCTCAAGTAAGGTGGCCTTATTCACCTGATACGGAATTTCGGTCACAATGATATTGAAGGCGCTGCCCTTAGCCTCAACGATTTCAGTCTTGGCGCGCATCACGATGGCGCCTTTCCCGGTGGCGTAGGCGGTCTTGATATCCTGCAGGTTATAGATTACGCCGCCGGTCGGAAAATCCGGACCGGTCACAATCGCCGCTAAATCATCGATCGATGCATTCGGGTGATCGATTAAGTGCGTCGCGGCATCAACCAACTCGGTCAGGTTGTGCGGAGGGATATTGGTGGCCATGCCGACGGCGATGCCGACGGTCCCGTTCAGGAGTAAGTTCGGCAACTTGGCCGGCAAAACGCGCGGTTCTTTGTGCGAACCGTCGTAGTTGGGGACGAAATCAACCGTGTCTTTTTCAATATCCGTCAGCATTTCCGCCGCGATGCGTCCGAGTCGCGCCTCGGTATACCGCATGGCCGCCGGACTGTCGCCGTCCATCGAACCAAAGTTCCCTTGGCCGTCAACCAGCGGATACCGCATGGCGAACTCTTGGGCCATGCGCACCATCGAATCATAGACGGCGACGTCCCCGTGCGGATGGTATTTCCCGAGCACTTCACCGACCACGGTGGCAGATTTTCGATATTTCGATCCCGGCCGCAGACCAATATCCCACATGGCGTACAAGATGCGGCGGTGGACCGGTTTTAATCCGTCGCGAACATCCGGCAGGGCGCGGGCCACGATCACGCTCATGGCGTAATCGAGGTACGACTCCTGCATCTCGGTGACAATCGGGCGGACCTCTATTTTTCCAATCGGATTCGTCGGAGCGGGTTGTTTATCGGCCATAGGTTACTGTTGAAATTGCGGAAAAACTTGCTGATCAAGCTGTTTGATTTCTGGAGAACGCGGCTCAGCCTTGGCTGAAGGCAATTGAAAGGTTTTAAAGAGGTCGGTCAGTTGTGTCACCAAGGAGGGTTGTTTCCCGTCCTGTCGCAGCACGTGCCCGAGACTCATGGCCCAACCAAAGACCACGAATAGCATCAGCCCGGCGACAATCCCCCACATCAGCCGCTTGCGGTGCTCGACCGGAAGCTGCTGGACCGGTTTGCGTGGTGAGCCGGACGGCGTTGGGGCGGGTTTTGTGTTTGCCGGTTTGGTGGCCTCCGGAGCGGGCGGAGCGGATGGGGCCGGGGCGGCCTGTTTTCCGGATACGACCCGAACGGGCACGCGTGTGCCCGGAGTTCTTTTTCGATTGGCTGTGGACGGACTCATGCGGACAATAAAACTACTTGGGTTTCTTCGGCCGGTAAATCTTTTTTCGCGATTTTCCACTTGGCTTCCGGTTGCACATCCTTCGAACCCATTTCCTTCAAAAATCCAGCCACATCATCATAAGCAATCTTCAGGCCGGTTATTTTATATTGTATTGGAACAACCACGCGCGGTTCGATTTGGCTAATAAGCTTAGCCGCGGCTTCAGCGCTGAGCGTATCTTTTCCGCCGATTGGTACAAACAATATATCAACCCCCTCAAGCGCCTCAAGTTCGCCATTTTGCAAGTTGCCGGTTAGATCGCCCAAGTGTCCAAGGCTTAACCCTTCAGCCTCAATCCGGAAATGAATTTTTCCGGGATCAGACGCCAGCGCCAAACCGTAAATAAACACTTGTTTCAATTCGTACTCGCCCGGCGTGGTGATAACCAGTCCCGGAGAAGTGACGTTGCTGAGATCACGTCGCTCAACTTGCGTTTGGGCGACGATATCGGCACTGGAACGACTAACCTTGAGACCGGTGCTGGCGGCCGGGGGGTCAATCACGACCACGGCTTCTTTGGTTTGGAGGCGAATTCCGGCATCGCCAAGTGAAGAAATAATCATACGAAGACTGCGTTCGATATCAATCGAGAATGCCCTGAGTTTAGCAGAAAACCGCCTATCTGGCAATGGCTGCGGCGGGCAAAAAACGGCCTAAATTGGGAGCGCTTGCGCGTCATCCGGATCGGGGATGGCCGGGTCGTTGTTTGGCGTCGGAGCGGGGGCGGCCGGGGTCGGTGACGGCGGCTCCGGCGGGGGTTGATTGGCCGGGACTGCGGTGGAAGCCGGGGCCGCCGGTTTGCTGACCTGACCTAAGCGTCCGCCGATAAAGGCTTGCGAGGCTGGATTAAATACTGGGGTGGCCGGACTCCCTCCGGTCGGTTCGGGTGTCGCCGGCGATGTATCAAGGCCAAGCGGTTCGGGCGCTTGCCAGGCGGGTTTGAATTCAGCGGCCGGGGCGGGACCATGTTGAATACCGAGGCGGTCGCGCATGGCGGTCATTATTGAGTGATGAACTTTATGGGGATCGGGCTGGTCGGTATGTTTTTTCAAGTATTCTTTGGCCAGTTGTTTAGCCTGCTCATACTCCCGACGTTCTGTATTCAGACCACCGCGTAAGCGCGCACCTTCGGCGTGCGCGTCCTTCAGAAAACCGCGGGCAAATTTTTCTACGTCCTCGCGGGTTTCAAGCGTTCGACCGCCCTGCACTTGCCGTAAATAAAACTCCCGATCGGCGTCTTGGACGTCGGCCGGAGAATGTTGCTTGGCATGCTGCTGATATTCTTGCGGCTGATATTTTTCAAAAGCCGATTGCGTAAAAGCCTTCTTCTCAGGCCGGCTCAGATGAAAACTTCGATGCTCCGGCGAGCTTGAATGCCCCAAGCTGCCGCCCGGTGACCGGACGCTCATGCGTCGACTGGGAATTGATCGCGATGCCCCCATAACCCTATTACAGCAGGGCAATCCGATACCGTCAATTGCCGGGACTTGCAAATATCTCGGTTTTCCGCTAGAGTGACCGGCGTATTGATTGACGAAGAAAACGCCGTTTTTCACCCGAGCGCCCCGGCGTCGCCCGGACTTTCGAACTCGATGGTTTGAAGGGTAAACAATGATTATATGGCTACTGCTACGCAGACCCCGATAAATGAAATGGAGCGTCTATTAGCCGACGCCTCTTTACCGAAGCTACCGGCGGTCGGTGAGATTGTGCAAGGCACGATTTTAAGCGTTTCAAAAAATGAAGCGCACGTTGATATTGACGGCCTAACTACCGGCATTGTCCGAGGTCGTGAACTCTACGACGAATCCGGCGAATATTCTGAATTAAAAGTTGGTGATCGGGTCCAGGCTACCGTCCTGGAACTTGAAAATGAGCAAGGTCAAATGGAACTTTCCTTCCGTTCGGCCGGACACCAGAAGGCCTGGGATGAGCTGACTCGCCTAATGAACTCGGGTGAAGTGATTGATGTCACGGTGACCGACGCAAACCGCGGCGGCATTATGGTCATGGTTGGCCGGATTGAAGGCTTCTTGCCGGTCTCGCAATTAACGCCCGAACACTATCCTCGGGTTGAGGGTGGTGATAAGGGACGGATCTTAGAACTGCTACAAAAATTCATCAACCAGACGCTGCGCGTCAAAGTGCTTGACGTCAACGAGGCCGAAGGCAAACTGATTGTTTCGGAAAAGGCCGCCTGGGCCAAGGAACACGCCCAAATCGTAGCCGGCTACAATGTTGGCGACACGATTGAAGGCCAAGTCACCGGGGTGGTTGATTTCGGCGCGTTCGTGGAATTTGGCGAGCACCTGGAAGGCTTAATTCACATTTCTGAGTTAGCCTGGCAGCGGGTTGAGAATCCGCGCGATATCGTCAAAGTTGGCGATACGGTTAAAGCCAAAATTATCGGTATCGAAGGCACCAAGATCTCCCTGTCGCTCAAACAGCTCAAAGATGATCCCTGGAAAACGGCGGTTGAGAAATACCAAATCGGCCAAACCGTCAAAGGCAAAGTCCTGAAACTCAATCCGTTCGGCGCCTTCGTGGAACTCGATGAGGAAATTCACGGACTGGCCCATATTTCTGAATTGTCCAAGAAACAAATTCAGAATCCAGCCGAAGTCTTGAAGGTTGATGAGGTTCGCGATTTCAAAATTATCTCCATTGAACCGGACCAACACCGTCTTGGCTTATCGGTCAAAGCCCTGGAAGATGATCGCGGGTTATCGACGGCCGAAGGTGAACGCGTCAGCGACCCAGCCTTAGCCGGCGTCAGCTTAGATGAAGCACCGCAAGCCGAAGCCGCTGCAGCTGAAGCGCCAACCGAAGAAGCCAGCACCTAAAGACCTTACGAATCTGCTGGTCAGCCGCGCCCCGCCTCTGGCGGGGCGCGGCCGTCTTTGCTATACTCGCAACCTGTGTCTCTGCTTGATCTCCAGCACGTCAGCAAAACTTTCCAGCTCGGTGAAACCACCGTCCGAGCCTTGGACGATGTCAGTTTGTCGGTAGCGCCGGGTGAATTTGTAGCCGTTATGGGTCCGTCGGGAAGCGGTAAATCAACCCTGATGAATATTGTTGGTTTGCTTGATCGCCCGACGACCGGAACTTATACCCTCGATGGGCAAGCCGTCTCGTTGAACATGTCCGATCGAACCCAGGCACGTTTACGCAGCGAGTTTATCGGATTTATTTTTCAGAATTTTAATTTGCTGCCGAATCTGGACGTGATGGCTAACGTGGCACTCCCAGCCTCGTATCTCCGTCACCAAACCAAAGCCAAGCAGCGGGCCGAAGAACTTCTGAAGTTAGTCCATCTTGAACACCGGCTGCACCACCAAGTCCCGAAACTTTCCGGCGGCGAACGTCAACGGGTGGCGATCGCTCGGGCCCTGATGAATGACCCGAAAGTCATCCTGGCTGACGAACCGACCGGAAATCTTGATTCAAAGTCTGGCGATGAGGTTTTGCAAATTTTGACTGATTTGAACAAGCAGGGAAAAACGTTAGTCATGGTCACCCACAATCAAGAGCTGGCGCGCTTGGCGCACCGGACCATCCATGTGAAAGACGGAAAACTGCTATGATTGGTCACGCCTTTACCAACGCCCTGCGATCGATTTGGTCGAAAAAAACACGATCGATTTTGACCATGCTAGGGGTGATTATTGGCGTGGCGCAAATCATCGCCCTGATCGGCCTCGGCCAGGGCGTTAAAAAGTCCGTCTCTGATCAAGTCACACAACTTGGAACTAATGTGCTTTTCGTGTTGCCGGGGCAGCTTCAAGACGGCAATGGCGGGTTTAACCCAAGCGCCTCGGTCGGAGCCTCGACGCTGACGGAAGACGACCTCAGTTTACTCAAGCAACAACCGGAAGTGCAAACCATTACGCCAGTTTCGCTCTTAGCGGGGTTAGCGGCCGCCGGCAACAATATTGCCAATGGCGCGTTGCTGGTCGGAGTGGAACCTGATTATTTTTCTATCCTGACGACCGTCAAAATCGCGGCCGGCCGTGTGTTTACGGCTGAGGAAAACACGAACCATGACAACGTCATTGTACTCGGCAAAAAAGTAGCTGCCCAATTATTCCCCGGGCAGGCGGCCGCGGCGGTCATCGGTAAAACCATGACCATCGGAAAAAATGAATTTTCGGTGATTGGCGTGGTCGAAGACGCACAATCGAACAGTCCCTTCGGTAGCGACCAATTTAATTCGATGGCGCTGCTGCCCTACCTGACCGGTAAAGCCAGCAACGACAACGCCCAAATTTTCCGGATCGTGATGAAAATCGACCCGGACGTGAATACCAAGGATTTTGTAAACAGGGTAACCGGCTTGCTGAAGCAGCAACACGGCGTCGAAGATTTCACGGTCTTTACGCAGGAAGACTTACTCAAAGTCGTCGACAATATTTTAGGCTTGATCACAACCGCCATCGTCGGGCTGGCCTCGATCTCTTTGATCGTTGGCGGGATCGGGATCATGAATATCATGTTGGTGGCGGTGTCTGAACGCACCAAAGAAATTGGTTTACGCAAAGCCCTGGGTGCCACCCGGGCCAGCATCTTGTTCCAATTTCTGACCGAGTCGGCCATCATCTCCCTGCTTGGCGGCGCGATCGGGGTGGGGATTGTGCTGATCGCCAGCATTATCGTCAAACAAAAAGCCGACCTGGAAATTATTGTCAATTGGAATTCAATTCTCACCGCCACCAGCTTTTCACTCGGGGTCGGTCTCTTGTTCGGTCTACTACCGGCTTTTCGGGCGGCCCGCAAAGATCCGATCGAGGCGCTGCGGTACGAATAATACTGCTTGACATCCGTTGAGCCTGGCCGTAAGGTGCGGGCACTTTTGTTTGCACCTTCCACCAACCCGGGAGCGTTCCCATGGGCCTGATGAGTAGCCGACGATCGATCGGTACCAGCAGTTTTTGGGAATTGCCGATGGTCTTCATCGACGTCGAAACGACCGGTGTCAGCTGGACAACCGGCGGAGAAATTTGTGAGATTGGAGCGATCAAGGTAGACCCTCGATCGCTCACCCGCTTGGACGAGCTCGAATTGAAACTCAAGCTCGAAAACCCGGCCGGCAAATCCGAGCAAGAACTTTCATTCAATCGGTACAACGGTTTTGCCTGGCCGGTTTGGCGCGATGCCATGGAGGTCGCCCCCGCGCTGCAGGCATTCAACGCCTTTACGACCGGGTGTACACCCTGGGCCTACAACGTATCGTTCGAATTCTACTGGCTGAATCACTACTACGACCGGTTCGAACTGGACTGGCGGGGAGACTATCACTGGCACTGCCTGATGTCGGTAGCCAGCGATCGCCTGAAAGCGAATTTTCTCGGCGGTCAAATCCAGACCTTGTCGCTCTCCAAAATCGGCCAGTATCTGGGATTGGAGCCGGAACCGCGGCCACATCGAGCGCTGGCCGGTGCTCGATATGAACATCAGGTTTACCGACTGCTCCAACAACTCTCCTAACGCGCCCCAGCCATTTCTGCTGGGGCTTTTTAAAAAAGCCCCACCGAGAGAACCCGGCAGGCCGTTCTCAAGCGACGTCAGATTCGAGCTGTGCTGGATGGAGCCGCGACCAAGCCACGATCGCATAAGCCAATAACCATCCGCCGAGCAAGTCCCCGGTGTAATGCGTTTTGGCCAGAATAGTCCCAAGCCCAAACACCAGCGCGCCGATCAATAGCACTCTTCTCCAGGTTCGATCGGTAATTTGCAAGGCCAGCAAAAAAAGAATACCGACATGGCCGCCGGGAAAGTAGGCGTGCTCGGCGAATCCCCAAAGATTGAGCCGATCAGTCAGCGCGGCGGCACCCGCCGGGGCACCAATCGGGAGCAGTAGTAAGAATCCAGCCCGGAGCGTGTAAAAAATTGCCAGGGTCAGAAAAGCGCGATTCAGCCCGCGCCGCTGCTTACCAAAGTAGATGGCTGCCAGCGCGATGATCAGCAGAAAGAAATAGGCTTCACCCCACCAGCCGAAATCAACGCGTGGTAACCGGTCCATCAGCACATCCGGCACTCGGGGATAATGGTCAACGAACCGGTCGGCCATGATCAACGCACCGTAGTGGATACCAACTCCCGCGAGTGCCGCCCCAAAACTCAACAGCAGCCGACGGGATGCATGGTGGTCGACCGTGACCGTCTCGGACATGACTCGACTATTCGAGCCAGCGATGTCGGCCGACGACTTTCATCCAACCCGGATGCCAACTGGCCCAGGCAAAAGTGGCAGGTCGGACGGCAATGCCGATCAGCAGGAATATGTAGATGATATGTTCGTCCAGGAATGGATTATTTTCCGGCGGTAAGGCGGCGCTCCAAAATAGCAGCATCATCAGGGCGGCCGACCATCCGGCGATTCGTAGTCCCATGCCGAACAGTAAGGCCAAGCCAATCAACAGGAGGCCCAGCATATACAGCCAATCCACCCACGTCTGACCGGCCAACGCCTGGTAAAATCCGGACAACGGCCCGCTGGTTGCGAACTTCAAAAATCCGGTGGTGGGTGAAGCGCCGTCCAGCCAAGCCTTTCCGGCTTCAGTCGCGAAGCCCAACCCCCAAGTTTTATCGAGGAAGGCCCATAAGAATGTCCAGCCGAGTCCGAGCCGAACCAGGCCAAAAATCGGCCAATGGTGCGGGGCGCGCATTGATTCGTTGGGTGTACTGGAAGTGATGTCCATAGGTTTATATTTCTAATGTTTTACGATAGTGAGTATACGCCCAAAGGCTGTACCCAAACAACCCAATTGAAGTGCCGGCCGAAAGGAGGCAGTAAATGCAATAGGCGTGCAGCACAAAGGATTGGAGGTAGAGCAAGTAGAGGCTAAACAGAAAACCCCCGATCGTCAGTCCCCAAAGCATGTGCAACCAATCCCAGCGTCGCGCCTCGAGCGTCGCGACGGTGCCGAGGGTAATGACCAGGTAATAGATGGCACCCAGCAACGCCAGCGGCACCGGTCCAAGCGTGGCATATGAACTGGTGGTAACCGTTTCGCAAGCCGTGCCGACAAAGCACGGCACCATCGCCTGCCGGTAATGTTGGACCGTCAGGTAAGTTGCGTCAGCCAAACCAATCACCCCCAGCACTAGCAACGGTAATGCCAGACGGGTGAGCCGGCTCATGAATTCGTGGCCGGGAGCTTCGCCTTGATCAAGGCGCTGAATTCCTCGAGGCTACCCGGGTTCTTGATCGCCTCGCCATTCAGGAAGAATGTCGGCGTCCCCGAGAGACTGACCCGATCGCCGCTGGCAACATCTGACGCGATTTTATCCTTGACCGCCTGGCTATCGAGATCCGATTTGAACTGTTCAACATCGAGGCCGAGTTCCTGGGCATAGCCCTCGAACGTGCTTTTGGTGTTCGGGAGTTGCGACCAATCATTTTGTCGGTCATAGAGCAGGTCATGGTAAGCCCAGAAGGCACCCTGTTTATCAGCCGCCTCGGCCGCTCGAGCGGCCGCCTCGGCATTCGCGTGAATTGTTTTGAGCGGATAGTTACGGAAAACGACCGCTAACTGATCGCCAAAATCACTCGACAGCTGCTCAACAACCTTTTCATAGGTCCCGCAAGCCGGACACTGATAATCTCCATATTCAACCATCACGACCGGCGCATCGGCGTTATCACGCAGGTGATCACTGGCGGTGACGGGGTCGAGTTTTCCGGTGGCGGTGGTTGAACCTGACGAATTGCTTTGGGCCAGATAGACCATGCCCCAAATTAGCAAGCCGAGCCCGAGAATCGTACCGCCCCACGTCCAGACGCGCTTCATCGTCTGCTGTCGGGCACCGGTCTGGCGTTGGGCCAGTTTTTCTTGGCGACGCAATTCTTTGCGCTCACGCTTGGTCAGGTTTGGTTGTTCTTCCATAGGGCGAGTATCAATTAATCTTCATCGGGTTCCTGATCGGGAACCTCGATATATTTTTCGGGATCTTCAATGAATTTTTGCAGGCACTCAGCCGAGTCAAAATAATATCGCTGATCGCGCAACTCATAAACCTGGGCGGCGTGAGCGGCTTCGAGTACTCGTCCGCAGACCGGATCGGTCACGGATTCCAGCGGAGCTTCGTTTTGGGGCGCGGGCGTTGTCATACTGGAGTGTAGCCTAGCATAGTTTGCGTATCCACCTCCATGCCTAGGTTACCACGTTCTGCGGTTGGCCGGCTTGGAAGGCTTGGACATTTTTGATGGTTGTCTCGAGAATTCGCTGGAGCGCCTCAACCGTGTTAAAGGCATTGTGCGGCGTGATCAGTACCCGCGGATGACCCAGCAAGACATGATCAGCCAGGAGTGTTTTGAGATCACACTTGGCTTGAAAGACCGGTGACAATAATTCCCGTTCCTCTCGAATCGAGCACTCTTCTTCCAAGACATCCAAGCCGACTCCGGCCAGGTGCCCGTCATTCAAAACTTGTAACAAGGCCTGGGTGTCGATTAATGTTCCGCGGGCGGTGTTGATCAGGTAGGCCTCCGGCGGCATCAAGCGTAGGCGGCGCTCGTCGATCAGGTGGTGGGTTTCCGGTGTGGCCGGTGCGTGCAGACTAACCACCTGACTTTGCCGCAAAAGTTCATCAAGTTCTAGATAGGTGAAATCGAGTTGCGCAGCCAACTCCGGTCGGGGATGAATGTCAAAGGCCAAGACCCGCATCCCGAACCCCTTGGCAATTTTCATAACATGCTGCCCGATCCGACCGCTACCGATGACGCCAAATGTTTTGCCGGCCAAATCCGTGCCGCGCAATTCATCCAAATGAAAGCTGCCGGCTCGCGTCCGCTCGACACTCGGAACAATTTTCCGAGTGAGCGCCAAGAGTAAGGCGAAAGCCTGCTCGGCCACCGTGTTCTCACCATAGCTCGGGACGTTGCTGACGACGATGCCGCGCTCTCGACAGGCTGCCAAATCAATATGATCATAACCGGTCGATAGGGTGGCGATATGTTTGAGTGAAGGAAAATGCTGTAACGCCTTGGCATCAATCGGACTATTAATGAAAGTCAGCAGAATTTCCGGATCACCCAGGTCCCCGGCTTCCGCCAAGTGGCGATCGGAGTAGATGCCACCGCTAAACACGTCCTTCAATTTTTCCTGCTCCCAGGCCTCGAGTTCGACTCCGGCAATGCGCATCGTCATAGGCGTTCAAATATTTCCATTAATTCTTGAATTGTTTTTTCTGAGCTTGTGCCTCGGCTATCCTGCATATCACGGCGGACGCAGGTTCGCAAATGCTGATGAAGAATATGTTCGTCAAATTTCTTGAGCGCTTGCTGGATGGCTCGGGATTGGTGAATAATTTCGATACAGTATCCGCCTTCATCCACCATCCGCCGGACTTTCTTCAGATGCCCCTCAACGATGGCCAACCGATGACCGGCCGATTTCCTTGAATCTTGGAGGTTTTTCATACGTTTTTGAGCTATGCACAAATGGGGGTCGGGGTATTCGGGGATAACTCCTGGGGATATCCTACTCCCCCCAGGGGGGATTATACCAATCCACACCTTTACGCACAAATCCCCCCTCGAAAACGGTTGACGCAAGAAAAACCGCCGGCCTAGTGGGTAGGTTCCGGCGGGAGTTCGAAATGGAAGTGCGGATCGATGGATCGGCGCTGGACAACTATCTGTTGCAGTCTGGTCCAGTCTGGATGGTCCAGCGATCGCGTATAGGCTGCCAGTGCCTCCAGAAAGTCGTCGATAGTGCCCACCGGTTCAGTGGGCTGGAGGAGTCGTTTCGGCAGGTCGTGAAATCCGAGATTCATTCCAGCGTGCGCTGTCACCCTGACGTACGCAGGAAACAATCGGCAGAGCCGGTTGTAGGTTTGCACCAAGGTTTCTTCCGCGGTTGGCACATTCGCCGCCGCGGCTCGAAAGGCGCTGCTACCCAGCGCCAACAACTGGCCCGAGGTTCCAGCCGGTGGCCGATCCTGCTGACTCAGTACGAAGAGACAGCGCGTGCCAATCCGGATACCCGTTCGAAAACGGGCAAGCGGAGGTTCGAAATGCAGCAAAGCATCCCGCTCACGCGACGGATCGAGCGCCACACTCTGGTGCGAACCGGCCGAATGGAAACCGGTGGCCAGGGCATCCGCCAAAACCAGATTGGCGAAATTTTCGGCGGTATCCTGCCGATCCTCAAATTGGAGATCAACTCTGGCTCGGAGCACCGCGTCCAGGCACAGCCCCAGGACCGAAGATATTTCCTCGGCTGAGTTCAGAATTGGGAGGTGCGTAAAGTCCAATTCGATCCTCCTTTCGAAATGGGTTGCCGATAGTGTAGACTGGTCCGCCGGGGCTTGTCAAAAGGGCCATTCATCGCTATACTCCGCCTGTTCTCTATGCCTCGATCACCGCGCACGAACCCCCTGTTTAAGAATATTATTATCTTCCTGGTCTCCCTGGTGGTCTTAAGCTTTGTTTTGAGCACGGTCAGTTTGTCCGGATCAAAACCGGACGTGGTGACGCTCGGACAAGTCGTTCAGGAAATTCAGGACGAGAAAGTCAAAGTCGTTGATATTAACGGCGACCAATTGAATGTGACGCTCAAAGATGGAACCAAGCAAGAGTCTCGCAAAGAACCGACGGTTGATTGGACAACCGCCGCCACCAATCTCGGTGTTTCGCCGGAAGCGCTGATCGCGGTCACTGGATCGGTCAAAGACAATTCAGGCTCGGTGTTTCTGTTCAATACGGTGCTGCCGATTTTACTGCCGATTTTAATTATCGGCGGATTTATTTGGCTGACCTTCCGCCAAGTTCAGGGACAGAACAGCCGGGCTATGAGTTTTGGACAAGTCTCACAACGCGAAGCGGATACGCCGAGCAAGAAAAAACGCGTTACCTTTAAAAACGTGGCTGGCGCGCATGAGGCGAAAGAAGAGCTGCAAGAAATTGTGGAATTTTTGAAGGCCCCGAAACGTTTCACTGATTTAGGCGCGCGAATTCCCAAGGGCGCTTTACTGGTTGGGCCGCCTGGAACCGGAAAAACATTACTGGCTAAAGCGGTGGCCGGAGAAGCGGATGTACCTTTTTATAATATTTCTGGTTCGGAATTCGTGGAAATGTTCGTCGGCGTCGGAGCTTCGCGCGTGCGCGACCTCTTCCGTCGTGCCAAGAAAACCGCGCCCAGCATTGTCTTTATCGATGAAATCGACGCGGTCGGTCGTCAACGCGGTGCCGGACTTGGCGGGGGCCACGATGAACGCGAACAGACCCTTAACCAGATATTGGTTGAAATGGACGGCTTTGACACGGACACGCATGTGATTGTGATTGCCGCCACCAACCGCCCCGATACGCTTGATCCAGCGCTGTTGCGGCCGGGACGGTTTGACCGCCGCGTCACGATCGACCTGCCGGACATCAATGAACGTGAGGCAATCCTGAAAGTGCACGCCGTTAAGAAACCCCTCGAGCAGAGCGTCAATATTCGGCAGCTGGCCGAACGGACAGCCGGGTTCTCCGGGGCGGACCTGGAAAATATGTTGAATGAGGCGGCGATCATTACCGCTCGCGATCGTCGGACCGCGGTCACGTTCGTAGATTGCGTGAATGCCATGGAAAAAGTTCTGCTGGGACCGGAACGCAAGAGCAAGGTGATGTCGGATGAGGAAAAACGGATTACCGCTTACCACGAAGGCGGCCATGCGATCGTGGCGCATTTCCTCCCCGATACAGATCCGGTCCAAAAAGTTTCGATTATCGCCCGCGGTCGGGCCGGAGGATTTACCCTGAAAACCCCAACCCAGGATCGCAGCTACCGGCGGCTGAGTGAATTCATGAGCGACATGGCGGTTATGCTGGCCGGACAAGTAGCTGAAGACATGATTTTCCATGAAGTTTCAACCGGCGCCTCCAGCGACCTGCAAAACGCCACGCGTTTGGCCCGCCAAATCGTAACCCGCTATGGCATGAGTAAACTTGGACCGCGGACGTTTGGTGAACGAGAGGAAATGGTATTCTTGGGCCGGGAGATTCATGAACAGCGCGATTACTCGGAAAAAATTGCTCAGTCAATTGATCAGGAAATGGATCGTTTATTGACCCACGCCCGCCAAATCGCCGAAAAGACTCTGCACGAGCACAAAGCGGAGCTCGAAAAACTGTCTGAAGAGCTACTGAGCAAGGAAACCATCGAACGTGATGCGTTCGAAGAGCTGCTGGGCCCGAAACCGACAGCCAAGGCTTAGCCGTACCTGGGATCGCCGCCCGAGATAGACATTCTCGGGTTCTTTTTGTATACTGTCAGCAGCAAAACACAAATTTATGGCCTCATTCTATCGCCGCCAAGTCCTCCAACAAGCGCTCAGCATCGTTTGGCGGAAAAAATACCTTTGGTTTCTCGGATTTTTTGCCGGTTTATTCGCCTATGGCGGGGAAACCGATATTTTGTTTCGGAATACCAGCTCTCCAAGCTGGCTCCAAGACAACTTAGCGGCTTTTCGAGAGGTGGTCCAGGCCGGCGGCGCCGATAAATTCCTTGAGGCACTCAAGAATTTTTTCACCGGCAATTTCCTCTACGCCCTCGGCTTCCTGGCGGCTATTCTGCTGACGATGGTAGCGGTTTTTTGGCTGGTCTTTATTTCCCAAGGGGCGTTGGTTCGGATCGTTGGCAAGTCGGATGAACGCAAACCGACCGGATTATTTGATGGGCTGTCCGTGGGCGGCGACACCTTCTGGCGGATTGTTGGACTGAACATTATTACGAAACTTTTCATTTGGGGGATGTGGGTTATCTTGGCGGGCTTACCGGCCATTGCTTACTTTTTGTATAAGCAACCGCAGTGGCTAACAACCTTCACCATCGGAGCGCTGCTGGTCAGCCTACCGGTCACGATCATCGTTTCCTTCTTAACAAAATACGCCACCGCATTTATCGTGCTGGGTGGCCAGAACATTATCGAGAGTCTTCGCAAAGCCTGGCGGATGTTTACCCAAAACTGGCTGGTTAGTATTGAACTGGCGATCATCATCTACTTCATCAATTTGGCTGCCACCATCGTGGTGGCCGGGATTGTGACCCTATTGATCCCAACGCCAGGATCGTTTACCGAACTCTTCATCATCCTTGGTTCGCTGGCCCTGGTCTACGCAATTGAGAGTGCCTTTAGTTTCGCTTGTTGGACAATCATCTACCGTCGCTTGTTGGAGGGCAAGCCGGGCAGTCGGATCGGCGCCTGGACATCGCGCCTGACCAACTTCATGGAAGATCGCAAGACGATCGAAGCCTAGACTTGAAAAGGATGAGTCGGGGGTGTACACTCCGCTTGGTTTTTATTGTTCATGTTAGGGCGGATAGCTCAGTTGGTTAGAGCAGTCGGCTTATATCCGACCGGTCCATGGTTCGAATCCATGTCCGCCCACCATAACCCGGTACCGGCAATGCCGCGCCCCTACTTGAGCTGCGGACAAAGCTGTGGTATCGTGGGCCGGCGTGGGCGGCTAGCTCAGTTGGTTAGAGCGTCACATTGACATTGTGAAGGTCAGAGGTTCGACTCCTCTGTCGCCCACCAGCCAAGACTTTTTACAAACACCACGCCCCCGACTGGGGGCGTGGTGTTATTTGCCGAAGCCTTTCGGAGGCAGCGCTTACGCGCGAGTCTGCCGTCGCAGCAGGACGAAGCACGACATGAGGCTCAGCAGACCGAAGCTGAAAATTAGGTAGTCGCGTGGTCCGACGCCCGTGTCAGCCAGGCCGAGTACCTGCGGAACTTTGACGGTCAATTTGGCGCTGGCAGTTAGCGGATCGTTGTTGTCGGCGGTGAGCTTGGCCGTGTTGACGTAATCGCCGGCCGCGATCGAGGAACTGACTTTAACGGGGAAGGTCAAAATTTTTGACTCACCGGCGCCGAGCACATCGTAGGTCCAGGTCCGACTCTGGTCGCCGGTATCGGCATAGGTCAGCCCACCCGGTAGGGTGTCAATGATAACGACATTGACCGCATCGGCTTGTCCGATGTTTTCAACGACCACGCTATAGGTCACGGTTTTACCCGGGTTGGTGACGCTTGGGTCAACAACTTTGGTGAGCGTGAGTTCCGGGTTGGCCTGTTCTCCCAAGACTCGCGGGACATGGACCGACACGTCCGAGCTGGCCGTAACGCTGACGGTTTGGGTGCCGGGCGTAGCCACCGGTCCGACGGTGGCGGCGCGTAATTCACCAAACCCTCGGGCAGACTCCTCAAGCACCTGGGGTTCAACACTGGTGCTGGCCGTAGCCGTATTGGTATAGGTTCCGGCGGCTGCGTTATCGTCCACGGTCGCGTTATAAGTGACGGTGACGGTTTGGTTGGGATCGATGTCGCCCAGGCTCCAGCTAGTGGTTTGCCCGACGGTTGAATCCGGTGTGATGTTTGCTGACCCGCTCACGAAACTGAAACCATCCGGCAGGGTGTCCGTTAAACTGACCGCGTAGGCGGTCGCCAGGCCGGTATTTGTTACAGCCACGGTGTAGCCAACGGTATCGCCGGGATTCACGAAGGTCTCGGCATCATTGGTTTTGGTGATGTTCAGATCCGGCGCACCTTCGGTCACAATCTGTGGCCGTTGATAGTTGCCAAAGTCATAGCCGGTCAGCTGCTCGCCAGACAGCGGCTGAATATCATCGTACAGACCGCTGCCAACCGGAAAGGTTTGTGTCCAGCCAGCTTGTTGTTCCTCGGAAACCTGGTACTTACCCGGCACTAAATCACTAAACGTGTATTGCCCGTTTTGATCAGTGGTGGTTTGGGCTTCTTCGGCGTACTGGCCGAGATAGTCATTCCACTTCCAGAGCGTGATCGTCCAGTTTTCCAGTCCCGGTTCTTCGTCATTCTGACTGTTTCCATTCAGGTCGTTGAACTTCATGCCGCTGATTGAGGATTTTTGGTAGTTGCCGAAGTCGACGCGAGTCGTTTGATTGGCCGTAATCGGGACGTCGAAAGCCACGTTATTATGATTAGTGTTGAACCAGCCATCCGGGGTAAATTCGATGATGGATTCAGTGCCGACTGGGATCGCGTCAATCCGATAGTAGCCATTGGCATCAGTCACATCGAATAACCCATGGAGGGTTTGAATGCGGACGTCAGCCATCGGTTCCTCGCCGTTATCCAAAACCCCGTTGCCGTTCCGATCATGCCACTTGTAGCCCTCAACTGAACCACTGGCGCACATTTCATAGGTGGCATCGACTGCGTCGAGATCGTAGCCGTCCGCCGTCGACTGATGGAGGGCGTAATTGGTGGTATCAGACAGGCGCACATATTTGATCCACTGGTACCCGGTGCCGCTGAAGTCGAGCGTCATGACGCCGTCACCGCCGGGTTCGCTGGTTACCGTGCCGACATCTTTCCATTCTGACAGGTCCTGACTTACCTGCACGAGCGCTGATTCAAGCGGGTACGCATTCGGGTACGCATTGCGCCCGTTCGTCGCTTCGTGGAAAGACAAATCATCGCCTTGCGCATCAAGCACGGGGTGATTGAAGCCCAGTGTGATCCAGCCATTCTGACCGAGACTGAAGAAGCTGCCCGCTGCCGGAAAATCGGCGGCCCCGAGCGCCGCGTTCGGGTCAGTCCGGGCACTGTCGGTGATTGGATTACCGTTCTTCAGCGTACCCTGGCTTGCATCCACGACGGTTTCAGCCCAGGAGGCGCCGGGGCGGCACTGGTCTTGGTGGTTGCCGAAGTTGTATTCCGGCGCCAAGACCGCATTTTCCGTTTGCGGTAAATCATTCGGGAGCGATACCTGATGACAGTTCGGATCGACCGGGAAGGTCTGCGTCCAACCGGCCTGCGGGACTTCACAAATCGTATAGTCGCCGGCCGGTAAATTCATGAACCAGTACCAGCCGACTTCATGACCAAAGCAAGCGTTTTTCTCATCCTGGGTATCAGCCAGTGAGCAGGTTTGCATTTCATCGACCTTTTGTTCATTCTGCCAGAGTTGGATCGTCCAGCCGCCGAGCAACGGTTCACAGGAATCATTCACTACTGACGCGGCCTGGTCGAAGATTTGGCAATCTCGCTGGCCATTCCCGTTCAGGTCATTCCACTTGTATCCATGCAGATTGTAGAGAGGGTCTTCGCCGCCCTGGGGGTCATTTGAATCACCCTTTATATGAAGATTGTCACCTTTAACATTTTCGAATTTTACTTGATACTCGCCGGAATCGCCAACTTGAATTTCGTAAGCATCAAAACAAAACTGTCCGGAAGCATCAACATGAAATTTTGAACCCGCCAAGATGGATGAGGCAACGTCAATATTCGGATCAGTTGAGGCCTGGCCTGGCAAACCGGTGATGGCCCAATCATAATCTCCCAGAGGAAAGCCATCTCCATGAATGTAAACCGTCTCACCGACGTTGTATTGGTTGACGTTTTGCGGCGACCCGCAGGAACTTGTAGTAGTCCAGATACTGCCGCTCGCGGCTTGCGCAGATTGCGGAGCCAAAGCAACAAAGGCGCCGTAGTGTAAGACCAGGGCGGCCATGGCCAGAATATTCAACGCTCGCCAGGTGCGCTGACGGAGAGATTTTCGGCGCCAGGCCGTTCGTGCTTTGATAAACATAGGCATATCCCTTTTGCTAAATATATGATGAAAAATCGCTCGGAGGGTTTATTTGAGCACCTGCAGTATACCACAGGTTGCATCTGGCCAAGCTCTCTACGGTGTGCTGTACCATGTTCCGGGTTCGAAGTCAATGCAGCCCGCCCAAAAGCATACCAAGCCGTGGTACAATGGCCACATGTCTCCCCAATCAATTGTTGTGCCAGCTGAAGAAACTCCAATGCGACTTGATGTATTTCTGGCTCAGCATACCGATATTTCCCGTTCACAATTACAGAAACACATCAAAGGCGGGACGGTCCAAGTCAACGGCCAGGCCGTCAACTCGCATCACAAAGTTAAACCGGGTGACACGATCAGCTTCGGTGATCTAACGGTTGCCTATCATGAAACAGTCCGCGACGCGCCATTGACCGAGCCGAACATTCTCTTCGAAAACACCAATGTACTCGTCATCAATAAACCGTCGGGCTGGGTAGTCCACGGTGGCCCGTCAATTCATGAACGGACCGTGGCCGACTGGGCGGTCGATCATGATTCGAACATTGCCACGGTTGGTGACCGTCCGGAACAGCGACCCGGCATTGTTCATCGTCTTGATCGCGACGTTTCCGGCGTGATGGTAATCGCCAAAACCCAGGCTGCCTTCGATCATCTCAAACGACAATTTCAAGACCACACAATCATCAAAGAATATATCGCCTTGGTGCTCGGCCGGATAACGCACACCAGCGGTCGGATTGCGTTCGCCATCGCACGAAAAAAAGATAAATCTGGATTAATGGTCGCCCGTCCGAACAGTAAAGAAGGCAAAGAAGCCGACACCCGATTTACGGTCGAGCGTTATATTAAAAACTTCACCTTGGTTCGGGTTCGAACTCTGACCGGCCGGAGTCACCAAATCCGGGTCCACTTCAAAGCTATTAGCCACCCGTTACTCGGGGATAAACTCTATCGCCGCCGCGGGCAAAAAAAACTCAGACTTGAGCCTCCGCGATTGTTTTTACACGCGACCCTCCTGGGATTTGTCGATTTAGACGGCAGCAGCCTACGGTTCGAAGCGCCGCTTCCGGACGATCTCCAACAATACCTGACCCGGGTGACCTAAGCCTTGGCTTGACGAAATACCGACTTTCCGGTACAGTCTGGTGGTTCTCAAATTTTTCTGTTTATGGCAACCTCTCTCGAACGCACAGATATTAAACCGGGCCAGACCGTCCGGGTGCACCAAAAGGTCAAAGAAGGTGAAAAAGAACGGATCCAGGTGTTTGAAGGCCTGGTGCTGGCGCGCAAACACGGCACCGGTCCAACCGCCACTTTTACGGTTCGCAAAATCAGTGACGGCATCGCGGTTGAGCGTATTTTTCCAATCCATTCACCAATCATCGCCAAGCTGGAATTGGTCAAGACGGCCAAGACCCGACGGGCCAAACTGTACCACGTCCGCCGTCCGCGCGCCCGGCAGCTGAAGGAAAAGAAGTAAGAAAAAGCGTCACGGTATCCGTGACGCTCGAAAATCGTTTTAGTTGAGGCAGTTAGATGCGCTCAACGATTTGTTGGAGAAGTTTTCCCAGATAGGGAGCGCGTTGATGTACGACACGCTGGACTTCATGGTGGGAAACATCGTCGCCCGGCCGGTCGGTTACCAAGGAAATGCCCAGCACCCGCATGCCAAGCCGGTGGGCCATCAGCGCCTCCTGGATTATTGACATGCCTATCAAATCGATTCCGTTGAGCCGCAAGAAACGAATTTCATGCGGCGTTTCGAATTGCGGTCCGCGGATTTGCGCGTAGACTCCCCGATCCAAGCGTTCGACTTGCTGAGCGAGTTGGAGTAAGGCCGGATCGTACACCTGGTTACAGTTCAGGAAATTCTCGGTCGGTCCGCCGCGTAAGGGCGATGGTGCGGCAGTAATTGCCCCATTCTGATCGGCGATCAGGACGGCCTGTCCAATTGTATAGTTTGGGTTCAGTCCGCCAACCGCGTTGGTCAATATGATGTCCCGGCACCCGGCGCTATACGCGGTGACAACACTATGCACAATCGCATCCATACAGACGTAGTCATCAACCGGGAATTCATATCGGTGCCGTCGTCCGCGAAATACCAGGACGCGGTTGGGGCCAACCTGGACGCTACTGATCAGTCCGGCGTGACCATCAACCGTGGGCGCAGAAAAACCCGGCAAATCGGTCATTGGGCATTCGTCGTGAGTGACGCCGAGTTGGCTGGTGGCCGCGCCCCATCCGGAACCGGCTACCAATGCCACCCGGTGATCAACCCGTGTTCGCTGCTTGATCTGGGTCGCGGCTTGGTTAGCCAACTGCTCCAGAGAGAGCCTCGAAGATTGTGTCGTGGTCATGCATCCTCCTGGACAGGACGAGCTTGTGAAGAGCGAATTTCTCCTCCGAGACTTTAGGGTATTTGTCAGGAAAAGACAAGCCCACGCGCTTGCAAATTCCATTGAGTGTGCTACGCTTGCCGCTGCAATATTTGCGGACGTGGCGGAATCTGGTATACGCGCTAGCTTGAGGGGCTAGTCCCCGCAAGGGGTTGGAGGTTCGAGTCCTCTCGTCCGCACCATGCCTTTGTCAAGCAAAGCTTGACTCCGGCATGTAAACTGCTAGGCTATCTCTAGGTGGCGATCAGTATGGCCATGTTTTTTGTTTACATCCTCCAATCGAAAAAGAAAAGTTTTCAGTATGTTGGTCTGACCAGCAATCTTCGCCGAAGAATTTCTGAACACAACGATGGCCACTCTCCCGTCACAAAATTCTATCGGCCCCTTACCTTGGTTTGGTATGGCGGGTTTATTGACAGGCAATCAGCCGCGAATTTTGAACACTATCTCAAGTCAGGCTCTGGACGAGCCTTCACGAAAAAACGTCTGGTAGGTCTAGTCGACGAAGTCACCAGGTGACGCAGTCGACAGTCCCCTCGTCCGCACCATCATTCACGGACGAATGCATCCATTGTCTTTCGGCCGCATTTTTGGTAGAGTAGGCCAGTTATCGGGGATGTAGCTCAGTTGGGTCGAGTCGCGTCAGACGCGACGAGACGGGCGCTTTCATAAGCATTCATGCGCCCCGGCCGATTGTTTCACTGCTTCTGGGGATGTAGCTCAGTTGGTTAGAGCGTCTCGTTTACACCGAGAAGGCCAGGGGTTCGACTCCTCTCGTCCCCACCAAGAAGCAGTGAAGCAAACGGAGAGCGTCTCGTTTACACCGAGAAGGCCAGGGGTTCGACTCCTCTCGTCCCCACCAAGGCCCAAACAATTTCTATGTATTTCCTCATTATCATCGCCATTATAGCCGTGGGAGCCGTCCTGGTCATTAAAAGTGAAGCCATCTATCGTTTCATTGGTCCGATTGAATGGGCGGAAGCGCATCTTGGGACCGAGGGAGGAACCCGGTTGTTTGTTAAATTGATTGGCCTGCTGATTATCATTGGTGCGTTGCTCTGGGTAACGGGCGGACTCCAGGCCATCTTGCGAGCAATTTTCGGATCGTTCATCAAAAATCAGTAGCGTGTTACGGCTCGTAACACATTTCCGCGCGGCGGGGTAAGGTCCGAGCGCCGTAATTTCATGCCCCGGTGGGGGGCCGTTAGCTCATCTGGTAGAGCGCCGCGTTTGCAACGCGGAGGTGGCCGGTTCGAGTCCGGCACGGTCCACCACCGGAGCGGGATCCCGCCCATTCTTTCCAAGCATTTCGTTTATGGCAACGCGGAGGGTCCGAAGAACGGAAGCAATAGTATGGCTTCCGTACTACCGGACGTTCGAGCCCGGTAGGGTCCACCAACTTGAAAAAAATATCAAACTCCGCTACGCTGGCGGAGCCCAAAGCTTAGGCCGCGGTAGCTCAATGGTAGAGCGCAGCCCTGAAGAGGCTGGCGTCGTCAGTTCGATTCTGACCCGCGGCACCAAATCATTCAAAACACTTGCTGGCGGCCCGCTAGCTCAATGGTAGAGCAACTGCCTCTTAAGCAGTGGGTTGAAGGTTCGAGTCCTTCGCGGGTCACCACGAGGTGTTTTGAGCTAGCGGCCGCTAGCGAAATGGGTCGAGCGAAGCGAGACGGGCAGAAGTGAGGACAAGTGGAACGCCGTCCGAATGTTCGCCGAGCTGCCAGTGGCAGGTCGGCGCTGCCCAGGCAGAGCAACTGCCTCTTAAGCAGTGGGTTGAAGGTTCGAGTCCTTCGCGGGTCACCACGAGGTGTTTTGAGCTAGCGGCCGCTAGCGAAATGGGTCGAGCGAAGCGAGACGGGCAGAAGTGAGGACAAGTGGAACGCCGTCCGAATGTTCGCCGAGCTGCCAGTGGCAGGTCGGCGCTGCCCAGGCAGAGCAACTGCCTCTTACGTAGAAAGGTTTCCGGCGAAGCCGCCTGTCCGCCGCACCGCTAAGGCAGGCGGGGATCAGGCCGCCTGACGAGTCCCCGCCCCCCTTTGCGTCGAACGCAAAATATGGCGGACAAGCTTCGCGGGTCACCACGAGGTGTTTTGGATATTCAAGCCGCGCCCTGCCAGAGGGCGCGGCGTTGAGAGGCAATCTTTAGAGATTTGTCGGCGGCGTCGTAGGCGCAGCTGGAGTTGTCCCCCCGGCTTTTAATGCATCCTTGAGCGATTTACCGGCTTTAAATTTTGGAATGGTGACGGCCGGGATCTGGATTTTTTCACCTGGTCGTTGCGGGTTGACGCCCATCCGGGCTTCACGCTTCTTGCTCATAAAGGTGCCGAAACCGGTCAGCGTAACTTCCGCGCCAGCCTGTAAAGTTTCAGTCACGACTTCTTCAAACACATTCAGCATATCCTCAGCTTGCTTTTTCGTGACGCCGAGTTTCTCCGCCATTTTTTCCGCCAGTTCAATCTTATTCATATGCGTTAAATAGTTGTTTCTCGATAAATACGTTCGATGGTACTAGTCCGACCCTGTTGAATATCTGCCAGTATGCCGTTCAGCGCCACGATTCCATGCTCCGGAATTTCAAATGGTACCGAACGCCCGGTCACGAAGCGTTGAATTGATAAATCTTTATCAACGCCGAGCGAAGAATCGCGCAAACCGACCATACCAAGATCAGTCACATACCCGGTACCTTTCGGGAGAATTCGAGCGTCAGCGGTTGCCACATGCGTATGGGTGCCGACTACCAAGCTGGCGTGCCCGTCGAGATACCATCCCATCGCGACTTTTTCACTGGTCACTTCAGCGTGCAGATCGACAATCACCGCATCCGCCTGCTGCGCCAAATCCGCCCGTTTACCCGCCATCACGGCGAAGGGTCCTTCCACAGGTGCAAAGGGCATTCCGTGTTCGCCCAGCAAGTTTATCACGCACAGCTTTTTTTGGCCAACCTGAAAGGTTTTTTGCCCCTGTCCGGCTGGTGGGTTCGGAAAATTCAGCGGTCGAACAATTGGCGCCTGATCCCGATCAAGCAATTCGGTCGCTTCGGGTTTAGAAAAAATATGGTTGCCGCCAGTGCCAATGTCAACGCCGGCCGCCTGGACCTCGCCCCAGGTGACACGGGTTATGCCTTTGCCGTGCGCCAGATTCTCAACGTTCGCAATCACGGTGTCTACTCGGAGCGCCGTTCGTAACTCCGGCAACAAGGTTTGGATCGCTCGTCGGCCGGGCTTCCCGACAATATCTCCGAGAAATAATATTCGCATAACGGCGAGCAGCGGCCCCGCCGGGTTGCAGACGCAACCCGGCGGGGCGACAACTTATCGGGCGTATTGAATTACCCGCTTCTCTCGGATGACCATCACCTTAATCTCACCCGGATACTGCATTTCTTTTTCGATCCGTTCGGCGATACTCTGGGCAAGCTTGGTGGCCTGATAGTCATCAATTTGATCAGGTTTGACGATCACCCGGACTTCACGACCAGCTTGGATCGCGAAGGCGCGCTCAACACCCGGTTCAGCTTTGGCGATGCCTTCCAGTTCAGTTAAACGCTGGACGTAATTTTCGAAGGTGCCTTTCCGGGCGCCCGGACGAGCGCCAGATAAAGCGTCGGCGGTTTTAACCACGGCTTGTTCAAGCGTGCTGACGGTATCTTCGTGGTGAGCAATCGCGATATAGGCGACTTCTTCCGGTAAGCCGTACTTTTTCATAATCTCATACCCGAGCTGGGTGTGCGCGCCCTGGACTTCATGGTCAACCGCCTTACCGATGTCGTGCAGTAAAGCGCCTTTTTTTGCCACGGCCACATTCGCGCCGAGCTCTTCGGCCAGCAGGCCGGAAAGTAAGGCGACTTCAACCGAGTGATGTAACTGGTTTTGACCGTAACTGGTGCGGTACTTCAGGCGGCCGAGCAGTTGCAAGAGCCGCGGGTCGAGTCCGGTTACGCCGGCTTCATAGGCGGCCTGTTCACCCGCCTTACGCATTTCGGAGGCCATTTCTTTCCGAACCTGTTCAACCACATCTTCAATTCGACCCGGGTGAATGCGGCCGTCGGACATTAATTTTTCCAGCACCCGCTTGGCCAAATGGCGTCGAACCAAATTGAATCCGGAAATGACGATCGAGTCCGGAGTTTCGTCAATAATGATTTCAACGCCGGTCAGGTTCTCCAGGGCCTTGATATTGCGGCCTTCTTTTCCAATAATCCGCCCCTTCATTTCTTCGTTTGGCAGATCAACCACCGTGGTATTGGATTCGGATGACATGGGCGAGGCCAGCCGCTGCATAGCCGTGGCAATCAATTTTTTGGCCTCTTTATCGATTTCCTCTTCGGAGGTATTTTGCAATTTGCGGATTCGGTTCAGGAGTTCATCCTTGGCGCGAATTTCAGCGTTTTCCATCAACACTCCGCGAGCTTCATCCATTGAGAGCTGAGCGACCTTTTCAAGTTTTTGAACCTGTTCATCGCGAATTTTCTGAACCTCCGTCATTTTCTGTTCAAAAGCCTTTGATGTATCGGCCGCCTCCTTTTGCTTCTGCTCGAGATCCAGCAGCTTCTGGTCAAACATTGATTCGCGTTTTTCCAAACGCTCCTGCAAATGGGTCAGCTCAGATCGTCGCTTGTTTTCCTCTTGCTTGGCTTCTTCGACAATATGCAAAGCCTGCTCCTTGGCTTTCAGCAGGACATCACGTTCTTTGTTTTTTGCTTCGTCGATTATCGCTTGGGCGCGCGCTTCCGACGATTGAGCCTCACGAACGGCCCAGGCGCGACGCAGGAAGTAACCGGCGATCATGCCGCCGGGAATACCGACCAGGGCGATCAGCGCCCAAATTGCTGTCAGTGACATGGGAAAGTAATGGTAAATGGGTAAAATCCCCGGCCGACCAAGCTGCAGCCACCAATCCATCCGTCATAAACATGCGGACAAGGTTTGCGTGAGATTGTGGTTTCGGGGTAATCATCATCATGAGATAGATTCGGACCCACTCTAGCACGCTTTATGCTCCCAAGCAAGTTCCCGAGGCTTTTATAAGAAAAAAGGCGCCAAGCAATGTTGCACTTGGCGCCGGTCAGGGTTTGTGTTGTGGCAGCGGTCTAGCTGCGGAACGAAGCGATCATCTTGTGGCACGACTCCAGGAGTTCCGGGTCATCACGCAGACACGGATCGGTGGAGTAGCCATCCAGCGAGCCCTGCATGATCCGGCCCTCCTCGCGACGACGGTTGACCGGAAATTGGTTTAGCATGGATTCCAGCTGGAAGATGACCTCACGCATGAAGCGCGGACGAACGATCTGCCGTCGATCGTTCCGACAGGCGATACTCATCGCCGTCAGGCCGTCACGAAACAGGGCGTTGGGATTCTTGACGAATCCCGTGGTGGTATCCAGCTGATTCAGGAGCCGGTCGATCTTGATCGGATCGTAGACGCACTTCGACCGCTGAGGAGCGGTCCGTTCCGTTGTGGGTGCTGACAGCACCGTGGGAAGACCTTCCATGATTGTTTTTCTCCTGCCGCCAGGCAGTGGCGACGTTGGAGGCTTGTGATACAACGGTGGACACGCAAAATGCAGCTCAAGCTGCGGCACGAATCGTTCGCAACACCTCCATCCCGGTTGGAGAAATCAAAGGGGAGACGATGGGCAGGAAGACTG
The DNA here is from genome assembly GCA_963731735.1 of Candidatus Kerfeldbacteria bacterium. Lineage (GTDB taxonomy): Bacteria > Patescibacteriota > Patescibacteriia > SBBC01 > CAIJZX01 > CAVSWO01. The sequence continues at coordinate 294,606 of CAVSWO010000002.1, read as the reverse complement.
CCAACCAAAGAATAACGGGGGCGGCTGTTCCATGCATGCCGTTTTGTGTGTGGAAAGCCAGGATAGTTGCGGTCGAGACTGCGTTCTATCCTGAACCACGTGGGACCCTCAAATAGACGGATCCCCTGCCTTACTTATACGGCACGGCTAGGCCGCCCCCGAATATCGCAACACTAAAATGAGCAACAACAATGTATTCCCGACTGTACTCCTGTCAGAAAATCTGTCAACCCCTACGCCGGGCGCTTATTTTCGCTCGATAATCTTGTCGATCAATCCGTATTTCTTAGCCGCCTCCGGTTCCAAGAAATAATCGCGTTCGGTGTCCTGCTCAATCGTCTTGAGGGTCTGGCCGGTATGCTTGGCCATAATTTTATTCATCCGGTCGCGGATTTTCAAAATATGTTCGGCTCGTATTTTGATATCCGAGGCCTGACCTTCCGCGCCACCCATGACTTGGTGAATCATGATTTCAGCGTTCGGTAAAGCGAAGCGTTTACCTTTGGCGCCGGCAGCCAGCAGTAAAGCGCCCATCGAGGCGGCCATCCCGACGCAGGTTGTTTGGATGTCGGGCTGGATATATTGCATGGTATCGTAAATCGCCAATCCGGCAGTCACCGATCCGCCCGGCGTATTAATGTAGAGTTTGATATCTTTCTGATGATCTTCGCTGTCTAGGTAGAGCAACTGGGCAATAATTAAATTCGCCACATGGTCGTCAATCGGCGTGCCAACGAAAATAATCCGTTCTTTTAACAGGCGTGAATAAATATCAAACGCCCGTTCGCCGTAGGAAGTTTTTTCCAGCACGGTCGGAATCAACATTTGGTTCTTGAGTGGGTCAGACATGGGCCGAGTCTATCACGAGTTTCCTGATTTGGCTAGAGGCTGAATCATCCACCCATGGCTTGTTTCAACCAGTGATCCGCGGACTACAAAACCGGCCGCCTTTGGATGTCCCCCGCCGCCGAATTGCTCGGCAAACACGGCCGCGTTCATGTCGGGATGCGTAGTCCGCAGACTGCCCTTAATTTTTCCGCCCGGTTCTTCGTGCAGGACCAGCGCCATTTTTCCTTCATCTAGGCCGTTCAAAAAATTCGAGATGCCGGTACCGGCTTTGTAGTCAACGCCGCATTCCGAAAAATCTTTTAAGGTCAGGGCGGTAGTCACAATGCCGGTCCGCGGGTTTAGCCATAACCGCGACAAGGCGCGGCCCCAAAGTTTTAACGTGCCGAGATTTTTGTTGCGCATGGTGGCTTGAGTGATGACGTGGTGCTGCGCACCCTTGGCCATCAACCGAGCCGCAACTTCCAAGGAATGTATACTCGTACCTTGGTTGGTGAAGTGCCCGGTGTCGGTCAGGATACCGGTTAGGAGACAGGTGGCGGCATGGCGATTGATCGGGATCCGCAACGCGTCAAACATATGAAACAGCATTTCGGTCGTGGCACCGGCTTGGGTGTCGATAATGTTCTGATCAACCGCCGGCTGACCCTGCCAATCGGTTACCGTCGGGTGGTGATCAATATTCATCACCAGGGTTTTTTCCGGCTGACGCTTGACCAGCGACGCCACCAGCGGCGTCCGTTTTATATCTCCGGTATCAAAAATGATAACGGCATCATAGTCGTGGACGTGATCCGGCAGTTCGCGCATGACCGGATGGGGACCCAGCAAGTAACTAAACATGGCCGGGATCCGGTCCGGTGAAAAACAAGTGCAGGTTTTACCGAGTTGCTGCAAGGCATGGCACATGGCCAACATCGAACCGATGCTGTCTCCATCGGGATCCTTGGTAATCGTGACGAGAATGCGCTGACGACCCTGGAGCAGACGCTGGAATTGGAGGGCGTGATGATGATACGGATGCATAATCCCATTAGAGGTGAACATAGAGTGCAGAATATGTCGCCAGGAATCGAGGCCGTCTTTATCGGGTACCTCTAACGGGACATAAAGCCGCTCAGCTTAGCGAAAGTTAGCCGACTCGTCAAGCCGGAGCCAGATACGCGCTGTTAGGTGATTTTTTCGAAACGAGCCCTATAAGTAAAAGGGTTTTGAATTTGTTCATGCTCCCCTTGACAGATTTGTGAAAATAGACTAATTATTCTTTGTTCTGACAGATCTGTACCAGTTCATTCTTTTCGCTACGGACTTCTGGGAGGTGTCGCCATGATAGACGAGAAAAAGGTTCGACCGCTTCTCATCGACGACATCGTGGAACGGTGCTGTGAGACCTGGGAAGAACCTGTGGTACCGGATGAGGTAGCACGGAGGGTTGCCGAGCATCATCTCGACAAGTGGATCAAGCAGGTCAAGGGGCCCGCGGCTCTGGGGTTGTACTGGGGGCTGGAGCATCCAAAGCTGAAACGTGGCTCCAACCATCCCGTCCTCGCAGTGCCCAGAGCATCAGGATCGATGGGGCGTCAGCAGCTTGCATATCTCCTTCATCAGCAGCTGCTTCGTGAATACCCCATGAAGTAACTGCAATCTCTGTGAGTCAGTCGAAATTCGGGGCCCAAGGATACTGTATCCGCGGGCCCCTCTTTTTAGTGCCAAATTCAAAACCTCCGAATAAAAAAATCTCGTTTCGAAAATTTCACCTAACGTTTGCGCGTATACGACGTTGCTGGTGTTATCACTACTCCGCGCCAGCGGAAAACACCAGCAAATGTAGCGGTTTCGAAAGCGAGCGGCTTTGCCAGGTCGCCAGAAACCGCGGCGGTTACGCGCTGTTGTACGGAGTTTAGTCATCCCCCCGAACTCCTCCTGAAAGCGCTGTAGTTAGGAAATGCTGATACCAAATTGTTGCTCCATTTCTTTCACAAGGTCATCGAAACCTGAAAAGAGGATTGCCTCCATGCCTGCCTCAAGTGCTACGTCAACGTTTTTTTGCTTATCATCGACGAAAAGACAATGCTCAACCTGCTCTGATAATTCTTTTGCGACATAATGATACGCATCAATCGCGGGCTTTCTAATCCGAATCGTGTATGAGCTGACTACAGCGTCAAAAAGGTGGTGAATCTTGAATCGGTTTATCAAGAAGTCTTCAAGTCCTTTGGTATAGTTTGAAAGCAACCCAATTTTGTATCGAGACTTTAGTTTTGTAATGAGATTGACCATCTTGGGATCAAGTTTACCTGTTTGTTCCCGGTCCTCGTACAAGCCAGCAATGACTTTTCTTTCGATGTTAGAACCGTGCTGATGAGTATCATAGTAGTCAAGGAAGCTATGATATTTTCCCTCGCCACCATGACGCATATATTCATACATCAGGTTCCTCAGCTCCTCTCCATTGATTCCACGTAATCGCAACTCCTCATCGCTCCAGATCTGATCATCCCAAAAGCAAATCACATCGCCAAAATCAAATACTATTGCCTTTATTTTTGTTGAATTGGTCAAAGTAGGGGGGATGACTATATTTCGTACAACGTTCGCGCGTAGAGGAAGTCGGCTGACCGCACTGTGGTACACTCGCTCACCACCGGGCGGACAGCCGATTTGTGGCAAGTCATTAGGCTCCAAAAGAGTTTCGAGTATATTGATATTATCAGAAATCTTGCTGAAACTAAATATTTCCTCTACGCGCTGTTAGCTGATCGTATTCCCTTTCTTTTCTTCTCTGTTAAGAGAAGGCGTGTAAAAAACTTTCGAATTTTTCTACTGCTTCTGGTCTGGCTTTTTAGGGTTTTTTGAAACAAATGTTAGCGCCAAAAGAACTATGAGACCAACAATTGATAGCAATGTAACCACTGCGTTCGTGACCGACCCCAAATTGGTACCTGTTGCCCAAGCAAAGATGCCAGCCATCAGAATAAGCAAGCCAACAAAAGAGGCAATAGTTATCACTGGCGGCCATTTTGCTATAAAGCTACTCACTGTCTTTGGGTCGGATTTTCTCCAGCGCCTCAACTGCCATTCTCATCTGCTTTGCCTGTTTCTCGTATTCCTGAATAGTCTTAAGGTCATCTCCCTGTTCAATGGCGTATTCTAAGCCCGCGAGCTTTTTCTTAAAAAAATCAAATACTGAACGTTCCGGAGAAGTTACTTCTTTGCCATCGACGGTCTTTTTAACTTCGGCGGGTGTAAAATAATCTGCCTGGTCAATCTTTTCTAAATAGGCATTTGTCCGCGATATATCGACATCAAAATTTCTGCCGGATCCGTCGGCCATCTGTCCTATAAACTTTGTTTGTTGTTCCTCCCAATAATCTGTCATCGCATCCAATGCTTCGGGTGGAAGTTTTGATTCAGTTGTCTCTTGACTTAACCCCATCTCCTCAGGGGATGGGCCGCCGTGCTCGATTGACATATATTATTATGTTATTGAATAAACCAGATTATTGCAAGAAGCGTTGACCTTAAAAGAGAAATTTGAAAGATTTTTTACCCGCACCGGCGTTAGCTGGAAAAGAAAAGGAATATGTCAGCTAACGTTTGCGCGTAGAGGAAGTCGGCTGGCCGCACTGTGGTACACTCGCTCACCACGGGGCGGACAGCCGATTTGCGGTAAGCCGATAGGCTCAAAAAGAGCTACTAATGCATTGATATTACCAGAAATCTTGCTAAAACCAAAGATTTCCTCTACGCGCTGTTGTCCGATCGTACATTTTATCTTCAAAAGAGAATTTCACTCGCAGCTAAACAGAGAGTTGAAGTAAATCCATCTTCGAAAAACTAGATAATTATCTTTACAGCTAATTCGTGAATTTAAAGGTCGCAAGGAAATTCTCAAAGTCAGTATACCGAAATGGTTCCGATGTCAAAGAAACACTTGCAATGGTATAGAAGTTGCCCCTGGCTTGAACAAAAACGTAGTCGGAGTATTTCTCTTTTTGGTCCGGAAAAACTGGGTCCTCTATTTTTTGAACACCTTGCAATCGACGACCAAGCATACCATCAATTGGCACGGAGCTTGTTTGCGGATTTGTAATTAACTTTTTAATTTCTTCGTATGTCTCATCTTCATTGTATGTTGGCTCTGAATGAAGTAAAACTGAAAAACCTGGCCCAAATGTTTCATTTTCGCACGATCCCCCTGGAGCTAATACGTAACTTCCTAATTTATTACTGCAATCACTGATTATAAGTGTTGTTGGGTACTGAAAAGAATACTTTGCATAATCATTTGTAAACACCTTCCATCCAGTTGGGACAGTCGAAACATTCGTATTTGTGTTAACGCTGAGATTGCTATTCGCCTGATTTGCCAGCGCAACATTCACGTTTTCATTGTCGGATTGGTTGGCCTGAATCAAGAAAAAGGTTGTAAAACCTGCTACCACAACTGCACCGATAATGATGAGCACCGGTGCCCAAACGATACCTTGTCGGTATTTCATAAAATATACTTAATTAAGTATTTTAAACAATCTTATTATACTCTGGAAGGAGCCGCGCGGGAAACCAATTCAATAAGATAAATATGTATGTCGGACAACGTTTGCGCGTAACCGACGTTGCTGGTGTTAGAATACTCCGCTTTAGCGGACAACACCAGCAAATGTAGCGGTTTCGGAAGCGAACGGCTCCGCCGGTCGCCAGAAACCGCGTCGGTTACGCGCTGTTGTACGGAGTGCTTTAACGACGTTTTAAAGAGGCAAGGTTTAATTTGGCAATAATTCGATCCGCCGTTTGTTTAGGCGTATAAGTAGTTGTATCAATCTCTATACTTTTAACAAAAGGAATTTCTTCATCAACCTTGTAGTTATTTCGGATTTTTTTCAGAAGACTTGCCGATGTCAATTTCCCATATCTTCTTCTTGACTTATTTTGAACACGTCTGTAGAGCCTGTCATCAGAACAGGTGAGTTTAATGAAGTGGATCTTGGCATCGTTTCTTTTGGCTACAGCTATAAATTTTTTGCAAAACAGATCATCCTTTTTGCCTTCGAGGGTTTGCACACCATAGACAAAACTAATAATTAGGCCCCGAGGTTGGCTTTTTACTAGTTTTGAAAAAAGATTTAGCCAAAGAAAATTTGTTGTTTCAATAAATTCTTTCGTTCCAAATTCGAAAATACTATGTACGACATCGGCAAGTCTATGTCCATTGAAGAAACGAAAACCTGTTTTCTTGGAAAGCTGTTTGCCAATTGTAAACTTGCCAACACCAGGCGGACCGTACATTACAATAATTGTTGTTTTCATATTAGTTAAAGCATTTCGTACAACGTTTGCGCGTATGCGATTGTACGTAGTATATCGCATACGCGCTGTTGTCCGACCGTATATGGTAGTTCAAAAAAACTTCCTGCGCAACTATTTTATTGACCATTTGTAGTCATTATCAGAAATTGGCTTCGTGACCGTGAGTGAAAGAGCATGAGGTTTTCCAAAAGGATCCGTCACGGTTAGTTTGTATGTGCCGGGAGGGGTAGACGGAAATACTTCCCAATACGAGTCTAGGCGGCTTGGAAGTTTTAGCCACGCGAGATCTGACGCTTGGCCAACCCAACATGTAAAACCAGTAATTGGCTCAAGCCAGCTATCGCCGAGACGCTGGGGCGTGTCTCCGTCCCAAATCGATGAAATATAATTCCAAGAGTCGTATGATATGATCCCGACGGCTCTCTGCGACATTTCTTGTTTGACCTGGGTTATTCGTTCGATTGGAGACCCAAATGTAGGAAGTATCAAGTCTTGAACTATTACATCCCAATTGGTGTTGTAAACTTTAATTATTTGACCCTCCACTGAATCAGTGGCAATTCGGATGCTTTTTGTTCGCATGCAGTCCGACTCTTTCTGATCCGCATGAGTCACCATAGATAGCGTAAAATCGCCCCCGGCCGGTGCGGTAACCTTGCTTGTCGTCATGATTGCCCAATTGAACGGAAGCGCTACCCAAACGACAATAACAAGCAAGATGGTACCGATAGTGATCAAAAACAGTCGTTTGCGTGTTGTCATATTCCGTGATAATTAAACACTCCCATTATACTCCCAAAGAGCCGCGCGGGAAATTTCCAAAAAATATATGTCGGACAACGTTTGCGCGTCATACGCCGTCCGAAATGAGCGTGGCGCTAGAATATCGGCGGAGCCGTAGCGCCAAAGCGGGAGAAGGATGGCGTATGCGCGCTGTTGTCCGATCGTACATTTTTATCTCTTAAAGAGAATTTCCCGCGCGGCTCTCAATAGCTATTGAAAATCTATGCTGTTCAGAATGCTTTCAAGTGTTGCATCAGCGCCTGTTTGCAAGAACCGAAAGATTTTGCTGTTGTGCTGAAGAATTACGACTCGTCCGCCAACTGAATCGAGTGCTTGATATCCATTCGGATCGGAATAGCCTGTTTTGAGCCCGAATGCGTAACCAGCATTTCCATCATACGTTACTTCACTCAGATCCGTTGTAACGTAGTCTTTATCCTTATTACTGTTATAAATGGATTCAGCTAGCTGTTTGAGGGTCTGGCCAGCAGGTAACGTAAGGTTGGCCGAAACATCCAGCGTCGGTACACCATTGTAGTTGGTGGATGTTTTTCGGAAAAAGAACGCTTCGGCTTTGGCTGGGTCCGTGACCCCGTAATGATTACTTGAGACAAAGTAGGTGTTTGGGTACCTGAACTGCACGTCGTAAGGCTCATTCAATAATGTTTCCCATCCGGTATAGGGATCGATTGCGGCATTGGTGTTGCTCACCGTGTTCGTATTCACTGTTGTATTCGTGTTCGCGCTGGCATTGTTATTCACTACCTGGTTCGTGTTTGTAGCGTCGTTGGTGTTGAGGTTTGCGGTAGCGTTGTTGTTCGCCTGATTTACCACCGCAACATTCGTGTTGCCATTTTCGGACGGATTGGTATTGCCAGCACGTATTAAAAAGTAAGTCGCTATTCCAGCAACCCCAACCGTTGCAATTATGATGAGGACCGGAGCCCAAATAATACCTTGTCGTTTATGCATAAAAAATCCTAGTTATTGTTAACAAGTTAATTATACTCCCAAAAGAACCGCGCGGGAAATGAACGAAAGGGGATAAAAATGTATGTCGGACAACGTTTGCGGATATGAGAAGTTGCTGCTTCGTTCCGGCGGTACAATATTACCACCGCCGAGGCGAAGCAGCAATTTGGACGGAGGAAATCGGGTTTGGTTTTGGTATTGACATTTGGGCGTAACAGTGCTATGCTTTTCCGTTGTTCATTCTACTGGAGTACTTCTCTTGGTGTGTGACCACGGCTTTCTGACGCGACCACACACTCAGGGGAGGTACCAAATGAACCCGATCATCGAGACGCTCAAGAACTGGGCCGCTCTTCCTGTCGACGTGAAGGTGGTGGAAGAGCATCACACCTTCGACGTGACCAAGCCTAAGGGCATCAATGACCCGTCGGTCACCGACTACTCCGGGTCGGTCACGTTCGAGTGCCGCTTCCTGCAAGTTGGTGAACGGAAGTTCCCGTTCCCCGAGCGGCCGAAGGCGGCTGGCATTCTCTACCAGATCTCTGCGGGGGTGTCTTACCCGGCGCCTCTCAACGGCATGGAGCTGGAGAGCGTGATCGAGGAAGACGGCCAGGTGATCTTCTGTGTCACCGACCCGCCTTCTCGCCGCGCGGTGATCATGCGGCACCGGCTCACGTTGCAGACCGTGCAGGTCTAGCGACTGAGACCCGTGCTCCTTATTGCGACCCCGTGTCGCCGCACGAACCCCAGTTCCTCTCCGGAACGCGACAGGGGTTCTTTGTTTTGGTTGGAGAGAACCAAACCCGATTTCCTCCGTCTCATATCCGCTGTTGTATGATTTATACTTTTCCTTTCCTGATTGTATCAGACGCTTTTTTGAATGAGCAAATTTGATGTTTGATATTGATAATCAACTGCGATTCTTACTGCAAACAATGTTGTAAAAGCACCATTACAACATTCATGACGAGCAGTGCGTCCGTGGGCCCAGCATCAGACACCGTCGGTTTCGCTGTGCTTTTTGTTGAACGCTCTGAAACGATGAACCCCTGGATCGTTGAAATAATTGGTTCGGTAAATCGGTTGACTGGGATTAGTCCTTCCGTCTTTGCCTTACTAAACAATTTGCCAACTTCTCCCTTAGCATTTTTACCCTCTTCACCAACTAATATTTGCAAAAAGCGTTGCACTGCTCTATGGGCAGCAGTAATTGTTTCAGGGTAATTCTCGTCCCGATAGGCTGAAAACATGTCCCCTAAATCTTTACTAACATTTTCCCATTTGGGATCGGCAAGAATCTGCAAAGTTGGCACATAAATTAGCTCAGTAATCTTTTCGTCTTGTCTTGGCACAAGACCATTTCTCGTCAGGGTTACATTCACTGAGAATTGTTCAAATATGTGATTTAAACAATTTGCAAGCCTGCCAAATTTTTCAAATGCTTTCTGCAGATTGTCTCGCCTTTCTTTCGCGGTTTTTGCTTGCTTCGCCCATTGATAGTAATTATTGTCAATGTGTAAACTCGCAAAATAAGAAAGCATATAGTACACAACTGACTCGGACCTTTCTTGTACTAATATGTGTTGGAAATCAATCAGAGCAGCTTTTATCCTTTCGTATTCATCACCGCTTCCAAACCCACGACCATAATCAATTTTAGGCGCAATCGCGTGAAGATGCTTACCTGGCAGTAGCCGTAAATACTTATGATTTAGGTGTTCTATGGTGTGAAAAATTTCTCTAGAATATTCACCAAGCCAACCACTATTTTCAAGCTGTTGGCGAACAATTTCTTTTTCGTTCGAACTTAGACTTGACCATCCTCGAAGGCCAAGTACAGGCTGAATCGACGCCTCGATTTCAGGATTTCCAGTTCCGAATAGTATAAATTTTGGTAGCATGGACATGTCTAGGCGAAATCAAATTTGCTCATGTAGGAAAAGCGATAGCCGTCAGGCGGAAAGGAAAAGTATATTTCATACAACGTTTGCGCGTATCTGAAGTTATTAACTTGTTGGGTTTCTTTTTCCTCTTGGGATAAGTGTGAATTTTATTCTATGAATCCGAGACTCAGATTTCTTAATGTTCCCATCAATGTCGACTACTTTTAATATAGATACCTTGCCGCCACCAGTTTTTGATGTCTCGGATGTCACGGCAATATCAAACTCAATGCCATTTCCGTTGTCATTGTTAATCCCAAACTTATGAGTGTTAGTTTGGGCTTCCGACATTCCTTTCATAACTTCCCTAACACTCTGTTTGATGAAATCACTTAGTTCCATGGTGGTAATTTCAGATACGCGCTGTTAGGCGCTGCTGCCTATTGTTTGTGTTCCTCGACTAACTTTTGTCCCTTTGGGGAATCAACCGGGATCATTGTTGGATTCTTGCACTTGGGACAAGCATCGTACTTTGTGGTTAATCTCCAGATAGAATAGATAAGCCCAGGTACTATCAAAAATAACCAAAGGATAATCTCGATTAGAATGCTTCCCTTGGTAATCTTTTTTGGAGCTCCTGTATAACCACAATTAGTACAAACGTATTGTTTAGCCATAGTTTTTTCCTTAGTAATTAATAGGCAGTTGCGCCTAACGTTTGTGCGTATACGATCGTGCGAAGCATATCGTATACGCGCTGTTGTGTGTAGTTTTTCTCGGGGCCACTAATAAAAGATAGTTTCAGTTAAATGATAGGGTTTATCATCAGGAGATTTGTCTTGCCCTAACAGCCAAAGATATGAATCAATTTCCATTGATGTAATATTTGGAGTTTTTGTTTTCAATTCTTCTTTCATCAATTCAACTGCCCAAATCATGTTTGAGCGAATTTCAATCTCTTCATCGCTACCTTGGGAAATTTGAACCTTGTTATCAATTTTTGCTGATAATTCTGGTGTATATTCTAAAACTCCTAGCTTTCTAAGGATTTGTGGAATTTTGTAATCGGCAAATGCAGAAAGATTGTTAATGTTCTTTATATCACCGAATCCATTGCCGTTAAAAGCTCTATAGACATCAGCAATTAATAATTGAGCTCTCTTGTGAAACATCACTTTTTGGCCTTCATACTCCGCACTATCATCAAATGATGGGAATTCAGTGGTAATTATTTCTAAAATATGTAAAGCGTCTTGATTTGATTTTTGTAATAACTTCGAAAATTGCCCGTTATATTTTTCTGCAAGTATATTTCCATTTTCATGCAGTATTTGTAGACGCTCTTTGAACAAGGGAATTGCAACATTTCCCTGCAAAATTCTCGATAAAATGTCTCCGCTTAAAGTAGAAAGATACTTCGCATCTAAAATGGGAATGTTATCATCTATTGCTTTACCTAAAGACGCCATCATTGCCCAGGCACCATCGTATTTGTTCCCCTTGTTTTCTACAGTCCATTTTGGAGTACCCCAATAGCAGAAATTGATAGAATTGAAAACAAAAAGATAATTCAGTTTTTTCAGATCATCTAGTTTTGAGTAATTATAAGGAGACCCATTCATCCAGTGAACGCTCTTGTTTACATTGAATTGTAAACAAAACTCTTTGAGGCTCTCCTTATTTATTCTAACGTGTTTTGATTTAACAATAACCGCTTTAACGCTGTCTAAAATTGTATTCATTGACGGTGGTCTTTAGTGCATCATTCTATACCGTAGCCCCGGGAAAAATTTCACACAACGATTGCGCGTAGGCGAAGTTCGTCGGTGATACAATCGTACCATCACCGGCGAACTTAGGCGAGCGGTTTCTAGGGGATGGCCTTCGGGCGGCCACAGAAACCCGAGCCGCCTACGCGCTGTTGTACGATGATTTGCCGACCGCCGCATATGTAAAAGAAAAGCGTGGTTGTCTCCATGTTACCCGACATTCTTGACACGAACTAATCCTTATGCTATCCTGCTTTGTCAATTCATGGTGAATTGACTGCTCCTTTCGGAGGTAGAGCGATGCCAGACATTCGCGTGTCCATTCCTCATCGGCTCGGCAAGCCCGAAGCGCTCAAGCGAGTTCGCACGCTCCTGACGAACGTCAAGCGTGACCATGGTGACCAGGTCAGCAACCTCGAGGAGGCGCTGGCATGACAACGGTGCCAGGTTCAGCTTCAGTACCATGGGCTTCGATGTCTCGGGGCAGCTGACCGTGAGTGACCGAGAAGTCACTGTCACGGGCAAGCTCCCCTGGCTGGCGGGCATGTTCAAGGGTCAGATCGAGGACACGATCCGCGATCAGGCCAGCGAGCTTCTCGTCTAGGGCGCTCCAAGGAATCATCTCCGATAACATGGGTCCGGGAGTAGCGATACTCTCGGACCTAGCTTTTCTTACAACATAGGGAGGCAAATTTTCGTACAACTGGTTATTATGCGAACTTGGTTCGGATAATAACCCCAGTATTGCTCATTTTAAGACTTTTTGCTAGTTTGGGATTAGACAGTGCTGGTGGCGGAAAGGGGCCACCGTTTTGTTTAATATTACAACAGAATTGGAGCGGGCTGGGATCGAACTTCGTATACGCAACTACAGTCCCCGCACCGTGAAAATCTACCTACACTTCTTAAGAGAGTATTTCGTTTTTGTGTCTAATCGTGCGGACACAATCAATGAGGAAACGATCAGGCGATTTTTAGCGTCGTTGGAACAGCAAGGCGTGTCGGCACAAACACGGAATCTGTGCTTAAGTGCTCTAAAGTTTTATTATCGCCAGGTGGTGCGGGACGAGGCACGGCTTGAAATAAAGACCGCCAAGCGTGGCCAGCGCCTGCCGATAGTTTTATCGCGCGAAGAGATTGGACGAATGCTTGACGAGACCAAGAATCAGAAGCACCAATTACTCCTGGCCTTGGCCTACGGCGCGGGATTACGAGTGAGCGAAGTCGTGAACCTCAAAGTCCAAGACCTGGATTTTGCCGAAAAAACGATTCATCTGAAACAGGCGAAAGGGCGAAAAGATCGGATCAGTGTTTTACCTGATAAATTTATTGATGCGCTCAAGCGTTTTGTCTCCGGCAAAGATAAGGGAGACTTTATTTTTCACAGCGATTGGGGTGGAAGGCTCACGACCCGAACCGCCCAGAAAGTTTTTGAACATGCCTTGGCCAAAGCGGATATCAAAAAACCGGCCACGTTCCATAGCTTGCGACACAGCTTTGCGACGCACCTGCTCGAAAACGGCGTGGATATCCGCTATGTGCAGGTTCTGCTCGGACATAACAATATTCGGACTACCCAGCGGTACACACGAGTGACGAATCCGAAACTCCAAAGCATTCGGAGTCCGCTGTAAACCTCAATTAATTCCCGAGATCTTCGTCAGTTAGTTGATCCAGAACTTGGCTAACGTGCTCGGCCTTAGTTTGTTGATGATCGAGGAAAAAAGTCAGTTTTGGCACAAATTTCATTACCAGTCGGCGGTTGAGCAGGCTCTGGATCTGGCCGATATGTCCGTTTATTTTAGCCAGGGCCGCCTCTCCGGCATCGCTGGGCAAGACCGAAATCCAGACCTTGGCGCTTTCGGCGTCGGTCGCCACGGCCGCTCGGGCGACCGTTACCATTGTATCGCGATCAAACTCAAGTTCGCGTCGGAGAATTTCCGCCACTTCGCGTTGGACCAAACTGTTCAGTTTTTCGAGCCGTTCACTCACTGACAGGGTCGTCTATTGTGCGTTCGTGTGTTTGACTGACGCTGGCCACGACTTCATCGCCAACCTGGATGACCGGGTCACCTTCAATTTTCATCCCGCACTCGTTGCCCTGGCTGACCGTTTGCGCGTTCTGCTTGTTCTGCTGCAGTTGCGTAATTCTGCCGGTGCTGACGGGTTGTCCTTTCCGAAGGATTTGGACGTTGGATTGCAAACGAATTTCCCCGCTCGTAACCTTACCGCCCACCACCTGAAAAGTATTTTCATTCCGGAAAATGGCCAGGACCTGCAATCGGCCAATTTCGGTTTGGACTGTGACCGGCGGTAACAAGGTGTTCAAAGCCTGCTTAATGTCATCCAATAAGTCGTAGATAACCGTGAACGGCTTGATGGTCAAATTCTTACTGCGGGCCAAGTGATCGGCTTTGGGAGAAATCGGAACATGGAAGGCGTAAATGGTGGCCTTGGCGCCCTCGGCTCGGAGGACATCGGATTCCGTTACGATCCCAAGACCGCGCTGCATGATTTCAACCGACACTTCCGGGTGTTGAATTTTTTTGAGTGATTCAATGATGGCTTCGGCCGAACCAACCGTATCGGTCTTCAGAATTATCAGGTGCTTCTTAATTTCCGGCGTTTCTTCCTGGCCGTCATCAGTAGTTTTTTTCTTCGTGGCCACCGCCCGTTGGCCGACCACTGACTGTAAGTGGTGGCTCATTTGGCGTGACTTACTTTTCTTCTTGAGTTCCTTGACGTCGGCCGCCGAGACGCGCAGGACATCACCAACTTGCGGCGCGGCCTTGAGCCCAAGAATTTGGACCGGCATCGAAGGCGGAGCAGACTTTGTCGAAGTCCCGCGATCGGTTTTGAGCGAACGGATTTTTCCGTAGACTTGGCCGACAATCACTTCGTCACCGACATGCAGCGTACCGGACTGGACAAGCACGGACGCGACCGGCCCTTGTTTTGGGTCGACGTGCGATTCAATAATAGTACCGATGGCGGATCGATCCGGATTCACCAGCAGGGCTTCCCGGTTGATATCAGACAACAGGATAATTGATTCAAGCAATTCATGAATGCCGGCTTGCGTTTTCGCGGAAACGGCAACCACCGGCGTTTTGCCGCCGAATTCCTCAATCTGAACCTGATTTTCCGCCAATTCTTTCTTGACGCGATCCGGTTGGGCCTCATCCTTATCAGTCTTGGTGATGGCGATCAGGTACGGAATACCGGTCTGGTGAATAATCTGTAAGGCTTCTTTGGTTTGAGGCTTGACGCCGTCATCGGCAGCCACGACTAAAATCGCCACGTCGGCGATTTTCGCGCCGCGGGCGCGCATTTGCGTGAAGGCTTCATGGCCGGGCGTATCAACGAAGGTGATGAGTCGATCTTGCTCAGTAACTTGGTAGGCGCCGATATGCTGCGTAATACCGCCCGCTTCATCTTCGGTGACGCTGGTCTTGCGAATCGCATCCAGCAGCGACGTTTTCCCGTGGTCGACGTGACCCATCACGACCACCACCGGCGGTCGTTCAATTGTGGCGTTGGCCGTGTCATCTTTCAAATAATCGTTGACGGACATCGTGCCGCTCTCGTCCGCCACCTGCTCGTCCAGCGCCACATTTTTTCCGAGGTCTTCGGCGATAATCTGTGCCGTATCAAAATCAATTTCCTCATTCAACGACTTCATGATGCCGTTACGAATCAGTTCAGCGGTGACCGTCGTAACTGGAATACCAAGCTTGGCCGCGAAGTCGCGGACACTCAGTGCGGATGGAATTTTGATAGCTTCGGGACTCATAGAACGTCGAGAGTATACGAAAACAGACCCCAATTGTCAATCCGGACCAATTTTGTCAGATTAAAATTTCCGATCGCGGCCGACGATGATACCGAGTTTTTTCTTGGCTACCTCAATGGTGGTGGCGCCCTTGACCAGTACCTCACCATCAAGCAGTAAGGATGTGTCAGCCGACTTGCCTTTGAGGCTAGCCGTCCGAATCGGAATGACGCTGCTTTGGGTGCCCTGAGATTTTCGAAACGGCCAACCGGAATCGGCGTCGGTTTGGACAAGCAATTCCAGCCGCCCATCCGTTGGTTGGCCGTGACTATCGTTTGGCCCGAGGTTGCCAATCACGATATGCGCCTGGGGATCTTCAATGGAAATCGTGTAGGCGCCGTCACATTCAACCGGGGTCCGGGATTCAACCCGCGCTTCCCGTAAAAAATATTGATTATCGGCTTTACCAACGTCGACGCGCCGCACGATCCGACGCGCCAAAACGTCGCAAGCAGCGGCGCCGAACGGAATCCCCAGGTACTCGGCCAGCGATGATGGCGCCGTCAAAGGAATAATCCCGAGCGAGACATTTTCTTCAATCGCGACCGGTAAGAGTTTGATAACTGTGGCATCGGAACCAATGGCCACGATGGTTGTTGCCCCGCGTCGAACCGCATCCCGCGCCGACTCGACTAAATTTTTCAGGATAGTGATCTTTTCCGTTCGTCCTTGAATACCGAGTTGTGCTAACCGGGCCTCAACCTTAAACAATTCGGCTTGGAGATGCCGATCCTGACCCAGGTTATCAACCAGGTAAGCGTACATCGAAATTATTCTGGCTCGGAGGACTTCTTCGGCGCCGGGTGCCCTTCGGCCGCCATCGTAACTTTCCCATGCATGACCGCCCCATGCGCGATCGCGATGGTCTTGGTATCGACATTGCCAAAAATCTTTCCGGTGGCTGCGATCTCTAGTCGGCCATGGCACTTGACTTGACCGCGGACTTCACCCGCCAAAAAAATATTGGCGGCTTCAATATCGGCTTTGAGTGTGGCGCCCTCGCCGATCCGTAAATCTTTGCTGGTCTTCAGGCTACCGGAGACGTGACCCTCAACCATCACGTTGCCCGCTCCGACAAAATTCCCGTCGACTTTGACGGTTGGTCCAATAATTGTTTCTTTATCTGTTCCCTGGTCGGCGCCGTCGCGCTGAAAAATCGCCATACACGAAAATGATAGAAATCAAGACTGTACTCTAGTACAGCGGTTCTAGTGTAGGCGCCTCGTGGCTCGGTGTCAATCGGTTAGCCGGAAGGTATATGGAGCACCCAACCTGGATATATAAGGTGTGGTTGAGTTGTCAGGCTGGGATACTGGGCCTCATTCGCTTGCTGGATTTGCGGCCAAGCTTGTCCATCACCCAAAAATTTTGCAGCAATACTCCAAAGCGAATCTCCGGATTGCACAACATATTCTGAGGCGTTGCTATAGCTGATGTCTGGCGCATCCACCACCGACGAGGATTTAGTAAACGTCGTTTGGCCGGTTTCGTAACTGGCTTTTCCGTTGGCATTAATCGCAATAAAACTCAGCGTGTGTTGTCCGGCGGCAATGTTATCGGGCACGGTCACGGTTTTCAAAAAACCATAGGCAGTAGTTGTCGAAGGTCCGGCAAAAAATGTTTGATAAATACTTTCATCGAGTAGGATCTGGACCGTGGAGTTCGTGGGAGCCACACCCTCAAAGGTGACGGACGGATTCGTACCGTCAGTAATATATCGATGACGAATTGTGACCGGAATTCCGCCACCTGATCGGATGACGGTAATGGGTGACGACTCGGGACTGACGTTGCTCCCGACTCGCGCTCGAACAAACACGGCGTGCGAACCCTCAACCAACGGTGATTGTAATCGGGCGCTGAAATTTCCACTCGCATCTGCCCGCACGACCACATTGATCACTCGATCAACGACGATAAATATATCAGCGGTGCTTGGACCGCTACCGCGTATCTCTGGGTATGGTTCATTGACTGACTGTCCATCACTCGGACTGGATATAGTCGGCGTACTTATGGAGGAGTCGGGCGTGGATGGCGATGCGGTACTAGCCACAACGGTAACCCCATCACTGCTCTGAGTGGCACTGACATTACTGGCGGTATCAACGGTTCGGACTGAAAAATAATACGTTGTTCCGACGTTGAGCGTTAATCCGGTTTTTGTGACGGTGGTATTTGTTCCGGCACTGGTAAAGGCACTGACCTGTGTTCCGCCGGCACTGGTGCCGATAGCATATTCATAGTGATCAAGTCCCGAACCCACATCACTAGCCGCCGTCCAGTTGGCGCTCAGTTGTGACGTTGCTGTGGTAGTGTCAATATCAGCGCCCGTTCCGTCATTGATGTTGCTGGGCGCGGTTGGACCGGTACTATCGAAATAATATGGACCAAAAGATTGGCTAGTTGCCGCTTGGTCATTCCCATTATAACTCTGGAGGTGAAGATACCAACTCGGACTATCCGTGTTGGTGGTCAATGGCAAACTTGTGCCGGATACATCGCACGTTCCGCCAGGACAATTTGCATCGAGGGAGCTCCAGGTTGACTCACTCCCAGTAAATGCAAAGGTGGACGATGTGTTCCAAACATAGCGATAATACTCTACGCCCCCCGCGCCCCAGGCAGCCGCATTGGAAAAGGTGAAAGCCCCCGACGTATACCAGGTCGCGGTCGAGCGATCACTTGTTACCGCCGGATCAGCGGCGGCCGTGTATCCGGACGCGCTGCCCCCTTCGGTCGTGCCAATCGGATCCGTTACTTGAACATGACGAGAATAATTGGTATTGGGCGATAGTCCGGTTTCTGTACAGCTTATTGAATTCGCCGGTAGGGCGCTGCATCCGGAAACGGCTTGATGCGAGCCGTCATGGAGGTCATATTGGGTTTCTTCGGTGGCGTTATCTGTCCAACTCCAGGTAATACTGTGTGAGGTACTGCTCGAAACGGATGGGGCAGACGGAGCAGACGGGGCGGATGTGTAGGTGACGCGAAGCTGTGGCGGGTTTGCGGTTTCTAATGAATCAAGCGTAACACTATCAGTCCCCGTATTTCCAAAAGAAATTGATATGGCATCTGTGGTATTGAGACGAGATTGAACATCAGTTTTTGCGGTTGCACCTAAATCTAGTGTCTTCGCAACGGCGGTTGAAAAAGTCGAAGTGGTTATGTACGTGTTCGCCAAGAAGTCATTATAAAAAGATGCGCAACTTAAACCACTACCATTATCAGTCGTGCTTCGTCCAATTGAAATAGAATTTGCACTGGGATCAAAAACGGTGACGAGCAATTCAACCTTTGTAATAATTGCCGCGTTCGGAATGCTAGATAATGAAAATTGCATGCCACTACGTCGATAACTATCTGTAGCGGGACAAACCGTTCCACCACTTGAGTTATTTGAAAAACTGGCAAGCAGCCGAGTATTATCAGCTTCACAACTGAATGTCGTAGTTCCCGACACGCATCCAAATCCATCAAACGTCCATGGCTCATTTTTTATTCCAGTTC
This sequence comes from Candidatus Kerfeldbacteria bacterium, assembly GCA_963731735.1. Classification (GTDB taxonomy): domain Bacteria; phylum Patescibacteriota; class Patescibacteriia; order SBBC01; family CAIJZX01; genus CAVSWO01. Next base: position 275,701 of record CAVSWO010000002.1, on the reverse strand, counting down.
TGTCCCAGACATCAGTTAGTGTCACAACATTGGTTTGGGCAATGACCTGAGTTGGCCTGCCTGCTCGATAGACACCGTAACCAAATACAAAAAGCTGCCCCATCAATACAATAAACAGCCCAAGCGTAACTAAAATTGAAAGACGGTATTTCCGTAAATGGAGAGAATACGATTCAAGAAAACTTTGCGACTGATCACGTAATGCCAGAATTTCAAAAGAGCGTGTTGGATAATGCCGAAGGTAAATGGGTGTTTCAAGAACAAATTGCAAAACTGCAATCCCCGCTTTTGCGAAAGCTAAGGTAACTAAAAATCCCAATCGTGACGACCATCGTAGGATGTGATGCCAGAAAGGGCTGCTCCAGCGAACGACTGAATGCAACAATTTTTTTGCGGCGGTTAGTAAGCCACGCAAACATGCCTATATAAAAGTTGTTATTTGTTTTACGCTAAAATAATTATAGCAGAAATAAGGGAAAATGTCAATGACAATAATTGATTTTTTTAGGTTTTTCTGTACACTGATGAAGCTTATGGAACAACAAAATTTTGGTATCAAAAAGGATCTCCTGACTGTTTTTGCTTTTACTCTTGTAATTGCTGGAATATTAGTCGGATTGTATTTCTACGACTTAAATCATAATTTTTTTGGCGACTTGGGAGCGAGGCTCTTTAAACTGATATAGTTTTACGACGCAAAGGAACATTGTTCCTCACTTGCCCCCATAGTTCAATGGATTAGAACGGTCCCGTCCTAAGGGATAAATCTAGGTTCAAATCCTGGTGGGGGTACCAAACTTTATTCTTGGGCCCTTAGCTCATCTGGTAGAGCGCTTCCATGGCATGGAAGAGGTGACCGGTTCGATCCCGGTAGGGTCCACCAATATTTAGAAAAATTAAAGATATTTATGATTGTTCCTCGTGGAACATTCATAATATATAAAATGTTCCGCGAGGAACATTGAAAACCTAACACTTGGGCCATTAGCTCAGTTGGTAGAGCGCTGCATTCGCATTGCAGAGGTCAGCGGTTCGACTCCGCTATGGTCCACCAGGGTTTTTTTGGCTGATTGTTCCCCGTGGAACAATGCTGTTATATTTCAGTTAACATTTAACGACACTAAAACGATCGACTTGACATAAACCCCCAGGGGGTATATTGTGCATATATGCGAAAATCTTCCCGTACACTGGGGGCAAGAATTCATCGACTGGTTGGACAACTTGAAGCCGTTGAGCAGATGTTGAATGATCGCCGACCGTGCAGCGATGTCCTGACGCAAGTCAGTGCTATACGGGCTGGCATTGAAAACGTTGCTTCGCTAATATTCCAACGTGAGCTTGAACGCATTCGAAAGAACCGGACAGTCACACCGGATGACATTGCTAAATTAACTTCTTTGTTTACTAAGGCGACCTAGCCACAAGGAGAAAAGTCTATGGCCGAAATTGTCGGTACCGATCAAAATTTCAAGTCGGAGGTGCTGGAAGAACAGCAAGTTCCAGTGTTAGTAGATTTTTGGGCTACCTGGTGTACACCGTGTAAAATTCAGGGCCCGATAATCGATGAACTCTCGAAAGAGATGGGTGACAAAGTTAAATTTGTCAAAATGGAAGTTGACGAAAATCCGACCGTCCCCGGGCAGTACAATGTTCTTTCAATTCCTACCCTGGCAATATTTAAGCACGGACAAATGGTTTGGCAGGGTATCGGTGTTCACCAGAAACAGGCCCTACAATCCGAACTAGCCAAACACACCGGATGAGTCAAACGACCGACGTGATTATCGTCGGCGGCGGCGCCGCTGGTTTAACGGCGGCGTTGTTTGCGTCCCGGCGCGGCCTACAGACGCTAGTGATCTCACAGGACATCGGCGGTCAAGCAGCCACCACCGCAAAAATTGAAAATTATCCAGGGATTGATCACATCGACGGCTTGGCGTTAATGAAAAATATGCAGCGGCAAGCCGAACGAGATGGCGCCCGGGTCGTGATTGACGAGGTGTACGCCATTGAAAAAAATTCTCAGGGATTTCAGGTCCAAGCTCGGAACCAGGAGTATCAAAGCACAGCCGTCTTATTAGCGCATGGACTTTCGCACCGGCACCTTGATGTACCGGGAGAAGACCAATTGATTGGCAAGGGTGTTTCATATTGCGCCAGTTGCGACGCCACGAAATTTCATCAGCAACGGGTGGCTGTAGTGGGGGGCGGGAACAGCGCAATGGACGCGGCCCTCCTACTAGCCGCTGATAATCAGGTTACGTTGCTGACCCATCACACTGAACTTCGCGGCGAACGCGTCCTGATTGAACGGACATTGGCAGAAGCGAAGGTGACCGTCGCTTTGGGAGCCAAGACGCTATCGGTTGAAGGGAAAACTGCAGTCGAGGGCCTGACCTATGAACAAGCAGGCGCCAAGCATTCGATTGATGTCAGCGGTGTTTTCGTGGAAATTGGATATGTGGTGCATTCGAAGTTGGCTGAACACTTAGCCGCTCACGATGCTCGACGTCAGGTGATTGTCGATCCGCAAACGAACGCCACCAATATTCCCGGCCTTTACGCGGCTGGTGATGTGACCACAATCGCCCAAAAGCAAATCGTCATCTCGGCCGGCGAAGGCGCCAAGGCCGCACTTGGACTCTATACATACTTTCAATCACTGGGCCGTCTCGGTCGGGGCGGCGTGGTGGACTGGGGCGTTACGACGCCCTTTCGTCATCAACAACCTACAAATTCATAAAACTATGCAACCCTTTGCTTCCGCTTTAGCCCAATTCCAAGCCGCCGCCGCGGTCATGAAACTTGACGCGCGTGTGCTCGACATTTTGTCGCAGCCCCAGCGACTGATTGAGCTTTCCATTCCGGTCAGGTTGGACGATGGTTCAACCAAGGTGTACACCGGCTACCGCGTGCAACACAATAATGCCCGCGGTCCCTATAAAGGCGGGATCCGTTTTCATCCGGATACAAACATTGATGAGGTTAAAGCCCTGGCTTTTTGGATGACCATGAAAACCGCGGTGGTTGGCATTCCCTACGGCGGAGGTAAGGGTGGGGTGACCGTGAATCCACGCGATCTTTCGAAGACCGAACTCGAACGGTTAGCACGCGGATGGGTGCAAGCCATGTATCCGAATCTCGGACCGACGGTTGATGTCCCGGCTCCGGATGTCTATACCACGCCGGAAATTATGGCCTGGATGACTGACGAATATTCCCGTTTGGCGGGCCAACCGACGCCGGCGGCCTTTACCGGCAAACCGATCGATCAGGGTGGTTCCGCCGGACGCGAAACCTCAACCAGCCAGGGCGGCGTCTATATAATTCAGGAATTACTGACAAAACTCAATCGTGTTCCGCGTGGAACAACCGTAGCGATTCAGGGATTTGGCAATGTCGGCGCCTTTGCGGCCAAGATCTTACAAGCCGATGGCTTCAAGGTTGTGGCAGTGTCCGATTCAAGCGGCGGCATTTATCAACCGGATGGACTGGATATCGCCGCGATCCTGGCGCACAAGCAGTCCACTGGCAGCGTAACCGGATTGGATGGGACAGCCAGTATCCACAATGATGAACTCCTAAAGCTGGAGGTTGATTTGCTGATTCCGTCCGCGCTCGAACACGTGCTGACCAAAACCAACGCCCCGGACGTGAAAGCCGCGGCGGTGATTGAATTAGCCAATGGCCCAACCACGCCTGAAGCTGATACGATTCTGCATGAACGAGGAATTCATGTCGTGCCAGATATTTTAGCCAATGCCGGCGGCGTGACGGGATCCTATTTTGAATGGGAGCAGAATATGAAGAACCAGCGCTGGACCGAGCAGCAAGTTTGGGAAAAACTCAAACCCATCATGACCACCGCCTTCGACGAAACCTGGCAAGCCGCGCAGCGGCACCAAGTGTCTTTACGAACCGGAGCATACATCGTCGCGCTCCAGCGGTTAGCCGAGGCGATCCAGACCGACTCAGGACAGGCAAAAAACTGAATTTGATTGTAGCCGTCCATAAGCGTAGACTATTGCTATGGAGCCGACGGACTTTCTACAACCCAATTTTCGATTTGCGGTAGTCGGCGCTTCCGCCAATCCGAATAAGTACGGCCATAAAGTGTTTCGTGATTTACGGACAGCGGGATTTACCGTCGTGCCGGTCAATCCAAAACTTCAGGAACTTGATGGCGTGCCGGCCGCGGCGAATTTGCAATCGATTGAACCGAAACCGGATGTCGTGTCGGTGGTCGTGCCGCCGGAGGTGGGCCTACAAATTCTCGAGGATGCCGCCGCGGCCGGCATTAAAAAACTGTGGTTTCAACCCGGGGCGGAATCCGACGCCATCCGGCAAAAAGCTCAGCAGCTCGGACTTGTAGTCATGGCGAACGGCGCCTGCATTATGGTCGCCCGGCGGCAGTTGGGGTATACTGATGGTGGAGGAAACGTACACGCACATGCCCAAAACCAAACCCCATCGTAAAGAAGAACAACGGCTGTGGGCGGCTGGCCATGCGCACGTGGCCGGTTTAGATGAAGCCGGTAAGGGCGCCTGGGCCGGACCCTTGGTAGCGGGCGCGGTAATTTTAGGTCCGGATTTCTCACCGGGGCTGATCAATGATTCGAAAAAACTGACGGTCAAGCAGCGGGAAACGTTGTTCGTCCAGATTACCAAGCAGGCGGTGGCCTGGGCGGTTGGCGTCGTACCGTCACAGTATATTGACCAGTATGGAATTGTGCGGGCCAACAAAAAAGCCCTGCTGGATGCCTTGAAGAAACTCCACATTCGTCCCGATGCGGTGCTGGTTGATGCGGTTCCGTTGTCCTACGGCAAAAAACCCGTTAAAGCCGTGATTGATGGTGACGCCCAAGTTTTATCGATTGCGGCCGCTTCGATTGTGGCTAAAGTCGTCCGCGATACCCTGATGCGGACCGAGCACCGGGTTCACCCCCTCTATGAATTTCATTTACACAAAGGCTACGGCACCTCTCGTCATGAAGCGTTACTCGCACAGCATGGTCCGAGTCCGATTCATCGCGTGACTTTCAAACCGATGAACGGCGCGCGAAAAGTCAATGCGCGGCGTAAGAAATAAATCTGCTATGGATACCATGCCACCCGCCCAATCCCAACCGCTCGACGCTGATCAAATTGTGGCGCAACTGAATTTGCGTCCCGGCATGCACGTCGGAGACTTTGGAACAGACGGAACGGCATTTTTTTCGAGTCTGATGGCCAAGGCGGTTGGTCCGGACGGGCAAGTTCTGTTGTTTGATGTCGTCAAAGCGCAGCTCTCGGCGGCTATGAGCGCCTTGAAAGCCAAGCGCCTGACTAACTATAAAGCGGTCTGGACGAATTTGGAATTGTACGAAGGCGCGCGCGGCGTTGGACAAAATAGCCTGAACGCTGGGCTAGCTGTAAATTTACTAAGTCAAACCAAGAAATACAAAGACGTCTTAACCGAGATCCATCGTATGCTCCAACCCGGCGGTCGGCTGGTGATCGTTGATTGGCAGCCCGGTGCGTCCGCCCGGACTGTTCCGAGTCCGGACATGTGCGTCTCGGCTGAACGCATTCAGTCGGTGGCCCAATCAATCGGCTTCGCTCCGAGTCAGGAATTTGCACCGACGAATCAGGAGTGGGGACTGGTCCTGATCAAAACGTAAGATGCCGAGTCCGCAGCAACGACATGGCGCCTGGGCGGAAAAACAGGCCGAGGTTTGGTTGGAAGCCCACGGATTTACCATTTTGGATCGGCACTGCACGAGCCGGTTTGGTGAAATTGATATTCTGGCTCAAGTTGGCCAGGAAATCGTGGCGGTCGAAGTCAAAGCTCGGCGAACCAAGAAATTCGGTCCAGCAGTCGCGGCAATTTCAAAAACCAAATACGATCGGTTGGAAAAGACATTGCACGATATTGTTGCCAAACGAAATTTAACCCAGCGGCCGATTCGCATTGACTTGGTCACGGTAGAACCGGCAGGTATCGAACATATTCCCGGCCTTGAGCGGCCGGGCTGACCCCGCACAAAATCCAATCCGGTTGGGGCACGTTGGCCTGGCCGAAGCCCCACCCGCCGCGCGGCGCAGTCCGATGCAACACCTGTCGCTGGCGTTTGGGGTTGACGAATTCGCCGGCTCATGATATTCTGCGGATACCTAGTTCAACCCTGAACTAGTGAATTTTGCTGACTGAAATCCAAGGAAGATATATTTATGGCCCAATCTTCGCCACTCAAACAGGCAATTGAAGAAATTTGCCAGGAAAAGAACATCCCATACGAATCGGTGATAGAAACCATCGAGGCTGCCTTGGCGGTCGCCTACCGCAAAGATTTTGGCGAAAAGAACCAGAACATTGAGGTCAACTTTGATCCGGAAGATGGCACCAGCCGTGTTTTTGACGTGAAAACCGTGGTCGAAGATGCGCTCTATGACGAATATTTGCAAGAGCAGAAAAAGCGCGAGGCCGCCGAAGCCGAGGGCAAACTCGATGCATACCTGGAAGCCAAGCGTCAGGAAGAGGAAGCCAAGCGGTCGGAACTCGGCCTAGCTGATGGTGAACCATTGCCGGATTCGGCGCGCTTGGATCGGTTTGATCCAAAAAAGAATTTATCGTTGAGCGAAGCCAAAGCCGCCCATCCGGAGATTGAAGTTGGCGGAGAAATTCGTACCGAACTCTTTCCGCCGGAGGCGTACGGACGAATGGCCGCCCAAACCGCTAAACAAGTTATTATTCAACGCATTCGCGAGGCGGAGCGTGACACGGTCTATAAAGAATTCAAAGGCCGGGAAGGCGAAGTAATTACGGCGATGGTGCAGCGGGTAGAAGGCCGGATGGTTTTGATTGATCTCGGGCACGCGACGGCGATTATGCCACCCCACGAACAAGTCCAGCGCGAACATTATCGATCAGGTGATCGAGTTAAAGTCTTACTCGTGTCAGTCAACATGACGCCAAAAGGACCGGAGGTAGTCGTTTCCCGGGCCCATGCTGAAATGGTGCAAAAACTCTTTACGGTTGAAGTTCCGGAATTACAAAATGGCTCGGTGGAAATTAAAGGGATTGCGCGTGAGGCCGGTCTGCGAACGAAAATCGCCGTCTGGTCGGAACAAAAAAACATTGACCCGGTTGGCTCGCTGGTTGGGCAACGCGGGACCCGTGTGCAAACCGTTATCTCGGAATTGGGCGGTGAAAAAATCGATATTATTGAGTGGAGCGATGATCCGGTCAAATACATCACCAATGCTTTATCACCAGCCAAGGTCATTTCCATCAAATTAAATGATGAGGAAAAGTCGGCGGTGGCAGAGGTTCAAGATGATCAACTCAGTTTAGCCATTGGTAAGGCTGGGCAGAATGTTCGACTGGCCGCAAAACTAACCGGCTGGAAGATTGATCTCGTCGGCGAGAATGGCGAAAAACCAACCGCCCCAACGGACGGTGAGGTTACGGCTGACAGCGACGAAACAGCTGCGGTCACCGAAGCGACGGCGCCCGAAACAGCCGAAGCCAATCCACACGAAGACATACCGTCGGCACCGGAAGCCGAACATGAACCGTTGGCGGATAGCACGCCAGCTCCGGATGAACAGCCACCAACCGACGAGGAACAACCGGTTGAACCAACCCCCGAAGATTCTCAATCATAACTATTTATTTACTCTACCGCTATGGGATTTCTCTATTTTACACTGAGCGTCAGCGCCTTGGGATTGCTGATGACCTGGTTTCTGATTCATCTGGTCCGACGCGAACCAGGTGGCAATGAAGCGATGGAAAAAGTGGCCAGCGCAATCCGCGCCGGTGCCAACGCCTTCCTCAAGCGTCAATATACGACGATTGCCTGGATTACGCTGAGTGTCGCGATTGTCATTTTAGCTATCTATTGGTTAACCGGCGACCGGTCAACCGGAATTCATACATCGATTGCATTCCTGATCGGCGCAACCGCTTCCGGGGTGGCCGGTTTTGCCGGCATGGCGATTTCAGTTCGCGCCAATGCCAAGTCGGCCGCGGCCGCCGATCGGAAAAATTTGAACGGGGCCATGACGGTCGCGCTTCGAGCTGGCGCGGTCGAAGGGATGCTGGTTTCTTCACTGACGCTGCTGGGTTTATCGGCCCTGTTTTTCGTCTACACGCAGTGGCTCCATTTTGACCCGCGTGAAGTACCGAGCACAATCATCGGATTCGGTTTCGGCGCCTCGTTGGTGGCGTTATTTGCGCAGTTAGGTGGCGGAATTTATACCAAAGCGGCTGACGTCGGTGCGGACCTGGTGGGTAAAGTTGAAGCCGGCATTCCGGAAGACGATCCGCGAAACCCGGCGGTGATTGCCGACCTAGTTGGCGACAACGTTGGTGACTGTGCCGGTCGCGGCGCCGACCTTTTCGAATCAACGGCGGCTGAAAATATCGGAGCTATGATATTGGGGGTAACCCTCTTCCCGGTCTTCGGCCTGAAAGGCATTCTATTTCCGTTGGTGGTCCAAGCCATCGGCATGATTGCTTCAATCATTTCGGTCTTCACCGTTCGCACGCGCGGGAATGAGGATCCGATGAACGCCTTGAACCGTGGGTATTACCTGACCGCCGTGTTAGGCGCGATCGGCCTCTACTTTATAACCAAAGGCATGCTCGGTGAACACTACTTGTTGTTTTTTGCCGCCGGATTAGTTGGGATGGCGATGGGCGTAATCTTCTTGTGGTTGACGCAATATTACACCGATCACAAATACCGTCCGGTGCGAGAGATCGCGCGAGCTTCTGAAACCGGTCCGGCCACCAATATTATTTCTGGATTGGCCGTTGGTTTTGAAAACGTGGCCTTGGCGGTGGTTACCATCGGGGCCGCTCTATGGGGTTCGTATGCGCTTGGTCACGCGACCGGCTTAGAAAATGGCGGACTCTACGGGACGGCCGTCGCCACTATTGGGATGTTAATGACGGCCATGTATGTTCTGGCGATGGACACCTTCGGCCCGATTACGGATAACGCCGGCGGGATTGTTGAGATGTCCGGCGGGTCTGAAGAAACCCGCGCGATTACGGATCGTCTTGATTCAGTCGGTAATACGACCAAAGCCTTGACCAAAGGCTATGCCGTCGGTTCGGCCGCGCTGGCTGCGTTCTTACTGTTTACGGCCTATCTGGAACAAGTCAATATTCATGTCGTTGACTTAGCCAACATCAAGGTCTTCATCGGCGGCTTTATTGGCGCGATGTTGGTCTTCCTGTTCTCCAGTTTGGCCATCCGGGCAGTCGGAAAATCAGCCGGATATATTATTGAAGAAGTTCGTCGGCAATTCCGCGAAAATCCGGGCATCATGCAAGGCACGCAACTGCCGGACTACGGACAAGCGGTTGATATTACGACCCGTGGCGCGTTGCGCCAGATGATCTTCCCGGGCGTGATCGCCGTGACGGTGCCGATCGCGGTCGGTTTGATTCTCCGAGCGGAAGCGGCGGCCGGCATGTTGATGGTCGGCACAATCGCGGGCGTGATTATGGCCTTGGTCATGAACAATGCCGGCGGCGCTTGGGATAACGCCAAAAAATTCATCGAATCCGGTGAATTTAAAGATTCACACGGTGTCGTGCAAGGCAAAAAGACCGCGGTGCACGCCGCCGCCGTGGTTGGTGATACGGTAGGCGATCCGTTCAAGGATACCGCGGGTCCGTCCCTCCACGTCTTGATCAAGTTGTTAGCAACCTTGACGCTGGTGCTGGCCGCCCTCTATATCTAAGGGTTCTCAAACGGTTATCCTGCAGCCGGCCCCGCTGAAAGGCGGGGCCGGCTGATTGAAAGTCGGAAAATAATATCGTATACTTCGCCAATCATAAAGTACGCAAGACTATGCCTGAAACCCAAATGACAGCAGCCAAGATACCGGTCGTTTCGAAGCCCGTTCATAAGTGGTGGACCCTCACGATCGTGTGTTTCGCGCTTTTAATGATTGTGCTGGATAACACGGTGGTGAATTTGGCGATTCCAAAAATACTTCAGCACTTTGGCGCCACCATCGCCCAACTGGAATGGGTCAATAATGGTTACCTGCTGACCTTTGCTGTTTTCCTGATTACGTTTGGGCGCTTGGGTGACGAGGTTGGCCGTAAAAAGATGTTCATGATTGGCCTGGTGGTTTTTGCGGTTGGCTCACTGCTATGCGGGTTAAGTCAGAACGTCGGACAATTAATCGCCTTTCGCGTTATGCAAGGTTTGGGTGGAGCGGCCATGATGCCAGCCACTCTTTCAATCATTGCCTCAACCTTTGCGGCCAAAGAACGGGGAGCCGCGATGGGCGTTTGGGGCGGCGTGGCCGGTCTCGGCATCGCCATCGGCCCTATCCTTGGCGGCTATATCACTGACCTCGGTCTTGGCCAGGCCATCAACTCCCTCCTGCATGTTTCGCAATATTGGCGGTTTGTCTTCTTTATCAATGTGCCGATTGGCATTTTGGCTTTTGTTGGCGCCTGGCTGGTGATTCGTGAGTCACGTGACCGACAAACCAAACATCATTTCGATATCCCGGGCATCATACTCTCCGCCCTGGCAATTTTCACCTTAACCTTTGCGCTGATTGAAGGGGAGAAGTATGGCTGGTGGCACGCGACGCAACCCTTTACGGTCTTCGGCCAGGCTATCCACCTGGGATCGATCGGGGCGATTCCAATTTTCTTCACGCTGGCGGTTGTTTTTGCCGGTTGGTTCCTCCTGCGAGAGCGACATATTTCGGTTGATCCCTTAGTCGACATGCAATTGTTCAAATCACGGAACTTCTCGGCCGGCAACCTCACGATAGTTATCTTAGCGTTCGGCATGATGGGTTCATTCTTCTTACTGCCGTTGTTCCTGCAAAGCATTCTCGGATTTTCCGCTATTAAGACCGGCACTGTGCTGTTACCAATGGCGATTATGCTGATGATATCGGCACCGCTAGCCGGACGTTTATCGGATAGATTGGGCGGCAAGTGGCTCATTTTTGGAGGCATGTTTGTGATGGCGGCTGGAACATATTGGTTGGGGAATTTCACCCTCGATATTTCAGAACGACAGTTGCTCTGGCCATTCCTGGTGCTGGGATTAGCGATGGGCGTGGTGCAAGCGCCTTTGACGAATATTACGCTCTACGATATCCCGCCAGATGAAGCCGGCGGGGCTTCAGGTGTTTTTACAACTGCTCGGCAAGTTGGTTCGGTGATGGGGATCGCAATTCTTGGCGCGGTTTTGCAGGCCGCCCTCTCGACCCATATTGTGACCGAGGTACAGGCAATCAAGAATTTGCCAGCGACGGCCAAGGCGGCGGTGATCGCGGTCGCCCAAGATCAAACCACGCTGACCGCCGGTCAGGGGCAGACGGCGATCGCGCAGGCCTTGCAATCCTCGCTGCCTGCTACCTCCACCCTGACCCCAGCGGAGCAAAATTCGGTCATGCAGCGCACGCAGCAACTCGGCCAAAAAATTGGAATCGCGTTACGCCAGGCTTTTACTGACAGCATAAATTTCACGATCAAAATCGCGACCATCTTCGCGCTGATCGGCGCGCTCTCGTCCCTGTTTTTCATCAATCACCGTAGCCGGCACGAAGCTGGGCCACCGGGCGCAGTGTAATTGAGGCCGTGACACGAAAGAAAAAGCGCTGACCGTTTGGTCAGCGCCGGAGATTGTTTGAACCCAATTGGTTTAATTATTGACGGCCCGTGTTACCACGATGCCGCCGATGGTAAGTAAGGCGCCGGTCTGGAGACCTTCGCGCAAACTCTGACCGGCGAACCGATGGTCAATCGAAGCCCGCAGCCGTTCAACTTCGGCCGACTGACTGGCCGCCAGCATGTCCAGGTGGGATTGAACCCAGGGACGAAGGTCCTGTGCAGCGCGGGCGACCGTGCCGAGTTGCGACTCGAGAGCATCGAGACGCTGGTCATAGCGTGCCTGCACGGCTTGCAGGTCTTCGCTGGTCAGGTAACGCTCGCCCTGAATCCGAACCGTCAGATCGGTCAGATCGCTGTTGACCAGACTGACCCGATACAGGATTCGATCAGTCACCATCCGAGCGGTATCCAGTTCGGCCGCGGTTGCCCGCTGGAGTTGATGAAGGCTGGAAAGCTCAGCCTGCAATTGGCCCAGACTGTCGGTCAAAGCCGCGATCCTGGATTGCTGTTGGGTCTGCTGGGTGCCGGACTTCAGCGTTCGCACACCGAGACCGATCAGTCCAATCATCAGCACCGTAAGCAGGATCCACTGCGCCAGTGTTTGCGTCCGGACGCCGCGGACTTCTTCAGTCGTCGGCACCGCCGGTTCATCCGAGAATCGATCCATCACGCCCCTCCTTTTTTGGGCGACAACAATATGGGTGAAACAATGGAAAGGACTTTCGCACCCTCCCATGCGCTTCGAACCTAGCATTTCGTTTTGAGATAGTCAATCGTACTTCCGCGTAGAGTGCCAAGCTGAAACCTGGTATACTCAAGGCCTATGGCTACACCGTATCGGGTGCTGGGAATGACGATTCTGCCGCTATTGCGCTGGCGAATTCAGACGGTGGAAGGATTGGCGTACCTGCCGAATCAAGGGTGCATTGTTGTCGCCAACCATCAAAGTTGGCTGGATTCCGCCTTGCTGGCGGCGGCGATCTATCGCCACCTGCATCGATCGATACGATTCGTGGCGCAGTCCAGTAAATATCGAATGTTTGGCGGTATACCAATCAACGAATATGATAAAAGTAGTGTCCTCGATATCGCCGCCGGCTATTTGCACGTCGGCCATCCGATCATGATTTTTCCGGAAGGCAATAGTAATCCGAATGCAAGGCTGCGATCCGGGAAAACCGGCGCGGCACGATTAGCCTTACGCAGCGGCGCACCCGTGGTACCGATTGGTATTCGTGGAACGCGTGGCGTTCGGGCATGGCAGGCTGTCGGGTGGTGGCTGCAGTGGTGGAGAACCTGTACGATACATATTGGCAAACCGCTGACATTTGCGCGCGAGGAAATTCATCCACACGAACACGATCGGCTGGCGGCGGTGACACAGCAGATCATGGAACGGATCAGCGATTTATCCGGCAAGCCGTTGGCGGCTGAAACCATTGCAACCCCATGACCTGGCAACAATTTATTTCACGCCGTCTCGCCTTTCCTTTCGCGCGTCGTCGGCTCCGAATGCACGGCGCCGAGTACCTGCCGAAACAAGGTCCAATCATATTGGTTGGTAATCACTTGAGTTATTTTGACGGACCATTTCTGACTACCGCTTTACTTGCAATCCAGGACCGCCAACCCTATTACCCAACCAAAGCCAGTGTCGCGGCTGCCTTTCAACGGTTGTTCGGGCGTGGCGCCTTGGACGCGATTGGCTTTATGCCGCTTGATATGTCTGACCGAAGCCGCGTCTTACAACATTTGGAACAGCACTTGCGGCGAGACGGCGTGATCGCAATTTTTCCGGAAGGGACGCGTAATAAATTAAAACTGAATCCGGAGTATCCGCGGACCATGCTGAAAGGTAAAACCGGAGCGGCTCGGTTAGCCCTGGCCACCCGGGTGCCGGTGATTCCAGTTGCGATCCAGGCACCAGGCGGTCTGGGATTTCTGCAAACGTTTGGTAATCTCTTAGCCTGGTGGAAAAAAGCCGAGATTACGTTTGGTCCGCCGGTGAACATTCCGCAGCTGTCTACGCCGCCAACCAAGCAACAACTTGAGATGATCACTCGCGATATGATGCAAGCGGTCGGAGCCTTATCTGGCCAAACCTATCCGTACTGATATGGCGCGCCAGTTCGTTTTTCAAACCCTGAAGCGTATCGGCTATCCGTTATTTCTGCCGAAAATTACCAGGCTGACTGGAACGGAAAATTTACCCAGGTCCGGCGGATACATTCTAGCCGCTAACCATGTTGATTGGTTGGATGGCTTTTATATTGCCGCGTCGGTTGGCCAGGCGCGAAATGTTCCGGTCAATTTTTTAACCGCATCGAATAATTATTGGTGGACGAGTATGGCCATTCAAATCCCGCCCAAGCACCGCGGGGACATTATCGCGGTGGCCACCAAGGCGCTGCGTACCGGCAAGGTCTTGTGTAATTTTATTGAAGGCCGGCGGAACCCTGAGCGCAAACTGCTGGACGGAAAGACCGGAACGGTTCGGATGGCCCTGGCCGCCGAGGTGCCAATTATTCCGCTTGGCATAACTTGCCCAGCCGGACGAACCATGGCACAATCATTGCGGTATTTGATGTCGAAGCAGCAAACAGTCCAGATCGCGATTGGCCGACCAATCCGAATTCCGGCCCCGTCTGAGCGTCCGAATCAAACCTACTTATCCGCCCAAACCCAGCGGGTGATGGCAGCCATCGCCCCGCTGGCCGGAAAGGCATCCTAGGCATGTATCAGCATTGGCGCGACGTATCCCATCTTTCGCGCGCAGACCAGCAAGCGTTGCAAAACAAGAAAGTCCGGTGGTTTATTCAGCACAAACTGCCGTATTCCCCGTTCTACCGCCAGTGGTTCAAACACCATGATTTGTCCTGGTCAGATATTCAAACGACGGATGACCTCCAGAAAATTCCGCTGATCTCCAAACAAGATGTCGCCCCGACGGAGGATGATCGTGCTAAGCCACGGAAGTTTATTTTACAGCCAGATGAAGCCCTGCTCAAAAAGCACGCCACCAAGCAAGAATTGCTGACATTGATACGACTGAAACTCGCGCGCCAGGATCCCAAACCGATGCTGGAAAAAGAGTACAAACCGCTGCACATGCATTTTACGACCGGTCGGACGGCCATGCCGACACCCTTTACGTATTCGGATTATGACTTACGTCTATTGCGCGAAACCGGCCGGCGATTGTTTGATGTTTCGGGCATCCCGAGCGAGATGATGGGACTGAATGCTTTTCCGTACTCGCCGCATCTGGGATTTTGGTTAGCCTACTACGGCCTGCTTGAGGCCGGTCTGACCAGTCTGGCCTCCGGTGGTGGAAAAATCATGGGTACCACCAAGATCATGGACGCCATCGAACGACTGAAGATGAACGTGATCGCAATTATTCCGGGCTACGGCTATCACTTGCTGCGCGAAGCGATCAAACAGCGGCGAGATTTTTCAACCGTCAAATATGTCATTTTCGGGGCCGAACGCGTTTCCCCGGCTTTTCGTGAAAAATTTAAGGAGTTATTGGCGCAAGTCGGCGCGCGTGAAGTCCAAATCCTGGCCACCTATGCTTCGACCGAAGCCAAAACCGCTTGGCTGCAATGTGCCGAGTCGACTGGCTATCACCTCTATCCTGATTTAGAGTTTATCGAATTGGTGGATCCGGACGGCCGGCGCGTCAAGGACGGCGAACCGGGCGAGGTGGTCTATTCGGCCCTCGATTGGCGCGGCACAGTGGTGGTCCGATATCGGACCGGCGATATGGCACAAGGCATTGAATACGGTACTTGCCCAAATTGCAAACGCACCGTACCGCGGATATTACCAGACATTCAGCGCCGCAGCGATTTTAAAGAATTTCATTTAACAAAAATTAAAGGCGAACTAGTCAATCTGAATAATGTGTTCCCGCTCATGTCGTCAATCAAGGGCCTGGATGAATGGCAGCTGGAAATTCGGAAACGCAACAATGACCCCCATGATTTAGATGAACTCGTTATGCACGTCTCGCCGAGATCAGATGCCAATATGTCCGCGGTCCAAGCCGAGATTGAGCATAAGATGCACAATGAAATGCAAATTACGGTGAAGATTACCCAGCAAACGACCGAACAATTGATCAAGCAGCTCGGCATGGAAACTGAACTTAAAGAAAAGCGGATTCTCGATAGCCGGCCGAAAAGTTAATATGCGTCACAGAGCATTGAAACAAACACTGCTTTCTTGTCGTAACAAAGAGACATGGCCTTTCAGGACCACACGGACGAGCAATTAGCCGAAATTGCCCAGACCGGCTCGCAGCTGGCCTTCACCGAATTAGCCAATCGCTATTGGAATCGGTTGGTCCGGTATGTCCAACGTCTCACCTCCGGATCGAGTGACAGCGAAGATGTGGTGCAAACCGCGCTGCTCAAAGCCTATCAGAACCTTCAAAGCTTTAATCCGGAACGCCGGTTTAGTCCCTGGATGTACCGGATCACCCACAATGCGCTCATGGATCATCTCAAGTCGCGCAAACGTGATCCATTACCGTTCTTCGATCCGGAAGTTTTATTTCCGCACCCGGTCGCCAAGGATGACCCCGTTACGGAAGTTGAAGCGGCATCGATTCGGTCGTTATTGGACGCGCATTTGACCCGCCTCGACCCGCGATACCGGGAACCGCTGGTTCTGAGATTTTATGAAGATTTATCCTACAAAGATATTGCGGACATCTTGCACCTGCCGGTTGGTACGGTCAGTATCCGTATCAAGCGCGGGTTAGCCAAATTGCGCGAACCTTTAGCCGATCAACTATGACCGACAATCACGCCCCACAATCGTTACTCGACAAACTTTCCGCCCAGGCGAAAATGCGGCCGAAGTGGGTGTTTGTTTTGGAACATGTCGGGTTGGGCGTCGCGATTATTCTGGTGGCGATCGGCCTCGTCTACCTCGGCAGCTTCTTGTGGTATCTGTGGCGAGCCGCTCAATTTGCCTCACTCACCGCAATTGGCGTTGAGGGTTACCAGGCACTTTTCCAGTATTTCCCCTGGTGGCATTTGCTGTTTGTGCTGGCTGGGTTCATCGGACTTTTTTACCTTCTCCGCAAAGGCACACGGATCTACCGCTGGCCGCTCGCAGTCACCATTAGCGTCTTCGCCCTGGCATTTATTGTCGCCGCATCACTTGCCAATGTCTCAAAACTCCATCAGGCCATTGCCAATCGTGAAATGGAGGGCCATCCCCTGCCAATTATTGGTTTTTTCCATCACGCCGAACGTGGAAAAATTTATGGATTGATTACGCCGGGCGTGATTACCCAGGTCGGCCGTAACCAGTTTCTATTACGCAGCGGCGGGCAATCGCTGACGGTGGAGATTTACCATACCACCCAACTGCCGTCGGACTGGAGACCGGCCAAGGGTGATCAGGTGGTGGTTATTGGCGAACGTGAAGAAGATCGAATCGAAGCGGTTGCGATTCACACCGTCGACGAGCTGCCGGATCGTCCCCCCTTCCAGATACAATCAAGCCCTGAAACAATCCCGCTGCCCCCGTCGTATTATTAGGTGAGAGCCTCTTGGCCGGCAATCGGGCCCTCCTCGCTCATCATTAAGGACTCACCTATGCAACATAAGAGTAAACTGGTTCTGGCTACCGTTTTGGCCGGATCTATCGGCTTGGCTGGTCTGGGCGTGGCCCGCGCTCAATCAACGGCTGACACCCCAGTGATCTCTTCCGCGACACCCGTCGTGACCGCCGACGATTCGGGCAGCTCGTCGGTTCCGCTCCCGCCCCGAGCTGAACATCTTCAGCACCGGCTCGAGGATCAAGCCGCTGATCTCGGTATCAGCGCTGACGATCTGAAAGCCGAACTTGCTTCGGGCAAGCCTTTCTACCAAATCGCCGCTGAGCACGGAGTTACGTACGATGATCTCAAAGCCAAGCAGCTTGAGCAACGCAAAACGCGACTCGACGATATGGTCAAGGTTGGGTTTCTGACCCAAGCCCAAGCAGATGCTGCCTATCAACAGGCGCAAAGTACTATCTTCATTGGAGGCTTCGGCCCTGGCCCACACGGTCACTCGCCAATGAAGTAAGGAACCGTTTGCCCTCCCAGGCCACGCCATTCACCTCCGGCGGGTCGGCCTGGGAGATGCGCAGGCATCCACCCGGTAGCCCAAAGCACTGTACGCCCACGTATTGATTGTCGGTTCAGAAAACTACCCGGTCAGCAGGTGGGAAAATTTTTTCCGTAACTTGGCCACCTTGGGATTAATCACCGCTTGGCAATACGGTTGATCCGGATTTTTTTCAAAATAATCCTGGTGGTAATCTTCAGCCGGATAGAATGACGTCAGCGGCTCGATGGCAGTCGCGATTGGACGGTCATAGACCTTTTCCCGATCAATCCGGGATTTTACGGTCTCGGCCTGTTGGCGTTGTGTATCATTTTGCGTAAATATCACCGTCCGGTATTGTTCGCCGACGTCGTTCCCCTGGCGGTTGACTTGGGTTGGGTCATGCGTCAGAAAAAATACCTCGAGCAGCTGTTCATATGAAACAACTGCGGGGTCAAACACGACTTTTACAACTTCGACATGGCCGGTATGCCCGCTCGAGACTTGTTCATAGCTGGGATGTTCAACCTGGCCGCCCGCATAGCCGCTGGTCACGTCGGTCACACCCTTAAGTTGTTTGAAGACGGCCTCGGTGCACCAAAAGCACCCGCCGCCGAATATTCCTTGTTGCATTTCCATGCGGTGAGTATACGCCGTTCCATGGCGGTTGCCAAAAAAAGCCTGCCGGGAAAGGCAGGCGAAGAGTCGTTGATCATAATCCTCGGATAACGGCGGTTTTGGCCACTGCGGCAGGTATTCCCGATCAAACCGCTCGGGGAGATAGTAGAGGAACATCCACATCCAGCGCCGACCTGATCGGAAATTGCTGGCCAACCGATTGTAAACGGCCGCCACCGATAGATAGCCGTTCAAGTGACGACGGGCAACCTGTACAGCCTGCTCGTATTCACCGTTGACGCTTGGCAGGATGCTGTCGGGAACCTGGGCGCGTTGAAAAGCTTTGACCATCTGATTGACTCGTAGAGTGGCATCCAGCACTTCGGCACGCTTGGATACCAAGATGGTACGCAGGGAGTCGAGTTGGTGCAATGTGGTTGCCTCTTCCGGCGTTGGGGGCCGGACGATCACGGCCAACCCGAAAATCAAGCCAACCTGAAGAGCGGTGCCGAAACCAAGCACCATCCAATGGCGCATAGCTCCTCCGCGACGTAAGAGGGTGGAAAAGGACGAGAGACTATAGGTAAACTACGCCGGTACCCAACATTTGACAAGACGGATATCGGCTCGTAGGGTGACGGCAGACGGCTCATTCCAAGGAGGGTTTGATGAAGATCCAGTTTTTGATGCACATCGCCAATCGGCGATATGTGTGTGAGGCTGAATTGCAGGCGGATCAGGTGGTGGCCTTACCACTCCCGCTCGGTCCCAAAGACCTGCTGCTGACCGGTCAGGTGTGGCAGACTAACCTTGGCCTGCGGGTGGTTTTAGTGGAGTCGCTGCAGCCGGAGCGGCGCGTCACCTGGACCGGCCCGCTGCCGTGTTCTAAAGTTCTCTGGCAAGGTCTGAAGACGGAGAATAATTCGTTGCGGCGGACGGCCGTTTGCCAGATCCGTGAAGCGCGCCCCCAGCATGGAGTCATCACCCGTTCCCGCCGCCATCGCTAGATGGCGGTTTTTCTTTTCGGGTTGACAAACGAGTATAAACTCGATAGGCTAGCCAAGTTCTATTGATTATCGGCATCACCCCGTATGAATGTCTCCGTCGAAAAACTTCCCAAGTCACTTCTCAAGCTTACGGTCGAGCTTTCGGTTGATGAAATGCAGCCGTATCTCGAACGGGCGGCTGAAGCCTTGTCAAAACAACATAAGATTGAAGGATTTCGTCCGGGCAAAGCCAGCCTGGGGATTGTGATGCAGAAACTTGGCGCCGCGGCAGTCTGGGAGCAGGCAGCTGAAATTGCCGTCCGCAAATCGTATCCGGAGGCAATCAAGCAGCAAAATATCCAAAGTGTCGGCTCACCGAAAATATCCGTTCACACCTTAGCGCCGGACAATCCGTTCTCGTATCAGGCTGAAGTAGCGACGATGCCTGAGATAAAACTCGGTGAATATCAAAAGGTTAAAGTGGCCAAGGACGTCAACCCGGTCAAGCCCGAACAGATCGAGAAAGCACTCAGCGATTTACAACAAATGTTCGCTAAGGAAGCAGCCGCGGATCGACCGGCCCAATCGGGAGACAAAGTTGAGGTCGATTTTGCCCTCACGATGGACGGTCAGCCGGTTGAAGGCGGGTCGAGCAAGCAGCATCCGGTCACGATTGGCGGCGGGCAGTTTATCCCGGGCTTCGAAGACCAGCTGGTTGGGACGAAACCCGGTGACCACAAAGAATTCGATCTCCAATTTCCGAAAGACTATCACAATCCGGACGTGGCGGGGAAAACCGGGCACTTTGCGGTTGACGTGAAATCGGTTTTACAGGTTGAGAAACCGGCGCTTGATGACGCATTCGCCAAACAAGCCAGCAAGTATCAAACCCTGGCCGAACTGAAGCAACAAATTGAGAAAAATTTGGCCGACGAGGCTGACCAAGCTGCCGATCGCAAACACGAATTAGCGATCATTGATAAACTGATTGCGGAAACGAAATTCGGAGAACTTCCGGAAATGCTGATCGAAAATGAAGTGCATAAAATGCGCCATGAACTGGCTGAAGAAGTTGAGCGCCGGGGCTTAAAATTTCCGGACTACCTGCAAAGCATCAAGAAATCGGAAGAAGATTTACTCAAGGAATTCAAACCCCAAGCTGAGAAACGGGTCAAGTCCGCGTTGCTCTTGCGGGCCATAGCCAAGGCCGAGAACATCGGCGTTGATCCGGCGGAAATTGACGCCGAGGTGCAGCAGGCGCTCAAAACGTATGAACAATACCCGGACCTCAAGGCCCAGATCGAATCCGATGATTATCGGGACTTCGCCAAAGTCATGCTGACCAATCGCAAAGTGGTGGGCAAACTCAAGGCGTGGGCGGTGGCGGCCTAATCCTGCGCCGCGTCCAAGAAAAATCCCGCCTGACCGGCGGGTTTTTCTTTATGGTACAATACGGACATGAAATTCGGTGCGCACGTATCCGCCGCAGGCGGCATCTTCAATGCCCCAGGAAACGCCGCCAAAATTGGTTGCGAAGTTTTTCAGGTCTTTAGCCGACCGCCCCAAGGCGGGCCGGCTCCCAAGTTAACCCCATCCATCATTGAGCACTTCAAGGCTGAAGTGAAAAAGCACAAATTTACGGAATACTATATCCACACCCCGTATTTCATAAACTTCGCGTCTACAAAACCCCCGATTCGTTACGGTTCGATTAAGATCGTGCGTGAAGAATTGGAACGCGGTTCTCAACTTGGTTTCAAATACATCACGACCCACCTCGGTTCAACCAAGGACGCCGGACCAAAACTTGGATTTCATAAAACTTGGCGGGCGATTCAGCGTGTCCTGGATGGCTACACGGGAAGTTGCCAACTGACCCTTGAAATTTCTGCCGGCGCGGGTTCATCAACCGGTGGAAGTTTTGAAGAACTTGCTTCGCTGATCAAGCACGCCGAAACGAAAAAACCATATCGGGGAAAAATCGGGGTCTGTCTGGACACCTGTCACCTGTTCGCGGCCGGCTATGATATTCGGACGCCGGCGGCGGTCCAGGCCACCGTCAAGCAGATAGACAAAACGTTTGGACTGCCTCGCCTTACATTCTTTCATGGGAACGACTCGAAAGCCGGGCTGGGCGAACACAAGGACCGCCACGAGCATATCGGGAAAGGCAAAATTGGCCTGGCGGGGTTCCGAGCGATCGTCAATCATCCAAAATTGAAAAAAATAAACATGGCGCTGGAAACCCCCTGGGATGACCAGCTCCCCAAGGACATTACCACCTTAAAACGGCTGCGCACATGAGGCCTCGGTTGGGACGTCAGGTCTGGTGGAGCTTAGCGGGTTCGGTCCTGCTGTGGTTGGTGTTAGTGGTTGCCACCCCCTGGCCAACCCAGGCGCTGGCTTGGCCGTTGACCGTCCATGAGACACCCCAAGCCGCGGATGTGCTGGTGGTGCTTGGAGCCGGTACCAGAAAAAATCCGGTCTCATTACCGCCCCAAGCCCAAGACCGCCTCCGGACAGCCAAGCAGCTGTGGGATGCCGAGTACGCGCCGGTCGTGATCGTGGCCGGCGGGTTTAGTCGTCACACCGAAAAAATTGAATCGAAGTATATGAAACCGTTTTTAGCCAGCCTCGGCGTGCCCGAGTCGAAGATTATTGAAGAAAATCAATCGCTGGATACCTATCAAAACGCGGCCAATAGCTACGCCATTATGCAGGCCAATGATTGGGATACGGCGATTGTAGTTACCAGCAGCTATCACACCTGGCGCGGCTGTCGGCTATTTCGCAAGCTTGAAATACAGACGACGTGCATTGCCGCTCCGCTCGACGATCATGGGAGCTTGTATGAACGTTGGATTAATTTCCGATCCGTTGTACGTGAATACGGCGCAATTCTCTATTATTGGACGCGCGGCTACCTCTAATCCGGATCGACGCTCGTGTGCTACACTAAGGCTATGCGCATCGTCGTCATGTCAGATTTGCACGATAACGTCAAAGCCTGGGAGCGGATTGCAATGTTCCTCGCGGAACAATCTATTCAAACGCTGATCAATTGCGGCGATACGGCCGCACCGGCCATGCTCCAGACGATGGCGGAAAGTTTTGCCGGGCAACTCCATACCGTGTTTGGCAACGTGGCGGATCGGGAACTTGAAGCCAAGGTCGCGAGTGGCCTGGCGAACGTTACCCATCACGGTGACCATGGTCAGCTGACAATCCAGGATCGCCGGATTACGTTTAATCATTTTCCCAAGGTGGCCGAGCAGGATGCCGCCGGCGGGGCTGTCGATTTGGCCTGTCATGGGCATACGCACCTCAAACGTTGGGAACCCTTTGGCTCCGCCATGCTCCTCAATCCCGGCACCGCCGGCGGCATGTTTCAATACCCGTCCTTCGCCGTTGTGGATTTGGCGACCATGACCTGTAATTTTGAAGAAGTAACGCTCTGAGCATGCCCTGGTACGGATACGCCCTTCTTTCAGCGCTGGCGATTGCGATTGTCGGATTGTTGCAAAAGCGCACGCTGCAGCATGAACACACCATGGAATACGTCACGGTTTTTGGTGTCTTAAAGTTAGCGATCTTCTTGGTTTTATTTTTTCCAACCATTCAATGGTCGGTTTCGCAGACCCAGTTTGTGCTGCTGGTGGTGTCCGGAACGTTGACGGCTACCGCCTTTTTTTCCATCGCCAAAGCCATGCGACGACTGGAAATTTCAACGGTTTTGCCGGTTTTATCACTCGACCCCGGGTTGACCGCGCTGCTGGCCCTGGTTTTGCTGGGCGAAACCATCCGGAGTTTTCAATTGATTGGTTTAGCCTTGATGTTGATTGGGACCTATGTGCTTGAACTGCGACACTATTCTACCGGTTGGTGGCGGGAGGTCCGTCAGAATCCGCGGCGGATGTTTGACCCGTTTGTGGCGATCGTGAAAAGACGAGGCGGGTACTTCGCGATCGCCGGCCTGACGTTTTTTTCGTTAGCCAACGTGGTTGACCGGCATGTCTTACAGCAGGTCCCGGTGACCACCTACCTCGCCTACACCCTGTCCGTCAGCGTCGCCTTGTATTTGATGGTCTTTTCGGTACAACGCAAACCTCTGCAAATTTTACGTTCGGGGCATGGGTATATGTTGGTATTGATTTTCATTATCGCCGGATTGCATTTGGCTTCACATCTTTCAATGGCCCAGGCCTTTGGCTTAGCGGCGGCCGGACTGGTCATCGCTATCAAGCGGCTAGCCGTTTTGATTGATGTGATTATCGGCGGAAAGTTTTTTCATGAACATAACCTGGCCCAGAAAGTACTGGCCTCGGTGATCATCTTGGTCGGCGCATTTTTGGTTGTAACCAACGCTGGCCCATGAGCGAGTTCCTTTCCATCGGAGCGATCGCCCGAGCGGTGCACGACTGCACGGCCTGTCCGCTGGCGGCCGGACGGCTGACGGCCGTGCCGGGCAGCGGGAATCCGAAAGCCGATATTCTATTTGTGGGCGAAGGACCAGGTAAAAAAGAAGACGAACAAGGCCTGCCTTTCGTCGGCGCGGCCGGGAAATTTTTGGATGAAATGCTAACCAGCATCCAGCTCACGCGAGCGGCGGTGTTTATTACCAACGTGGTCAAATGCCGTCCGCCAGAGAATCGCGACCCGGAGCCGGATGAAATCCGAACTTGTACGGATTTGTTTCTCTGGCACCAAATCAACATCATTGCGCCGAAATTGATCGTAACGCTGGGGCGGCATTCGATGGGATTATTTCTGCCGCCGGAAATGCGGATCAGCCAAGTCCATGGCCAGCCCAAACGGGTTCGGAATCGAATTGTGCTGCCGCTCTACCACCCGGCCGCCGCCCTCTACAATGGCGGCATGCGAAAAACGCTTTTGTATGATTTTCAAAAAATTCCCTTGGTCTTGAAAAAAGTAGGTTGAGCTGGGTATTCCTCCGATTTCAACTTTGTCAGGTACGGAAAAAATAGGTATACTGGAGGGGCAAAATTTGGCTATGCCGAGTATACAGAACAAACAACAAACACCCTACACTATAGATCCTGAACGCCGCATTCCCCACCGGATTGAAATTGGCCAAGGCCGGGTGGTTGATTTATTTGTGCTCTTTAGTTTGCTGCTCGTTATACTCCTGGTAATTTTATTGTGGCGCGCCGCCGCCAGAGATGAAGCGTTAAGCGGTATGGGAATCCTGATTAGCTTGTTGACATTATTGAACCTTCTAGTCTATCGCTGGCGGCCGAAAATTGCGGTGTATGTGCTGAGTGGGCTCGTGACCTTCGGCGTGGCGTGGACTTATGTTTCGGGCGGCATCAGTCAGGCCGGGCGTTTTTGGATGTTGCCCTATCCCATAATTATTTTCTTTTTGCTCGGCCATCGGCAAGGAAAGTTTTGGTCGCTGGTGATGGTTGGATGGATTATCCTGGTAAATATTGCCAGCGCCTTTGGCCTGGTCAATTTACCTTATGAACCAGGTTTGAACACTTCGTTTCTCGTGTTGTTCGCATTTTTCGTCAGTTTGTCATGGATACGGAGTTTGCAATATACCGCTCAGCTAAAACGGACCTATACTGAAATGGAACATGAGCGGAAGCTCGAAAACGAATTTCACAAATTCAAAATGGCGGTCGACGCAGTATCTGACCAGGTTGTTATTACCGAACCGGACGGCACGATAATTTATGCCAACCCGGCGACTGAACACCTGACCGGCTGGAAACCAAACGAAATTCTCGGCCAAAAAGCCGGGACAAAAAAATTATGGGGCGGGCTGATGCCGGCTGAATTTTATCAAACGATGTGGCGGGTAATTAAGCACGATCGTAAACCGTTTTCTGGTGAAGTTACCAATCACCGCAAAGACGGGCAACAATACGTCGCGAAAATATTGATCAACCCCATCCTCGATAAAAATAATGACGTTGTATTTTTTGTTGGCGTTGAAGAAGATATAACGCGCGAAAAGGAAGTTGAAGAGGCGAAAACTGAATTTCTATCAATCGCTTCGCATCAATTACAAACACCGATCGCGACTATTGGCTGGCTAACTGAAGCGCTGACGGATAACGTGGCGGGAAAACTCAGTAAACGACAACTAGATTTAGTGGAAAAAATCGATCGCAGTAATCAACGAATGGTTGAGCTGGTGAATGCTTTACTGAATACCAGTCGCCTGGAAGTTGGGACAGTAATGATTACGCCCGAAAAAATGGACCTCGAACCATTGCTCCATGAAATTGCCAACGAGGTAATGACCAAGCCGATGCATAAGGTGACGCTGACCGAAGAGTATGCCCAGGACGCTCCCACGCTGGCGGTTGATTCAACCATGCTCCGGACGGTAATTCAAAACCTATTGACCAATGCGGTACGCTATACGCCAGATGGCGGTCAAATTTGGCTGCGGTTGAAATATAATAATCAGAGTATCATCATCGAAGTCTCGGATACCGGAATTGGTATTCCGGTTGGGTCACGAGATCACATATTTTCCAAGTTTTACCGGGCACCTAACGCGACCCGAATGATGCCGGAAGGTATCGGCCTCGGGATGTATATTACGAAGTCTATCCTTGACGTCACGGGTGGGAGCATTACATTTAATTCAGCTGAAGGCCGCGGGACAACCTTCCAGATTACCTACCCGCGGAGCGGCATGAAGGCTAAATCCGGCACTCGTCATTTGGCGCTGCTAACCCCTAACCAGAGTTAATATGGCCAAGCGCTCTATCCTGGTAGTCGAAGACGAAGAACTTCTCCAAGAAGTGATTAAGTCTAAGTTGGAACGAGACGGCTTTTTGGTGGCCGGAGCCCGGGGCGTTGAACAAGGGTTGGACTTTTTGCAAAATATTGAAAAACTGGACGCCATCTGGCTCGATCACTTTATGCCAGAAAAAACGGGATTAGATTTTATGGAGGCGGTCAGGAAAAACTCAGCCTGGGACAATATTCCAATTTATCTCGTAACCAATACTGTCAGTCCGGACATCATTAATAAATACTTGAAATTTGGTGTTCGGCAGTACTATGTCAAAATGCTGACCAAGCTCGAAACCATCATCACCCGCATCGAGCTCGATTTACAGCAAAATACATAGAACGAAAAAAATAATCCCATTCCACATTCAACATATAACTAGCTTGATTTATTCAAGCTGGTGCCGGAGGAGAGAATCGAACTCTCAATCCCTTACGGGCGGGGGATTTTAAGTCCCCTGCGTATACCATTCCGCCACTCCGGCCATTGGTTACTTTATTGGTTTTTCCAGAAATTCTCTAGGACTCTTTGATACCCGGTGACTAACTCAATTTCTTTTATCGTTTCTGCCGTTATCCATCGAAATCTCGAATGTTCTGGGCTGAGTGTAATTTGGCCGCCTAGAAAATTACACAGGTAAGCAGTTACATAAATGTATTCACCAAGACGCGGCGAACGAAATGGAATTATCCAAGAAGCTTGAAGACCCTGAACTTGAAATTGAATATGTTCTCCCAACTCCTCATTTAGTTCTCGCTTTAGAATATCTTCTGGTGCATATCTCTCCTCACCAACATCAATTCGGCCGCCCGGAAATTCCCAAGTTTTAGATTTAGGGTTTTGAACCATCAACACGCCCCCATCACGGAAAAGCATGGCTTTGATACTTACCTCAAATTTCTGAATTACTTTCTTCATGACAATCTGGAGCGGGCAACCGGATTCGCACCGGCGACCTTCTCCTTGGCAAGGAGACGTTCTACTACTGAACTATACCCGCGAGACCACTAGTTTATAACGGTTGTTTCTTAAGTTGTCAATTGACCTGGAGGCCGGAACGGGAATCGAACCCGTGAATAGAGGTTTTGCAGACCTCTGCCTTACCACTTGGCTACCCGGCCGAAAATCGGAATAGACTGTACCATGATTTTCGCGTTTGTTCAACCAAGCAGCGACGCCTATAGCAAACACCCCCGTCAGTATGACGAGGGTATTTGTCCGTTAGATAATTTCGATGGTAATGGTCCGAACACCCCAGTTGAGCGCATCGGCTCGGGTGGACATCCAGATATCCATTTTACCGCAGCCCCAGCGGGAGCTCATGCGGTCCTCGACCGTGAAGATCTGATCACCGAAATAATCGGGAATTCGGATCTGGGTGCCGAAGGGCAGACAGTTGGTCGCCACGGTGCCAGGATGGACTTGCGTCCCCGAGGCAGTCGTGAACGGGTCACCGTCAGTTTGATCAACGGTGGAACTGTAGGCACTTGAGCGAAGGGTCAGGACGCGCTTGGCGACCGGGCGCGGCTTGTCCGGCACGGTCGGGAGACCGGGCGGCAGCGTCGCGTCAATGGCTTGCGTCACAATCGAGTTGGAAGGTATTTCGTTTTGCGCTGTTGCGTTGGCAGCGTGTGTTGGTGTTGGTAACGTCAGATTCAGGAACACGGCGATAACACTTAGCGCTACATAGCGCTTGAATCGCCGGACCGTGCGACGTCGAAACATGCACCGGCTGTCAATGAATAAGTCCGTTTCAGAATGGTCAGCGGGACAAGCGACCGTGATTGTCAGAGAACGGGGCAACCCATCGCCAGGTCGGGGTTGCAGCCAAAAATCACCTTAGTGACAACTAAGGATCCTGGAAGCCAGATGCTAGCATAGGGCCTCTTTTTTGTCAATCGGGGCTATCCGGAGACGCCTGGATTTTCGATTTCGTCCAAGAGTTGGCCAATCCGTTCGGCCGTCTCCTGCAATGGACCTTCGGCCCGATATTTGAGTGCTACCGCCAGGCGCGCGAACTTGCCGGCCCGAAACGGATTATCCGTTCGTAAGCGTTCCGTTAGGTAGGCGCCGACTCCCGTTTCTGGACTGCCGTGGTCGGCCTGGCCCTTGAGCGGGTAGGTTGGAATATCAAATCCGTCATTCCCATCTGCATCAAACACAAAATTTGGTCCGGTTGGCCCAAGCCATATTACTTCATTCGCCCCACGCTCAGCTGCTGCCCGAGACATGGCCAAACTGGAATGATCCGGATCAGCTGGCTTCGTCGCTTCGACCACAAACAGCATTTCTGGCCAATCCGCGGGTCCGGCCTGCACGGTTTCCAACGAGACGACGGCCGCCAGGTGAGTCCCAAGCTCGGATTGCATCCAGCGCCAGGTTGCCGCCTCAACTGCTGACCAAGCCCCAGGCAGTAACACGACCAGATCACTTTCACTCATGGCGTGTTGCATAGCCTGATTGAACTGAGCGCGCGATAGCTGGAAATGCTCACCGGTTTGTTCAATCACATGCAGGGTAATCGGAAACTCGGCAAAAGCAATTAAGCTCCCGGCATTTGCGGCCGGCGCCCAAGTGATGACATTGACGACCGCGCCGGTTTGGAATGCCGCCACCGCCGCGTAGCGAACCGGGTCAGGTTGGCCGAGGAACGTAATCCGCATTATGACTTTTTTCCGAATGACCGAAGCCAACGCCACAAATTTTGTCGTTGGGTGGGTTGGCGGAGAAAATGCAGGATGCCGGGCATGATTGACAGGAGAATTATCAAGGCGATGACCGGCAAGAGATACCGATCAATCCCCGGAATCTTACTGCCGAGCCAATAACCGAGCATCGGCACGCCACCAGCCCAAAAAACCGCGCCAATAATATTGTAGGCGATAAATTTCGGGTACGACATACTGCCAATCCCGGCGATGACCGGCGCAAAGGTTCGAACAATCGGAATGAACTGGGCCAAGATGATCGTTTTGGCGCCGTGCTTGGCGTAAAAGGCTTCGGCCTGCTCGAGGTTTTCATGCTTGAACCAGCGCGAGTCAGGTCGCTGGAACAGTTTTCGTCCGTAGCGATGACCGATCGCGTAACCGGTGGAATTTCCGGCCACCGCCCCAATGAAAGCCAGGATCATCAGCCAACCAATACTGGCAAACCCTTGGGAAGCTAAAAACCCGGCGGTAAACAGTAATGAATCCCCAGGCAAAAAGAATCCGATCAGTAAGCCGGTCTCGGCAAAAATAATTCCGGCTACACCGAGCAAGCCAACCGTCGTGATTAACGTTTCTAAATCGAACATGCAGGAATGGCTAAGTGATTAGTGCTGACCTTCAAGTTTAACGTTACCTTCAGGCGCGATCCGCTCTTCAATGTCTCCAGAAAATTTGCTTGAGAGCCTGGCGTTCCAGTCCGGGTTCGACTGGTATGCAACGACTTCTAATCCAGCTTGTCGCAAGTAGTCCAACGATTTTTTGTTGCGATACACTTTTCCATAGACCACCCGCTTTACTCCGGCCGCAACAATATACTTAGCACAGTGAATGCAAAAAGTATACTTCGTATACATGGTCGAACCCTCAGTCGAGGCGCCCGGAATGGTGGCGGCTTGAAGCAGAGCATTGTGCTCGCCGTGAATGGTTCGAACACAGTGCCCCTCTTCCATCAAATGACCGACCTCCGAACAATGCGGTAATCCGGGCGGCGAACCATTGTAGCCAGTTGAAATAATTCGGTTATGTTTTACTAATACAGCTCCGGCCTCAAGCCGATCACAGGTACTCCGAGTGGCGACCACTCGGGCCATGGCCATAAAGTAGTCATCCCAATTTGGTCGATACGTTTTTGCATCCGGCATGAATGAAGAATACCATGAACATCGGCAAGAAAAAAGCCTGTGCGGGGCACAGGCGGTACAAACAGAGCTAGGTTTTTTCAGGCACCGGCGGCTTGGGTCGGACCAGCAGTTGGACCGACTGGGGCGATTGACTGAGGGTTACCTGCCAGCCCAGGCGACGGTAGATTTCTTGGGTGGCCGAGATGACGGCCGGCGAATACGAACGGTCCAGGGTGCACGTAAAGGGATCACGCGGTTTCCGAATATCCTTAAACTGGAACAGGTGCCGATCAATCTGATCTTGCAGCTGAGCCAGCCCGCCAAAATCCTCAACGGACAACTTGAGGTGTTCAGGCGCGATCGCCATCAATTGCCTCCTGGCGTGAACGGTGGGTTTCTCCAAGATACAGCGCGCCGCGGCCTTGTTCGTAAACACCATACACCGTTGTCCATGTCCGAGGCTTCGTCTGTACGATGCCGGTGTAGTAGTAACTTCCCTTCGGGTCTAATGCGGTTCGCCAGATGGTGACCTCGATCGTAAACTGCCGAACGGCGCCGCGGGCTTGGCTGCAGACGGTGACGGTGATGGCCGCTGGTTTATTCGGTCCCACCTTAGGACCTTGAAGAATTCTCCAACGTTTTTCCAACCTGACCTCCCGGTGGGCGGATATCTGCAATGAGCGTACCCGGTTTTGTACGCTTTCCGAAGAAGTTTGTCAATCCAGCTAAACGAGTCGGTTGATTTTTGCGGCTAACACAAAATCATTTTGGTGCAAGCCACCGGTTGCGTGCGTCCAATTTTCAACGCGGACGGTATTCCAATGAATATGCAAATCGGGATGGTGCCCTTCGGCTTCGGCCAAATCTTTGACCTGGTTGACAAAATCTATCGAGCCGACAAAATCGTTGAAACGAAATACTTTTCCAAGCGACGGGTGTCCATCAACCGTATGGACTTTCCAATCAGCTACTTGGGGTTGAAAACGTTTGATGGCAGCCGCGCTCAACGGCGGTTCCCCATTCGCGCAGGCAACGCATTTCAGCTTCGTCAACTCTTGGTGCATGCCATCAGTTAATCATGACGATAGCTTAAGCAAAACCCGGAAAGTAATCAGTTTTGATTTGCCGACGTGGCAGATCAAGTTTTTTCAACACCGCTTCGTATGCATTGACCATCGCCTGGGGCCCAGACAAATAGAAGGTGCGTTCTGCGTAATCCGGTAACTGTTGCTGAATAATTTCCGGCGTCAAATATCCGGTTAACCCTGACCAGTTGGCCGGCGCGCGCTTCGGATCCGCGATCAGGTACAAGGTTCGGAGCCGAATGGCGGTTTCGGCCTGGTTAAAGATGTTCGTATAGACAAATTCCTTGACGCTATTGGCGGCGTAGATCAGGGCGATATCGCGAGGTTGTTGCTGATCAACCAACCACTGAATCATGCTCCGAAACGGGGTAACGCCGATGCCACCGGCAATAAATACCAGCTTTTGGTTTGGATCTTTCGGTAAGGTAAAATCCCCATCGCGTTGACCGGCAACGATGGAATCACCGGCTCGCATCGCTAACATCGATTGTTTAAAACTGCTCAGGCGCTCGGACGCAAATTTTATCCCTAAACGAACGTGCGGCTCGCTGGGTGACGAAGCCACTGTAAAATAACGCCGCTGTCCGCGTTGATCGGATTGCGGATGGCCCAAGGTCCATTCAAAATATTGTCCGGCGATCCAATCCGGACGGTCAGCCGAAGTAAAGACAAATTCGTACGTCTGCGGGGCTAACCGAATTTTTTGGGTCAGGGTCAGGATATAACGCGCCCGCCCAGCCAGTCCGAAAAACAACGTATTGCCAAGCACCAGGGCCAATTCGGGCGTACTATAGGTGTTGCCAAGATGTAGTTGCGGAATAAACAGCAGGCCGATTGTTGCGGCATAGGCGATGCGCTGCCGTTGGCCGGGAGGCATGGTCAGCGGTTCAGTCAACATGATGGTGGCAAAAAAGATAGCCGGCGAATTGAGCGCTAGGTGCCGTAAACTTTCCCAGACGCTGGTTTGCCGGATTAGGCCGGCCGCCACAATCCCCAACCCGGCCACCAGAAAGAAGGTCCAAACCACTTCCCACCGGCGCTGTTTTTTTACGATCAACCATCCACCAATCACGACAATCGGTAACAGTGTACTCGTTCCGACCCACCAACTGGCAGATTGCTGCAAAAACAACGCCGTAATCGCAACCGCGATCGCGGCCGGATTCCAGATATGTTGTTTATGCCAGGCCAAGATGTACTTGCCGGCAATGGCCAAAACCGGCGCCCAAAAGATTAACCCAATTCCGTGTCCGGATTGATAGGGTGAAACGATAAGCACCAAGATCAGGCCGGTAATGATGGCTGATTCACTATGGACCGGCGCCCGATAAACCTTTGCGAACAGATGATTCGTGATCCAGGCCAATCCAACAATCGCGCCAGCGGTTAGGATAATGGCCGATCCACTGAAGGCGAGCTGACCGACAACCCCAAGCGACGCGGCGGCACCGAGATAGGCCAACAAAACGTAGATCACCAAGCGGTACATGGTGATTCGGTCGAGGAAACGATCAAGCACGGAAATCATGATTACAGAAATCGAGTGAAATTTGTCGTCAATGTAGCTTGGCCGTGGCGATCTATACTGTATCCCTCAAAGCCTTCCAGCCGCTCAATAAAGTGTATCCCATTTGAACCCATGGCGAAAGCCGCGGTCGCAAACCTGTCCGCGTCCAGGATTGACGGACCAACCACGGTCAAACTGACGATGGTTTCCAGGGCCTGTCCCGGCTGGTGCGGGTTGTATATGTGCTGCCCGCGTTCAGTCGTGCCGGAAGTGGCAACGGCCCCGTCGGAAATTCGCAAGACTTTGACAATCTCGCCTGGATGAAAGGGATTGCGGATACCAACCGACCAGGCTTGGCCCAAGGCGTTCTGACCGGCGGCGACGATGTCGCCGCCGGCCTCGACAAAGAAATTTTGATACCCAGCGGCGCGAAGCATCTGCCCGGCCCGTTCAATCGCCCAACCTTTAACGACCCCCGACGGGTCAAACTGGCCTCGGTGACGGATATCAAAATAGCCGTCAGTCTCCCGCTTCGTCCGATCGGCCAGCGAAAAAATTTCCCGCACATCCGGATTCGCCTGAGCGAACGATAATTCACCGCGATTCAACCGCATGATATCGCTGGTGGGTTTGTAGGTACTAAACGTTTGATCGACGTAGGTGAGAAAATCAAAGACCGCTGCAATATGTGCGGCCGGATTTGAACCCAACACCTCGATCACGATCGGCATCCCCATCAACTCGCGCTCAATCCGCATTGGTTTACATTACTGGGCCTGTGACAGCGCCGATTGCATTGATTGGCGAAAAGCTAAGCTGCTGTCAGTTGCGCCGGAAACAATATTCACATTGGCGCTTTGTGCCTGGATTGCTTCGGTCCGCAGGTAAGGCATAGCTTGGCGGTTAATGGCGATTGAGGTCGAGCGGTCATTTGGATAACGTAGGAATTGAACATCAGATATTTGACCATTCTGTACTGCCACCTGCACTTGAATATAGCCGTAGTAAGCATCAGCCGGGTTTCCGGTATAGGTGCCGTCGCGGTACTTGCCCATCATCCCCTGACCATTCATCATCTGCCCCCCAGAATTATCGGAACCGGATGGATTCGACGGCGGCGTGTCGGACGCTGGACTGCCGGCGCTGGTTGCCGATGGGAGTTGGTCGATTGATTGGGTGGTTTGCGTGTTGGCGATCGGTATGGCGGGAGGAATCGATTGTTGTCGCAAGGCGTAGACAATGAACCCTACAATCACCGTTCCGGCCAGTAGAAACTTTTTCATAGGTATATGTATAGTACGCCAAAATGATACTCTTTGTTTCATGGAAAATCCCCGTCTCGAAGAGACGGGGAATGGCACCAGGGTCGGCTAATTGCATTTAATGCAGGTTCCGCAGCCGATCAACATCGCTCCAAAACCGCCATAAAATAGACAGGTAGCCGTGTGGGCCAGGTGCAAATGATCACGGACCCAGCACGCACCAGTCACGCTAAAGAAACCAAAGACTACAACGAGCGTTGACGCCAGCGTCAGAGTTTTCCGAATCCGTTCAGATTTCGGCACACATCCTCCGGTGTGAGGGGGACCGCAACGCGGAATCAGGCACACAATGCATCACAAAAGAACCGATTCTGATTGTAATCGTTTGTCGGTTCCTGTCAACCCGAATTAATATCCGCTGAACGATTCCAACCGGATCGCATCACGACTGACTCCCGCGTCGATCAAGAGGGATCGCATGGCCGAGACCATGCCCTCCGGTCCGGCGACATAGAACACAGCATCGTTCAGCGCACCAAATTGTTGCCTGATCATAGTGGCGTCAATTTTTCCGCTGCGATATTTCCAATCGGCTGGCAAGGCTTGGGTCAGAGTTGGATGATAATGAAACTGCGGATGCTGGGTTGCCCAGCGCTCGAACTCATCATGAAAGGCGGCCACCTCAATGGTACGATTCGAGTAAAATACATGGATCGAGTGCGGAAGGTTGCCGAGGATGCTGGACTCAATCAAGCTGCGAAACGGCGTAATACCAATTCCACCTGACAAAAAAACCGCCGGTTTACTCGAGTCCTCATGCAGGACCAGATTGCCGTTCGGTCCGAGGCACCGCAATTTTGTGCCGAGCGGTAGCGTTTTGAGCGTCTTTTTATATTTTGAATCACGCATCCGCGTCGTGATCATGAAGAAATCTTGATGTTGCGGTGCGCTGGCGAACGAGAAGGTATGCATCTGCGCGCTGGTTGCACCGGATTCGGGCGCCTCGGGTAGGAAGACATCAATGTTTTGTCCAGCCTCAAATGAAAAATTTTGGCCGTTCGTATCAAACACAAAAGCCATTGTTCCCTCGCAGACCTGATGACGGGCTTTGAGGGGAAAGTAAAATTCCGGCATCCTTAACTTAGCAGGACACCGCCGTCAACCACGATTTGCGTGCCAGTCATGTAGGAGGACATATCGGAAGCCAGGAATAACACCGCCTTGCCAATATCATCGGGCTCGCCCATCCGACCCATCGGAATCCGGGCCATGAACGCCGCCAACATTTTTTGCATGTCCACGCCTTTCGGCACCTGGATATTTTTTTGCGCGGCCTGAGCGCCGGGAGTGGCAATGCCGCCGGGGGCGACCGCGTTAACCCAAATCTTATGCGGGGCAAGTTCGAGCGCGACGTTTTTTGTAAACCCGAAGACGCCATGCTTGGAGGCGTCGTAGTGCGCCAGCCCGGCCGATGACGGGTGCAGCGCGTCGATGGACGTGATATTGATGATCCGTCCGCCTCGCTTCCGTTCAATCATCCGGCTAGCTACGGCTTTGGTGCAGAGGAAGACGCTGCGCAGATTCACGTCCAGCACGCGATCAAAATCCTCCGGAGTCATGTTCATGACCATGATATTCGGATAGATGCCGGCATTATTCACCAAAATATCGACTTCCCCAAAAGTAGCCACCGTTTGATCAACGAGATTCTTGACCGAAGCTTCATCGGCCACATCGGCCACGATCGCCTTGGCCTGCCAACCGCGCGCGGTTAATTCGGCTGCAGCTTGCTCGGCGGCCTCACCATCTCGATCGGCAATCACCACCTGGGCGCCGGCCTCGGCCAGCCGTGACGCGATACCCTGGCCAATGCCAACCGCGCCACCGGTGACAATCGCGACCTTGGTTGATAAATCAAGCAAGTCAGAATTTTTTGTATGGTCGGGCATGGGGCCGCACTGTTACTTGATGATACCAGAAGTATAACGCTTCCGGTATCGAAAAACCAGCCAGCTACACCGGCATACCTTGGGTTGGAGCGGGTAGGGGGAATCGACCGCTCACCGTTACTCCACGGCGGTTCGGGCCTGGGCCGGTGGTCGCCTGCCGCCGGCAGCCGTCCTCGGCCCGTTCGATTCCTCGACGTCAATGACAATGTTGTCTTCCTTGCTTGGAAGACTTATAAAGCTATTTGGAGCGGGTAGGGGGAATCGAACCCCCGGCATCAGCTTGGAAAGCTGAGGTATTACCATTATACGATACCCGCAGGCGGCTCTACTCTACCGCCCAAGCCAAACTTTTTCAAGTCCACCCAAAAATTCCCATCTCGAAAGTCGACAGTTACACCTTCCTGCTTCAAGAGTTCTGCCTGGAGAGACTTCGGTGTGCGCATATTTTCAATCGAGATCATCCCGTCCTTATTGAGGACGCGATGCCATGGTATGCGGCTCTCGGGTTTGAGCGCGCGTAAAGCCCAGCCGACAATTCTAGCTGAGCGGGGAGCTTGAATCATAGCAGCAATTTGTCCATAGGTTGCAACCTTGCCTTTCGGGATACGGCGCACCGCACCGTAGATGCGAAAGTAGAGATTCTGTCCGCGGGGCATAGAGGCAAATAAACGTGTTCTGTCCAACAGTATATCACGGTCTGGCTACCGGTCGCGCCTGAAGGATTGACAAATTCACGCCATCGCGCTAAAGTTGCCGTTACCTTTTGCGCCAGCTGCTCATTTTTCCCGTTGGAGGGACCCATGGCCGAAGCAGGGAAGTGCCCGGGACTTGGACCGGATTGTCCGACCGAAGCCGAATTGCGCAGCGATATCGATCGCGAAGCGCGAACCGGTGAAACCGGCAGCCATCTCAAGCACGCTGAAGTCTGCACCAATCCCCATTGTCACTGCCGCCCGTCAATTTTGGGCCGCAGCTCACTCCGTCCGAAGCGCACATGAATATTTGTGCGCTTTTTTCTTTAGGTTGTGGACCGGAGTATCCGAGCCCTTGCCAAAGGCAATGCGACCGAGTATACTTCCGAATCCGGTCTGACCGGAAATCCGAATTTCTATTTTTTATGCCAGGTTCCGAACGCTATACGGTTGAAAATTACATGCAGCGGGTGGTGGTCACCATCAATGAACAGGCCACGACGCGCGATGCAATCGCAAAGTTTCTTGAAACCCGAACCAACAGTCTGGTAGTCGTGGATGCGCAGCAACGGGTGAAAGGTATGTTATCGACGATCGACATCGTCAAATACATCGTGCCAGATTACCTCGAAACGGATAAACATGTCGCGGCGTTTGAGGCCCGCAACGTTTTTGTGCGCCGGGTTCAGGCGATTGCCGACGATCCGGTCAGTCAATCGATGACCAAAGACGTCAAAACCATTGGTGTGAAACACACCCTGATTGAAGCCGCGACCTTGTTGACTGAACACGGGATAAATCAACTCCCAGTCGTGGACGATGATGGCAAACTGATCGGGTACATCGGCCGAACCAACCTGAAACAAGCGATTCACGACGTTTTTGTAATCAAACCCAAGTAAACTTTTCATGAGCCCCCTGTTCTGGGTGGCGGTTGGCGTCTTTCTGGCGTCCTACGTCATCATTATTTCCGAACGTATTCACCGGACCGTTATCGCCCTGACCGGCGCGATGTTGATGATTCTGCTTGGCATCGTGCATCAGGAAGCGGCGATTGCCGGCATAGATTTTAACACCTTAGGGTTGTTAATCGGGATGATGGTGATTGTCGGGATTGCCAAAGATTCGGGCATGTTCCAGGCGGTGGCAATTTGGGTATCGCGCGTTGGCAAGGGAAAACCGGTTCCAATTTTTTTATTGCTGGGCCTGACGGTGGCATTATTTTCGGCCTTGCTCGACAACGTCACCACCGTGCTGCTGATGGTGCCGGTTACGTTCGTGATCGCCAACAACCTGCGCCTCAATCCTAAACCCTTCCTAATCGGGACGATCCTACTTTCCAACATCGGGGGAACAGCTACCTTAATCGGTGACCCGCCGAATATTTTGATTGGCAGCGCGGCGGACTTAACGTTTAATGATTTTTTGATCCACCTGGCGCCGATTTCTTTGCTCGTCACCGCTGCGACGCTGGGCATGCTGTGGCTATGGTACCGCAAAAGCATGGTAATGCATCCCGGCGCATCAGAAACGATCATGAAATTTAATCCACGTGAAGCCATCACCGACAAGAAATTATTAGTCAAATCATTAATCACGATCGGTTTAGTGCTGGCCGGATTTGTGACCCACAACCTGACGCATTTGGAAGGCGCCACGATTGCCTTAGCCGGCGCCGCTTTAATGTTCCTGCTGACGCTGAATGACCCGGAACATCACCTGCGAGAAGTTGAATGGACCACCATATTTTTCTTCACCGGGTTGTTTGTACTGGTGACCGGCTTGGAACACGTCGGAGCGATTAAGATGATGGCCGAAGGTTTGCTGCACCTGACCGGTGGTGCGCAGGTCCCGACGACGCTGACGGTGCTTTGGGGTTCAGCCTTCTTATCAGCCATCGTTGATAATATTCCGTTCGTAGCTACCATGATTCCTTTGATTCAGAATTTAGGTTCCTTGTCACACTTGTCGCTGACGCCGCTATGGTGGGCGCTGGCGTTGGGTGCCGACATTGGCGGCAACGCCACAATCGTCGGCGCTTCTGCCAACGTGGTGGTCAGCGGGATAGCCCATCGCGAAGGTCACCCAATCAGTTTTATGGAATACCTGAAGGTGGCGGTACCGATCACGGCCGTGGGCCTGCTGCTTTGCACCGGCTACGTTTATCTGACCTATTTGCGATAATCGCCTGTCAAGTTAACTTGACATCATAACGCATTCGCCATAGACTAGATCTATGGCCCGTATGTTTATGAGTCGCATCCGCGAATTCCGTGAAGCCCGGGGAATGACCCAAGACACCTTGGCCGAACACTTGGGCGTCAGCCGCCAAACGGTGGTGGCGATTGAAAAGGGAAACTACACACCGTCGGTCGCCCTGGCCCTGGAGGCGGCCAAAATCTTCCAAACACAGGTGGAAGGATTATTTTATTGGAAATAACGCGTATGCGGAAATACATTGTGGTTACAATTGGCGCAATCGGAATGGAACTCTTGGCCATGGAGGTGCCGAGCATGCACTTGCCGGATGTTTGGAGCCTCGCCTTCGGCATGGTGGCGGTTATCTTGGTGGCGGTTGCCCTGTTTGAAAAACCGCACCCGGATGAACGCGACGAAATGATTCATTATCGTTCCAGCCACGTGGCCTTTCTGTCCGTGGCGGCGGCGTTAACCGGCATTTTGCTGTATCAAACCATATCCCGGAACGTCGAACCGTGGACAGTAGTCACCATGGCCGCCCTGGTCATCGGTAAACTAGCCGGCCGTTGGTTCAGTCAGCGTCATCATTAATCATCAGCATATTATGAAATCAAAATACATTATAGCCTTGGTTGTCGCGGTGCTGATGATTGGTAGTCTCATCGCCTATGGGATGACGCGTGAACGGCCAGCGACACAACACAATGCAAACACTAACCAGTATCAGTTGCCGTCGGATAAGAATATTGTCGATCCCGGTCCGTCGGATATTCACGCAGGGACGAACGCAAACAATCAGGACACGTCGGCCACGCTCCCATCGGCCAGATATGTGGAGTACACGCCGGCAGCGTTAACCAAGGCGGAAAGCGAGCCCGGACAAACCGTTTTGTATTTCCACGCCGACTGGTGCCCAATTTGCCAGGCGCTTGAACCGAGCATTCGCCAACATTTGTCGAGTTTGCCGGCCGGACTGACGATTCTGAAAGTTGATTATGATACGGCCACTGCCTTGAAGCAGCGGTATGGTATTACGTATCAGCACACCTTCGTGCAAGTTGATAGCGCCGGGAATACTATGAAACTTTGGAGCGGCTCAACTGACGCGGCGGCCATCGCGGGAGAATTGATCTAGCCATGTTGTTGATTCTCCTATTTGCCTTCGCGGCCGGCCTGGTAACGATATTAGCGCCGTGTATATTGCCGGTGTTGCCGATTGTCTTGTCGGGCGGTGCGGTCCAAGGCAAAGCGCGACCCTGGGGGATCATCCTGGGCGTGGTTCTGTCTTTTTCCGTATTTACGTTGGCGCTGTCCTGGGCCGTTCAGCAACTTGGCCTGTCGCCAAACTTTGCCCGAAATTTCGGCATCGCGGTA
This sequence comes from Candidatus Kerfeldbacteria bacterium, assembly GCA_963731735.1. Classification (GTDB taxonomy): domain Bacteria; phylum Patescibacteriota; class Patescibacteriia; order SBBC01; family CAIJZX01; genus CAVSWO01. Next base: position 235,674 of record CAVSWO010000002.1, on the reverse strand, counting down.
TTAGCCGGGCTGGGCATACTATTCCTGATTCCCAACGCCCTCGACAAGTTTGAAGGCTGGATGAGCGCCAAGCTCAGTCATTCAGGACAATCCAGTCGTCCCGGTTTTGCCGGCGGATTTATTCTCGGCATATCCTTGGGCGCGGTTTGGACGCCATGCGCCGGCCCGATTTTAGCCAGCGTGGTGGCGGCGGCGCAGACCGGGCAGGTCGACGGCCGCTTAACGGCCGTCACGATCGCCTACGCGATCGGCGCCGCTTTGCCGATGGGTTTAATTGCGGCCCTGGGGCAACGAATTTTGGATCGGGTTCGGTGGCTAAACCGACGCCTGAATCGGGTGCAACAAATTTTCGGCGTTTTATTGATCGGTCTGGCGCTTTTGATGCTGACGGGCTCGGATCGGAATTTTCAAAGCTGGCTGATCCAACGCACCCCAAACTGGCTGCCGAATTTGCAAAAATTTGAAGATCAGGTCGATTTGCATACTGCCAGCCAAACCGCCACGGAAAATAGTTCGAGTTTAAAGGATTTGGGCGTCGCTCCAGAATTAACAGGCATCACCGGTTGGATTAATAGCCAACCGACCAGTTTGGCTGATTTGCGAGGCCAGGTGGTGCTCATCAAATTCTGGACCTACTCATGCATCAACTGCATCCGGACGCTGCCCTATGTGCAGTCCTGGTATGACACCTATCATGATCAGGGATTTACCATTCTGGCGGTTCATACGCCGGAATTTGAATTTGAAAAAGTACCGGCCAATGTTGAAAAAGCCGTCAAAGATTTTCAGATTACCTATCCGGTCGCCCTCGATCCGAATTACGGAACTTGGACGGCCTACCAAAATCACTACTGGCCAGCCGAATATTTGATTGATGCGCGGGGGCATATCCGGTATACGCACTTTGGGGAAGGTGAGTATGACACGACCGAAAAGGCAATACAGCAGTTGCTGCGTGAAGCCGGTCATGCGGTCAGTCGCGATGTTTTAGCTTCAGCCCAGGTTCCCTATGTGGCTGGACAAACCCCGGAAACCTATTTTGGATCCGACCGAGCTGAACGCTTCGTGCCAGGTAACGGATTAGTTACCGGCCAATTGCACGAGTACACACCCAACGCGAACCTAGCATTGCATGCTTGGACCCTGCAAGGTGCCTGGACCGTGCAACCCGAATATAGTCAGGCCGAGCCAAGGGCGAGTCTTGACCTGCACATTCAAGCACAACAGGTGTACGTGGTTATGAGCGCGGTCAAGGCCACCGTACCGCTGAATGTAACGATTGACGGACAATCAGGCGCGCAATATGCGATCAGCGCCGCCAGTATTGATGAACCGACCATTTACCAAATCGCAAATTTTGGCAGTCCAGGCGAACATCAGGTAACTTTGAGCTTTCCGAATGGCGGAGCCCGCGTCTACGCGGCGACCTTCGGCAGCGGTGCATCGCCAGGCTTAGCCTGTTCGCAAGACGGCAAGTGCACGGTCGTGCCTCTTCAATAGTTTCTGGAACAAACTTTTCAACAGCAGTTTTTGCCGCTTTTGTGGTATACTGAAGTTCAGAATCCGCGAACAAGGAAAGGGGGTGACAACACGTGAAAATGAACGCTATGGACTGGATCGTTATGATCCTCATCATCATCGGTGGCCTCAACTGGGGTCTCGTTGGTTTCTTCCAATATAATTTGGTCGACTCGATCTTTGGCGAAGGCTCAACCCTCGCTCGTATCGTCTACGACATCGTCGGCTTAGCCGCGCTGTGGTCGCTCGTTCGCGCCTTCACCATGGGTGGTGGCTCGAAAGCACCGGCTGCGCCTTCAATGCCGAACCAACCGACCGTGTAATCGCGATCAGTTTTTTCGAATGACATCCACGCCTGCTGCAGAGCAGGCGTGGCGCGTTATAAACGTATTTGGTCGGGGCGACTGGACTCGAACCAGCGACCTCCTGCTCCCAAAGCAGGCGCGCTACCAACTGCGCCACGCCCCGATTTTTGCATCACAAAGACGAGTGGTTTCGCACGAAGGCTACCATAGGTAGAGCCGGAAAACAAGATTCAGACTAGTCTGGCTGAAGGTTGGACCGGCTGTGCGCGCCGCGCCAACCAGGCTGCCAGCCCAGCACCGATAAACAGGAAGAATCCATACACACAAGCCGGCATGACTGTCGGCGCCGGGAGCTTGATCCAAAGTTCATAGTACGACAACCCACCGGCAAACAGGGTTCCGGCTAGACTCAACCAAAACTGGATATTCAGTAACTTTTTTGGGGCGGAAGATTTGATCAGCAAGCCGGCCACCAGGAAGACCGCTACGAAAGCCACGAATCCGAGTACGCATTGCGGAATCCCAAAAAATCGGACCGGGTCTCCGCCGCAGGTAATCAAGGACTGCCCGCAGCCGAGAGTTTGAAAAAGTGTCTGATACGATAAGTAGCCGGACAGGATAGCTCCGAGTCCGGACAAATATAGCATCATGACCGCCAAAGGTTTGTGCGTCATATGTGATGACATAGTGAATTAAATTGTCGGTGAAACAAAGTTCAGTGGTGCGCCCGGAGGGACTCGAGTCCTGGGTTGCGACGACTTGCCGCTGGCAACTCGTCGATCGCGAGCTTCGTCGAGCACGGCTCGACTCGTGCGCTGCAACCCTTCTCGTCCCTCTTCGGGTAATGTTTATGATTCGCTTCGCGACCTATTTGGTGCGCCCGGAGGGACTCGAACCCCCGACCCTTTGGTCCGAAGCCAAATGCTCTAATCCACTGAGCTACGGGCGCAAGCAGGCTAGAACCTACCACATTTGGTCGTATCTGACAACTGGCGGCATTTTTGCTAGACTACGAAATATGGATCAAGCCAGCCAACGTCGCCAACTCCTCCTGACCTTCCTGTCGGAACACCCGACCGCAGTGATTGCCACCGCTGATAAGAAAGGCAATCCCGCGGCGGCGGTGATTTTGTTTGCCGAAGTCGATAATTTAACTTTGCTATTCGGGACACATCCGACCAAAAAATACGAGAATCTCGTGGAGAACCCCAAAGTCGCCCTGGCCATGACCAAAGATTTGCGCGCGGTTCAGTATCACGGTTATGCCGAACCCCTGGGTGGCGAGGAAGTCAACCAAGCCAAAGCCTTGTTTGCGAAGAAACATCCGAGCATGACCGACCAACTCGTTGAGGGCAGTATTTTCTTCCGAATTACTCCAACCTGGCTGCGCTACATTGATATGAATGTTCAGCCCTGGGAACAATGGGAATTGCGCTTTCCCGAACCCGATTGGTTTCATAGTTGACAAACATCGGGCGGTCAGATAGACTGAGTCGGTTTTCCCCGGCTGTCTTGTGGTGTACGTTTATTCGGAGGTGGTCGTGCGACCGGTCGGCGATCTTTGGCTGCAAGTTGTCGGGTGGTGGTTCGTTCTGTCTCAATCTATGCAACGCTACTGGCTGGCGAGTCTGGGAGTTGCCTGTTTGTTCTGGTTCTGGGCGCTGTGGCTTTGCTACAGTTGGCCGGCGGATCCGCTGGTTTGGGTCGGGGCTGGCTTGCTGGCGATGCTCGGCGGGTGGCCATTTATGCATGTCGTGCGCACTTTACGAAAAACGGTTTAAAAACCAGACAACCGCGGGATGCCCTGCGGTTTTTTTATACAAACCGCCGGCCGCAAGGGCGGCCGGCCGAAACGTCCTTTGAAAAACTATTTCAATTCGCTCGGGTTTGTCATGTACGCCAAGGCTGTTTCTTCAGAAATGACTCCATCCAGAAACATCTTCTTGATATTTTGATCCATGGTGAACATACCCTCTTCGGCGCTGGTTTGAATGGCGGTTTTCACCTGAGCGATCTTATTTTCGCGGATGAGGTTGGCGATCGCCGGGGTGTTTATCAGCACTTCGCGCGAAGCTACTCGGCCGCCCTGGGCTGACGGCAAAAGCTGCTGTGAAATAATGCCCTTTAAGAATAGTGAAATTTGCAGACGGACTTGAGATTGTTGATAGGGCGGGAAGACATCAATGATACGATCAACGGTTTGGGCGGCGTTGAGCGTATGGAGGGTAGCGAGGACCAGGTGCCCGGTTTCGGCTAAGGTAATCGTCGAAGCGATAGTTTCCAAGTCACGCATTTCACCAACCAAAATCACGTTCGGATCTTGACGGAGTACGTGTTTCAACCCCTGCGCGAACGACATCATGTCGGTGCCGAGCTGCCGCTGCTTGATAATCGACTTTTTTGGCTCATAAACGAATTCGATCGGATCTTCCAGGGTGATGATATTCGCGCTTCGTTCGCGATTGACCAATTCGATCATGGCCGCCAGGGTGGTTGATTTTCCCATTCCGGTTGGACCGGTAACGAGAATCAATCCCTGTTTGAGGCGGATCAGGTCGTACGTGATCGGCGGCATCCCGAGGTCTTCCATCGACGGGATTTTATTCGAAATGACGCGAGCCACCATGCCGGCATTGTTCTTTTCCCAATGCAAGTTGACGCGGAACCGAGAGAGTCCGGCCAGTTCGTATCCCAGGTCGAGTTCGCGTTCGGTATCGTAAATCTCCCGTTGTTGGTCGGTCAGAATCGAATAACAGGCCTCGGCCGTATCGTGAGCCGTCATGGCCTTGTAATCTTTCAGGGGTTTTAACTCACCGTTGATGCGGAGCATCGGCGGTAAACCGGCCACCAAGTGTACGTCGGAGGCGCTGGATTCAACCGCGGTTTGAAAAATTTTATCGATGAATTTTGATTTTTCGTTTGTCGCCATAGCTCAACATGAGTGACTGATGCTTTCAGCCTACCACCGCTTTGACGGTGCGTCAATCACGGCGTAGACTAGATGTATGCCCACTCCCAACACCCAAACAAAAAAATCACCGGCTTCGCTGCGATCCGAAGTCCGGCAGCAAACCATCACCCTGCTCTTGAGCGGCCTCGGACTGGTCGCCGCTTTGGCTTGGAATGATGCCGTCCGGAGCTTTTTCGAAACGCTTTTCCCACAAGGCCATGGCGTGTTGTATAAATTTGGATATGCCATCCTGGTGACTATCGCAATCGTGATCGTATCGACACGCTTGCGATCCTGGTTTACTTCGGACGAAAAATAAAAACTCCCCGGGTTGAGCGAGGAGTTTTTTCGGCTAGCTAGATTGAGGCTAAAGCCTGATCGAGTTGTGCTTTGACTTGATCGTACGGCAGGGCGCCGGGAATCACACTGAGCGTTTTGCCGTTTTGATCAACAATGAAGGTGGTCGGGGTGCCGCTCGCGCCGGCTCCGGTTCCGTCAGCCGTATCAGCCGCAACCTGCGATGTCATATCTCCGCCATCGAGACAAGATTGAAACTTGGCCTGGTCGACGCCAACCTCTTTGGCTAGCGGCCCGAGATTATCTAACGAGAATCCATAGCCGTTTGACGTGGTCCGTTCGAAAATCGTGTCGCTGAATTTCCAGAAGGCGTCATTACCGCCGAGTTTACCGACGCAGAGGCCAGCTTCGGATTCTTTTTGGGCGTTGGCGTGGAAGCTTAATGGGAACTGGCGATAGACCCAAGCCACATCATTCGAGTAGTCTTGCATGATGCGCTGCAGGGTCGGTTGGAAACTCTTGCAGTACGGGCATTCATAATCGGAATATTCAACCAGTGTAACTTTTGGGTTGGTTGCGCCCCGGATATAGTCACTGTCTGACACCGCTTTGACGTCACCATACGTCTGGCTGCCGCTGTCGGCGGTGGTATTAGTGTTTGTGACGGTGGGCGTGCCGGAGGCCGAAGTGGTGGTCCGCTTAATCGGCGTACCGATCACCATGATCACTAAAACAGTGACGGCGATACCGGCGATGACACCAAAAATAAAAGCGAGCTGTGGCGTGGTGCCTTGCCAGATACTCGTGGGTTTGGATGATTCCATAGGCGTGGGGATAAGTCTACTACGATGTGTAGTATATATGAATCAGGTGTTTCGTGCAACTAAGGTTCCGGGTAGATTCGACGGCCGGCTTGGCCGGTCAGGTAAATTGCCGCGACGGGACAAGATTTAGCCGCCTCGAGGATCAGTTTGTGATCAGCCCCGGCGGCCGGCTTCGCGATCGCTTTATTTTCTTCATCGAGCTCAAAAATTTCAGGCGCGATAGCGACACAAGATGCCGCGCCGATGCAGAGTTCACGGTCGATTTCAATCTTCTCGATAACCGGAGATGTATCAGCACTCATTCTTGATCTAAGACGTCCTTATTATGACCGGACTCGAAAGCGGTTCGAGCCTCATCCCAGCGATGCCGCAGTTTATCTTCATACTCCTCAATATTGGCATCGTCATCGAGTTCCCCGATTTCACGTTTCTCCTCCAAAACCTCTTCGACTAAATCAAAATAGGCCTGTTGGGTAAAGGATCCCTGTTCTTCCATCCGGGTCAGAATTTCCCGATAGACATTATTGAGATCGAAGGTAAGATTTTCCATGTGGCGAGTATACCAGGTTTCGTTCGGGCGGGCGAGGGGCAAAAACGTTCAGGTTACCCCGATTTTAGCCCAGGCTGATAACCCGACCAGGGCTAATAAATCTCTTCGCGTTTTTCCCGAAGGAAACCGAAGAAGCCTTCGGTGGCATCCAGGAAAGCCTTGAATGGCGCCTCAATAATCACATCCAGGAAGAAAATTAAGACATTAATTTTCGGAGCGCGCAGGCTGATCCAGCGGCCAACTTGCAGGATGGGGACAGTGAAGAAATCAAAGAGTACCGTGAAGATATTCTCCCGTTGGTCAACGACCAGCAGTTCCCGCGACAGCAACCGAACGCGAATACCGAAGAAACTCACGATGGTTAAGAATAGAATAAAGATAAAGGTACTGACCGGTGAGAATTCAAACCGGGTTAGCAGCGCGATGATGCCGCCGAACACGAGCACAAAAGTCAGCGCGTAAAAAATTCGGTAAAAGAAGGTAAAGACGGAACTGCGGCGGATAGGCTTGCGGGGTTTAAAAACCGAATAGCGCTCATCCGCTCGATACACCAGGTCCTGAACTTTTTCAATGACCGCCTCTTCATTCTTTTTGCCGGGCGGGCGAATTGATATTCCGATAAAGAGCAGCAGTAAGGGCGGGAACGAGGTGTTGATTACCAATGGCAGGTAATTCAGGTTGTGACTAAAGAACAGTCGATCGAGTGGGACTTCAATCAGCAGCGTCAATATCATCTTGGTCAAAAAGACGTAAATGATTGACCGCACAACGCTCCGAACTATACGACCGGTCACGGTTTTTCGGCGATGCGAATAGGCCGCTTTGATTTCTTTGATTAATTCTTCCGGCTGCGTCAACAATGCAGCGCTGCCCTCGCCGTGCTTGACGACTATATCGTTCAATACCTGAAATATGATGACATACTTCTTCATCAGTCGTTGTAGGAGTTCTCCAGCCGGGTGCAACAATGACTGTTCGATACGCGTCCGAATTTCTGGCAGATGCTCGCCCAGCACGGTGATGGTATCGATATCAGCGCTGACCCACTCCGGATGATTGCGAGTGAAAAGATGGTAGCGCATGATGGCTGTGTCGGACTTCAGCAATGACCGGTGAATGGCGATATAGAGCTGGGTGGCCTTGGTCGGCTCGTCCATTTCGGTGCTGGCCACGGAGACATCGCGATCGGCGATATGGTGCATCAGTTCCAGCAGCAATTCGTCCCGAGCTGGCGGACTGAACAGTTCGTTGAGCTGAACCGAGACGAGATCGAGATACCAGTCGAACAGACGCTCGGATTCTTTTTGGTCGTCCAGCGTCGGCACACTAGCCCACAGATAAATGTACCGATTAATAATATTTTCGGTCTCGTCAATTTGGGTGGTGGGGACTGCATTGTTTGGTAAGTATCGGCCACGAATCAGTTCAACCACCAGCGGCTCAGCAATATCTTTCGCATTTGCGCCGGCCACCAAACGGCGTTTGAGGATCCGATGAATCGCATTTTTGCGAAGCAAATGTTCGTCCTGGTAATCAATCGCTTGGCGCAATTTTTCATAGGCCCAGGCCACGTTACTGACCGTTCCGTGAACTTCAACCTTGGGAACCGAGGCGTCGTCACTTGGACGCGCCAAATGCACCCAGGCCTCAACGGTGCGTTCAACCAGCGGACTCAACGGTCTTGGTTCAACCGCCATTTTTCGGTTACTTGGCTGCGCAACTTTTTGGAGGTACGGCATTTACGTCAATCGTACAATCAGATCGTAGAAGACGGTGATGCCAATCTGGAGCACCGCCACCGGCACAAAGGATTTTGTTTGCCAGGCCATCCAGGCCAAGGTCATGGTCAACGGTAGGGCGATATAGCGAACGATGCCGGGAATAAACAATTGGGTCATGGCCAAAATCAACCCGACTAGCACGACCGCCACCCATGGTCGGACTAAATGTGTCAATCGAAAAAGAAGCAGTCCGGTAAAAAACGCCGACTGACTCACAATCAGCATCGCGACCACTGCTTCACCCAGCAGCCAGGCAATCCAACCAATGCTCGGCGTAACAGCCACAAAGTGGCTCGGGTCAGGCGCAATTAAAAAAATACCCAGCGGGAGAAACGCAATCACGATCGCCGCCAGGCTGTACAAGTGTGGACGTCGGGGATGGACCGGATGTTGCCAGCCGAGATCAGCCAGCGACAGCTTCGGCCAATATTCCCGTAAAATCACGGCCGGTAAGACCAGAAACAATCCAATCGAACCAAACAGTCGAATCAGAATCGGCAGCGGGGCAAACAAAAAACCAATGCCAAGTAAGGCCATCGAAAGAATGAGCGTCAGTTCGCCTCCGGTGTGATAGGGATGGTAAGCCGCTCGGCGGACGGGGCGCCGGCCGGCGCTGGCGGTTGGATGTTTCGGCCTGCGACGCGTGCGTCGGGCGGTCGAATGTTTTGCGGATGTACGTTTGGTTGTAGCCACGTGGGTAACAATTCAGTGGCTTGAGTCTACCAAGTTCTCAGGGAAATTTCAACGTCGAGCACGCAGCTCGGCGGCATAGAGCTTGAGGTGGTCGAGCACCAGCCGGGACATCAAATAATGGCGCTGGACGCTGGCGTGCGCGGACTTGCCAATTCGTCTCCGCAAGGCCGGTTTTTGTAAGAGTCGAATGATAGTTTTCGCCAGGGCTTCGGAATCTTTCGCGATAAAACCGTTTTTTCCTGACCGAATTTGCTTTTTAATGCCGGAGGCGGGACCGCCAACAACCGGCTTGCTCTTCCACATCGCCTCCGTGACCGTCAGACCGAATCCCTCTTTGATGGAATTTTGCACAATCACATCGGCGGCATTCTGGATCAGCATCGTAAACTCGGGGATGCTCTTTATGCCCCAAGGCTCAAAGAAGAGGTGGATGTTCCGGTGTGCCTCGGCAACCCGCACCACGTCTTTATACACGCGATCCGCTTCCGGATTGTCTTTAGCCTCTTTGAGACCAACAAAAATCGTATGGACGTTGGGCATAGCTTGGTGGACGTAATGATGGGCCTGGACTAACCCCAGCGGATTTTTCCAAACATCAAACCGTGAGACCTGGACGACCCAGGGATCTTTGATCGGCAAGCGGTACCGGGCCAGCTGGCGTCGAGCCCGGGCCGAGGGAACCAGTCGTTGTTTCAGCGCCAGCGGATCAATTGCGGGCGTGAAGATGTGCAGTTTCTGGCGGCCGATGCTGTGGTGAACGAATGCGCGGTTGCTGAATACGATCGCGTCGTAGGCGCGAACGGCCGGCATGATTTTTTTCCAGACGGGGAGATGCGCGGCTGAAGTGTCGATATGACTAATATAGATTTTCGGCCGCGAGTCTTGAATCAACGAACCGGCCAAAACCGGCTGCGGATCATTGACGACTAAAACATCATAGGGTAGTTCGGCCAGTTCCGTGGCTAGGATCTGATTAAGATGACGATAATCTCTCCAGTCTCGCGCCGAGAAGCGCACCGGAATACCTTGTAAGGCATTGTGTAACCGGTTGGTAAATTGAAAGAATTTTGCCGGCACCTGTTTTGGATCAATGGCGTACCAATCACAAGCGATCCCGAAGGCGCGCAAGTACGGGACAAAACTTTGCATGATTTCAGCCACCCCACCGCCGACGGCGGTCGCGTTGACGTGAACAATCCGCTGGCCTTTGAGCTGACGGGCCAGACGTTGGAGTGGCCGGCGTTGCGCGACCGGAATGAAACGTAAAATTTCAGATCGTGTATAGGCGGTCGGAATTCGTACTTTGCGGAGAATCCTCATGCCAGCTTGGTGGCCAGTTGTTCCGCCCATTCAGCAGCCGCCTGTCGGTTACGATGGATTTCAAAAAACCAACTATCAATGCGTAAGGTTGGGACGATACATTTCGCACCAATATCGTGTACGAAAGCTTCGAGTAAATCCGCGGCCTGGCAAAAATCGGTATAACTGCGGTCACCTAACCCGAAAACCGCAAAGGTTGTCTTGGGAAGCTTCAGATCATGTGCCGAGTGAACCAAGGCATGCATCTTTTCTTGCAGCTGACCTTCGAGACGCTGGCCGTCGACAAACAGTTCCCACGTACATGAGCCAAGAATAACGACCGGAAATTTTTTAAGATCAGCCGGTTGCGTTTCCTGGGCGGCCCGCAGGGTTACGGCGTGGCCGGCCTGTTCCAGGCGCTCGCGAATAACTTGACTGGCCTGGAAGGTGCCGCTGGAATTGGTGGCATAAACGAGGAGCGTCTTCATGGAGTTAGTAGATTGGCACGACTGCCGGGCCGGTTCCGACATAGTGCAGTTGATTATTTTCGATGGTGATCGCGGCCGGATCGAAATGCGGAACATGATCCATGACGGCAGTCGCGTAGGTGCGTAAGCCGGAAGCAAAGGGTTCAGGAGAGAGCGGCAATCGTCCGAGTTTGACGGCGGTCAATTCCAGGCTAGGTTTCTGGTCGGTAACACTGCCAGTGCCAGCCAGATAAAAGGGAGGATTGCCGGGCAAATATTTATCAATCGTGGCCAGGACGCCAGCCTGGTCGATATTCGAAATTCCGGTCGCGTGAAGAAAGGACGTGATCCGCGATTTATCAATTCGCCCCGAAGCTTCAAAGCTTCCATCGTCATTGAACCGAACCTGGACATCCGAGACGGGATGCGTTTCTTCTATGTGCGCGGCAATTTCTTGGGCCGAGAAGGTGTCGTCAATGGTTTGCGTGTCGGCCGCTTGAAGCAGGGCCAAGGGATCGGCGCCGTTCGAAGGGGAGACAAAAGTCTGTTCGAATTTCTGATTGGCCGATAGCCGGTTTGCTTCGGTATAAGGTGTGCCTAAATCGACCGGATGATTTGATCCAAATAGCGCCGAAACGCCGGGAATAAAACCCAGGTAGCCCAATCCGCCAATCAGTATTACGAGAAACAAGGACAGTGTCACGATTAGTCGGCGAACCATTTTTTTCATGTCCATAGTGTACCGCATGCCGGCAGCCAATCGCAACCGCTGGCGTTGACAATCCCCATATTTTTCACTACACTCGCCGGTGCATCATGGTGGCCATGGTGTAGTGGTAACACAGAGGCTTGTGGAGCCTTTATCACGGGTTCGATCCCCGTTGGCCACCCCAGACCAACTTACGAAACGCGTCATGAAACCTAATCAAATTACGATTCGAAGTTTCCTCATCTCCCTTGGTGTAGTTGCCTACGTCAGTCTGGTGGCGTTGGTGATGAGCCATGGCAATCAGTGGTTCGGGACTCAAGATACTTGGGTTACCCCAATCGCGGTCCTGCTGCTGTTTACCGTTTCGGCGGCAATTGTTGGCGGGTTAGTGGTAGGGATTCCCGCCTACTGGTTTTTCAACGGCAAAAAAACTGAAGCGATCCGCCTGGTTTGTACGAATATCGGATTGCTGGTGATCGAGACGATTATTATTTTTGTGGTGCTCGGCCTGACCAGTTCGTAAGCACCGTTCCAAATCGTACCAGTCGAATCCAAAACACCCGCCGTTTGGCGGGTGTTTGGTACCTGGGCAGGTTAGACCTTACTCACTTTGGTCGCGGCCGGGCCCTTGGGGGTGTCCGATACCTCGAAGGTAACGGCATCGCCCTCTTGCAGCTGGTCAAAAGTGACTCCGACCAATTCATTCGCGTGGAAGAACAATTCTTTTTCTTGTCCCTCGGCCGCGATGAAGCCGAAGTTCTTATCGGTCAGCTTCTTGATAGTTCCTTGCATGGAGCTAGAGCGTTATATTGAGTTAAATCGATAGCAATATTGAAATTCGACTACATTTCGAGACGTACTATACGCACCGCATACAGTAGCACGCTGGTGAACTTTGTCCAGTGACCAACCCAGCCGGCGGTTGCCAGACGCGGTATTGTACGCTACAAAGAAGCAGTCACCTGAGGTGCCTGGCCCCATAGTTCAACGGATAGAACACCGGACTTCTAAGCCGGTTATAGAGGTTCGATTCCTCTTGGGGCCTCCAAATTGGCGGCGGCCATGACCCGCGACGGCGGATTTGTATCGAAAAATCTCGCGCCGCAACAAGGCCAGGTACGGCCAGTAAAAAAACCGCTCGTCAGGGCGACGAGCGGCCAAAGGGTTCAAGCAGACTTTTTTTGATGTGCAGCGCGTTGATGGTGCGCTGAATTTCGGGAATCCGAATACCGTCATGGAGGTGGCACCACAGGTAGTGCGCCTTCCAGCGGGCCAGCAAATGTTCAATAGTTCGCGGGTGAAAATCAACTTGGGTCAGAAACGTTGGCCAGCTGGTTTTCCGACGAAACCGGCGTTGCCGCAAAATCGGTCGGCACTCGCTGATCAGCGGATAACGCCCGTGGCGTTCGTAGAAATCCAACGTTTCCGCGATGGCCATCGCCGTCCGTCGCCGGGTCTCACCAACGGAAGCCAAGTCCAAGTTGAAGGTTCGGGCAACCGCTTGCCAGGTGCTCGGTGGTTTCAACCAGAAGTTTGCCAGGCCGGGGCGAATGGACCGAACCGTGTTTGGCGATGGCATGATGCCCCAGGCGGTCCAAGTCCGGAAATCATGTCGGAGACACGCCAACTGGACGGCTCGATCGCGCCAGTTTTCCTGGGGTGATTTCGGACGGGGATACGGCTCAGGGGTAAATCCGGCCCGGCACAGGCAAGCCGTGTAACTTCCGTGATGACGGTCGGCCGCACTCAATAAATACTGGTGTGTCCCAGCCATTTCCGATCGCTTGGGGAGCCGATGATGGGCAAGCAGAAATTGTTCAATCACGGGGGCAAAGGCTTGGAAAAAAGTTTCCCAATCCGCCCAGCCAGATCCGCGTTTCACCTGCCTCACCTCCTTCGAGTTTTGGAGTCATGGAAAGAACCGCCCCCAGCCTAGCGGGGATGGCAACTTTGTGCAAGCCGAACCGATGGAATTCAGCGGGAGGAATTATTCTTTAGTTTTCTGCCCGACCCTTACCGTGATGCTTTTTGTAAATCTCACGGAGTTGTGGATTGGTTACGTGGGTGTAGATCTGGGTGGTTTGGATCGAGGCGTGCCCGAGCATGGCCTGAACGCTTCGAATGTCAGCTCCGTTCATCAGGAGATCAGTTGCGAAGGAGTGTCGCAACGTATGGGGAGTAACCTTTTTTGTAATTCCAGCCGCTTTGGTGTAGTGATCAACCAGACGTTGGATTGAACGTGGCGTGAGCGGCTTTGATTCGCTGGTGCGTTTACCGGCCCGATCATGACGGACGAATAGATACGGGGATCCATCATGCCGTTTTTGCAGATATAGGGCGATCCATTTTTTGGCTGCTGACGATAAGAACACCACCCGGAGTTTATCGCCTTTGCCGCGGATGGTGAATTCGTCTTTTTTTAAATTAAGGTTGTCCTGTTTGAGATTCGCTAATTCGGAAACTCGAAGGCCGGAAGAGAACAGTAACTCCAGAATCGCTTTATCGCGGATGGCCACTAAGCTTTGCGCGTGCGGCTGCATTGGGGCGTTCAAAAATCGCTCGAGATCATCCCCCTCTAAAAAACTGACTTGCCGGTCGCTGGTTTTCGCGAGTTCGATCTTCTCGGCGGCCATAGCTTTGACATCCTGCTTGGCCAAATACTTTAAGAACGATCGCAAGGCGATCAAATAGTAGTTCTGGGTAGATTTTTTCAGGCTGTTACCGCGGGCGCTAATTTGGCGATTGAGCCAAAGGCGGAAATCCCGGATGTCATCCAGGGAAATTTGTTCGGGGCGGGTCAGGCGCGTAACCGTGATAAAGGTGGTCAGGTAGTGATCGTAATTCCGTCGGGTTAACAGGCTTTTGTTGCGCTCAACCTCAATGTAACTTAAAAAACGATTCTTCCAGCGGGTCAGTTCATTGGTTTTGGTTTCCGGCATACTAATATTGTACGACGCTTTTTCAGGTCTGGCAATCTTTCCAGTATACTATCAGCATGATGCTCCACTCGCGCCCGGTCAACCGATCTCCGCTGGTACTTGGAAGCGCGTTGCTCTTCGTGATCGTTGGTTTATCGGTAGCACTTTGGTTTTCTCCCAGCGCTTGGTCGCTGCTAACCTCTCCGACAGCATTACGAAATTGGATTCGGGGATTTGGCTTGTGGGGACCAGCCATGATCATCGGGTACCAAATTATTCAAGTGGTGATTGCCCCGATCCCGGGCCAAGCAGTCGACGTCGCAAACGGGTACGTATTCGGACCCTGGATTGGCCCGGTCCTTTCGGTGACCGGCATCAGCCTGGGATCCATCTTGGCCATCTGGCTAGCCCGCCGTTTCGGGCGGCCCCTGATTCGTGCCTGGCTCGGTGCGCGCAGTGTAGCCACCATTGATCGCTACACCGGGAAAACCAGTCTCAAATACTTTTTTCTATTCTTTTTACTTCCCGGTTTGCCGGATGATTTATTGTGTTTTGCGTTGGGCCTGTCAGAGATTCCCTGGCGCTACGCAGTTCCGACGGTCATCGTTGGACGCCTGCCCGGTATCACACTGGCGGTCTGGCTGGGGGCGAGCGGTCGGCAGCTATCTCCGGTCTGGATTGCGATGATTGCGACGTTGGCTCTCAGCATCTGGTGGCTGCTGATTCGATGGTTGAGGAAGCGGACCAATCGGGTTGACAATCCGGGGTCGAGCTGGTAGAGTCTAACCGCTTAGTATTGAGACGATCTCTTGGATCGGCCGTCGGGCTCCCGCCCGTCCTTTTCGTAAGGAAGACCGTTCTCGGAGCTCGCAACAAGGACAAACACCATGCCACTGGCTAAGGACGCCAAGGATAAAATTATCAAGAAGTACAAGGTCCATGAATCGGACACCGGATCATCGGAGGTCCAAATTGCGATTCTGACGGCCGAAATCGAACAACTCACGGATCACCTCAAAACGCATAAGAAAGATTTCTCTTCGCGCCGAGGATTGCTCAAAAAAGTGGGTCAGCGCCATCGTCTGCTCCGGTTTTTGCAACGTGAAAACCAAGCCGCTTTTGCCGAATTGGTCAAGAAGTTAAAGCTCAAGATCGCGGTTGAGGAACCGGAAGGCAAGGACGAACCAGAAGCCAAAGATACCAAGGAGGACACTAAGGAATGAAATCACCCGACCAGCGGATAGGAGTGTTCGTCGATGTGGCGAACATGTATTACTCGGCCAAGAACATTCACGGTACGCGCGTGAATTTTGGTAAAATTTTGGAGGAAGCTACCGCTGGTCGCCAATTGGTTCGGGCTTTAGCCTATGTCATTCGGGCCGACACGCCGGAAGAACAGAAATTTTTTGAAGCCCTGGATAAGCAAGGCTTCGAGGTAAAAATGAAAGACCTGCAAGTTTTTCCGGGCGGCGCCAAGAAAGGTGATTGGGACGTTGGCATCACGGTGGACGCGATGCGACTGTCGGATCGCCTCGATACCATCGTCTTAGTGGCCGGCGACGGTGACTACATTCCGCTTGTTCGCTATTTGCAGGAGGCTCGGGGTTGCCGGGTAGAAGTCATGGCTTTTCAGGAATCAACCTCCATGAAACTCCGCGAAGTAGCTGATGATTTTGTGGACTTGTCGAGTGACAAAAAGAAATTTTTACTACCGATGCGTTCTTCGATTCGCCAATCATTGCCCTCAATTCCACGCCCGCGATTTTTGCGTTCCAGCGAGAGTCGAAATCGGACGGGACAGAACGCGGAACGCTCAGAACCGAAACCATCCAAGCCATCTGACGTTCAACCAGATCAGCCAGACAACGCCTAGGTCAGATTCGACGCGGATTGCACGTCAGATGGCAGTCGGCGCCGGCCCTGAACCGGCCGAACCTTATTACTCAATGGATGGCAGTCAGACACGCAGGCCCACCCCCTGGCAGGCTCAACTGAGCGACGCCGGATCGGTCTGAAGCCTGACGGCCATTCCCACGCCCCACCCGGGGCGGAAAGGAATAGTTATGGACAGCAAGAAATACACGGCTGAGATTGGCGGCCGCCAACTCATCCTGGAAACCGGCAAATTGGCCGGTCAAGCAAACGGCGCAGTTACCGTGACCTACGGTGAGACGGTGGTTTTAGCGACCGCCACCATGAGCAAGAAGCTCCGCGATGGGATTGATTTTTTCCCGCTGCTGGTTGATTACGAAGAACGGTTGTACGCCGCCGGAAAAATCAAAGGTTCGCGCTTCATCAAGCGCGAAGGCCGAGCCAGCGATGAAGCGATTTTAACCGCTCGTTTGGTTGACCGATCGGTCCGGCCGCTATTCGATCACGCCATGCGGAACGATGTGCAAGTCGTGCTGACGGTGTTGTCATGGGACCAAGAAAACGACGCGGATATCCCGGCACTGATCGGCGCGTCGGCGGCCTTGATGATCTCGAATATTCCGTGGGCCGGACCAATCGGGGCGGCGCGGGTTGGCCGAGTTAACGGCGAGTGGGTGCTGAACCCGACGTACGCGGCGCGCGAAAAGAGCGACTTGGATTTAGTCCTCTCAGCCAGTCAAGACAAACACGTCATGATTGAAGCCGGAGCCAATCAGGTTGACGAACAAACCGTCCTGGATGGGTTAGCTTTTGCCCACAAACACATTCAAGAAGTTTTGAAACTGATTGGAAAAATGGTCAAGGAGTGTGGTCAAGAAAAACTGCAAATTGATGTCAACACCCGAACGCCGGAAGAGCAAACCGCTTACGACGCGCTCAAGCAGAAAGTCCAAGCCTATTCGGAAGGAAAACTTCGCTCAATCTGGAAAATCAAGAATAAGCTGGAACGCGAAGAGGCAATCACGAAATTGACCGAAGAGCTAGATCAGCACTTGAAGCAAGATAACGAGGTGACCAAAGAACAACGCCTCGACGGTAAACATCTACTTGAAGAATTCCTCGACGCCGAAGCGCGCATCATGGTGCTGGAAGAGGGTACTCGCGTTGATGGCCGTAAACTGGATGAAATTCGCCCGTTATCGGCGGCGGTGGGCATCGTGCCCCGGACGCATGGATCGGGGTTATTCCAACGCGGCGAAACGCAAGTCTTATCCTTAGTGACGCTCGGATCACCGGGTGACGAGCAATTGCTTGACACCATGGAGCTCTCGGGCAAGAAGCGCTACATCCACCATTACAATTTCCCCGGGTATTCAGTGGGTGAAGTCCAACCGATTCGCGGTGCCGGTCGGCGGGAAATTGGGCATGGTGCGCTAGCCGAAAAGGCCGTGATGCCGGTACTGCCGCCGAAGGAAGAATTTCCCTATACTATTCGGGTCGTGTCGGAAGTCTTGTCTTCCAATGGTTCGACCTCCCAAGCTTCGGCTTGCGGATCAGCCTTGGCCCTGATGGATGCCGGGGTTCCGATAAAAGCGCCGGTGGCCGGAATCGCCATGGGCCTGATCTCGGATGAAGCCAAAGGAATCTATAAGGTCTTGACCGATATTCAAGGGATTGAGGATCATGCGGGCGATATGGATTATAAAGTGGCCGGTACCAAAGATGGCATCACGGCTGTGCAGCTTGATATCAAATTGGGCGGCATACCGACCAGCGTTTCGGAAGAAGCGTTGGCTGGTGCCAAGCAGGCCCGCCTGAAAATTCTGGACGTGATGGCCAAGGCTATCGCCGAGCCACGAGCCGAGATGTCGAAATACGCGCCGCGTATTATCACCGTTAAAATTGATCCGGAAAAAATCCGCGATGTGATTGGTAAGGGCGGTGAGACCATCAATGAAATTATTGATCAGTGCGGCGGAGCCGACATCATCAAAATTGATATCGAACAGGATGGCCAGGTGTACATCACCTCGACCAAGGCCGAGATGGCTGATAAAGCCAAAGCCTGGATCGAGAACCTTGTCCGCGACGTCCAGGTTGGCGAAGTCTACGAGGGGAAGGTGACGGAAATCATCAAGGACCGCATGCGTGGTAATGAGATTGGGGCTATTGTTGAACTCTTCCCGGGGAAAGACGGAATGGTGCATATCTCAAACGTGGCGCCTCACCATATTGCCAATGTCTCGGATGTATTAAAAGTCGGTGACACCACCAAGGTTAAAGTCATTGAAGTCGACAAGGAACGCGGACGCGTTTCATTGTCGATCAAAGCCATGGACCCTAACTACGTGGAACCGGAACGAACCGAACGCCCGCGTGGCGCCGGCGGTTTTCGCGGCGGCTTTCGAGGCGGGCGCGACCGTGATCGCGGTCCACGCCGAGACCGCTTCTAAACTGCGGGAGGCGTGATTGACCGCCCCGCCGAGCATCGCTCGGCGGGGCGGTTTGACATCTTTGCAAAGCATGCTAAGGTGGGCTCAAGTTCAAGCAGGCACCTTTTTCTCGGAGGCTCTCCATGCACGATCATGACCATCATGGTCACAGTCATGGCGGCGATGGTCCACCCTGGGTCAGACGCCTGATGGCCATCGTAGCAATTAGCTTGATAATCATCATCGCCCTTGCGCTGGCGCTGCACGCCGGCGGACACCTCCCAACCAAACCCTAATCCGCCGTGAATTTTCACGGCGGTTTTCCTTTTTTCTTTCGAACCACGTATACTACAGCCATGATCATCACGATTTCGGGACGGCCAGGATCAGGGAAGGGAACGGTCGGGCGAGCCTTGGCTAAAAAATTGAAATATCAATACTATTCCATTGGCGACATTCGACGAGCGATGGCTAAAGAACGAGGCATGACCTTGCAGGAGTTTAACGTGCTGGGTGAAAAGAAGGGTTTTACGGACAAGGAAGTTGATGCCTGGCAAACAAAACTCGGATTACAACGAGATAACCTGGTGGTCGAAGGGCGCACCTCGTTTTATTTTATTCCCCATTCAGTGAAATTATTTTTTGATGTTGATTTGAACGTGGCGGCGAAACGGATTTTTCACGATCGTTCTCACGCTCGCCAATTTGAAGCCAGCCAGTCATATAAAAATGCCAAGGAATTGGCGCATGGTCTCGAACATCGGATCGCGAGCGATTCCCGACGTTACCGGAAGTATTACGGCATTAATATCTTCCGACCGAGCCTCTATGACCTGGTCATCGATACCACCCATCAAACACCACAACAGACCCTAGCGGTCATCTTGAAATATTTAGCTAAAGTTAGCCAAAAAAATACAAAAGGGGAGAAAGTAGGGAAAACCCCCAAATCATCCCCAGCGGTATCCAAAAAAGTGGGGAAAACACAAAGGCAAAAAAAGCGCTAACCGTAGTCAAAATACATATCTTTTCCCCATGTTTGACAAAAGGCAAATTTCATGATATACTTCGCGAAGGTTCATTTTTCGCAACATACTAGACGGTACGTCAAGAAGTCAGTGTACTAGGCAATAGCCCGCTGACTTCTCGACTATCCATTGGTGACCGAGCACCGGTTTCCAAACAAAACAAACACAAAAAGGTACGTTCTGGTAACGAGTAATATCGGCCGGGATACTACCGGAAGGACGGTCGAGAATGCTCTCTGATAGCTCGGTATGCACAGAGCCCTATGATGTACGGCATCATGGTAAATGGTGCTCATTCCTGTTCGCGAGATAATCGTGGATGGAAACGAGCGCCACTTATCTGGCTATACATCACTTAAAGGCCGCAAGGCATCTATTCCCATAGTTTTGGCCATCGCGGCCTTTTCTTTTTGGAAAAAAAATTGGTATACTTGAGACGTAACCCATGACTCATTTTCGTCTGACAATTGCGATCGTACTGGCCCTGGTAGTCGTGGCGGCCGGAATTTTGTGGTACCAAACGCGTTCCACCAACACGAATACGACGCTCGCTGACCCGTTTGTTGGTGAAACCGAATCGCTGGATAACCTGGATCTGGCTATTAACCAATTTGAAGCTGATTCGGCGGTGATTGCCCAGCTGAATCAAACGCTTGATACGGTTAGTAGCGATGACGTCGCGGCGGCGGTGACGACGGATGAGCTGGCTAGCGATGAATCCGCGCTTGATGCTTTTGCTACCCAAGTCACAACCCAAACAGCTGACGATCAAGACGTAACCTCGAGCTTTGATATTTTAAACGAGATTCGTAACTAAGCCCCTATGAAAAACATCCGTCCGCTTTCAATTTTTCTCCTCGCCACCTTTCTCGGCAGCGGGGTGCTGGTAGCGCAGGCCGCGAACGATACGGCTGGCGTCAGTGACCAGGTGAAAAGCGCCTTACAAGATTTACGCCAAGCCAAGCAAGAGTTTTTACAGGCCCGCCAGGAAGCCGCTCAATCGAATACCAATACCAGCACCGAAGATCGCCACGCGGCTGAACAGAAACGCATGGAACAGCGCCAGCAAACCTTGCTGAAAGTGATTGATTTGTATCTCAAGCACCTGGATCAAACCAAAACACGGGTCGAACAAATGCCGAATATTTCTGATGACCAGAAAAACCAAGCCTTGGGTACCATCGCCAAAGCGGTGGACAATGTGACCGCGCTGCGTGATCAAGTTGCCCAGGCCGCCAGCGACACGGCGCTGAAATCTTTAGCGCAAAATATTCGAGCCGAATTGCAACAGTACCAATCGGTGGTCAAATCGATTGTTGAAGCGATTCACACGTCGCGTTTCGATGCGTTGCTCTCACAAGCCAACGACCGAGCCACCGGGCTGAACGATCGGCTGGCGGAACTGCAATCAAATGGCCAGGACGTCGCCTCCCTGCAAACAACCTTAGCGACTGCGCAGGATGCCTTAACCCAAGCGGCCGCCCAAGCCGGCACCGGCGATCTCCAAACCGCCATCAAGACGGTTAAATCAGCCTACGCCTCGATGCGCGAAGTCTTGCAGGGCATCAAGTCGCTGACGAACACCAACAGTTAAGCCATGCGTTTTTGGTGGTGGTTGGCGGGCGCGGTCCTGATCACCGGACTTGATCGTGGAGTAAAAGCGCTGGTGCTACACGGGTCGGCCTGGCAGCTTGGTCCGCTGACCGTCAAGCTGGTGAAAAATCCGGGCTTGGTTTTTGGCCTGCCGATCGGGGACTTAGCCATGATAATCCTCCTGCTGGCGGCCTTTATCGGGGTGATCAGCTTGGCAGCGCATTGGTGGCAATCGGCGCCGGCTCGAAGCATGGCGGCCCTGGTGATAGCCACCGGAGCGGCTAGCAATTTGATCGACCGTTGGCACTATGGATTCGTGGTCGATTGGATGTATCTCGGAGATTGGTGGCCGGTGGCTAATGGAGCTGACTTAATTATCGCGGCTGGCTTGATATGGATGCTGTGGCCCGTGATTGACAAACCGACGACCACGAGCTAGGCTATTGGAGTGGCTGGCGTTTCCGCCAGCGTTTTTGTGTGGCGGGTAACCCTATGGACCGGCCAGTTTTTTTGTCTCAGCAACCTAAACAATTTTCCGGGTGTTTTTCAACACGCGAGATTAGTCTATGTCAGCCACGGTAACGAGCGCATCAGTTGACGGTCTGGAGGCCCGTCCCGTCACCGTCGAAGCCGATATTCATCACGGTCTACCAAAAGTCACGATCGTGGGCTTACCAGACGCGGCGGTCCAGGAGGCGCGTGAGCGGGTGCGGTCGGCCATAAAAAATTCAGATTTTCATTTTCCGTATCACCATGTCAGCCTGAATTTATCGCCGGCTGATTGGCGCAAAGAGGGTAGCGGTTTTGATTTACCGGCCGCGTTAGCGATTCTGGTTGCTTCCGGACAGGTACCGGAACAGCCGGTCGAGTGGATGGTGATGGGCGAGTTGCGGCTGTCCGGTCAAGTACGTCCAACGCATGGCGTCCTTGCGATGGCGCGTCTGGCTCGCGATCGGAAAAAAATACTGGTGGTTCCAAAAGATAACGCGGCCGAAGCTGGACTCATCCATGGCTTACGGGTTTTGCCAGTTGCCACTTTGCGCGAGGTGGCCGAATTGGTTATGGGTCAGCGCCAGCCATCCTATCAGCCGCCGACACCACTTGATCGCTCAACCCCATCAAGCTGGAATCTTTGGCCGACTATCATCGGCCAAGTCCAGGCCAAGCGGGCGATGCAGATCGCCGCGGCCGGTCACCATAATGCGCTGCTAATTGGTCCACCTGGTTCCGGCAAAACACTCCTTGCCAAAGCCGTCGCCGAACTGATTCCACCCATGACCGAGAGCGAAGCGCTAGAAGTCACGACTATCTACAGTGTGGCCGGGCAGCCGTTGCCGGCTCACGGACTGATTCAACATCGACCTTTTCGCCAACCGCATCACACCGCCTCGGTCGCGTCACTGGTTGGTGGCGGGCGGATCCCCAAACCGGGCGAACTATCGTTAGCTCACCACGGCGTGTTATTCCTCGACGAATTTCCGGAATTTTCACGAGACCACATTGAGGCGCTCCGACAACCGCTGGAAGAAGGCGTGGTAACCGTTAATCGGGTAGCCGGATCAGTCCGGTTTCCGGCTGGCGGCATGTTAGTCGCGGCGATGAATCCGTGCCCCTGCGGATACTTTGGCGATACGGAAAAAACTTGCGGCTGTTCACCGTCCGTCATACAGCGCTACCAACGAAAAATATCCGGCCCAGTCCTTGATCGATTTGATTTATTCGTCCATGTCCCGCGGGTACCGTTGAAAGACATTGACGCGAATAACCAGGCGGATGATCCGCGTCCGATAATAGCCTCGGCTCGACACCGGCAGCACCAGCGCTATCAGTCGGATTGGATGACCAACGGACATCAGCGCGGGCGTTCACAACAGTTAATTGACGGGTTAGGAACCTCCGAACAGGATCTGATGCGCCAGGCAATGGAACGCCTACACTTATCGCTGCGAGCTTATCATCGGGTGATTCGGGTGGCCCGGACAATTGCCGATTTAGAAACTTCAGCCGTCATCAAAACGGCCCACCTTGCCGAAGCTTTGCAATATCGGCCACCCGGCCAACTCCATTAACTAGTAGAACGATAGGGGGTTGAGGAAGCCGCCGTGGTATCGGATTTCGAAGTGGAGGTGCGGACCGGTACAGCGGCCAGTGCAGCCCATGGCGGCAATGGTTTGTCCTTGATTCACATGTTGACCACGCTGAACATAGAGCTTACTCGCGTGGCCGTAGAGTGTGATGTACCCATTGCCATGATCAATCACGACATGCAATCCATATCCGCTGCGGTCAGCCGATGCATAGGTCACGGTGCCGGCCGCGGCCGCATATTCCGGCGTCCCGGTATCACCGTCGATATCAATGCCCGTATGGTACCGGCCACGATAGTACTGGTTGATCCGATGACTGACGGTCGGCCAAACAAATTTGGCGCCAGTCGCCGCAATCGAAGGCGGCGGGGTTCCACCGGAGAAGGTGGGCGCGCTGGCGATGATCGTTTGCTTCGGCGGAGCCGGCGGCGCTGGTGGTTGCCCGCCAGGGATAATGATGGTCTGGCCCGCTTGAATTGCTTCCGCTAATGGTAAATCATTAGCGGCCAAAATTTGATCTTGATCACCTTTATAGGTAGCGGCAATTTTCGCCAGGGTATCCCCGCTCTTGACGGTATACAAATATCCCGTCACGGAAGGGATCTTCAAAACTTGGCCGGGTTTTATAAAATCGCCGGCCCCAAGTCCATTCGCCCAGAGAATCGTTTGAGAGGAGATACCAAAATTAGCCGCGATCGTACTGACCGTGTCTCCGCCCTGGACGGTGTATTGCACGACCGTGTCACGCTTGGTTGAAGCGAGTTCACTCGCTCCGCCAACGGCCGCCAGATTATCAATTGGCGCGGAGACGGCGGTGTCAATCAGGGTTTTGGTTTCAGCGATGGCTGGACCGCCAACGGCCGCTTCCGTAAGGTTATCCACGACCGGCGGTTTCCCCGTGCCGGATTCGACGATCAGGGCTCCATCGCCTTGTTGGAAGGTTGCCCAGGCCGCGCCTTGGCCAACTTCGTCGGGACGAATAGTCCGGGCGAATAAGTTGGTGCCGAGACCAAATACCCCGAGCACCACCAGGGTGATATAAACGGCGTAGTGGCTAAAAAAATGGCTGACCGAACGGATGCCAACCATCCGTGGATGGAATTTTATGCGTTGTTTTATCTTGGTGTAGTACGAGTAGAGCGGGAAAATAAAAAACCGAAATACGCCACGCGCGACCCAGCCGAATGGTTTGAAAGCAAATCGGACTACCGTACCAACGCCTTTTCCAAGCGCCTCCATGCCGCGCAGGGCCTGGAGTGTGATTCGAACGATGGAGGTTTTGAAGAGTGTACTAATAGGTCATCAACCAGATTTCGGCGCCCTGGACTCGGTGGCAACAGTGATTTCAGCCCGAGCGAGCAATCCGAAAAAAGCAAATGTGCGCCAATCAGCATACCAATCGGAGAGGTGCATGTCAACGAGAAATTTTTTTGGCTAAGACTAGCTGAAAAATCACAGCAGCGACAATTATCTTGTTATCTTAGCCAAAAATTGATACTCTTGGGTTCTGCTATGTCCGATAAATTTGATCATCGAGAAATAGAAAAACGGTGGCAACAGCGCTGGCAAGAAGCCGGTGTTTTTCGCGCCCCGGAAAAACCCAAGGCGGGCGCGCAGTATGTTTTGGACATGTTTCCCTATCCGTCGGGAGACGGTCTCCATGTCGGCCATCCCGAAGGCTACACCGCCACCGATATTTTTTCTCGCTATCTCCGGATGCAAGGCATACAAGTACTCCACCCGATGGGCTGGGACGCGTTTGGCCTGCCGGCGGAAAACGCGGCCATCAAGAAAAAAATTCATCCGCGAACGGTGACCGAACAAAACATTGCCAACTTCAAGCGCCAGATTCAGTCGCTCGGATTTTCCTACGACTGGGACAGGGAAGTTAACACGACGGATCCGAAATACTACAAGTGGACACAGTGGATTTTCCTCCAGCTTTTTAAAAAAGGGTTAGCCTATGAAAAAGAAGCGCCGATTTGGTGGTGCCCGAAGGATAAAACTGGCTTAGCGAATGAAGAGGTCGTCAACGGCAAGTGTGATCGCTGCGGCACGACGGTTGAAAAGAAAATGCTGAAGCAGTGGATGCTCAAAATCACCGACTATGCTGATCGTTTGCTCGATGGATTGGAAAAACTTGACTGGCCGGAGGGGATTAAGGCCCTGCAACGCAACTGGATTGGGAAATCTGAGGGCGCCGAAGTGGTTTTTGAGATTTCGGATCAAGTCCGGAATGACAAAAACCACAACGTCACGGTTTTTACCACCCGGCCCGATACCTTATTCGGCGCGACGTACATGGTGTTATCACCAGAACATCCGTTGGTGAACGACATTACTACCGCTGACCAGAAAAAGGCAGTTGAACAATATGTGAAAGATGTGGCAGCCAAGTCGGACCTCGAACGGACCGCGCTGGAAAAAGAAAAAACTGGTGTCTTTACTGGCGCCTACGCGATTAACCCAGTCAATCACGAAAAAATCCCGGTCTGGATCGCTGACTACGTATTAATGAGTTACGGCACCGGCGCGATTATGGCCGTCCCGGCGCATGACGAGCGGGATTTTGCTTTTGCAAAGAACCATGATTTAAGTTTTATTGAAGTAATTGTATCGCCCGAGGTCGGCGGTTTTTATGATGTGGCTGCAGGGAAAGAATCACCCATGCGAGTCTGGTCAGGTGAAGGTGTATTAATAAATTCAGGCAAATTTAATGGGCTTTCAAGTCATGATGCTCGAAAGAAAATCGTCGCATGGTTACAAAAAGAAGGCAAGGCCCAACCCAAAGTAAACTACAAACTCCGCGACTGGGTCTTCTCGCGCCAGCGCTACTGGGGTGAACCGATTCCGTTGGTCCATTGTCCGAAAGACGGTGTGGTGCCCGTTGATGAAAAGGATTTACCGGTGCTGCTGCCCGATGTCGAAAAATACGAACCAACCGGTACCGGCGAATCGCCGTTGGCTGACATAGATGATTGGGTTAACACGACTTGCCCGAACTGCGGCGGTCCGGCCAAGCGCGAAACGAACACGATGCCCCAGTGGGCCGGAAGCTGTTGGTACTATTTACGGTTTACCGATCCGCAGAATGAGAAAGCATTCGCCAGTGCGAAGGCGATGAAGTCTTGGCTGCCGGTTGATCTGTACGTCGGCGGAGCGGAACACGCGGTCTTGCATCTCCTCTACGCGCGGTTCTGGCACAAAGTGTTGTATGACATGCAGCACATTCCGAAGGAAGTCGGCGATGAGCCGTTCCAGAAGTTAAAAAATCAAGGACTGATTCTTGGACCCGACGGCGAAAAGATGTCCAAGTCGCGGGGGAATGTCATCAATCCCGATGAGATTGTTGAAAAGTTTGGCGCCGATACGCTTCGCATGTACGAGATGTTCATGGGACCGTTTGAAGATGCTAAGCCGTGGGACACGAATGGCATTGTTGGCGTCCGGAGATTTTTGGAGAAAGTGTGGCGAATAGGGAATAAAAAACAAGCAAAAAATTGTCCATCAGATGTTGTCCTATTGACACATAAAACAATAAAAAAAGTAACTAGAGACATTGAGGAATTCAAGTTTAACACCGCAGTTTCTTCGTTAATGATACTTGCTAATGCTTTTGATAAACTTACAGATCGACCGCGAGAAGAATTTGAATACTTTTTGTTACTTCTCAAGCCCTTTGCGCCTCATATAGTAAGTGAAATATTGGAAAAACATCAACGAAGTAATCTTTCTGGCTGGCCTACATATGATAATAAATTAATCTCTGATATAGATACCGTCACTTTGGCAGTTCAGGTTAATGGAAAACTGCGTGGTACATTATGGTTACCAATTGGGAGTGAACAAAAACATGTTGAAAAAGCAGCCAAGGCTGAACCGAATGTGGCGAAATTCCTGACCAGCGAACCAAAAAAGGTCATTTTCGTGAAAGACAAGTTGATAAACTTTGTGGTGTGAGCAATAAGCAGAGTTTGAATGAAACATCAAGAATTGAGAAAGATCTCGTAGCTACGTTAGTCGCTCGACGCGATCAGAAACCGGAACATCAAACCACCCGAACCGCATTATTAATTCTTGGAGGAAGTATGCGCGGCCCGTATGGAGCCGGTTCGGCCGCGGCGTTGCATGAACTGGGGTTAGGGGATGTTTTTGACGTGGTCGTCGGAGTATCTACCGGCGCTCCGACCGCCGCCTATTTTCTAGCCGGTCAGGATCAAGTCCGACTCGGTTCTTCACTGTACTACGAAGAATGCACAAGCAATGCATTCATGAATCCTTGGCGATTCAAGAAACTTGTCGATATTGATCAATTGATCACTTGGATGAAGCGGGGTCCAAAGGCGCTTAATACCCAGGCCATTCGACGACATCCGTCCCAATTCTTCGTTTCGGCAATCACGCGGAAGGGTCACATGGAACTTTTTGACGCAAAAACTGCACAACCGGGGATGTTAGAGGCCATCCGGGCCTCAATCGCCATACCAGGATTATTTGGATCCTGGGTGCCCGTCAATAATACATACTACTGTGACGGAGGCTTCGACGATCCCTTGCCGATGTCCAAGGTGATTACCATGTTCCATCCTACTGATGTACTGGTGTTACCCAACCAAGCATTCGAGATCGCAAAGAATTACCATCCCGGTTTCGGGGATTATGTGGCGGGACTTCTTACGCTGCGACAACTCGGCCCGCGAAAATCCTGGGACATCGTGCAACGAAAGACGACTTTTCGAACCACCTTCGAAAGCCGTCCCCATCCAAATATCCGTATCGCATTTCTCTGGCCTCCCAACGCAGGGCTGCACGAAGGAACAAAAAACGCCAAAAAATTGAAAAAAGCGTTTGAAGATACACGGCAAAAAACTCTCGAGTGGTTCCATCAAAGAATGTAACATGGCCGCCCCGCCTACAGTCTTTGCCTACCCGACCGAATCGTTCTACGCTCTCGGTGCGGACGCGACTGATTCAAAAGCTATTCAAGAATTGTTCCGCGTGAAACATCGTGAACCCGGCAAGCCGATCGCCCTGATAGCGGCCGATTTGTTGCAAGTTAAGCAGTTTTTCTTCATGACGAAGGCTGAAGAACGACTGGCCGAGCAGTATTGGCCCGGCCCATTGACGATACTGTTACAACCGAAAACGAAGATTGCGGCGCGCGCCCTCGGCGCGTGCCGCATCGGCGTTCGGGTCCCGCGTCATGCCGGCGCGAGAAATCTCGCAAAGAACATTGGCGCGCCGATCACGGCTACCAGCGCCAACATCTCCGGGCAAGCGCCCACCAAATCTCTCCACAAGGTGAAGCAGACATTTCCTGGTATACTGATTATGGCTGGTGACTGCGGTCGAGCCACCAAACCATCAACGGTTATAAGCATGACAAAAACCAAACTACAAATTTTACGGCCCGGAGCAATCGATGCGAATCCCCTTCGTTCATAGTTTCCCCTTCTACTTCCGCAAGCACTTCAGCCATCAGCTGCAGGAATTGTATTATTCGGTGGCGATCCTGGATTTCGCGCTAGCGGCGGTTATTCTGTTCGAACCGGTCTATCTGTATCAACTTGGGTACAGCATTCAGCACATTATGATGTACTACGTCTTGGTATACGGGGTGTACTACTTTCTGGTTCCGCTAGGCGGATTATTTGTGGCTCGGCGCGGTCCGGAACGCAGTATTGCAATCAGCACTTTTATGTTGGTCGGCTACTATGGGAGTTTACTCTTTCTGCCGGACGCGGCGTTCTTGTTTTGGGTGGCTCCAATATTTTTTGCACTCCAGAAAATGTTCTACTGGCCAGCCTACCATACCGATTTTATCCAAAGTTCCGATCAAGGCGAACGCGGAAAACAGTATTCGGGCCTGTGGTCCGTTTCGACCGTTATGTACATCCTGGGACCGCTGCTGGGCGGAACTATCATTAAATTTTTCGGGTTCCCGATTCTTTTCGGGATGGTGATCGGACTGATTGTGCTGTCGAACGTGCCATTGTTTATGGAGAAAATCCCCTATATTCCCCAAGGCTTTTCATACCGGGACAGCCTGATGATGCCGTTCCGACGCTTACATATTCGAACCACCCTGGCCTACCTGGCCTTCGGCGAGGAGCTGATTTTGATGACTATTTGGCCGATATTTATCGCTTTGACGTTTAAAGACTATCTCTCGCTCGGAAGCGCCATCGCCTTAGCGACGTTGTTGACGGCCATCGTGACGCTCAAGTTCGGTCAATCGATCGACAAAGGGCATTGGAAACGAACGCTCAACTGGGGAGCGGTGATTACGGTGCTGGTTTGGCTTACCCGTCCGCTGCTCAAAACGGTCGGGATGGTATTTACCAGCGCGACCGTCGGGATGGTGGCAAAAAACGCGACCTTCGTGACCATTTCAGATATTTCGTATGAACGCGCATTGGCCGAAAAAAATGTGATTGAGCGCGCGGTCTTTTTAGAACAAGGCTTCGCGATCGGTAAAATTTTGATCGCGGTAGTGGTTGTGATTGCGGCTCAAACTTTTTCTCCGTTCACCACCGGATTCGTATTGGCCGGCCTGGTTTCTTTCTTCTACTTGCTGTTCTAAATGGATCGGACAACGCTCCAGCGGCTAATCCGGCAAATTGGACTCAAGCCACAAATCGCGGCCGGACAAAATTTTTTGTGTGACCGATCTGTGGTAGACCGTATGGTCGCGACCGCCAAGGTCTCGCGCGAATCAACCGTCCTTGAGGTCGGGCCGGGGTTTGGCATCCTGACGGACGCGGTGTTGGGGGCCGGAGCGCAGGTGGTGGCCGTTGAACTTGATCAGCGCTTGTCAGCCTGGTTGAAAAAACACTACGCGGAAAATCCCCGGGTAACAATTATCCCCGGAGATGTTTTCAAAGTCCGTTTGGATGAAAGGCTGCACGATCGGGCCTATCAAGTCGTGGCCAATCTTCCGTACGGTGCCACTTCGTTGTTGATTCGCAACCTCTTGACGCTCAAACCGCGTCCCAAGCGCATGACCTTGATGCTTCAGCGCGAGGTAGCCGAGCGAATTGTGGCCAAACCGGGGCAGATGAGCCTGTTGAGTCTGCTGGCCCAACTCTATAGTCGACCGCGGATCGTCCAGTTGGTGCCGGCCCAGAGCTTCTACCCAATCCCGAAGGTTGATTCGGCCGTGATTGACTTTCCGGACATTCGAACGATTCCGGAGGAGCAAGCAACTACAATATTTCGAGTGGCTCGGGCCGGATTTTCAGGTCGTCGAAAACAACTCCATAACACCTTAGCTCACGCTTTGCACAGAAAACAGGAAGAAATCAAGGAAATTTTAGAAACGGAGGGAATTGATCCATCGACTCGGGCCCAGGAATTGCGCGTTGAAGATTGGGTGAGATTAGCGCCTCAGCTATTTTGACTTCAGGGCCAATCTGTGCTATAGTAAACGTACATTTTTGGTTTCTCAAACGCGATTTTTCCACACGTTCGCGGGTCCGGTACAGCAGCGCCTCATGCAGCAGACCGATCGTCCGAAACCAGATGCTTTTTCGACATTTTCATTCATGTTTCAGAGACTGCGAAACTTTTTTCAGCGGGTAATCGACGGTCTGATCGGAATTATTTCCGGGCAGCGCCAAGTTCGGCAACTCGATGGAACGCGACAGCAGGCTTTTTCCTTCACGTTGGGAGTGGGACTGCTCGCGATTGGATTGAGTGGCTGGATAATATGGTCCAGCATTCATCGGCTGGGACAGCAGGCACCGGTCAACCTCCTCGCCAACGCCAATACCAACACTTCGGTTGAACAGTTATCGGCGCTGGAGAATAAAGATACCGACGGGGACGGTTTGTCGGATTATACCGAGCTCTTTCAACTCAAAACGAGTCCCTACTTGAAAGATTCCGATAGCGACGGGATTGATGACGCGACCGAGGTTCGTCAAGGTACCGATCCGAACTGTCCGGCTGGAAAAAGCTGCACCGGTTTTACGGCGGGGGTGATCGTCAATTCCAGCGATCAGTTAACGCCTGATTTCCTGCGTCAAGCTTTACGCGACGCCGGTGTCGCCCAAAGCGTGCTGGATAACATCCCGGATGATCAGTTGCTGGGTATCTATCAAGAAGTCTTGGCCCAAGGCGGGAACGTCAATGCGGCCGACCTGACACTGACTGATTTACAGCAGCTGTCCGGAGACGAAATTCGCCAACTCCTCATCCAAAGCGGTGTCGGTGCCAGCGACATTGCCAGTTACGACGATGCAACCCTCAAACAAATATTCCTGCAAGGCTTGAACCAATGAGTCCGAATCCCCATCAACGCCGAACACGATCTCGCCTCCGCCGGCACGTTTTGGTGGCCTTGTTTTTGGTCGTCGGAACAGGTCTATGGTTCGGTTTCAATGCCCGACCGGCCTTGGCGCAGAGCCCCGTCTCGGTAACGACCACGATCGGCGACATCCCGCGGCGGATTGCGGATTTTATTACTAATGCAGCCGAGCGCATCGACAAAGCCACCAAAGGCGCGGCCGCCATCGCTTTCAAGAACACGCTCGAGGTATATAACGCTCGGATTGCGCAAGAGGTGTTAACCGACATCGCCACCACCGGTCCCGGGCAGCAGCCGCTGTTTATCACCAACTTTAAAGATTATTGGCCGAATGTGCTGAACAGTGCAGCCGGAGATTTTATTGATGAATACACTCGAGGCGTAACCGGAGAAAACGGAGTCGGGACCTCGACCAGTGATGCCCGTCAGCGATTTGTCATTTCCCGTATTTTGCGAACCGCAATTGGCTCACCGGTTCAGCAGTGCCAGGAAGATTGCAGCACCTTGTATCGAGTAATTGACGTGATTCCAGATTCAAAAAGCAATGCCGCCCTCGGACCCCGGCCGAACCCGAATGAGCTGAATGATCATGAGCGCAATGTCCAGCTGATCTACGATCATCTGGCCGGGGTTGATCTCAATCCCGGGATTAATGAAGTGGCCGGGACGACGCCCGATAAAGAAGTTACCTGTTCGGATATATTTCCGGGTGATCCAACGGTCGGCAGCTCGTATGTGCCGTGGCGGATTTTACCCGGCGCCTGTGACAATACGGCCAATGCCGACACCTGCAAGATGTCGGCCTCCCTTTGCCAATCCCGCATGAACGAAGCGATAAACGTCGAGCGCAGCAAAGGCGCGTCGGAAGCCGGTAAATGTGCGACCGATTGTGGTAAGGGGATAACCGCCCTGGCCGACCAGACCGTCAACCAGCTGACGGCCACGGACTTCTTTTCGGCGGTTGGTCAGTTACAAGCGCCGGAAGCTTCGGTAGTGGTCGCCAATTCCCTGTCGGTTGGCAACAGTGATATCGGTAAATTATTGGTGGCCTATTCGGACCTCGGAGAAAAGCAACAAGCAGCCGTGCAAGCGGAACAGACCAAGCAGTCCAGCGGAATACTCCCGCGCACCTCGAAGGTCAGCGGCGTGGTGCTCGTTCCGCGTGAAGCGGGGCAACAAAGTTTATTGAGCGCGCTGACCGGCGGGTCGGACGCCAACGCGGTTTTCACCGGTCAACCGGGCGCCGATATCATCAAAGGCTTGTCAGCCTTTATTAGTAGTCCAATCGGTCGTGTCCTGACGAATTTTTTCAAGAGTCGATGTGGGTTAAATCCAAATGCTTGCAGCGGACCAACAAACCCAACATCGGCACTGGGCCAGCTCCTCTTCGGCTCCGGTGGCGCAACCGGTATCGCCGGCGCGCAACTCCAATTCGCTCAAATCGGCCAAGTCGACATCCGAACCGGCGATCCGGGACGCAATGAAGTTGATGTGACATCCGAATTGTCCAGCGCTGGATTAATTGATTCCCAGTTTCGAAACGCGATTGACAGTGAGTTAACGGTCCAGGAAGCACTCAAGCAAGGCTTGCTCGACGCACGCAAGACTTTTGGTTTTGATAAAAATGGAATACAGCCACGGAACGGCTATTCGTACCGGTCGTTGCAATATCTCCGGAAATATCGCATCACGCCGGTGGGTTGGGAGTTGGCGGCTCTCTACAGTCAAGAATTTGACCCGCGTGACTTGAGCCTTGGGTATCTGATCAAGCAATATGATATCTGCGGCCAAGACTCTCAGCATACCGCCACGCCTGACGATAAAGTTTGTACAGCTGGCAGCACGAATGCCGGGCAAACCTGCACAGCCGACAGCCAATGCGGAGTGACCCAAGCTCAAATCGCGGACGGAGAAGGTTGTCAGGCCAAGCTCACACCGAGTCCATACTGTGGTTTAGTGGATCCGAACTGGGTCTTAAAAGCTCCCCAGACCTATTGCCGACGACAGGGCGCCGGCGAAGAAATTGTAACCAAGGAATTTGTCTGCGACCAAGATAACGTCCTGGGTTCCAGCGATACAAACGCCCTGGGCAGCAATGTGCCGAATTGTACGAATAGTGCCTTTGGCCCTGACATTGGACGCTGGGTCGTCAGTCGGAATGCTAACACCTGTGCTGATACACAATCCTGTATCGCCGAAAATGAGGATGGCACCTGTATCGCCTTCGGCTACTGCGTCCAAGAGCGGCAAACCTTCCGCTTCGACGGCACCCGCTGCGACGCGCAGTATGCCAGCTGCACCACTTACACCGACGCCAGCGGCCAACAGAATTCTTACCTGGCCTCAACCTTGGATTTCCGAAAGTGCAACTCCGAGGTGGCCGGATGCCAGTGGTACTGCTCGGCCTACAATCAGGATTCCCAAACCTGGCAATGCAGCGAACCCAAGGTCGATGATGTGCCGGGTTCCGTGGGTGACGATATCGTCCGGTTTACCGGGAACGTTGAAAGCTGTAACGCTTCCGGTGAAGGTTGCCGGAAATTTATTCGGACAACCGGCGGGACAAACCTGATTCCGAACAGCGGGTTCGAGACCTTTACCGGTCAGGCTGATGATGGATCCGATGATGATTTCGCCGGCTGGAATCAAAATGGCGCGCAAGCGGTGGCGGCCTCGGACCAAGCGATTAACGGCAGCAATCTGACCGCGGTGGCGCTGACCGGCTCAATTTCTTCAACCATCGATACCGGCTACCACCTCTACGAACGAAACTTTGTCGGATCAGTTCGAGCCAAGGCCAGCGCTGAATGTCAGGCCAAGGTAACCCTAACGACTGACGTCGACTCAACGACGCAAGACGTGACGGTTGGCACGGACTGGGGATCCGCCAGTGCCTTGCTAGTCATCGGACGAGAAGATCAACAGACATCCAGCAGCAATGCCCTGACCTTCACTATTGAACCGGGGAACTGCGCGGGTCTGGTGATCGACAGCGCTCAAGTCGAAGAGGGCGGACAATCACAGTATAAAGATTACGGGCTGGTTAACACCCTAGCCCTCAATAAGAAACGAGTTGCCTGCAGTTCCGATGATGTCGGGTGTGAAGCGTATACGCCGCTAGCCGGCGGCCCGGTAGTCAACGGCCAAGTTCGAAACAGCAATCGCTGTAGTGCCGACGACGTTGGGTGCGCGACCTATTACCTCGAACCATACACCACCGGGCCAATCAGCCGGGCCGGCGGATACACGAATATCGTCGCGCCGAAGGGTCAGCAATGCAACGCCTCACAAGTCGGGTGCGAAGAATATACTAACCTGGATGAAGTGGCGCGCGGTGGCGAAGGCAAAGAATATTTCCAATCAGTCAAACAATGCGTCAAGCCCGATCCAACCGCCACCAATCAAGTCACCTATTACAGCTGGGTTGGGAACGCGCAAAAAGGATTCGTGTTGCAAGCGCATGAATTGTTGCAATCAAACCTCAATAACGGACCCTGTACCAATGTGACACCAGGAAATTCAGCTGGCGGGACGCCGACCTGTAACGACACGTCAACCACCATTGCCAGTTGTTCGGCGGCCGACTTGGCGACCAATCCGGATTGCGGTGAATTTTATGATTCAGCATTGCAGGTGTATTACCGCTTACGTTCAAAAACCGTCACGGTCACGGCCGCTTGTACACCATATCGGAACACCACCGATCAGAACGATAATGATCCGAATAATAACGACAATGTATATTTCCTGTCGGCCAATGAAAACGTCTCGTGTTCAGCCGCCGCGGCTGGGTGTCGCGCTTATACCGGGAATAGCGGCCGGACCGCGCGGGCAATTTTGAACGACACCTTCGAATCCGGCACAACCAACAATTGGGTGGGGGGAGTTAACGTGACCGAGTCCACGACCCTGGGCGGTCACTCGATGTATATCCCCGTTGGGGCAGCCGGAAAAGCCGCCGCCTACACCCAAGCTTCCGTGCTGGACACCCAGCTGACGGACGGTAAATCATACGTGGTCAGTTTCTATGCCGCCGCCGCCAACCAGGCCAGTGACGGCGCGACCATCAACGCCGGCTTCGGCGGCGAAGTCGAACGGACGCTGCGAATGGCCGACGGGGGATTTGATTTGACGCAGCCACTGACAACAAATCCGGGCACGCTGCGATGGAACGAAAATATTACCCCGGCCGGACCGCAGTGGCAGCAATATACCTATGGCCCAGTGGCTCTGAACGGTCGCGATTTCCGCCTCGGGATCAGCGTCAGCGGCGGGGAGGCTTTCGTCGACAACGTGGTGCTGACCGAAATCAACGACAGTCTCTACTTAGTCCAGCCGACCGTCCCGATTTGCCAAGCCAGTGAAATTGGATGCGCTGCCTATCGCGATCGGGCCGGACAGAGTCAATACCTGAAGTCATTCAACCGCATCTGTTCCGAACAAGTGGTCGGCTGTGAAGCCATGATCGACACCCAGAATAGCAGCAGCCCATTTGCACAGACCGTCAAGAATGAGTTCACGCCGGCCGACCAAGTCGTAACCGTGGTCAACAATAAGGCTGCCTACTGTGCGTCTTCACAACTCGGATGCCAGGCATACGGCTTGCCGGTGTATTCGACCGATCATACCCTGACCGGCTTCCAAACCGTCTACCTGAAAAACAATCCAGATCGGTATAGTACAGATATTTGTTTGCAGAATGAATTATCGTGTAAAGCCTATACCGATAGTAATGGTACGGCCGCCTTCTTCAAGGATCCGAGCTCACAGACCTGTGAATTCCGGGCGGATGATTCGGATGTTGGCGGCACCTGGTACATCACCGGCACCAATTCGCGTTGTCCGATTACCACGCCGCCCCTCCAGGGTCAGCCCATCGGTGCCTCCTGCAGTCCGGTTTGTCAGGACGGACAACGGGTCGGTAAAGCCTGCGTCAGTGACGGCGACTGTCCCGGGTCAACCTGTGTGGGCGACGCGAGCTTGATTGGAAAAATCGTTGATGGAAAAGGCAAAACCGTTTATGGACAATGTTCGATCAACTCCACGTCGGGGAAAAGTAACTGTGCCGGCAGCAACACCTGCGTTTACCTGGCCGGAACCTGTCCAAATGCGCAGAACGGCTGCAATGAATATCGCGATCCGTCCGATCCACCGGGTTGCCGCAGCGAATGTCCGCTGATTCAGCAGGGCGGCAGTCCAGTGTATGTTGATGGCAGCTGCCAACCTACGGTCTGCGACGGATCCAGCCCGGCAAATGTACAGGGACAAAACTGCCAAAACAGCAGCCAGTGCGGCGGTGGCAGGTGCGTTGATAGTAACGGTACGGAAGCCAATGGTTTTCCGGGTTGCCGGTCATATGACTATTTGCGACAAACGGTTGAAGATAATTCACAAGACTGTAATGGACAGGTGAATACGGAAGTGGGCTGCCGACCGTTCAATGATATTTCAAATCCGACCCTTAATTTCCGTGGGAATTAATATGGCCAAACTTCCCTACTTTGTCGCTATCCTAGTTATCGCCGCCTGTACGCTGGTGGCGGTACAGCAGGTGCTGGCCGCGAATTGTAGTCCAGCTTGTTCAGCGGGAGAAATTTGTACACAACCGGGAGGAATTTGTGGCGGCCTCTCACTAACTACATCAGCTGCATCGGTCTCGAGCTCTTCAATGAGTTTTGGTGTCGGCAATAATGACGGAGCAGACACCTGGACCGTGTGGAATTGTTTAGGTACCGCCATAACTTGCCAGGATCCAACCGCGCAACCATCATTTTGGACCAGCCAAAGTGCGAGCGGTACGGCTCCAATCACACGGAACGGTTTACGTTCCGGACGCACCTATCAAGTGCAGGTCTATGGAAATATGAACGGCTCGACCGCCACGACCTCAAAGACAGCCACCACCTATCCAGGTTATCAATCACCTACCGATTTGAATCTTCAAGTTACGGACATTACTGACAATAGCGCGACTATTTCCTGGCAAACGACATTTCCGGGGGATTCGAAAGTTTATTACAATACTGTGGGGCCGACCTGGAGCACAGAAAGTGTACCAGCCGGCTTTGGCTTTCTTGGCATGAGTTCAGATCAAAATGGAGTCGTATGGGCAGTAGGATACTCCGGTGTAATACTAAAACGAGACGTCAATGGTACATGGTCTAGTCAAACAAGCGGATTATCAGGAGCGCTCTACGGTGTGGATGTTGTGAATAGCAATCTGGTTTGGGCGACTGGTGATTCCGGTCAAGTCATTCGAACCGTTAATGGAGGAGCAAATTGGATTTCTCCCGCGCCGACTGGTAATAGTAGTAGAATTTTTGGAATATCTGCGGCAGACGAACAAACAGTTTGGGTCGCAACGGAGGATGGAAAGATTCTGTTCTTTGATGGGACAACCTGGCAGCAGAAGTTTAGTGGGGGCAACGCATTGTATGACATTAAGACAATAGATAATAAATCAATATGGGCTGTTGGTCTAAATGGGACAGTCGTTCGATCAACAAATGCAGGCGCAAATTGGACCGTTGACAACAATACTTCCGAGCGATTCGAAAGTATTGCAACTCTTGATGGTCAAACAATTTGGGTTGCAGGAACAAATGGAACAATATTGAAATCAACTGATGGAGGGACAATATTTAATCCAATCACAACAACAACGTCCCAGACAGTTGGAGATCTTTCGCTATTGTCACCGAACACTTTCTGGTTTATTGCAAATCAGGATGTTGGATATTATAACGGTTCAAATACTACACTTTTTCGGGGAGCATATAATCTTGTTAATGCATCAATTAATGCATTGACTCTACTTGACGGATCAAGGATATTCGTTGGTTCGGCAAATCAAAAAGTGGCAATGTATTCCCATTGTCACCCAGCTCCCGGAACCTGCGCGACTGGTTGGAATGATTCCACTTTAACCAACTCTCATTCATTAGCTCTTCCAGCCGGAAGCCTAACCTACGGACAAACCTATCACTTTAGCGTTCAATCCTCGGGCTCAGGCGTTAGCGCCGGTACGTTTGGCTTCTTCCAAACTACCGCCCCCGACAACATCGCGCCGAATATTTCAATCAGCAATCCATCCGCCTCACCCTTCTACACAAAAACCACGCCGGTGACAGTCAGCGGCAGCGCGAGTGACAATATCCGGTTGAATTCTATCGGCGTAACTTCGAACGGCACCGCCCAGAAAGTCACGGCTCCGGGAGTGCCGGGTACTACGAGCACGAATTGGTCAGCCGCCGTTAATCTTGTAGCCGGTGCAAATACCGTTGTGGCTACGGCGAGCGACGGTTCACAAAATTCATCAGACAGCTCAGCCTCGACTTCGATCATCCTCGATACCCAGGCACCGACTGTGACCATTACCGCACCCGCGAATGGATCAACCGTCAACGCCACGCCGACGGCGTTCAAGGGAACAGCCAGCGATGATAACCGGATAGAAAAACTTGAATATTCCCTCAACGGCGCGCCGCGTCAAAACGTGACCGTTCCGGTTATTGGCGCTCCGGCCGTGACCTGGGATCGGACGCTTGGACCGTTAACGATTGGTTCAAACACCGTGACCGTATTTGCGACCGATAGCGCCGGCAACGAAGGCACGGCGGTAAGCACCTTCACTTATACGGAACCCACCTTTACCTTAAGCGCTAATCCCAGCCAACCCCAAACCAAAAATGCGGGGGACACCGTTACCTATGACGTCACCGCGACGTCAGTCAATGGTTTCACGGGATCAGTCAATTTATCATTATCCGGCAATCCTGGCGGGAGTGTGCCAAACTTTAGTGTCACACCGGTCAACCTGACAGCCAACGGTTCAGCCGTCTCTACCCTAACACTCACCACCAATACGACCACTACCGGAACATTTACCATGCTCATCACCGGCGTTGGAAATAGTAAAACCGCCACCGCCACCGTGGTCTTAACGCTCAAACCGGCGCCTGACTTCAGCTTGAACGCGATTCCGTCCGCCCAAAGCGTGATCGGCGGTCAGGGCACCTCCTACCAAATCCAAGCCACGGCTAATTCGACGTTTGCGGGCGACGTAACCTTGAGTTTGACCGGGCAACCAAACGGAGTTGGCGGCGGATTTAGCCCGACCAGTCTAACGCTATCCGCCAGCGGCACCCAATCCTCAACTCTCACTATCAGTACCCAAGCAACTGCGCCGGCCGGATCGCACCTGATGACCGTGACGGGCGTCGGCAATGGAATTACCAAATCCGTTCCAATCACGTTGAACATTAGTGCGCCGCCGGACTTCAATTTGGTACTGAATCCAACCAGCCAAACCATTACGGCCGGTCAGTCGGGAAGCGTGGGTGGAACCGTAACAGCTCTGAATGGTTTTTCCGGTCAAGTTGATCTGACGGTGGCCAGCAATCCGACCGATCCGAACCTCACGCTTGTCTTGAGCCCGAACCAAGTCACCCCGACCGGCAGCGGAACCGCCTTCGCGCTCAACATCCAAACGACCAGCGCCGTTCCGGCCGGGGATTACACGGTTACGGTGTCCGGGGTCGCGGGCAGCTTGACCAAAACCGCCAACCTGGCTTTGCACATTGATCCGGACTCCACCGGGCCGGTCATTTCAGGCATCACCGCTGATCCTAACTGGAATAGCGTTCGGATAACCTGGATGACGGATGAATTGGCCGATTCAGCGATAGTTATATTCACCGATAGTACGCGAACGGCTATCGTGGGAACATCGAATGATACGACCGATTGCACCTCGGGCTGTCATGATCTGGTCTACCAGCCGCTGCAACCGTTGACCACCTACTTC
The DNA here is from genome assembly GCA_963731735.1 of Candidatus Kerfeldbacteria bacterium. GTDB lineage: Bacteria > Patescibacteriota > Patescibacteriia > SBBC01 > CAIJZX01 > CAVSWO01. Next base: position 195,237 of record CAVSWO010000002.1, on the reverse strand, counting down.
TTCAGCGTGATTTCCTGCGACCAAGCAAGTTCCCCGAATTGCACCACGGCCACAACCAACAGCGGCGGCATTGATCTGCAATTCACCACCCTGGATGAACCGGACACCGTGCTTCCAACGGTCAGCCTAACCGCGCCCAGTTCCGGCGCAGACGTGATTGGGCAGGTCGCGATCACCGGTTCAGCGACTGATAACAAATCGGTCAGCAGCGTGCAAGTCACGATTTTCTTACAGGCCGACCCCAGCCAAGTGGCCCTTGATCAACCGGCCACTTGTACCGGCACGACCTGCAGCTTTTCAGCCAGCTGGAATACGCTTTCGGCCACCAATGGCGCGTATGTCATTCGAGCCGTCGCGCGCGACACGGCCGGGAACCTTTCCGCGCCGGCTGAAGTCACCGTCAACGTGGTCAATGATAATAGTTATCCGGTTCTGACGTGCGCGGTGGATGTCCAAACTTCGATCATGCCGGGCGTTACCAATTGCGGCGGCACCCAATGCTGGCAGGCGGTCATATCCTGGTGTACCGATGACGCGGCAACCACCCAAGTTGACTACGGCCTAACCGTCAATTGCCCACCCAGCGGCGCCTGTAGCTATCCGAACGCACCAATCTACGGCAACCCGAGCGATCCAAACGCTCTGACAACCAATCATAGCGTGACTATTTCCAACCTGGACGCGAACCAGCTCTATCATTATCGGTTAACGAGCTGTAATATTTCAGGACTGTGTACCAATTAAACATATGAACCGTCGACTCGCCTTCATCCTTCGTCCAATCATCCTGCCGCTCAGCGGCCTGGTGTTGTTGGCTGGGCTGTTTGCGGCTGGTTGGTGGTCGGGTCAGTCGCCGGCTGAAGCGGCCGCGCCTCCAGCCGGGTCGGCGCCAACGGTTACGTCCGTCAATGTTTCGACCTTCGCGACTTCCGCCCGCATAGATTTCTCAACGGACTTGCCGGCCGAGTCCCGGATTGAATATGGAACGACGACGAGCTACGGCAGTTTTGAGCCGGCGGGTGGCGGGTACTATTCACCGGGTCAGGATAAGACCTCGCACAGCATTACCTTAAATAATCTGTCCAGCGGCACCACCTATCATTTCCGTATCCACACGCGAATTCCGGGCGGCGGGGGCAATCGAACGACGCCTGATCGGGCTTTCACCACCTCCTCGGGGGCGGCCGGGAACAGTCAGTTGGCGATTACCCCGTTGGGCGTTCAATGCCAGGGTGGAAAATGTCAGGTATCCTTTTCAACCAATCTATCGGCCAATGTCCAAGTCCGATGGGATGTCTCAAACAAAGGCACCTTTGATAGTTATACGCTTGGATCCAACGGTGAACCGGTCGGACAATATGCAACCGTCGCGCGTTCGATTGACGTCCCGGCGACCGGATCCCTTGATACGCAATCGACGTATCATTATCGGTTGCGGGCGACGGACCAAGCCGGTGGCGTGACTGTTACTGACGATTTGACTTTTGATACGGCTAAAAGTCCGGAAGATCGAACCTTCTCAACCGGCGCCTGTAACGACGGTACGCCGATTGGTTCATGTTCACCCTCGGGCGCGATTTGTGAAACCGGCGGCAGTCTGGTCTTCCGCTGCGATGCCCAGTGTGGCTTTACCTGTCCCGGCGGGCAAACCTGCGGCAGTAATGGTCAATGCCTGGCTGACCCGCCGCTGACGGGATCACCGTATCAATGCAATCCGGCCAGCTGTTACGCTGCCAATGGCGCGCTCCTCAGTCCCACGCCGGCCGGCTCTGTCTGTTACGCCAGCTGGTCGCGATGTACCGCTAACACCGTTCTCAAGGTTCGCAAGGATCGCGGCTGTAATCTCTGGCTCAGTTGCGCGACCAGTCTGCAAGGCGTCTCGCTCGACGGCCAGACACCGGAGAACCTGTGTCTGTCTCTATCGGCTTGTAACAGTCTCGGACCCAACGGGCAATGCAATTCGTATTTACCGCCTGGCCAGTGTGACAATGACCCGCTGCGTTTTTGCGCGAGCAGCGTGGATTGCACCGGGGGCGGAACCTGCAATCTGTCGGGAGACAATAATGCCTTAACCAATCAACGGGACGTTGAATATTCAACCCCGCTGCAAGTCAGCCAAATCGCGAATCTTTCAGGGAACGTGGTGGCGGGATTGAATTGGGACGATCAACCGGGTATCCCAAGCATTCGCGGATTGCTGCCTTGGCAACTGATGCGCCAAGTTGGTGGTGACGCGAAGATTCGCAACGGTGACTTTGAATATAATCCACCGAGCGTTGGTTTGTGGGAAGCGGTACCGTTCGGTCAGCCGAAAAGTGCCACCCTCAAGGTACAATTTGAAAGCCAAAGCGCGAGCACGAACCACGTTCTTTACGTCTCGCCGGTCGATACGATCCCAAACTTGTGTTCGAATGATGCTTCGAAGTCCTGCACAGATGACAGCCAGTGTTCGTGCGGAATTCCTGTCGAATTTTCCGGTGCGGCGACCCAAGAATTCCCCACTAACCCGGAAGAATATTATGTGGCCGTCGCGCGAGTTCGCTCAAACTCGGACGTTACCGTTCGGTTGCAGTTTGGTGATAATAATTATTCAAACTTTACGGTCGCGGACGGACCGGACGCGGATTCGTTGCCGGATCCGGCCTACGCGGATGTCAAACTCACCTCGGCCTGGCAGCGTGTAACGATCGGGCCGATCAAGGGCTTGTCCGGATACACACGTTTTGCGATTGTGCTGGCTCCGGGACAGCCAGCCGTCCCGTTCTATGTGGATGATGTTCAGGTGCAACCGGTTTTGCAGACCGACACCAGTCCATCTTATGTTTCGCCATCCTGTCGGTTATATCCGCGCGAAGACGCGCCGGCTTGCGACTATATTGACCAGAGCGGAGTGGAATACCACGGATGGCAAGGATACTGCCTGGAACAAGACTCACTGACCGGCACCTGTCTATCCTGGTGGCCCGTTGATTTGATTAAAGGGCAAAGTTCAATTTTCGGCTCGGAAACCCAGGCCGGTTATCAGGACCGTGTGCCACTCTATCTGTGTGCGAGTGCAAAGGGAAACAACAAAGGTGGTCCGATTTTCGTCCGGACTTTCGTATGTAATATCCGAGCAATACCGAACAGAAACCACCCAATGTAACCCCATAGGAAACTCTTGTGCAGGTGGCGATTCCGGACCAATTGTTCAATGTTGATCGTACGATCGCTGCCTCGTATGGATGATTGCCTCAAGTGTAAACTACTGTACAGTCCAACCGACGCAAAATGCTAAAGGTCTAACAGAAGATGAAATCGTTAATGCTGTCTGGACCAATTCAAGTCCTGGAGGTGAACGCACTTAGCCCAATTACATTTACGAATAATAAGCAGTTCAAAGCTTCGAATGCCACTTCGCCTTATAAAACAGATTGTATGGGTGATTATGAAGGAAGGGTCTGCGAAAAAATATACCGTTTTCGGGATGATGCACCCGATGCAGATTATTGGCGGGTAACATATAGTTACCCTGGTGCCGTGGAGAATCTAAACGCTAATGGCGATTGACGCGCATTCGAATCTCTTTGACAAGGCAACTGGTGAATTTCAGTTGCTATGGACTCAATAGGTTAATGATTCAGACTGGCTCAACCGTCTATGAAGGCGCTGACCTATAAAGTACAATTCTTCGTGAAAGAATCCTGCCAGGACATTGTTGAAGTAGTCTCGCCGAACGGTGATAATCAAGCCTATGCCCAACGCGTCAATTCGGATTCGTATACGGTTCCGACGCTTGGTTACACCCGGAGTCAAGACTTGGCTCCGTACGGTGGTCTTCTGCAACCGGATGGCTTCCCGAATAATCCTGCCACCTGGCCATTGATGTCAGTCGAAGTCAAAAACGTTTCGCAATTTAGCGGCGCGACACAAGCCCGAGGCGGGACGCCGTACTCATGTGACGGGCCGTGTGGCGATATCGCCTGTACCACGGACGGTTCGAGCTGTTTGAATTCGCTCGGAAATCTCGATATGACCAAGGTAAATCAATGCCAACGCGATAATGACGGCGACGGAAATCCGGACGGGCAGTGTGTCGGCGTTGCTTCTCCGGCCGCCAGTAACCGCGGAACACAATCCTACACCGCCGGATTGCAAACCTCGGATCCAAATGATCCAACCACCAACCAATATTTCGCCCAGGAACGACTTCGACGACTGTTCCCGGCTTCCCGTGGAATTTGGCGCTGGGATGGTTCAAATTACGTGCTGGTCTCCGGTGCGGGTTGGGAACCGCCGACTCAAGTTTGCGCGGGCGATCCACCGAAGCGCGATCCCCAATATCCGAACGATTATTGCGCCATTCCGCCGGACTTCTTCTGTGACCCAAGTTTGAAAAATAAAGCGGGAGAGCAAATTTGCGGTGTCGATGTCAACAATGATGGGAAAATTGACCGGAAAGCCTTATTCCTGAACAGCACTGACGACACACTGAATGTTTCAGGTGGTAGCGGTTTGGTGACCATTAAATTCAACTCGAAAGCCGATGCGGAGCAGGTGCCATTGCAGTCAATTGCGATTAATTGGGGCGATACGGTGGATAGCTTTAACTTCCCGTACGCGCCACGAACTGATCCGAGCAACCCGCACATCTTTAGTCATGCCTACACGATTAAACCGGGTGCGACTGACTGTCACCGAGGCGGAACCGGAGCCACGGAATGTGATTACCATATCAAGATCCAGATCAAGGATAACTGGGGATGGGCGAGCGAGGCGTCCGGTGGAACGAATTCCTTAGACTCTAGTCAGTGGATTGATTCGGGACTAACCGTTCATGTTGAGTAATATGTTACGACGCCTGACGCACCATCTCAGCCGATATTCACGCGCCTATACGGTGCTGGCGGTTATCGCGGGATTGTTTTTGGCCGGTTCAGTCACCTACGCGGCCGGCGATCAGTCAGCGGTCTTAAACAAGTTGTCGCAAATAATGGCTAACTTGGTGTTCCTAGTGATTCAAACTGTCGGGTACCTGACGGCGGTCGCAACACACGTCATCGTGATTCTGTCGCTGCACAATAACTTCATTAATGTTCCAATTGTGGTGACCGGCTGGTCAATCGTGCGCGATATTACCAACATGTTCTTTATCGTCACGCTGCTGATTATCGCGGTCGGCACGGTCCTGCGGATCGAAAACTACCGCTACAATCGGCTGCTGGCCCGGCTGATCATCATGGCTTTCCTGGTCAACTTCTCGCGCCTGATCGCCGGCTTCTTCATCCAAACCTCACAGGTGGTGATGTTAACCTTTGTGAATTCCTACAAAGACGCCTTATTCGGAAATTTTGCGTCGCTGTTTGGACTGAATGAGATTCTGAATTTTTCACAAACATCAGTCTCTTCCGGCGGGAATGGCATTGCCTTTAGTAGCATCTTCGTCAGCCTACTAGCCGGGTTGGCGCTGATGGTCACCGCCTTGATTGTGACCTTGGCTTTTGCGGTTATCTTGACCGTTCGGATCGTGGCCCTCTGGATTTTAGTCATCTTATCACCATTGGCCTACGCCTTGCGGATCCTGCCGAATACCGAAGGGTACGCCCGGAAGTGGTGGTCCGAATTTGGGCGATACGTGACGGTTGGGCCGGTCATCGCGTTTATTTTGTGGTTATCGCTTGCCATTTTAACGAATGCCGGACCGAACGCCGGTATCAATATCGGTGGTGACGCCGGCGCCGCGTATGAACAAGAAATTGGCGTGGTGGGATCAACTTTCGGATTTGTAACCGGCGCGCTGCAACTCAATCACTTCTTACCGTTCTTGGTGGCCATTATTTTCATGGTGATGGGGCTGCAGTACGCGATGCAGTCCGGCACCTATGGCGCGAAAGCGGCCGGCGCCTTTGGCGTCGGGGTTGGATTGGGCGCGACCGGAGTGAATTGGTTACGGGATCGGACTATCCGGCCGATCCAAGGAGTATTTCAGCAGCGTTCAGCCCGCCGTCAAGCTGAAGTTCGCGAACGAAGTGTTGCCCTGGGCGCGCGGGTTGATGCGGGCCTGGCCCGAACAGTTGGCCAAATTGGGCGCGCGCGAGCAGCCACTACCAGCGCAGCTGGAGCAAGTTTGCGAGGTGTTCGCGATGTAGCGCTTCGACGAAAAACGGTCCAAGAGGCAGGTCGTGACATTGACAGTGCGGCACAAACTGGCTTTGAACAAGGCACACGATCTCGACGGCAAGCCCTTGGACGATATGAGCAGTTCCGTGAAACTCTCGTGGATCGCGAAATTAAAGAACGCGACCTCAGCAACGCTTCAGCTGGCACAATCAATACCCTCCTTCGAACGGGTGGCGGTGCGACGCGAGCGGCAGCGGCGACCGTCGGCTTGCAATCCGGAAAAATTGATTTGAATGATCTTACAAATCGAGACGTGGTTAGCCGGACGATCAAAGCTTGGGATAGCAATCCTGATGTCCGAACCAAACTGTCCAGTTCGTTGGCGAAAGCAGTTAAACGGCCAGAAACGACAAATGATACGCTCCGTGACATGGCTATGAATAATACCGCACCATTATCGATGCGGATGGAATCGGGAGAAGAGTTGGCTAACCGCGGACATGTCCAAAATGTAGCTGAAGCCCAAGCGATTCGTGACGTGGCACGACAGATGGGCCCTGACCGTGAGGAGCAGTTCTTGAAAACCATGTACAAACACATGGGAGACATGTCGATTTCTGCGTTCCACAATGACTTTGCGACGCAAGCCGATACGGCAAGTTTTGTGGCTGCAGTTGAACGCGAAGCAGCAAGCAAATCGATATTGAAAAGCCGACATTTACAGGTTCGCAACGGAGCGGCTGGAGATGAGCTTGGCCAACAAATTGCGAACATGTACATTCGGCAAGGAATGGCAGATAAAGCAGGACAAGACTTATCCGAACAAATGCGAGATCAGCTCTATAATCATGTCGTTTTGGATAATGTTGATTTTGAAGATCGTCAGAAGTTCGCGAATGCAACCGGAGCCACGCACCGGGCATTTCGGGATGCAAACAACATTATGACTCAGGCACTTAACGAATATCTTTCCCGCAATGCTGATAAGATGGCGGACGTGATGACTGAATCAGTGGCCGCTGATGCTGATTTTATGACAGCCGCTTTGCAAAACAGAAACTTTCGCCGAAGCAATATAGTCAAAGCTGGCGAGCGGAATGCTGCAATGCGCGATGCCGTTGTCAATGGGTTACAGGCGACATACGGAGGCCTAGTTAACCCAGACGATCTTCACAAAGCTATGGGTGCCCGACTACTCATCTCGCGCGGTGAACATAAAGACTTTGATTTTGGCGATGTTGCCGGGCAGGCCGCCTTTCGTGATACCATTGCCGCAGCGAAAGGTGAACAGCTGGGACGACTTGATCAAGGCCAAGTCTATCAACAAAACAAAGCCTTTATTGACCAAACGGTTGGGGAGGCGCTTCGGGAAAAAGAAATGCCTGAGTTGGGAGCTCGTCGATTTCAACTGGCCCGAGATGCGGTTCAAACCCTGCTACGAACCAATCCACGGCTCTATCGTGTTTATGCGATGAATCCTAATACCGCAAACTTAGCATAATATGGTCAGTCCAAAAGCTTACTACAAACTCTATCTCGAATTTCCCCCGCTCTTAAAGGAAGTGCTGGCCCACCGAGAGTTGTCTGATATAAACATAGCGCTTAGCAAGCAGTACAAACTAAGTGATGATCAGCAACGTAAGATGGTCCGGTTGGAAGCCAGCTTGGTGGCGCAAGAATTTACTCCCGAACAATTACAAACACAGATTCAAAATGAACTTCATACTGATACTGATCACGCAAAAAACTTAACGCGTGAAATTTTAAGCCGGATCATGCTGCCAATGGAATGGTACCTGGGTGACATTCAATCAACGATCAAGAACCTGGGCGGAGACCCGGTCGCGGCCTTAGCTGAAGCCCAAAAAAACTTTCCGGAAGTCTATGCCCCGCAACCTGAACCGAACGCAGCTGCGGCAGCAGCCACGGCGGATTCAATAGAACCATCGGTCGCCTTCGATGAAGATGCGCATCCGTTGCTCCGTGACTTTGATACCAAGGCTGCGACCCTACGCGGCAAGGCTGACATCCTCCTCCGTTTAACCGGATTATCCAGCCAAGTCGAAGCAGCCATGAAAAGCGGTGAATTGCTGCAGCCTGATGGCGAGCGTCTAATGCAGGACCTGGATGCCGTTAGTTATGCCGTCAATACCCAAGATCTCAACCCGTTTGAACTCAACGCGCTCAAACGGAAGATTCGGCGCATCCTCAAACAAACTGACCAGCTGCCGGCGTGATCCTGCGCCTTCGCCGCTTGGCTCAACCAGCCCGCCTGACACTCCAACGGGCGGGTTATTCAATGATACGTGATCCGCGATCCGGAGATATTTCGTACGTTCGTCGGCTGAGCAGCTACGCCTACCCGCGATTTCATGTCTATCTCCAGGAGGAAGGGGAAAGGGTTCGTCTGAATCTCCACCTCGACCAGAAACAACCCTCTTATTCCGGCACATCGCGTCATGCGGGGGAATATGATGGTTCGACGGTCGAAGCCGAAAGCGAGCGAATCCAGCAATATTTCCAGTAATTTTTTCCACTTTCAGGCTTTGCGGTCCGGGTGGGTTTGTGCTATAATAAATCCACTCAAACAAACACTTCATGTTCTCGTTAGAGATTGAATATCAAAGTTTTCCCAAGAAATTCCCAACCCCGGTGATTTTATCGCTGGGCATTTTTTCTTATTCTCCAAAACGCTAACGAGATGGCTGATATTTGGCAACAATTTCATCAGTTGCCCCGTTCGATTCGCGATACCGTCGCTTCCTCGAGAGCCTTAGCGGCCGTTGACAAGCTTGAGGCAACCTACCCGCAACTCGACGTGGCCGGTTTTGTAATGCGAGTGATGGTGAAGGAAATTCCGCTGGCGACGCTGTCTGAAGCAATCCAACGCGAGGCTGAACTTGCCCCGCCGCAGGCGGACGCCGTCGTCGCTGAGCTTCGCAAAAGCGTATTCGGCCAGGTCAGCGAATATTTAGGCGAAAAATCTCGAGCCGCCAGCCGGGGCGGCCACAAAAGTAACGCCTCCCAGCGCCGTCAACAATCCGCCGCGTCCCGCGGCACCACCGAACTTGCCAATTGCCAAAAAACCGACCGTCGCGCCGAAGCTTAAACCACTCGGACAATCGCAACCAGTCCAGACACCGACGGTTCCCGCCGCCCCAAAAATCAAACCGACCCCGCCGCCCCAATCCGTTGCGAGCTCACCGCCACTACCCCCGCCGCCGAAAGTTCCGGCGATGGCCACCCCGGAAGCCCCGATTGGCGCCAAAGCCCCGACCCAGGCATATTCAGAAGAAGACGCCAAAGAAATTGAAGCCCAAGCCAAAAAACTTACAACATTTAGCGACAGCAACGCAGGCTCCCAAGGATCTCGATGCGATTGCTGAGCAAATCATTCAGCAGCACCAACTCGCTTTTCCGGATGAATTTTTAACGAAGCGGGCGCACGCGATTTTCAAAAGCCGATTGAAAGATATTCGGACGTCTGACCAAACAATTGACGTCATGGCGCGTGATCCGAAAATTGGCGGCCTCGGTTTAGATCGCGATTTGGCCGAGCAGGTCGTGGCCAGCCTGACCGAACAGGCCAAGCAGCTCAAGAGTCGCGGTATGGTAGCCAAGCCCGAACCGATTCCGGCCCCGCCGCCCCCCAAAGTTCCGACTGTCCAAGCTGAACACCCGGCGCCGAAACCGCCGCTCACGCGAGTATTCCCGTCGACCGATCAAACTCCGCCCAAGTCACCGATGCCGTCGGTGACTGAAGCGCCGCGACCTAGCCGGCCGATCGTGCGGCCGCCGGATATCCCGGCCCCGCCACCGGCTAAGCCCGTGCCGCAACAACCGCCGCCAACGGTCAAGTCAAGTCCGTCCTGGCCACGGAGTCGGGGGAGCGATCGACCCAAAGTTGCCGACATCACCCAACCATCCCGGACACTGGGTCCGGCCGAAGAACTCAAAAGCATGTCGGTGGCTGAATTTCGACGCCTGGGTCAAGGCGCCACTGATTCAACCAAACACCTCTTTGAAACATTTGAGCATCTCAAACACGAATCGTTTCGACTCTGGGCGGAAGCGGTTGCGGGTTGGCGTCAAAGCTCAGTCTATCAACTGTACTTGGCCATGGGACGACAAAGTCTTGATGACAACATCCCGATCAGTGAAGTTATTCGTCGCCGCGCTAAAGACAATCAACCCTATTTATCCGAACATGAATTTGCTTCGCTGGCTGACTTAAATCGTCGCGTGCACGCCTAATACCATGCCCCAACAATACGTCGTCCCACAATTTATCGAAGTCGAAGACAAAGTGATCGGTCCGGTCACGGTTCGGCAGTTTATCATCATTTTAGTCGGTGTCGGGCTTTTGGTCGGGTCGTATCAACTGATGGTTCGCCTGGCCAATCAAACCGGACCATTCCTATTTACCGGGTTTGGGATTTTAGTGGCCATGGTTTCATTCGCGTTTGTTCGGGTAAACGGCCGGCCATTCCATTTGTTCCTGCTGAATCTTTTGCAATCACTCAAGAATCCGCGCCTCCGCCTGTGGAACAATCAATTGGGCGAACGAATTCAGTATCGACGTGAACCGCCGCCACCGCCTCCAATTCCTTCTAAGCAACCCTTAAGCGAAACGAAGTTGGCGCAATTATCATTGCTGGTCGATACCGGCGGCGCCTATCATGAAGACGAAGAATTGTTGTATTGGGGCCAATCGCTTCCAAAACAACCCGAACCAGCCAATCCATTCGATAACCGATAAGCCCATGGCCGACCAGGACACCAAAAAGGAAAAGACTACCCGCCGGACAAAATCGGCTCCCTCGACGCAGCAGTATCTTGATATTTTGGAAATTCGGGATGATACGGTGGTGCTGCGCGACGGAACTTTGCGGGCTGTGTTGCTGGTGTCCTCAATTAACTTCTCGCTCAAATCCGAAGAAGAGCAGGACGCGGTGATTGGCGCCTATACCCAATTCTTAAACACCATTGATTTTCCGCTCCAAATTGTCGTCCAATCGCGCCGACTCGATATTGACGCCTACTTGGACCAACTCAAGGATGTTGAGAAGAAACAAACCAACGAACTCCTGCGGATGCAAACCCAGGACTATCGACAATTTGTGGGCGAACTGGTCCAAATTGCCGATATTATGACCAAGCGTTTTTACCTGGTGATTCCGTATTCACCGAAAATCGACCGGCCGGCGAAATTCTTTTCAAAAGTGATTGACGTTTTTTCACCGACGTCAACAATTCACCTCAAGCAAAAACAATTCGAAGATTACCGGCGGGAACTGTATAAACGGGTGGATGGAACTATGAATGCCCTGGATTCGGCCGGGCTCAAATCAATTATTCTCGATACCCAAAGTTTGATCGAGTTGTATTACAATTCATACAATCCGGAAACTTCGCGCCAGCAAAAACTGCAGTCAGTCAAAGCCATGTCACTCGAAGAAGTATCAAGTTTGAAGGATGATGAAAAATCTAAAGGAGACGACCGCAATGCCTGATATCAACCTTTCGAGCCCGAAAATTTTCCAGGACGACCGGCAATCACCGCGTCGCGAGCTTCCGCACCCGGCCGATGAAAAAGAACTAATTGAAGCCGAGCGGATTTATCGTCGCGGAGTGGTTACGGTCCGTGACCTGATCGCACCGGCGGCACTCAAGGTTGATCCGAATACCCTGCGCCTGAACGGCCAATTCCTGCGAACATTATTTGTCGTGACCTATCCGCGGTATATCGCGGTCGGCTGGTTTGCGCCGATCATCAACTTTAACGCCCCGCTGGATATATCCATGTTTTTCTATCCGATCCCCTCGGATTTGATCTTAAAGCAACTCAAGAACAAAGTTGGCGCGCTGGAAGCCCAGCTCTCAGCCGATATTCAAAAAGGCGCGCCGCGCGATCCGGTGCGCGAAACGGCCCTCCGCGACATTGAAAAACTGCGCGATGATTTAACCCAGGGCACGGAGAAATTTTTCCAATTCGCGTTGTATGTCACGCTGTACGCCGATACGCAGAAGCAATTGGATGAAGTAACCAGCCAAGTTGAAGCCTTATTCGGCTCGAAACTGGTATATTCGAAACGCGCCTTCTTCCAAACCGAACAAGGATACGCCTCAACCTTGCCGATTGGCATGGACCAACTCCAGGTGACCTTCAATATGAATTCGTCGCCGATCGCCTCGAGTTTCCCGTTTGTGTCCGCCGACCTGTCGAGCGACAACGGCATTTTATATGGGATTAACCGACACAATAACTCGCTGATTCTATTTGATCGATTCTCGCTCCAGAACGCGAATTATACCGTCTTTGCGACGGCCGGCTCCGGTAAATCCTACGCAGTCAAGCTGGAAATTTTGCGCAGCATGATGTTCGGAACGGACATCATCATTATTGACCCGGAGCACGAATATAAATATCTGTCGGACGCGGTCGGCGGCACCTATATTAACATTTCACTCAATTCAGATAGTAAAATTAATCCCTTCGATCTGCCGAAACCCATTAGCAGCGACGAAAGTACGGCCGATATTATTCGCTCGGCGGTCATCACGTTGAAATCTATGTTCCGGTTGATGCTGGGTGACATGACCCACGAGGAAGATTCAATCCTGGATCGGGCGCTGCTGGAAACATATGCCAAGAAAGATATTACCCCCGATGCCGATCTCCAGAATATTGAAGTGCCGGTGATGTCGGATTTTGAAGAAGTGCTGGGCGGCATGACGGGTGGAGAACGGATGGCGGAGCGTTTAAAAAAGTTTACCCAAGGAACCTTCGCCGGTTTGTTTAACAGTCCGACCAACGTCGAATTGACGAACCAGCTGGTAGTGTTCTCGGTCCGAGATCTGGAAGATGAATTACGGCCGGTCGGGATTTCGATTGTGGTCAGCTACATCTGGAACGTGGCGCGTTCGAGTCTCAAAAAACGTATCCTGGTGATTGATGAAGCCTGGTGGTTAATGCAGCACGAAGACTCGGCCAAGTTTATTTTCGGCCTGGTCAAACGTTCGCGTAAATATTACCTGGGCGTGACGACCATCACCCAGGACGTCAATGACTTCTTACTGTCGCCGTACGGACAAGCCATTATCAACAACTCAGCCCTAACGTTGTTGATGAAACAGTCGCCGGCTTCAATTGATATCGTCGCCAAGACCTTCCTGTTGACTCAACAAGAGCGCTACCTGCTGCTTGAAGCCGGAGTCGGCGAAGGTATCTTCTTCGCCGGACCAAAACACGCGGCCATCAAAGTCGTGGCATCGTACAGTGAGGACCAAATCGTGACTACCAACCCCGCCCAATTGCTTGAAATTGAGCGTTCGAAAAAGGAGTTTGAGCAATCAATTGCCAGCGGAACGGCCACCAATGTTGGTACGGCCGTCTCGAGTCCGGAAGATATTAACGCCTAATTTATGTCACGTCGACTTCTGATTATCTCAATCGCGCTGGCCGTACTCATTATTCCGGCTATCATCGTGTTATTTCTCGTGGATCGTAATCCAAGCCTTCAGAACGCGGTCGAAAAAATTGCCAACACGAACTCAGCCAACGTGGAAGTCATAAATACCAATCTGAACACCAACCAAGCGGAAGATCCGGACGCGGTGGCGATTCGATACGTGGCTCGAAACTTTACCGAAGAGTACGGCAACGAAAGCAACCAAAATAATTTCGCCAACTTGGAAGCCAGTAAAAACTGGGGGACCAGTAACTTTAACAGCTTTCTTGATCGAACTATTTCCCAGGGTCGGATCAACCAAACTATCACGCCCTATCACGCCCTGACCACTAAAGTGATTGTGATTTCGATTACCAATCAAACATCTGGCAACGCGGCCGTGACCGTCGACACGCAACGGGTTGAAACCACTGGGACTGATGAAACCGTCAAGACCCAAAAACTCTTTCTGGACCTAGTCAAACAGAGCGACGAATGGAAAATTAACGCGGCGTCGTGGGAAGCAACATAAATTATGGCCGAAGCTACCGCAGTTGAACGCGCCAATATCCAAGCCGATCGCGCCTACCGACTAAATCGAGCCCGGCAGGAGCGATTTGATGCTCAGCGATCCGGCCAGCCGGTGCCAGGAACCTTGGCCGAGCAACCAGAGGCGTTGAGTGCGCCGGGTGAAGGCAATCGTCTCCAACGGGCAGCCCGACTGCGAGCGCTGCAAAGCGTACGGCGGAAAGGCCTGTCACTCAATCCGGAAACGGCAGTGGCGGAAGCCAACCAAATCGCACTCCAAGCCTGGCGTCGGGCCTGGCAGACGGTCCACGAGGTGGTCGAGGATCTCTCGTTTCAATTTTTTGGACTTTTATCAATAGTCATTGGACCAGTGGTCATCGCGCTTTTTCTGATCCGCTGGGTGGGCGGCCACTGGCTAAACGGTATCAGCCAAATCGGCGTTCCGTCGAACGTTCCCTTGCCGCCGGGCATGGATGCCGCGCGCGATTTGCACGTGCCGCTCGTGCCAAGCTTTTCGGCGGCGGAGGCGGTCTACCGGACCAGCAAAGTTGTGTTTATTAGCCTCATTACCGGCATTCTTTGGGGTCTGATCATTTTCATTTTGTACTTCATATTCCATCCGCTTGATTTTGCCCAACTGGGATTAGGTGCGCTAGCGGACTTACTCAAGAGCTTTGGATCACTCTTAACCCAATGAAGCGGCTCTTGTTTAGTTTGCTGATGGTTGGAGCGGGGCTGACAGCCGTGACGCCAGCCGTGGCGGCTACCACGTCCAGCGGCGTCACCTTTACTCCCGAAGTCAGTCTGCCGGGATTTACCGGACCGCAGGAAGTGAATGATGATTTTATCGGCACCTACGTCAAAGTAATTTACACGTACTTTGTCTGGGTGGTTGGCATCATTGCGACCGTGATGGTTATCTTCGGCGGCATTCGTTGGGTTACCGCCAGCGGCAATCCCGGCCAAGTCGCGCAAGCGCGCGATATTATTAATAATGCGATCATCGGGATAATTATTGCACTGGTCTCGGTCGTGCTGTTGAACTTAATTAGTCCGCAATTCACAAGCTTGGGGTTACCGGAGATCAAGCAAGCCCAACAAGTAAAACCCGGATTTGCGACGTACAATGATGCCTACAAATGTTTTGAAAATCTGACCTGCCCAACCGGCATGACGCAGGTTTCGTCGGGTGCCTGTTACGGAGGGGCCAAAACCCTGGTTAATCCGGGGAAACCGTCGTGTGCCGCCAACATCGTCAAAGGTATCTGCTGCCAACTCAAAGATACGAATACTTGCTACAGCTATAGTGCCAAGGACTTGAGCAATGAATGGGAGGGGACATGTAATCAAGTTCCGCTTGATCCAAATACACTCCCGGCTTGTACAGATACCACCAGTTGTGGTTCGCTCAGCGATGACGGGAAGGGGAACCCATGTCTGGGCGTGAGCTGTCCAGTTGCGGGAAAAGTCTGTAATATAACTGGGCGTTACACCGGCAACTGTGTTCCTACCAACGGAACGGATCAGGTTTTCAGTAATGTAGCTATATGCATCAAGGCTGGCACCCCACAATTCCAACTTTTCTTTGATAGCAACCTGGATTGTGGGAAAGTCGTTAACCTTGGAGATGCGCCCGTCTATGGGACGAAGGACACGTGTGGTTCAAATGCATATTGTGCTCTCGCGGGATTTGGCGATCAATGTCAATTGCTGGGCCCACGAACTCTTTGTAAAACCTATGACTTGTCACCTACCCAATACGGTATATGAATCCCACGCTTCGTAGAATACTGTTGATTTCCGCCTTCGTGGTGGTGGTGCTAGCTATTTTCTACGTGATTTGGCTAGTCTTTTTCCGTTCGACGCCGACCACGCCAGTCAATAACGCGAACGGCGTGGTGGTGAATGGACTGCCGAACGTGAACAATGGCAACATCAACGGCCAAACGCCCAGCAACGTCAACGCCTTGCCGATTGTAAATGGCTTACAGGGGCAAACCCAACCCGACGCGGTGGCGAACGGCGGCGCGACCTTGAGCCAGACCGTGGTCGACACTACCTCGGAGCAACTGGTCTCGACTACTTCAAATGATTTTCGGTTTTACGACGCGACCAGCGGTAAATTCTTCATGCTCAGCGCCGATGGCTTAACGACTACGCCGCTCTCGGACGCGACCTATAAAGATGTTCAAAACGTCGATTGGTCGGCTGATGGCAGCCAGGCCATAATCAGTTTTCCGGACGGCGCGAAAATTCTCTATGATTTCACGCAGGATAAACAAACCACGCTCCCGAATGAATTAAACGACTTTTCGTTTTCCGCGCAGTCTGATCAGGTGGTCTCAAAGTATTTAAATCCGGGCAACACCGATGATCAGTGGCTGATGGTTTCGAAACCTGATGGATCACAATCGCAGGCGGTCGAACACTTGGGATCGAACGCGGATAAAGTTACGCCGCTGTGGTCACCGAATAACCAGATAATTGCAACCTATGAAAAAAGTACCAGCGATCAATTATCTGAAATCATCTTTTTAGGGGCGAACGGCGAAAACTTTCCGTCCGCCACGATCCAGGGTCGGGGCTTTGATCCAAAGTGGTCACCGGACGGACGCAAGCTGCTGTATAGCGCCTACGGTCCGACCACCGATGAAATCCCGCATTTATACATCATGAATGCTTCACCGGAATCAATCGGCAGCGGACTGGTGGATTTGGGGCTAAACACTACGGCCGACAAATGCGTCTTTTCAGCCAGCGGCGTGGATGTCTTTTGTGCTGTGCCGTATTACCTTGATCCGGGTTCGGGCCCGCAACCGTCTTTGGCGACTGGAATTCCGGACAATATTTACAAAATTGATTTATTGCGTGGTAGCTCGGAAATTGTAGCCCGGCCGGTTGATCAGAACCTCAATCAGCGCTACAGCGCGACCCAATTGCGCCTAACCCCAACCGAAGATGCCCTCTATTTTGTGGATGCAAACACCGGCACAATCCAAAAAATTGCGCTCCGGTAAACGCCGGTCTGCCTGGCGAACGTCGGCCTGGGTATTTGGTTTGGGCGTGGTCGCGTTGCTTGCCGTGTTCGCATCCCTGACCGATGCCCAAACGGTCATAAGTCTCACCGGTTGTCAAACAATAACGAACGCGGGGAGCTATCGGCTGGAAAACAACGTTTCATCGTCCGGTACGTGTTTTTCAATTCGCGCTAGCAACGTCACCTTCGATGGCAACGGAAAAACCATCACGGCCACTGGGGGAGATGCGGTCGAGGTCGCCGATTACGGATCGGGCCCGTATCATACAATTCAGATCAGCAATTTTTCCAGCTCTAACGGGGTTCGAAACTACGGAGATAACAACTCGGACATCACCTTTGCCAACGCCACCTTTGGAGAGTTTGGAAACTACGGCGGTGATAGTATCACGGTTCGCGGGAACACGATTAACGGCGGGGTAATCTCGGATAATACCAACGGGGGATGTATTGACGACGCCACGTGTGCCTGGTGGAACCAGGCGCTCAATTTCCACCTGGAAAATAACACCATCACGGGATCAGCCAGTCGCTTTATTGACTTTCATAATTATGGGGACGCGACGCATCCCTGTCCTGCTTCGGGACGCGTGGTGACCGGCAATACGATTACCAATACCATCGACACGCTGACGGACAATCCGCTGACCGTCTATTTGGCTTGCAGCACGAACGATGTGTTTGACAATAATCTAGTGATTGCCACCGGACAGGCCACTGGTTTCCTGATTCGTGACGGCTGGACGGGCGGGACTTTCACCAACAATACCATTCACGTGAATCATGCGGTCAATGACCAACGCGGTGGTTTGACCATGGTTTCTGGCAACGAAGGAGCGGCCTTCAAGGGTTTTCCTTCGAATAATACCTTCCGCGGAAATACGATCATTGCCGATAATGGGAAAGCGCTCTGGATCCAAGCGATTGCCCAGAATAATGTTTTTTCCAACAATATTTTGTATTCAAACTCTCCGACCGGTTCGCACCTCCAACCGAAAAATACCTATGACCACAATACGTTTTACAACCAAGCTTCTAACGGTTCCGGCGTCACCTTTGATGTTTCAGGAGCCGCTAATACGGTGTGGACGAACAATATTGTCAGTTCACTCGGTAACAGCATCGACAATACCAACGACTATACCGGATTTACCGCCCATCATAATCTCTACCACAAACGAAACGGGAGTGTCAGTTTCGGCGCCGCCGCCTCGTTGGCCGGTTGGAAGACTCTGAGTGGTGAGCAGGCCAATTCGATTGAAGGCGATCCGCTATTTGTAAATGCCGCTACTTATGATTTGTCCTTGCAGGCTGGTTCGCCGGCTATCGGCGCCGGTAGCAACGGCACCAACATCGGTGCCGACCCAAGCGCGGCCGCGCCGCCGCCTCCGCCAAGCGCCTGTACCGAGAATTGGCAGTGTAGCGCCTGGTCGGTCTGTCAGAATGGACAGCAGTCACGTACCTGTACGGACGCCAATGGTTGCGGAACGAACAACAGCCGTCCGGCCCTGACGCAGGCTTGCACGAACGATACGCAAGCGCCAAGCGTGACGATTACCTCACCCGCCACCCAAACCAGCGTCCAAGGCCAGATTAGTATCGCGGTGGCCGCCAGTGATGATACCGGCGTGACCCGGGTCGACTATTTTCTTGACACCACCCAGATCGGGGCCAGTACGGTCTCGCCCTTTAGTTTATCCTGGGACAGTTCTTCGGTGGCGGCCGGCACCCACCAATTAACGGCTCGAGCACAGGACGCGGCCGGTAATCAGACTACCAGTCAGCCGATTTCGATCACCACCAACGGAGCCAGCGCTGTTTCCAGTTCAAGCTCCACCCGCACCAGCAGCGGAGGCACCGGATCGAGCCCGAGCTCGGCTGATAAATCTGTCCAATTCGTGCCGGAAGTGCCGCTCCCCGGGTTTCTGGGCGGACCAATTAGCGGCGAGTCAGTCGCCCAATATATTCAGGCGGTGTTTATCTTATTCATCTGGGTGGTAGGAATCTTGGCAACCGTGATGGTGGTCTACGGCGGGATTCGCTGGGTCACCGCAGCCGGGAACGCGGGACGGATTAATGACGCCCGCGACATCATCAATAATGCCATAATCGGTGTGATTCTGGCCTTGGTGTCGGTGGTACTCCTGAACCTCATCAATCCGCAATTGACGAAATTTCAGGGTTTAACGATTGCCACGGTTGATCAGAAGTTGTTTGAACTCAATGTACAAGTTGCCAAACAAGTCGGCGAGTGGCCGGCTTGCGCGGCAACGACGCTGCGTGGCGACCCGGATCAGGCTTGCGCCAATAAAGTTAGTCCAGCCTGCCAGTCTGGCCTTAACCGTTGGATCAATGATGCGGCAGGTGACTACAAAGTCGACCGTTTCCTGGTCAAGGCAATTATTATGCAAGAAAGTAAAAAAACGAGCGATGGTTATCCGCTTTCCACCGGCACCGAGGTCAAAGGCGCCGACGGCCGGGCGGCCACTACCGCCTATGGCATAGGCCAATTTGTGGTGGGCACCATGCTTCCGCTCCTCAAGCAGGTCAATGGTTCGTTGCCGTCTGCGTGTCCGGAATCGAACAACGTAGATACGGCCACCAATACGCTGATCAAAAGCTGCCGGGATTGGCTGGACGCGCACCTGGAAACACAAGTCCGGATGGCCGCCCTGTACTTAGCCAAAATTTCCCAGACGTCCTGCGTCAACCGTAATTTAATTTATACCGCCTTTGGATATTATCTTGGACCAGGTAATGCCACGCGCTATTGTCAGGGCGAAGACATTAAAATCAAGGATGCCTCGGCCGCCCGATTACAACAATTACAAAATCAGGGGATCGGGTATGTCCTCGGGACAAAAGCAAACTATGATAAAATTTGTACGCTCTCGAAAGTTTCTCCCACGCCGGGACCGGTGACCGCGCCGCGGCAAAACTGAGCTACTCCCGATGCACGTTGACCTGAGTTTCACCACTCAGCGCGGTGAGTAAACGTTGTCGATTTGCGGAATCCAGCGATTCGGCAGTTTGGCGGGCCCGAGTCATCAATTCCTGATCCTGTAAGGTCGCCAATTTCCAATCCGGCAAGCCGGACTGGCGCAGGCCATACAAGTCGCCAGCGCCGCGCAATGATAAATCGAGTTCGGCTAGCGCCAGGCCATCGTTAGTCTCAGCCACCCGTTGTAACCGCTGCCGAACCGCGGCTGAATTTTTTTCGGTCACCAGTAAGCACTGGCTGGCCTGATCTCCGCGGCCCACGCGCCCGCGAAGTTGATGTAACTGTGCCAGACCGAATCGCTCAGCATCCAATATTACGATTAAGGACGCGTTCGGAACATCAACGCCGACTTCGATAACAGTCGTACTCACCAAAATATCGTACCGATGTTCGCGAAAGTCTTGAAGCGCTTGGACCCGTTCCTCGGGCGTGCAAAGTCCATGAACTAGGCCGACATGCAGCTTCGGAAACTTTTTTACTAGCCGAGCGTGCTCGGTGGTGGCCGCGGTGGCGCCGAATACATCACTTTCTTCAATCAACGGGGTTATCACGTAGACCTGTAGACCCCGGTCACAGGTCTCCTGGATAGCCTCATCAGCCAGGTCCCGGTCATTCGAACCAAGTAACCGCGTCACGATCGGTTGGCGGCCGGGAGGCCTACTGTGCAGACTGGAAATAGCCAGTTCACCAGACAGGAACAAAGCCAGGGTTCGCGGAATTGGTGTCGCCGTCAAGCTTAGAAAGTGTGGGACCGGTAGGCCGGCCGCCTGGGGACGATCAAGCAGTACCTGCCGCTGCGCCACCCCAAAGCGTTGCTGCTCATCAATCACCACCAAACCCAATCGACTCCAGTCCAACTGAGCAGTAAACAGGGCATGGGTTCCAACGATAATGGCCGGCTGGCTAGCCACCGAATCGCGTTGATGTCCGGCCAGGACATGGATTGAAAAATCCGTGCCGGCAAAAAACCGCTTGAGAGTAGTGGCGTGTTGTTGGGCCAGCACCACGGTCGGCGCCAGCCAGGCTACCTGCCACCCTTGCCGCATCGCCAAGAGTGCCGCCAACGCCGCCACCACGGTTTTGCCGGTTCCGACGTCACCTTGAAGCAAACGCGACATGGCCCGCGGCTTTCCCATGTCCTGAAACATTTCCCAAGCGGCCAGGCGTTGATCATCCGTCAATTTAAACGGTAAACGTTGAATAAATTCTCGGATCGCTTCGGATTGAAACGGCATCGGGATACCGGGCAACGCTTCACGTTCCGACTCGGCCAACCGCCACCGCAGTTGCCAGGTCAATAACTCCTCAAACTTCATGCGGTTGACCGCACGGGTGGCACTCGCCTCATCGGTTGGGAAATGTATTTCTTTCAAGGCGGTGGTGCGATCGACGATAGAATTCTTAACCTGGATTGCATGATCCAACGGATCGGGTAACAGAGCGGCGTACTCGACTGCGCGTTTAATAACTTTCCGAATCTGCCACTGTGATAACCCGGCCGTCGACGGATAGACCGGGACCAATGTTTCGTGCGTTGGTGAGGCGCCCGGTCGTTCATACATCGGATTTTGCATTTGGAGTTGCTCGTTTTTAGCACTGATTTTTCCGGACAAAAACCAAGCCTGCTTCGGTTTGATCCAGGTGGCCAGATAGGGCTGATTAAACCAAACAACCCGCAGCCGAGCCCCGCTTTCATCGGTGACCACCGCTTCCGTTACGTGTATGCCACGCCGGCGCCAGGCGCGACGGCCCCGGATGGACAGAATAGTGGCCAGTACGGTAGCTGGCTGACCGGATTGGAGTTGAGCAATCGCAAGTCGTTGTCGCCAGTCCTGATGACGAATCGGAAAATGCCACAAGGCGTCTTGGAGGGTGGTTAAACCCAGGGCCAAAAATTTCTTGGCAATTTCAGGTCGCATTCGCGGCAAGGCGGCGATCGGGGTGAGCAGCGAGGACATGCGGGTATTGTAGCAGATCCACCTATTTTTCAGACCTTGTTTTTCCTCGCAATTTCTGGTACGATAGGCCGGCTAAGTTTTTGGCGCCCGTAGCTCAGTTGGATAGAGCGTCAGCTTGCGGAGCTGAAGGTCATAGGTTCGAATCCTGTCGGGCGCACCAAAAGTCAGTTTTACATATCGTCAACAGAAACGGGGAGAGGTGGCTGAGCGGTTGAAAGCGGCAGGTTGCTAACCTGTTATACGGGGTTAAACCCGTATCGAGAGTTCGAATCTCTCCCTCTCCGCCAACTCAATCTTTTATCGGAGTCGCCCCACGGGTTTCTGATGTTGATGTCCTTTACGTCTTTGAGGGCGTTCTCAACAATGAACTCGGCCAATGCTCCGCGCAAAACATTTGAGTTCAGGTTCGAGAAACCATACTGCCAGAACTCCAACACGTTGAACTTCTTCTCTCCCGTCTGGTGGAAAGTTTCTTGACCAGTGAGTTTCTGAACAGGGACGCGTTTGAACATGTTACTGATTGGTTGAATTCGTATTTACTGCGTCGTCGCTCTTCCACAGGATTTTCCAATTCCCAGTTTCTTTGACCATTTGGTACTGCCGCTCGTAGTTGTATGCGCCCCCACTAACAGAATTGGTAAGCAGGCTCCACGTCACCGTGTATGAAACATCGGCGGTGTCGCCATGTATTTGAACGTAGTTATAGGAAATGTCCTTAAATCCGCTTACAAGCTGGCCACGGCCAGTTAGGTCGTCAACGAAATTCTTCTGGGTAACGTTACTAGCTGACGCGACGTATTGGTATGCATCACCGAACTTCCGTTGTCCGCAAAGTGAACTGTAACTTCTCAGGACTTCCTTGATACTATCTTCTGCGCTGACCTGCGGGGCGGACACCCCAGTGTTTGTGGTATTAGTTGTCTTCGTTGTTGACGATCCGGAACAGCCCGAGAGAAGCATAGCCGACACACCAATAAAGGTGATGGCCACTATATTTTTTCTATGCAAAAGCGAACCATAGACGGTTTTCATATGCTTAGGATATTGGTAGATAAAAGCATGTCGTGGGATGGGATTTTGTAGCTTGCGAGAATCTCTGCATAACACAGAGCTCTCCGTCAGCTAGCAGCCTTGCGGCCACCCATACCCCTTTCAGGATATGACCCATCCCTGAGTCACTGAGCGGAGAGCTCAATACCAGGGATGGGAGTTAGATGCCGTGCCATACAAGGGTATGGGTTAGGCAAAGAAGTTGGAGAAAGGACGTTTGAGGAAACAACTGCTACCGAGGCCTCAAACTGGCGTTATTCTAGCGTATTTTGCGCCTTCCAGCAACTTCGTTTTTCTTGCTCAGTGACTTGTCCAGACAGTACCGCGATGGGGGACGGCGTCTAGTTGGTAAACTGTAGGTAACTTCAAATAAGTTTGGTTTCTAAAAGACCGCGAAACCCTTAAGATCCCTTGCAAGGTTTGATGACGTAATATTACGCGAAAGCCTCATTTTGTGTTATCATTTGCTTGCCGTAGGGCTTTAATATCGGGGTAATCTTTTCCCTTTTTATGCCAACACCACTTGAGTTATTTCAGACATACTATACTTCCGATCCCACCAAGGACGAAGTAGCTCTCCAAAAAGCACCTCCCGCTATGTGGGATGAAAAGGGTAAGGAGTTTGCGCTAAAGAGTTTTCAGATCGTCGCGGAACGCGTACCGGCCTATAAAGATTTTCTCAAAAAACACAGTGTCGATTCGACAAAAATTACTACCTACGAAGCTTTTCAAGAGGTTCCACTAACCGATAAAGAGTCATACCTGATGCAGTACCCACTGGATCAGTTGTGTTTGGACGGCAATTTGTCACAAACCAACATTATCTCTTCAAGTTCGGGATCGTCAGGAAAACCTTTCTACTGGCCCCGACTTCTTGATCAGGATCTGGGCATAGCAAAAATATTAGAGCTGTTGTATATCAAAAATTTCGCCATTGATCACGTTTCAACCCTCTTACTCGACAACCTTGGCATGGGTGTCTGGACTGCCGGCGAGATGATGCTTTCGTCAGGAAAGACTATTGCCGCCAAGGGTTACCCACTGACAGTCATGTCGCCGGGAATCGATCTTGGGGAGACGATAAAAATCCTACGGAATGTAGCCCCGTATTATGAACAGGTTTTCATCATAGGCTATCCAGCCTTCGTAAAAGATATCATTGACCTAGCTATCACCGAAGGAATCGACATTGCAAAAATGAAACTGAAGGTACTCGTTGGTGGTGAAGTCCATACCGAGTCATGGCGAGATTATGTTTTCAAACATGCACAATTAAACCACGAGTTCAAAGATATTACCTCTGTACTCGGATCATCAGAGGGCGGCATCGTCGGGGTTGAGACGCCAATGAGTGTTTACCTGCGTCGTGCTTGTTATAAACAGCCGAAGTTGCATACCCAATTCTTCGGTCATGATACGTTACCGTCTATCGTCCAGTTTAATCCTCTGACAAAGTTCATCGAAGCGGTTGACCACGAACTGGTGCTGACGAATCTTGGTGGTATACCATTAGTTCGATATAATACCAAAGATCGGGGCGGCCTCCTCACCATTACCGAAATCATAGGGCACTTGGCCAAAGCTGGTATCAGTCAAGAAGTGATAAACAAGGCTATAGGTTCGGCTCCATGGAGTTTACCGTTTGCCTATCTCTTTGGGCGTTCAAACCTGACAGCGACCATCTATGCCGTCAATGTATATCCGGAAAGTATTAAATCCATTTTACTCGCACCGGAATTCCAGGGGAAAATCACCGGACGATTCGCTATGCAGACAAGCGAGGATGAGAAAAGCAATCAATATCTAGAATTTTTCGTTGAGCTCGGTCCGAAACACCAGAATGGTGATGTTGATGAACAGTATCTAGCGAAGTATATTACCGACCACCTCAAAACGGTGAACAGTGAATTCCGAAAACTGACCGAGTCGGTTACGAGGCCTGGCCTAGTCCAAGTCCATAATCGTCCATTCCAAGACCGTAAATATTTTTCTTCAGATAAGCAAAAGTTTATCATCGTAAAACCCCATGCTTGAAGAACGCCTTGAGCAGTGGCAACGTCGTCACACAGATGATACTGATGTAGCTCGCCCAGTTTTGTATGATATGAGTCGTCCGGACGAGGTGGATCGACTGGATGCCTTTTTAGCTGAGGCGCGGGACGTGGTTGTTCTTGATCGATATGATGAGATGCTTCGTGAGCTGTACGTCATCAGCCATCCACCGTTAAAATCGGATCCCCAAGGTTTGAAAATCGCCTATGAATCCTGGCTTCAGTCACACCGTGGGAACCAAGAAAATTCAGCACGGTGTGGGGTATGGGCCTATTATCCATGGAATCGAGAGCTCATCCATGTTCCGGCTGCGGATGACTATTTTCAACTGCGTACCGCGAGAAACCGTAATCTTGTAACGATCGAGGAACAGCGTAAGCTTCAGCAAATACGCATCGGTATTATCGGTCTCAGCGTCGGTCAAGCTCAGGCATTGACACTTACGATTAGTGGCATCGGGCAGTCACTTCGGATGGCCGATCCGGATATTATTGAGGCGAGCAATTTAAATCGCATGCACGCGACGCTGGCAGACGTGGGGGAACAAAAAACCACAGTTCTGGCTCGTAAGATAACGGAACTTGATCCATTTGCGGCACCCTTACTTTTCCCTCAGGCGATTACCGAAGAGAATCTAGAGGCTTTTCTCCTCGGTGACCAGAAACTAGATATTGTGGTTGATGCTTTTGACAACATCCGAATGAAAATCAAACTTCGTCTTTTTGCTCGTCAACACCGGATCGCTGTTTTAATGGCGACGGATTTGGCAGATGGGGCGATACTTGATATTGAGCGACATGATCTCGACCAACATACACCAATGTTTGGTGGCCGTGTGCCGGAGAAGGAATTGGAAAATGTACCTACGACCTTAGAGTATCAGGAAATAGCACGACTGGCGACGCAGATGATTGGAGTGAAAGATATTTCCCCGCGCATGCTGGATTCCATTCGTCGAGTGGGGACACATCTTGCTGGCCATCCACAACTTGCCCTAGCTTCATTCCTCGGTGGTTCTCTAGTCACGTACGCCATCAAGCGCATAGCCCTTGGTGACCAATTGCCTTCATGTGTTTCGGTCCATTCGAAAAACTTTTTGCTGTCTAATATGTTTGGTCTCATTGTTACTATCCTCTCGGTCGCGAGCACCATTATTCTGGCGGGCGTTGTGTTGTCGAATAACCGACGATCGGCGCTGCATATGTTGCTGTTCATCTTTTCCATCGGTTTTGCTGGCGCCATCGGTTCAAACTACCTGACATCGTTCTATCACGATCCATCCCGCATAGTCATTTGGATACGTTGGACTATGTTTTTTGCTTCGGTTCTGACCCCGTCTTGGTATTTATTTCTTAGCAACTTTCCGCATCGATCATTAGTTACTCGGCGACAGACTGTTGTATTATCAGCATTTGTCGTGGTCTCCAGTATGGCACTGGCACTCAGTCCATGGATGTTCAAAAGCGTCGAGGTAAATAATGGAAATATCGTAGCGCATCCGGGCTGGGCGGTGGGCTATTTCTTCATCGGTTTTTTTCTTTACTTGTTTGGGATTATTAAGCAGTTTGTCCATCAGA
This sequence comes from Candidatus Kerfeldbacteria bacterium, assembly GCA_963731735.1. Taxonomy (GTDB): domain Bacteria; phylum Patescibacteriota; class Patescibacteriia; order SBBC01; family CAIJZX01; genus CAVSWO01. Next base: position 168,484 of record CAVSWO010000002.1, on the reverse strand, counting down.
TCCGAACCAGGTTCGGAATCGAGCGAACACAGCTTCAATATATTCTCGGAAGTTTTGCCCTGAGCTTCACGTGTATTATTCTCTTCAATGTCGTTGCCCCACTCGTTTTTCACTCCTCGGCGTTAATAACGTTTACTAACGTCGCTCCGCTCGTCTTTATCATGACCGTCGCATACACTATTGTGCGATACCGACTCCTAGATATTCGTATTATTTTTAAACGAACGACAGTTTATCTATTAACATTCGCAATTATTCTTGGTGTTTCTGGATTACTTGTTGACTGGGGATCAAACAATTTTTCTGGCAGTACTCCTATCCCATGGAGTTTAGCCGTTATCACGTTTGGCTTAATCGTCTTCGATCCACTCAAATTGTGGATCGAACGACTAGCCAATCGTTTCTTCTTTACCAGTCTGTATAACGTGCAAGTGACGTTAGCTGACTTAGGGCGCGAACTGACGCATACCATTGATCTTCAACAGATTGTTAACTCAGTCGTTGAGACGATTAAGAGCACTATGAAGCTCGACCGAGCAGGTGTCCTCTTGTATGACCAAACGACATCGAATTACCATATCGTCAAAAACATTGGTTTCAATGAGGAAAACGGTATTTCACTTGTTCGTAACAACTTTTTAACGAATTATCTTACAACAAATCGACGTTCCGTGTTGTTGCAGGAACTGGAAGGGATGCAAGTCGCGGGACAAGGAAATGGCGAGGTCGGGGAAGCTCGTTGTAAATATGAAAAGGATTGAAGCGGCGCTCTGTTTGCCGTTAACGTTTGGTAAGCATCTTATTGGTATTGTTGTGTTAGGATCAAAGGTAACCAAGGAAGCCTACACGTCCGGTGATTTACAACTCCTCGATTCCATCGCTGACCAAGCATCAATTGCTATTCAAAACGGCTTGCTCTATCAGCAAGTTCAAGACTTCAACAAGAATCTCCGCTCAAAGGTTGATGAGCAAACAAGGGACATTTCCGATAAAAATGAACATTTGCAAGAACTCGTTAAAATAAGTCGGAGTTCCTTACTATTGCTTCCCACCAGCTCCGCACGCCATTGACAGCTGTTCGTGGACTATTGGCTATGCAAGCAGACGGAGACTTTGATAGCTTATCGAAGGACGAAAAGAAAACCGAACAGCACCACATGTTGGACTCAGCAAATAGGCTTCTAGTATCGTCAACGATTTGCTGAAAGCGATGGAGCTTGAGGGCGGGAGTCTTCATTTTGACTTCCAACAAGTACAACTTGAGGAAATGATCGATAGTGTTTGTGGTGACCTCAAACCGAACTATGACCATAAGGAGCTCTACTTAAAGTTTAATCACCCGAAGCCACCGCTACCAAAGATAGAGGCCGAACCAAAGATGCTCCACGAGGTCTTAATGAACATTATCGATAACGCCGAGAAATATACAAATACCGGTGGCACAACAATCAGTCTGGGGGTTAAGGGTGAGGCAGTCGTCCTCACCGTTAAGGACACCGGTATTGGCATTCCAAAGTCTGACCGTTCGAAGTTGTTCCAGAAGTCTTCCCGAGGCGAAAAATCCACTTACCAGCACACCAACGGTTCTGGTCTCGGACTCTTTATTGCCAAGAACGTGATTGACGAGCACCACGGTGCGATTGACATCATTAGTGACGGAGATGGAAAGGGTTCCACGGTCACGATCACACTTCCCATTCATCAACAAAATCACTCTACTAAATAATTATGGATCCTAAAAAAGCCAAGATACTCCTAATCGAAGACGAGCGCGTTTTGTGTGAGATGTATGGCATTAAATTCAAGGTGGCTGGCTTGAACCTTTTGATTGCCTATGGTGGTTATGAGGGTTTGTCCTTAGCCAAGAAGAGTAAGCCAAATCTGATCTTGCTCGATATCCGTATGGATGATCTCGATGGCTTTGAGGTTCTCAAACGCTTAAAAGAAGATCCGTCACTGGCTAGTATCCCAGTTTTTTTGCTCACCAATGTAGGTGAAAAAGATAATGCCGCTAAAGGCCTTGGACTTGGGGCGGAACAGTACCTTATCAAGGCAGAACTCCTACCACAGCAAGTGGTGAATAAGGTTCTTGAACGATTAGCCAAAGAATAACTTTATGAAGAAAAAAGTACTATTTATTGATGACGAACAAGAGCTAATCCATCTCTATACCCTTAAGTTTTCACTTGAAGGAACATTCGAGTTTCTCCCAGCCGCTACCCAAGAAAAAGGTCTGGAAACCGCTCAGCGGGTTCATCCAGATCTTATTCTTCTGGATCTCATTATGCCCAAGCATCGCGGGCTTACGGACGTACTTGATAAAGAATCGGGGTTTGAAGTGCTCGAACAACTAAAGAAGAATCCAGCCACGAAAGATGTCCCCGTAGTTATTCTCACCAATCTTGATGAAAAAATGCAGGGTAACGTGGAACGCGCCAAAGAACTTGGTGCCACCGATTATTGGGTCAAGGCGATGAATTCTCCGGCGGAAGTGGTGGAGAAGGTAAAACAGTTGCTGAAGTAGAAGCCCGCGTGTCTAGCCTTTCGCTTTCTCAAGTCATTGATAAGCTCGAGCGTTCCCCGCGAGTACGAGGAATTTTTCTAACAGGATCGACAGCTACTTCGATAACGGACTCGAGCGATATTGACCTCATAGTTATTCTTGATACTAATACGGTTGGGTTGAAGTCCATCTATACCACGATTGAGGATCATTTCGCCGATATCTTCTTTTTTGATACGAGCTTCCTTAAGCGATTGAATACCAAGAACACCTTCACGGCCAATGACTTTGATGGCATGTTTGTAACGTGGCTGACTTTGGCAAAAATCGTTTACGATCCTGACGCCTTACTCAAGAAGCTTTGCGTGAAACTTGAACATCAGTCCCCAGAATTCACATTTGCTAAGCAAGAACAACAGGACTTGTGGGTGAAGGTCAATTATAACTATATTGCCAATACCCGGTACTACAAATCTAATAATACCCTTTACCACCAGACTCTTGAACTTCGATTGCTGTACAGCATTACCGAGTTAGTCACAGCGTATTTCTCTTTTCGTAACATCCCTTGGCGTGGAGAGAAGGCAGCCATTGAATATTTAGAACAGCATGATCCAGAATACCTCAAGCACTTTCAGGCATATTCCTTCAGTACAAATCTTGAACAGAAGGTAAAGAGTTATAAGGGACTCTTCTCACAAACGCTCCATGGTGAATTCAAGCAGTGGGACAAGGATTTCGTCATCCCAATGTCCAGTCAGCACCATTACGATCCAAAGTTGATTGGTTTTTGGGAGAGCTTATCAGAGACGAAAAAAGGAGTTTAGCAATATTTATCGCATCGCAAAATGAAGTAGTAGAAAAAAAGCCCCACATATTGTGAGGCTTGGCTGACGATGTGTCGGATTAGTATTCCGACTGCGGGATGAGATACCCAGCAACTTCTCTGGCGAGGACTACGCGTCCATCCGGATACGATCCGATCTCGCGGTACCCATCGCGCGTATACCAGAGGTACGTTACTGATGGAGGTGATTTCCGCGTTCGGACAATGTTCAGGGTAAGACGCTGAGCGTCAAAACTGAGCTGACGCATGGTGACCAATTGGCGCGCGATACCGTGGGAGCGGTAGGGAAGGAGAACACCGAGCTCATCCTGATAAGCCACCTCGGTACCCGGCGGGTAGCCACACTTCCACAGAAACCGGAGCATGATCGGAGTCGCCAGCTTCCGCTCCAAGTTTTCAAGTGTAATTGGGTATCCCCAGCAGAATCCAACCACTTGCTCCGCATCGAGCGCCAGCCAACAGCTAGCACAAGGAGAGAGTTCGTGTGCGATATCCTGCTTGACCTGATCAGCTGGCCAGTACTCATGAACAAGCTGGCCACAGTGAATTGGTTCATTGCCCATATCCAACCATGTGCATCCCACTCGGCTCGACCCCATTGTTCACCACCGGAGAGGCGTCTCCGAGTCCCCGCCAGCTGGCTCCATGCGCGGGTCAGGCGGAGGACGGATTGATAGCAACTTCGCCGATCTGGTCGAGAACCCCGTCGTCTCCGATCGGTATAGACGATAGGTGGATGTTGGTTTGAACCTGCCGTTGTAAAAAGGCAAATGATGTGACAGTGTGGCCAGAGGTTAGGCAGGCTGATCTCGGGCTGGCTGGCGCCGTCGGAGGAGACCCGGCCATCAGCCGGGCGGCAATTGAATGTTGTGGGCTGATGCTGTCGCGACCGCTCGGATGGGTGCTGATGCTGACGCTGAAGTAAGCGGCGATTTGCGCCCGTACCGCCGTTGTCCGGCCGTCGGGCGATACAGGCCACCATTCGGAGCCTGAGGCCCGTAATATGTGAATATCTCTACATACGATGCACCACGGTAGAGTTTCCCTGTGCCGGCTTCTTGCCAGCGGTTCCAAAAGTCAGCAATTTTGGCGGAGCAGTGAGTGATCACGGAGGAAGCGAGCTGTCTAGTCGAGTGACTGGGGGCGAGAATGACTGCCCAGTGAGCCTCAGGCAGTCATTGTGAGGCAGCCCAGAGGCGTGTGTGTGGTTTCTTTTGTAAAGTAAAGTAGTCACAGCCTTGGGGAGTTTATAGGAGTCCGGTTTAGGAATAGGCCAGACGCTCTTGGCCGACTATAAGGCGTTCACATAAGAACAACGCTTTTGTCCGCCATTAATCACTGATAGCAGCAGCTGAGTCACCGTCATGGTTGATGACCTGTGCATGTGGAACATGGCTAAGATCAGCACACAGCTTTTATCAGCTTGAAGTATTGCCTTTTTTATTTTTGGATAGAGGCTATCAATTCTGATTCATTGCTGGTGATATGTGCATTGCTTAGCAGGGAGAACAATAGTAGCCACAAGGAACGCATGTGGAGTCCAAATTGGCTGTTTGGGTGACCCATCATTTTGGTGGAGAATAGCTCACATCGGCGCACGAAGTTCATACCACAACCAGGAAGCTAACGAAGCAATAAGAGACCCCTCCTCAGCTCAAATAGATAAAACTACCGTGAACAGGTCCCTCAGGGAAAGGAGAGGTGTTTCCCTAATAGAAGTGCTCAAGGTACAGCAATGGGAGGGCGCTTTCGTGCGACAGCTGGGGCTAGCATGGAGGTCCAAGCACTGCTGAACAACAGCATCGTATTCATTTGAGCACCTTTGCTAGTCCTGCCTCGATGACTCGTCTGACTAACATATATGCCTCAATGACCGATTTATGTTTTAAGTGGATGAATGATTTACCCTGTTTGTCAGGGACAGATGGATTAATGATGATGATGTAAACCAGGCCCGTGTCCCTGTGTCCATCCCAGTCCTCTATGCCAAACGCGAAGAGCTAAAAAGAGCAGGGCCAGTTTTCGTTGCCATGGATATAAGCATAGATTGCTGTTATCAGTCCACGGATGGCACCATGAAGTAATCCAGACTCTTCAAGGTAGTTTCATGACTATGGCTTCACATATTTTTCAGATTATCCGGGGTTGTCGTTATGTGCAACGGAGTTTAGACTCTAGCACCTGCTAGCCGAGCAGTGTCTTGAGCAAGGAGATGCAAGCTATCGATGACGGAGTCTTTGGCTGTCCATAGAAGCTGTAAATCCGTACAACCCAAGATCACATGATCGGTCTTTGCCTGAGCCATGAGATGCTGTAGGAACTGTCTGTGGGATGTGTCTCGATCATTCTTCAACAAACCCTGGATGGTTCGATCAAGCGTTTGCTGATCAGCTGGGGAAGGCAAACCAAGCTCAGTTTTTGTTGTTGGGATAGCTCGTTGGAAGAGTTGAGTCTGGATTGTTCGGCTAGTCGCCAATAATAACGCATGTTTCCATTGACGACGCGCAACTTCTTCAGCAACAAGATCTATCATGTTCGTGAATGGAACCGACACGCTTGCCGAGACCTCGTCGAAGAATTCATGCACAGTGTTACACGGAATAACAATCGTAGTAGCACCAGCTGAAACGAGTCTTTTGGTGCCATCAACCATGAGGGTGCGAAAATGGTCACCATGTTGACCTGTCGCAATAAATATTGCTTCTTTGCGTCGGTCGATGGGCAGGCTCCAGATACAGACCGCAGGTCGTGTTTGACCGCACGTCGAAGCAATGAGTTCTTTGTAGAACTCGGCAGTAGTCTCTGGTCCAAGTCCGCCGAGGACGCCGATAACTGGTTTACTGAGTTGGGTCATATACTTGAGGTGAGGATAATAAGAAAAACACCGCCTGCAGAGGGCGGTTGGTGTAACTATTATCTAGAATAGAATTACCGCAACTTCTGCAGGAGAGAAATTACGTAATAATAGGCTTGTGAAGATGTATCGATTGATAGATTCATAACGATGTTTCGATGGTAGCATGTGGGTGAGAGGTGGTCAAGCGCCGTCGCGACGGCGCTTGACAATGTGGTTGGTTTTGGTGTAGAGACCAAGCAAGAATGGCCTTTGACAATAAAGTATGGCAGGTGTCTGCGTGCTTGTTTTGGCGCATCTCAAGCCATTTCCGTTGTATTACCCAATACTCAGCAGGATAGAACTAAGTGTTCTACTACTTGGGAGGGAAAAGTGAAACTCTTCAATTCTCACGGAACCGCGACACGTACCGCGGTCATTGGTGGTGGATCGGTCGGAGCCATGTGCGCTGTTCGTCTCGCCGAGCGTGGTTTTGATGTTACGCTAATCGAGAAAGCAGCTATCGGCAACGGTTCTTCAAGTCGGTCAGCGGCGTGCATTCGTGCACAGTTCAGCAATCCGCAGACGGTGATCGGTATGATGTATTCAGAGCAGTATTTCGACGAGTTTCATGACCACATGCATACCAGGCCGGATGACCGCCGAGACGTGATTACTCATAACGGGTATCTTTTCCTGTATGAGGACGCGAAAGCGAATCCCGATCATGCCGAAGCATTGGTGGCGTCCTGGCAGGCCGCGCAAGAGGCGTACGCAATCCAACGTGCGGTCGGTCTGGACGTGTATCTGCTCACTCCAGAGCAGGTAAGCGAACGCTGGCCTCATATCCGAACCGAACATCTCATCGGTGCGACATGGTGTCCGCATGACGGATTTCTGCAGCCCGAGGTGATCTATGGCGAAGCGTCACGGTACGCCAAAGAGATAGGTGTCAGAATCCTGACGTGGACGGAAGTGACTGGTTCAGAAATTCTGGACGGAAAGATTGTGGCGTTGAAGACGAGACGCGGTCTGGAAGAAGGCCGTCTAGAAGTCGACATGGTCGTCAATTGCACCAACGCTTGGGCTCCGCGAGTCTCGCGGGCGATCGGTGGGATGGAGATCTCGATCGTACCAGAGAAACGATATCTGTACTCCCTTGTCCCGCAACCGGAATTCCTTCTTCAGTTCGGGGAGGCAAACTGGAAACAAATGCCCATGATCATTTATGGTATGGGTGGGAATCGGGGCGTCTACTCGCGTCCGGACAACGTCAGGCTGATGATTGGCTGGGCTCATGATGCCATTCCTGAACCGGATTTCGAAGACTCGGATCAGGATCTGATCGAGCCGCCATATAACCACAAGAATGGGGATGATAACCACGGCATCTGTGCCTTGATGCAGATGAGTGACTTCGTTCCTGAATTGGCCGAGGGTCAAATAGTCGCCACGCTTTCTGGTTACTATGCGACGACGCCAGATCACACGCCGATCATCGGTCAGGATACGAACCTGTCCAACCTGATCCATGCTGTCGGATGTTCTGGTCACGGCCTCATGCATGCGCCGATTACCGCCTTCTTGGTTGAAGCCATTCTCACGGATGGTATTAATCAAGCTGGTCGGGTGTTGCTTCCGGCTCCTTTCGACAGGCTCGCGATCGACATGCACGCTTTCAGTCCGACGCGTTCATTCACTTCGGACGAGAAGCATGTCATCTAGAGTGTATTTTCTCAGCTCCTTTTACTAGGTGCCATATGACAAGTCTGATTCACGACTTGACGTATGGCACCTATTTGTATTTATTTCTTATAATAAGTTTTTATTTTCTAACGATATGATTTGTACCCTAGGCTCACCGTTGGCTGAATATCCTTTAAATTAGCCAGTTAGGGTGATAAACCATTGTATCGCACCCTCAGGGGGTGCCCTTGTAATATAGGAAAAAACTAGTATAATCTACCCATGAAGAATAATGATGTTCAGGTAAAAGGGGCTCAGAAAAAGAAAATTACTACCCGAGCAGAAGATTACGCTCAATGGTATCTTGATGTCATCGAGGCGGCTGATTTGGCCGAGCATAGCCCGGTCAAAGGATGTATGGTTATCAAACCCAACGGCTATGCGATTTGGGAAGGTATCCAACGATTATTAGACGATCGCTTCAAAGCGACTGGTGTACGTAACGCGTATTTCCCACTGTTTATTCCTGAGCGCTTCTTAAAACGAGAAGCTGAGCACGTTGAAGGCTTTGCTCCAGAAGTTGCGGTTGTTACTCATGCTGGTCGGAAAGAACTCGAAGAGCCCCTAGTGGTGCGGCCGACGTCCGAAACGATCATGTACGAAACATTCAGTACATGGATTCATTCTTACCGCGATTTGCCACTGCTCATCAACCAGTGGGCAAATGTTGTGCGTTGGGAATTGCGTACTCGACTTTTTTTGCGCACCACGGAGTTTCTTTGGCAAGAGGGGCACACAGTTCATGAAACTGAGGCTGAGGCTGATGAGCGTGCTCGAATGATGCTAGAAATCTACCGAGATATTGCCGAGAACGAACTAGCCATTCCGGTCATTACCGGAGTCAAATCAGAAGCAGAAAAATTTGCTGGGGCACTACGAACATATTCAGTTGAAGCCATGATGCAAGATGGCAAAGCGTTACAATTTTCTACTTCGCATAACTTGGGACAGAATTTTGCCAAAGCGTTTAAAATACAATATCTTGATCGAGAAAATACGCTCCAATTTGGTTGGCAAACGAGCTGGGGTTTGAGCACTCGAACGATCGGTGGGCTGATCATGGTTCACGTTGCGACGATAGGGGATTAGTTTTACCGCCGAGAATTGCACCTACCCAAGTAGTTATTACCACCATCTTTTCGACGGCAGCTGATCAGGCCTCAACGTCTGAAGCAGCTGCGAAGCTGAAAAGCGCGTTGAGCGCTGAATCAATACGAATTCATGTCGACGAGAGGGATATGCGTCCTGGAGAAAAGTTTTTGCCTGGGAAAAGCAAGGTATTTCCGTACGGATTGAACTTGGTGGAAAGAATATAGAGTCACACGAGGCGGTTGTGGTACGACGAGATACGGGTGATAAACGCAAAGTTAATTTTCAGGATCTACCCGCAGAAATAGGTAAGTTATTGGTTTCATCATTAAGAAAACAGAGATGTATCAACGGGCTTTAGCGCGTCTTCAAGAACGGACAATACAAGCTACCTCTTGGAATGAATTTACTGCGGCTATTGCCGATGGGAAATTTGTCGAAGCCTATTGGGCTGAAGACGGTGATGTAGAAGCACAAATTAAAAAAGAAACAAACGCAACTATTCGCTGCATCCGACTTGATGAAAAAATACAACCGGGTGTGTGTATTAAAACCGGTCGACCAGCGAGTCGTAAAGCGGTATTTGCTCAATCGTACTAACCCACAAGAAAAGATTTTTTCATACACTTTCTACGGCGAATCTTATGATAAAAGCTCTTTTAAGATAGGCAGGTGGACATTATGACTATCTGTCGCGTCCTTGGGTTTGGTTGCGCTGCTGATTTATGCGTTGGCGCAGCCCAGAATTGATAACACGCGCACAGCCAACTTAGTATTAGGATCGGAGCCGAGTTCCTTGGATCCCGCAATCAGTCTCACAATAGATGCTCGAGCATATCTTTCCAATATGTTTGTGTGGCTCATGAGTATTGGTTCTGATGGCAGTCTAAAACCAGCCGCAGCCTCGAGCTTCACCACCAATAGCCAGCAGTCTGTTTATACATTTACTATTCGAAATAATGCCCGATGGTCGGATGGTAGCGCAGTTACTGCCAACGACTTTAAATATGCTTGGTTACGGTTCCTAATCCATCAACCGCCTCAGGATGGGCATCATATCTGTATTACATTAAGGGTGCTAAAGAATACAATAGCGGTAAGGGCAGTACCAACGATGTGGGGATTAAAGTAGTAAATGATACAACGCTGGAAGTAACTATTGCAGCACCAAATTCCTTTTTCGGATCAATGACCGCTTTACAAGCCTATTTCCCAGTCCAGAAAAAAACGATCGAGGCAAATGGCCAGGCCTGGTCAACGAAAGCGGAGACGTATGTAGCAACGGTGCTTATAAACTTGAAAGTTGGGGTCACGATACACAAATCGTTCTGACGCGAAATGATCAGTACTGGAACCGCAACACTGTCCATCTAGCCCAAATACATTTCAAATTGCTGTCTGATCCTAACTCGATTATGAGTGCTTTTCAGAGTAAGGATTTAGCATATGTCAGTAACGTACTTACCGTTGATCAAATGTCGCAAGTAAGTAGCGTACACTATGCAAACTTTGTCTATACGAAGTTCTTATCTCCGAACTTCGATCATGCGCCGCTAAAAGACGATCGAGTTCGACAGGCAATCACGTTGGCCATTGACCGAAGTGCAGTTGCTAAAACCATCAGTGGTAGTCAAGCCCTCCTGAGTTTTATTCCGTCGGGTTTCATGAATACAGCAAAGGGGGCTGACTTCCGTAATGATGGCTACCAGGGACAGTACTTGACTGCAACCGCTGACCAACAACGAGCGATACAACTCTTGTCTGATGCTGGTTATTCTACGAAGCACCCTCTCACATTAGTGTACTTGACGAATACATCGGGGGACGTCGCACTGGCAGAGTTGATAAAGAACCAGCTCGAGAAAGTCGGTATAAACATTGACATCCAAGCGTACGAAAGCAAAGTTTCAACAGTTATCGTAAAGATAGGAAGTATGATTTGGTTGCCGCTTCGTGGGCTGCAGAATATCCGGACATTTCGAGCTACCTCTATGGGTTTGTATCAACCGACACGAACAACTATCCAGGGTACAAGAATACCCAATACGATGACCTGTATCAAAGTATTTTGAAAGAACCGGAAGGTGCCAAGAAATACCAACTTGCACATCAGGCAGAAGATTTATTAATGAATGATCATGCCGTGTTTCCTCTCTACTCATTGGCTAATACATACATTGCTGACCCGAGTCTGACGGGCTACTATCAAGACAACACGGGTACATTGATACTACAGAATGCCTACTTCAAGAAGTAGATACAGAAACACCGCCAGAATTGCTCTCGGCGGTGTTTTGTCTTTTGCGGTATCCCTACTGCTCGTTTTTACGGCCACCTTCATAATTTTTGAGGTCGTGCCTGGAAAATTCTATGATATTGAGAACATCAAGAGTGAGCAGGTCATCCACAACATTATTGCGAAGCATCAGCTCGATGCATCTCCGCTAACGAGATACTTCACCGCACTGAAGGGGCTGCCAACTTTTAATTTTGGATATTCGTATGTAAATGAGGGTCAGTCCGTTCGTAGTATTATCTTTAGTCATGCCTCAATTTCCTTGGTTATTGGCTTTATCGCGATGTTACTCACTATGGTGATGAGCTTGGTATTGAGCGCGTATCTCAGTCTCCATCATCGTGTTAGTTTGATATTTAATGTTTTAGGAGTCATTATCCTCAGTGTCCCAGTTTTTGTCATAGCGGTACTCTTTCAATATTTTATAGGCGTGAAAGCCTCGCTCTTACCTGTTTATGGTATCGACGATAGAGCAGGTTATATCCTGCCAATCATTATCCTGAGCATTGTGCCGACGATTATTCTGACACAACTTTTAACGAGAGACATGAGAAAAACTCGTCAAAGTCTTTACGTGCTGGCCGCTCGCGCGCGGGGAGTTTCTACTGATGCAGTAATGATTTATTACGTGTTTAAAAATAGCTTAACGGCAAGCTTAACATACGCCGCACCAATCGTGGCAAACATACTTGCGGGCAGTTTTATTATTGAATCAATCTTTAATATTCCTGGCTTAGGCCGGTACTTTATTGACAGTGTCACAAATCGAGATTATCCCGTAATTGCCGGGGTAACAATTTTTTATTCAATAATCTTGATAGCATTGAATTCTATTGCCAACGCCATTGTAAAAATCAACGATAAACGGAGCCACTCGCAAAAGACAGGAGACCTGCCATGAAACGCTGCGAGTCTTGGGTAGTAATTGTAGTTCCTGTGGTTATTATTTTAGTATGCGTCGGACTAAATAAATATAGCCCAAATGAAATCATAGCTGGTAAATATCTTCCGCCCTCCAAAACATATCTTTTTGGTACGGACTATCTTGGACGAGATTTATTTGCACGTACTTTGGCGGCAACCACATCAGCCATATTGGTTGTTTCTATCGCCACATTATGCAGCCTAGGCATTGGAACACTTTTCGGGGCATACTCTGGTTTCCGCGGCGGCACAGTTCGTCGTGCCATGACCGCCATATTGAATATTACAGACAGTATACCGGACTTTCTTCTAGCCATTGCGCTGCTCTTACTTTTTAGTAACATACCGCAAATAGGCAGTGATCTTGGCATGGTTATTACCATTATCATTATCTCTTGGACCGGAGTAGCTAGGGTCGTTACTAACGAAACGAGTAAGGCAATGCAACGCGGATTTATAGCCTACGCACGAAACAAGGGAGCTGGATGGCGCCACATATTAGCGTTTCATCTCCTACCGTCCATGAAAGAGACGTTGGTGATGATTGGCATACAACGCGTTCCGGTTGTTGTTCTCCTTTCTGCCTTCCTTGGATTTATCGGCATCGGTTTCCAACCGCCGGAGGCTAATTTAGGAAAGATGATCAGCGATGGAATTCTTGTTTTTCGGAATCATCCAAATGTGCTGTTGTTCCCCACACTATTTCTAGTGTTAATAACACTAACGTTTGGGATTTACGGTTTCCTACTCAGCGATCAACATCATGCCTCAGAATAGTTCAACATCACAATTGGTGCTGAGTGTGCGCGGCTTGAATGTCTGGCACTCTACTGCGGGAAAGAAAAAAAGTATTTTAACGAATATCAGTTTAGATCTTCAACAGGGCGATTTTTTGTGTATCATTGGTATGTCTGGTGGCGGGAAATCAACCTTGCTACGCGCCCTATGTGGACTTTTACCCCCCAATCTATCCGTGTCCTACAGAAGCTATGACCTTGCCCACCAGCGAACGAAACAATCCTCGATTCAATCGTTTCTGGGTAAGCAGATTTCGATAGTCTTTCAAGATCCTTTCGCGTCACTCAACCCCACTCTTTCTATTCAAAAACAATTTCAACTTGCCCTACAAGAACAGCAAGGAAGTCGACATAGTGCTTGGGGTCTTCGGAAGGCAATAGTAGATCGACTTCGTGAAGTGCAAATTACCGACCCAGAGCAAGTTTTGGGGAAATATCCTGCAGAACTGAGCGGTGGCATGAACCAGCGAATTAACATCGCACTCGGGCTCATAAATAATCCAGAGATATTACTTCTGGACGAGCCAACCTCTGCTCTAGATAAGGAGCGTCGCGATGTTATTATACAAATATTGAGCCAGATTAAGCGTGAACGAAACCTCTCAATCATTTTTGTAACGCACGACATACACCTTGTCCAAAATGCCGCAACAAATGTCATGGTACTTCACAAGGGTAGGATAATCGAAAATGCTACAAGAAGTTCGAAGGGGATAAACCTGAAAAAAGTCATTTCGAAGAGTATCATAGCTGGGTCAGAATTGCATTCACAGAGTTTGGATGTAAAGGACGACAATAAAAAGGTTTTAGATATTCGTGGTTTAACGAAGTCTTTCGACGAGGATTTTGTTGCTCTTAGAGATATTAGTTTCTCTATAAAAAACGGCGAATGTTTTGGGGTCATGGGTCCGAGCGGAGGTGGCAAATCGACTTTAGCAAAGATCATTGCTGGTTACTTATCGATAAGTGGCGGCCAAATTATCACTAGTCCAAATCTACGCGTTGAATTGGTTGATCAAGGGGTGAGTGAATCTCTGAACCCCTACCACTCTGTATTGGCCATCTTAAATGAGGATCGAACAATTCAAGGTAGAAAAAATCGTTCTATCGCAGAATTGCAGAGCTTTCTTCTAAGGGTTGATTTGCCGCAGACAATTTTATATACACAGGTTAGTCGCCTAAGTGGTGGACAGCAACAACGAATCGCTATAGTGCGAGCCTTATTGGCTAGTCCAGACGTATTAATACTTGATGAACCAACATCTGCACTTGACGTACAGACTCAGAAAATGGTGCTTAACACTCTCAAACAAATACATACCCAACAAGGACTATCTTGTATCATTATGTCTCACGATCCTAGCGTCATTAGCTATATGTGTACATCGTACATTGAGATTGACCAATCAATAATTTTTAAGGGCGCAGTGGGTAGTAAGAAAATACTTCGGAACATTTGAGGTTTTCTGATCAATGAAATTATATATATACTCGGTGTACACAGGTTTATAACCTGTTGTTTGTTGGAGGTGTATAGCCAGCAAGGCACTTGACTTGTAGACCAAACGTGCTACCCTCCGGACAACCAATCTAGCTAGCCCCTTCCAATCCGGAGGTCCCATGTCGGCCGTCACGGTTGTGCCTGCGTATCCCGAAATCGGGAAGAAAGAGTACATGGAACGGTTCGAACCGTTCTTCAGCGCTCGCCAGATGCGTCTGCTCCGCGCGGCCTACGCCTTCTCCAAGGAGGGTCACCGACTGCAGACCCGTGATAGCGGCCGGCGGTACTTCGACCACGTCCGTGCCTGCTCGTGGATCGCCATCAACGAGCTCCAGCTCCATGATTTCGAGCTTCACCTGGCACTCCTACTCCATGACATCGTCGAGGACACCTACCTGCTGACCCACCGTGATAGCGTCAGCACCGACCGATACGTCCAGAACATCCGCGAGTCTGGCCGCAACCCAGTCATCATGGCCAAGCTTGTTGATCGTCTCCACAACCTGCGGACGCTCGGTGATTGTCCGGCAGACAAGCAGGCCAGGCAGACGGCCGAGACACAGGAATTCTACTACCCGCTAGCAGACTTCCTCGTCTCCAACATCGCCTCGACCCACCTTTGGCGAGCAGAACACGTTCGCGATCACATCCATCAGGCGGTTGACCACTGGTCGACCAACGGTACAGCCACTTCGTAACTGAAGTGGTCTTTTTTCGCACAACTCCTACTTTAGTGGTATGCTTCAGTTATGAAAGTTACCACACACATTTTGACAGCGGGAGAAAACCAAATCACACAAAGAAAGACCGCTCTCAAGTTATCCATACAACAAACTCTGGCGCGAGTTTCCCCATTACTCCCACACCCGGTTGAGGTAGATTTGGTTATTTATTCTAACCCCGAGGGTGCCATACCCGAACTTGGTATCGGAGGCTTCACCCCAAATGCTCACACGGTGTTCATTTCCGTAGATCCAAGGCATCCTAAGTTCGCAAGTGGCATTAAAACGCAACTATCACGGACTTTGGCTCACGAACTGCATCACGCTGTTCGTTGGACGAACCCTGGGTACGGCCATACTTTAGGGGAAGCTCTGGTCACTGAGGGGCTGGCGGCACACTTTGAATCCGAGGTCTTTGAGGGAAAGCTGAATATGTGGGACGTTGCTGTACGCGGGAAGAAACTGGAAACTCTTCATAACCGTGCCAAAAAAGAGCTTCACTCGCCAAGATACAACCACCACGATTGGTTTTTCGGATCACGACAACGGAAAATACCTCGTTGGTCGGGATATGCTCTTGCCTTTCACATAATTAGTGATTACTTACAAACGCATCCATCGGCACTTCCAAGTAAGCTTGTATCAACTCATGCTTCTAATTTCTTTTTATGACTGAATGTATCTTCTGCTCAATCATCACGGGTGAAAGCCCGGCACACAAAATCTGGGAAAATGAAAAGCATCTTGCATTCTTGTCTATTTTCCCCAACACCAAAGGTTTCTCCGTAGTTATTCCAAAGAAGCATTATCCTAGCTATGTCTTTGATGTACCCGAGTCAGTCATGACAGATCTCGTTATGGCAAGCAAGAAAGTTGCCAAGCTACTGGATGTAAAACTGGAAGACGTTGGTCGAACCGGAATGATATTTGAAGGTTTTGGTGTTGACCATCTGCACGCTAAACTCTTCCCCATGCATGGTACAAGGATGGAGAACTGGAAGTCGTTGAAGTCAAATGTCGACAAATATTTTGACCATTACGAGGGTTATATTTCTTCACACGACTTCCAACGAGCTGATAATGAGGAATTAGCTGAATTAGCCAAACACATCCGGGAATAAGCCAAAATTAGCCAAGAAGGCCTTAGAAAATGAGACACGCTAATATCCCATTCCCGTGTCTCATTTGTCTCATTTTGAATTTCAGACCCCGACCCACATGCCTCATTTTGCCCTCTGGAAAAATAGCTGAAAAAGCCTTACAATACCCCTCAGGCGGTGGTACCTAACCTATGTGTCCCGCCAACCCGAAAATACGGAGGCGTGGCTGAGTGGGTCGAGGCGGCACCACCAGTAGCGAGCAAACTGCTTTGCTCGCGGCCGCCGAGACGGGCGACGCGTTGTTCCGCAGGAACCGCGGCGCACGGGATGAAAATGCAAATATTTGGAGGCGTGGCTGAGTGGTCGAAAGCGACGGTCTTGAAAACCGTTAGGGGTGCAAGCTCCTCGTAGGTTCGAATCCTACCGCCTCCGCCAAACGGATGTTTGGCGAAGAAAATAGATTCGAAGGGCGAGCACTTCTGCCGGTGGCAGGAGAGCACAAGCCCCGGCCCAACGGGCGAATCCTACCGCCTCCGCCAAGAGTGTGATATCCTTTGGGTATGCCCGAACCGGACCAAACACAACATAAGGGTGAAATTCTCGAATCCTGGGTGTTTCCGGAGTTCGTCCAGCATGAGCGCAGCCGGGCTTGGTATTTGTGGTTTATGGCAGCGGTGGCCGGCTTGCTGGTTTTTGCAATTCTGTCCACCAACTATACGTTTGCGGCGGTGATTGTGGTGGCCACGGTTATTCTGGTCATTCGCTTACGTCAGCATCCGCCGGATGTGCAATTCTCGATTCGGGAGGAAGGGATTGAAGTTGGTGAACGATTTTATGCTTGGCGGGAATTAAAAGAGTATTGGATTGTCTACCAACCACCGGCCGTGAAAAAACTCTATTTTGAATTTAACAGCCGCATTCGGCCGCCGATGGAAATCTCCTTACTCGATCAGAATCCGTTGAAGTTGCGTCAGCTGTTGAACGAGTATTTGCTGGAAAACGTGAAGCGCGAAGAAGAACCGGTTTCGGACCAGTGGTCGCGAATGCTGAAGATTTAACCCCGAGCTAAAGCCAATCCAATAATCTGCTCCGCGCCGGCCGCTCGGAGTGTGCTGGCGCAGGCGGCCAGGGTGGCGCCGGTCGTGATAACATCATCGACGAGGATAATCCGCTTTGGCGGCCGGCCGACGCTCGCGAACGCGTCGCGGACGTTCGTCCGGCGGCGCTCCGGCGCCTGGCGAGCCTGTGCGGCCGTATTCCGTGTCCGACGCAGCAGCGGTCGAATCGGTAGGTTGGTCAGCTGGCTGAGCGACTGGGCGATTAGCTGGCTTTGATTAAACCCGCGATATCGCATCCGGGCCGGGTGGAGCGGCACCGGAACCAGGCAATCGGCCCGTACGTCCTGGATGATTTCGGCCCGCCCGCGGAATAACCCGTCGATGGTTGAAGCTGACGCGGTCCAGAAGTTATATTTGAGCTTTTGAATAAAGGCCGCCAGGTGAGCTTGATCATAGGCATAAGCAACCACAACCTGGTCCAAACCAGGGATTGGTTCGTGTGTTGGCGGGGGAGTGTCCAGCAATTCCTGCATCTCGTTCGGACACAACCAAGCGCCCTCGCGTCCGCAGGCAGCACACACCGCTGGGAATAGCCAGTTGAGAATTGATCCGATTGGTGGAAACATAACAGACGCATCCGTTGCCACCAGACGGTAAATTTTGCCAAGCCGAAACTTATCCTTTGGGTTGGACTTTTTCCAGGACGATGCCTTGTTTTTTCACCGTTACCCGGACTTTTTGGCCGGCTTTAATTTGCCCGTGCAGGAGCATCCCAGCCAACGGGTTTTCAATTTCCTCTTGAATTAAGCGACTAACCGCGCGGGCCCCGAAATCCGGACTGAATCCGCGCTCGGCAATATGGGTGCGGGCTTTGGCGGTCAGCTGAATTTTCAGCTGGTGGGATTCGAGCCGCTGTTGGAGATCAGCAATGTGCAGATCCACGATTTTTTCAACCGCCGCCTGATCAAGCGGACGATAAACCACAATTTTATCTATCCGGTTTAGAAATTCTGGCCGAAAACTACGTTCCACATCCGACATAACCTTGCTCCGCAGGGCCTGATAGCGATCTTCCAACTTCTGCTTGGCGGCCGCATCATTTGTTTCAAAGCCGATCGACTGGACTTGATTGAAACTATGCAGACCGATGTTTGAGGTCATAATGATGATGGTGTTCTTGAAATTGACGGTTTTCCCAACGCCATCGGTCAAGTGGCCCTCATCCAGGACTTGGAGCAAGAGATTGAAAACATCCGGATGGGCCTTCTCAAGTTCATCAAACAACACCACCGAATACGGTTTGCGTTTAACGGCGTCAGTCAGCTTGGCGCCCTCTTTGTATCCAACGTACCCGGCCGGCGCGCCAATCAGTTTACTGACGTTAAAACTTTCCTGAAACTCCGACATGTCGATTCGAATCAAGGCCTGCTCATCCTCAAAAACCGTGCGGGCGATTTCTTTGGCGGTTTCGGTTTTTCCGACGCCGGATGGGCCCAAGAACAAGAATGATCCAATCGGGCGATTGGGATTGCCAAGCCCGACTCGTGAACGCCGCACGAAATTTGCGATGGCTTGAATCGCCTCATCCTGTCCGACGATACGTTTTTTGAGTAAGCCTTCAAGGTTGAGTAGCCGGTCGCGTTCCTGTTTGACCAAATCCTGTAATGGCACGCCGGTCATCCGGGAAATCACTTCCGCGATTTCTTGATCACCAATAGTTCCGACATATTGAACCGGGGCGGTGGCTTCGCGATCTTTCATTTTCTGAAGTTTATTTTCCAGCCCGGCCTGGCGTTGCTTCAGTTCCAGGGCGGTATCAAATTGCTCGGCTTGAATGGCCTCATGTTTGGCTAGATGAACCTGATGCAGCTCGGCTTCAATTTTCCGGAGTTGCTTGCTGAGGGCTGAACCGCCGTGTTTAACTTTGACTTTCGAAGCCGCCTCGTCAATTAAGTCGATCGCCTTGTCGGGCAGAAAACGGTCCTGGATATACCGTGTCGAAAAGCGCACAGCCGCCTCGATCGCCTGATCGGTGATACGGACGCCGTGATAGTGTTCATAATTGTGACGCAAGCCTTTGAGGATTTCCACGGTTTCGGCCGCTGACGGTTCTTGGACCACGATCGCTTGGAAACGGCGTTCCAGGGCCGGATCGGTTTCAATATGTTTCTTGTACTCTTCCATGGTGGTGGCGCCGATCGCTCGAATTTGTCCCTTGGCCAGGGCCGGCTTCAACATATTCGCGGCATCCATTGAACCGGAGGCCGAGCCGGCGCCGATGATGGTATGCAGTTCATCAATAAACAGCATGATGTTCGGATCCTCTTTGATCTCTTCGAGTATTTGTTTGATCCGCGATTCAAACTCACCCCGATAAATCGTACCGGCCACTACTAAGCCTAAATCGAGCGATAATATGCGTTTATGCTGCAATGTTTCCGGTACTTGACCATCCACGATCCGCTTGGCCAGGCCTTCGACAATTGCCGTTTTCCCGACTCCGGGATCGCCAATCAAAACCGGATTATTCTTGGTCCGGCGGCTTAAAATATGCACCAACCGTTCAATTTCATCGGCCCGGCCGATGACCGGATCAATTGAGAGCTGGGTTTTCGGGTTGGTCAGATCGGTGGTAAAGAATTCCAAGGCGGGCGCCTTGTCATTGCGTCCGCGTCCCGGCAGGCTGGGAGCCACCACCGCATCATCCGGCATGCCCTTCGGTTGATCAAAAAATCCGGAAATGTCGGGAAACCGAGTGGTGTTTTTCAGGACTGCTTGCAGCTGTCGCCGGGCTTCCGGCACATTAATTTGATTCTCCTTCATAACCTGTTCCAGGGTCGCGTCGTTTATTTCCAGCAAACCCCAAAAGAGATGTTCAGTCCCGACGTACTTATGTTCATAATTGGCGGCTACCAGGACCGATTTTTCCAGAGCGCGCTTGGCCGGCAGCGAGAATTTTAAATCATCGCGGCTCAAGGTTTGGCCGGGTTTGAGGACTGGTTCATTGCGAACGCTGATCAAATCTCGCAAGGTATCGAGTTTGACCCCACATTTGCGTAAAATTTCGTAGGCCACCCCGCCTTTCGTTTCGGCTAAGCCGAATAAGAGATGTTCCGGATTGACATAACTGTTTTTTAGCTCAACCGAAAGCTCAGCCGCGTACTGCAGCGCCGACCGGAGGTGGGCCGTAAATTTATTCCGAATTTCTGGTTTCAGATCGTCCATGCTTACGACAGATTGTAGTATCTGTAAACACGTTTGTCAACCCTGCCGAGGAAGGACAAATCACACGACTCGGTTACACGGATCAGGGCTTTTGCCAATTTGTCTCGGCTTATAATTTTGTGATACAGGGGCTGTTGTTACCGAATGTTGCCCATTGCCCGCAAGGCGGCCACCCGTTCCGGAATTGGCGGGTGCGTCATAAATAATCGCGACAAGCCCTTGGTGACGGGACCAAATGGATTACTGAAAAATAAATGAGCGGTGGCATTTGACGCATGCGCCATTGGCTGGCGATTGCCAGTTTCAATTTTTTGTAAGGCCGAAGCCAGGCCTTCCGGATAGCGCGTCAGTAATGCCCCCGAAGCGTCGGCCAAAAATTCTCGACGACGCGAGACCGCAAACTGAATCAAGCGTCCAATGATCGGCGCCAAAATCAGCAGAACTAACCCGATGATCATCAAAATCCCCTGGGCCTGGTTATTCGAACGGTTGCCGCTGCGTCGACCGCCGAACCACTGTGCCCGCCAGAAGAAATCAGCCAACAGTATCAAGACCCCGGCCAAGACCGTTACCAGCGTCATAAACCGTATGTCAAAATTTTTGATATGGCTCAGCTCATGCGCTAAGACACCTTCAAGCTCCTCGTTTTCGAGTTTTTCAATCGCCCCGGTGGTGACCGCGATCGACGCCCGCTGCGGATCTCGACCGGTGGCAAAAGCGTTAATCGCCGGGTCTTCCATCAGGTAGATTTTTGGGAGCGGTTGGCCGTTGGCGATGCAGAGATTCTCAACCAATCGATAAAGATAGGGATTATCATCCTGGGTGATCGGTCCGCGCGCGCCAGAGGCGGCTAAGGCTACCTTGTCACCGCCATAGTAGCCGCCCAGGGACATGCCGACGGCCAGCAGCACGGCGAAAACGATACCGATATTCCCCACATCCAGCCACTGGCTGAACGCCCAACCGGCCAGTCCGATGATCACAATAAAAACCAGAATCAGGAATAACGAACGCCGCTTATTCGACGCAATTGCTTGGTAGGTGGTGGCCATGGATTACTTCGCGGGACGATCGGCCGCTAGCGCCTGGTAGAGATTGGCAATAAAGATGACCGTCAAAGGCGTGACCAAGGCCGACATCACCGCGTCAATCAAATTACCCAGTTGCGAGGTGGCCGGAAAACCAATGCCCGGCAAGCTTTGGACGGCGGCGGTAAAAATCAAAATGACCGCGACCTTCCAAAAGATATTCCACCAGCGACCGGTCACCAGGGCTTTCGAGCGGCTCAGCGCCTGTCCCAGCGGTAAACGTTCTTTGATCACTACATAAACGGCGAAGCCATACAGCACTCCCCAATAAATACCGGGCCCAATCAGTAGGATCAATCCGGCCACCACCAGCAACCCATACACCAATCCGGTCACGATCCCATCCAGAAAAAAACTTTGGACGCTGCGGTAGGCCTGTCCAACCGTTTTGACATTCGGCAGCATCACATAGGCATAGAGCGCAAAGATACCCCAAATTGACAGGACCAGACTGGCCAAACCAAGCAGGCCGGTCAACATAACGGATGTCCGGGCCAAGGCAAAAATAATTGTGCCCGCATTGGCGATCAGGGCAATGGTGACCAGCGTTTGGAATTCCCGTTGGTAGCGTTTCCAGCTCGTCTCAAACAATTCCGCAAAAGCGGGGAGACCGGATGCCGCCATAGCTAGAATTTTACCGCCACCGGTTCCTTAGCCGCTTCGTTATCGAGGGCGAAGAACTCTCGTCGGCTGAAGCCAAACGAACTGGCGATCAAGTTGGTCGGGAATTGTTGCATTCGGGTGTTGAAATCCCGGACATTGCCGTTGTAAAAGCGGCGGGCAGCCTGGATTTTATTCTCCGTGTCAGACAATTCATCCTGGAGCTTGGCGAAGTTTTCGTTGGCTTTTAATTGCGGATAGGCTTCAGCCACGGCGAACAGGGACTTTAAGGCGCCGCTCAACATATTATCGGCCTGCCCCTTGGCTTCCGGTCCTTGGGCATTCATCGCGGCCGCTCGAGCCTCGGTAACTTTTTCAAAGACTTCTTTTTCGTGACTGGCGTAGCCTTTGACGGTTTCAACCAGGTTGGGGATCAGGTCAAAGCGTCGTTTAAGCTGGACGTCAATATCCGACCAGGCCTCATCGGTTTGATTGCGGAGCCGGACTAGGCCATTGTACGCGCCCATCAGCCACAGCAAGGCCAAGGCAATAACCCCGACAATCACCCAAGTAAGTATGCTCATAAGTCGTTCCCTTCGTGATTAAGAATTTTTAACTAAAATAATTCGGGTTGCGGCGAAATGATCGATCGGACCCAAATTTTCAGTGCCAAACGCCTGGACTAATTCTCCTACCTGCAGATCATGCAGCGGTAAATCGGTAGCTTGACCGTCGGTGGAGAGTTGTTGGACCGCGGTTTTATCATTCACCAGGACGGTATACTGCTTGGCTACGCGTTGTCCGGAGGGTTGGACGATGGTGGCCTCTAAAACCAGCCCGGTATCTGTGACTTGGCGGATTAAGCCGTAAAAGTCGGTAAAATAGCTGGGTGTAGCGGCCACCGGCGTCTTGGGGGCGGGGGTTGGAACGACGGCGGGAGTCTGAAAATGCAAATACAAACCAACGCCAATCATCAGTCCGATTGCAACCACTAGGCTATAGGCCGCGACGCGACGGACGTCTTTTTGGTGTTGATCGGGAAACAGGGGGTTTTCCATACGGAGCATCCGTTAGTATAGGCAATTCCGGCGATTCTGGCTATGGTGAAATTGTGACGATCTTCGGAATTACGAGGAGTTGCATTGGCAAGCGAAATTTGGTATACTCAAGCGGTCGTTTTGTAGATTGCTTGTCGTGAAAACGCCTAAAAAGAAACATCGAATCCAATCCCGTTCCCGTTTTTCCCTGGCCGCCGTATTGTTGGCCGGGGCGCTTATCTTCCCGCTGGTGGCCGGTGCGCAAGCTTACGTTGAACCAAATGGACCACCCCCAGACGGCGTTCCGACGGGTGGCAGCACCCTAGAATTTTTAAATGGATCAACTACCGCCCAAACGAAGGCCGGTTCGCTTATTCTCGGTGAAAGGGGCGGCCAGCTAGCTCATTGCACGACGAGTGAAAACGGCAACTGTGCGCGGCTGTGTTTGAATGCCGATGCGAATCTCTGGACGACCGATCCAACCAATTGCATTTCTTCCTGGAGCGATATCGCGTCGCAAGCCAGCGGTAACTATTTACACCTTTATAATTCGAGTCAACAAGCCGGCGCCACCGCCGACTCCGGCTTTATTACCTTCCAGGCGGACGGTAACTCGCCTAAATTCCAGTTTATTTCACTGCTGGCCCAGGCCAACAGCATCGATAATTCAACCGGCATCCAAGCCGCTAGCTCCACCTCTTCATATTATGCTGGCCAATTGGCCGGTAAAACTGTCATCCTGCCGGAAAGCGGGCAAACGTCTATTTGTTTGAATGATGACTGTAAACAAAGTTGGGCCGAGGTCGTGGGCGGCGTTCCGAATGATGTCTTAGAGCTGCAGTCAGGGCAGGTCTATACCCCGCAGGATGGTAACATCGGGATCAACGGCCCAATTATTGTGGGTTCCCTGGTAGCCGGCCACCCGGCGGCCAGCACCCCAGCTTCATACACATGCGGAGACGGAATTTGTTCACCGGAAAATAACGAACAGACGCAGTGTCCGAGCGATTGCAGCCCATGACCCGACTACGTTTACCCAGTATTTTCGTGCTCTTGGTCGCGTTGTTTGGCGGCATCTTTTGGGTCACCCAACCCGCCTATTCGTATATTCCACGTCCCGACAACCCGCCCGACGGTCAAATCGCGCCACCTTTGAACGCTTCGGATAGCGCGCAAAAAAAAGCCGGCGACCTGACCATTGGCAGCGGCAGTAACGTTTTATGTTTAAATCCGACAGCCGGCGTTGGGACCGGAGATTCGACAAACTGTATCAGTAGCTGGGATCAAATTGATTCGGCCTTGGGCGGACAATTCGTGCGTCTGAATAAAGCCGCACCCAGCAGTAACCCGAATAGCTATGGCAATTATGATACCCAGGCCGGCTTCGCGCGCGTTACCTCAACCGGTGATCAGCAAAATTATTCAGCCGTGATTGCGGCGCCGCACCAGTGCGTTGAACTGGACCCGAGCGCTAATGAGGTTCCTTGCGGAAGCCAGTCAACCCAAGAATCATGTTTTTGTTCGGGGGATCAACAATCATCCTGTACCGGAAGTTCTGACTGTACCGCCCCGAATTCCGGGTCACCCGGCGAGCAGTCTAATCTGTATGGAATCTACGCGACCAACGGCGGCAATGCCAATAATGTGGCCGGCCGATTTGCCGGGAACCTCCTGATTTCCGGCAACACCTATCCGTATAACGGATATTCTTCGGGGCAGTTGTGCCTAAACGGAACCGGGGGATCAAGTTGTATTTCAGCCTGGGAGGATTTAACCGGCTCAGGCACTATCTATGTGCGTTTACGCAAATCTACGGCCGGCGCGCCGTTTAGTTATGGCACCGCCTCGAAACAATACGGCGGTGTATCCTTGACTGCCTCAACGGTTACCGATTCAAGCAACGGCGTCGGATCGGTTGGTTCGATTCTGGCCGGTGATCCGTATGGGTTTTCCACCACACCATCCTGCGGCTCGGCGCCGTGTACCTGCGGCGACGGCTTTTGCGCCTCGGAGGGGAACTGCCCGATTGATTGTGCGACCGTCGGTCAGCCGACGCTTTCACTCTATACCTTAGAGAATGAAGTAAAATTCTCCATCACGACCGGTTCGCAGAGCCCGAGCGGGACCGTTCAACTCCTGGTAACCCGCAGTACCGATGCCAGCGATCCATTCGAGCCGCAGAATGGTCGGCTGTATTACACCGGCATGACGGTCGGCGGCAGCACAATCATCTACGCCGGCAGCGTTAACGGCGGATCATCGGTCAGTATCTCCGGCGACAGCAACGTGGTATCCGGTACAACCTATTATTATCGCGCCTACCAAGGTAACCATTTCCCCCGCTACTCGAACGCCGCCACCGATTCCATCAAGGTGGTGCACCTGAATGTAACCAAGTCCGGCCCGACCAGTGCCGGCGGTGTCCTGGGCAACAATAACAGCTTTGTCTGCAGCACGTCATGTACCAGCACGCAAGTCGTGTATGAGTATGGGATTACGGAAACGTTAGATACAATTGTTCTCCCCAGCTATACATTTACCGGCTGGAGCGGCGCCTGCTCGGGTCAGAGCTGTAGTATACTCATGAACGGTGATAAATCAGTGACCGCCACGTTCTCCTCAGGCGGCGGAGGGGGCGGAACCTTAACTCCATAATATGTTGACCTTGCGTGTACCATCCACCAGCCTGGCGATCTTGATCATTTTGGGTTTGGCGATTGCCGCGCCGGCGATTGCGATCTACGTGGAACCCAGTTCAACACCGCCGGGCGGACGGAGCGCAACCTTTCTCGATACCTCAAGCAACACACAAGTTAAGCTTGGTTCTTTGGTAATCGGTGACACGGTCAATCAAGCCGCGCTGTGTCTGAACGGTTCGGATCCAAACGGCAACTGTATCACCGCCTGGAGCGACTTAGGTGGCAGTGTCGGCGGTGCCTTGGTCAAGGTTAATCCTGATCAACTCGTTGACGATCCATCACTCATAGATTCCTATACACCCTATCGACAAACCGGGTACGCGGCACTCCAAGGTTCAGGCGGTACGCCGGCTGCAACGGTGATTGCCGATCCGGCTATCGGAGTACTCGGTACACAAGTGGGCATCTTCGCGACCGATGACCTCGACCGCGGGGCTTTCGCGGCGCGTTTTTCTGGCATCTTGAGCGTTGAACAAGATAAGAATTCCAATCCTGGTTTACTCTGCTTGAACGGTATTACAAAACGCGGTAAAGGCGCGGGCGAGAGTCCGAGCGGGCAATGTATTTCCGCTTGGAGCGATCTTGGATCAATTACGGTTGACCCGTACGTCAAAGTCCAAACTGCCAATCCGCCGTTGATCCAACCGATTGCAGTCGGAGGATTACCGGTTGAAGGCGGGCTCGCCTGGACCGGGACGGGGAACGGCGTAGCCAATGCGGCCTGGCAATTTGAATCAGTCGTAGCGGGCGGACCTATGAAAGTTTCCATTAGCCCAATTTATGATAACGACGGACTCTGTTGGCCGGAAATTCAGGAAGATCAATTTAGTTTTGATTGCCAATAGCATGCCCCGGAAACGCACCATATTTTCATACCGGAGTTGGCCAAGCATTGTGACAGTGGCTGGACTGGTTGTCATCGTGGCAGGATTGATTACCCGAACCGCCCAGGCCGGACCGTTAACCAATCAGTATGGTGAGCCCTTCACTAAGATCGGCGTCTACCAAGGTGTAATCACGATCATTCCCGGCGGTGCGACGGACAGCGTGATGGAGTTCGGAAACGCCGGACGAGAGATTGCTTCAACCGGAGATATTTTCCTGCGCCCGGGAGCAATGCAGCCAACGTATACGAGTCCCTCGGACACCTTTCCGAATAACATTGCCTACATCTACAAAGACAGCGGGTCCGGCAAAGCGAATTTCAGTATCCCGAGCGGCCAAATTTGTTTAGGAACATTATCAAATTGCCGGAGCGCCTGGTCAGCTGGCGGTGCTAGCGACCCGAATTGGCAAGTTGCCGGCTCTCCGTCGAACTTGCAGCCGACCGACGGGAATAACGGCATCCGGATTGGTACATTTACCAACCCGATCCCGTCCTCCAGCGGCCAAGCCGGAGAAATCTACGCCAATTATGCCGGCTCGGCCGTCCAAGTAACCAAGCGCATTACCACCGGGTATGATCCCGGCAGCGGCAATTACGTCGGCGGCAGCACCCTAGTGAACGGGAATTACCAGGTTCGCTATCCAACCTTGTATTCCTACGGCTATACCTATGCGGTGGTCCCCTGGAATGCAGAAAATGATAATTATGGAGGCGTCGATGCCGACACGTTTGATGGAACGACGAATTTACCCTTCACCAAAGCCAGCCACGCGGCCGGAAATTATCACGATTTATTCTGGAAAGATATTGAAACTAACACCGGATCAAATCTTGAATACCTTTGTCTGCACACCCCCGACAATCAACTTTGTGTGGGGGGCAGCAATGCCGGCGGAACTTGTTCCCAACTTTGTGTGGGGGGCAGCAATGCCGGCGGAACTTGTTCCAGCGCAGGGGACTGTCCCGGCGGAACTTGTTCCAGCGCAGGGGACTGTCCCGGCGGGACTTGTTCCCAACTCTGTTCGGCGCAGGCCCAAATATGTGCCAAAGATCCCGAACCTGGTGTTGATGTTGGCCAAGGTCATTGTGCAAATAATAACAGCACCAGCTGTACCTATAATGATGATTGCGGCCCGCCGGGGACGGATTTTTGCCTGTACGGTGATTTATTACAGTATATGGTTTTGTATCAGGGGTTACCGATAAGTTGCGATAACAGTCGCTGCAATACCGAATGCTCCGCGAGATTTAAATGTCAGGGGACCCAAGACCCCAGCTGTTCGTTTACCGGCAGCTCTATTCATTACAATACCGGCAGCTGCGGGCAATCCGCTTGCTCGTATGATGGGAATACGAATAATTTTACGTGCTCGTGTGATTGTCGATTAACGAATGATAAAACATTTTATAATTCGGTAGCCGGACAAGGGGCTGATATTTGTACGGAAAATTTTAACTAGTATGTTGCGTCTCCGATTCACATCTCACACCTGGTTAGCTCTCGGCCTGATCGCCGTCATCGCGCTGGTTACTATGTTGCCAGCCCAGGCCGGGCCAATTACGAACGGGCCGAACAGCGCGCCGTTTACAAAACTTGGCGTCTATGGCGGAGTCCTGACGATATTGGACGGCAGCCAAGCCATGGAGATCGGTAACAACGGGCGGGACATTGGCTCAACCGGCGACCTCTATTTTCGTCCCCAGCTTCCGGAATCTCGAGGCATCCGTTTTTTCAAAAATGGGAGCGCCGAAGACGTCTTGATAACCGGGAAACTCTGTTTAAACGGGAGCGGCAGCCAGGATTGCCGGGATGTCTGGCCGACGGCCGGCGGCGGCAATTATTGGCAGGTCAACAGTGGCTACCTGGAACCCAATACGGCTACCTACGCGCTCGGCGTTGGAACCTCAAGCCAGCGTGTCCAGAACGGACCCGCTCTGGATGTTCATGGTTCGGGGTATTACGGATTACAGGTTATTAATCGGGACACTAGCGGATTATCCCAAGCCATGCAAGCCGACGGCAACGTATTTTCGGATGGGGAGACGGTAGTGGGAAGAAAAATTTACGTGAATGGAAGCGAGGTTTGGCATCCGGGATATCCGGCGGCGGGTATTGCGCCGCACCAAGGTGAAGGTTCAGGACTTGATGCCGACCGCTACGTGTCACCATTTGGCGACTTTGAGAATGTCACGCTGGAACCCGCTGCATCATGCGCCAGCATTCTCGGTCCGTTTGGCCAACCAAATCCGGGTGGAGACAAAACGTTGGCCTGCTTGTGTGTAGCCACCGATATCGGAAAGAAATGCGCGCCAATGTGGAATCATATTTAACTATGCAAACCGTCCGCAACAATTCTCGATGGATGAACTGGTTGACCGCCGGTATCGCCTTGCTGATGGCGGGCGGATTGTTGGCAACCTCGGCGATGGCCGCGCCGGTGTCACCCGGTGCGACCACCCGAGCGGCAGCCTATCAAGGGGTGGTGGCGATTGTTCCCGGCGGCACGGGTGACAGCTATTTTGAACTGGGCGCCACCGGGCAGGACATCGCCTCATCATCGTCGGATATTTATCTGCGCCCCTCGTCTTTGGCCGCCAACCTCTCGGTCAAGTTTAGCCGTTCGGGCGCTGCGGTGAATGTGGATGTACCCGGCAGTGTCTGCTTAGGCGGGGCGTGTCGGAACACTTGGCCGGCTGATGGCGGCGGTGGAACCTGGGAACTGCTGGGCCTGCGTTTACTTCCGGTTGATAAAAGTTGGGGAGTCCAGCTGACCGGCGGTTCAAGCACCAACCCAACCGTCAGTTTGGTGGCTGATAATCCGGCGGCCGCGCTCTATATCTCAAACATCAACCCTTCCGGCTACGCATTGAGTTCAAACGATGCGATTGAAATTGGCGGGGATTTACAGGTCAATGGCCAGTTAACCGTGAAATCCGCTTACGACAGCACCCAATTACCGGTGTGGTACAGCGGCAATGATGGCATCGGTTCAACCCTGGATGCCGGAATACTGGATGGCACCCCAATTCGGGTGGGTGATGACGTGAACGGGGGTGGCCTAAACGATTGTTCCGCGGTTGATCCGACCCCCCGTTGTTTTTGCGCCAATGGCAGCAGCGCCACCGGGTGTATTGGTTTATATCCCTAGATTATGCGTCGTTTGATTCATCGATACCGATTCCCGGCCTCTCTAATTATCGCTTTGATTGCCATGACCGGAGTGTTCTTGGGCGTACAACGGACCATGGCCGAATTAGCTGTGCCGCTGATTACCACCACTAACTTTTCCCCGACCGATTTTCGGGGAGTTTATTCGTATTACCGGGTGGATGGGTCAGTCAGCAGACGCAATGACCCGTACGACCCAGAAGCTAGCGTAACTTCGAATCAGCTCTTTGAAGCCTGGGCGGTGGGACAGAATAAAGACAAAGCCGGAGCAAACGTTTTTGATGGAAGCATCTACCGGTTTGACGGTCAGCGTTGGCGGCAGCGAACGATGACGTCACTCACTCGTATTAATTCTTCAGGAAACCAGGTCACCGCAGCTATCGGTACCCTTGGTGAACAAAACGCCGTCACCGGGCAATATAACACCGGCAGCGGTAATTCCGAAATTTGGTTTGCTGGAAAACAGACAAATTATGTAGACGGATCAGGTTCAGCAACGACCACTATTCTAGATTATGCAAATACGTCCGCCACCAATCCTGACCTCAATGCCACCCTGCCATCATATCTTGAAGACACCACTTGTTCGGGAGGTAATAATCCCGCGGTAGACAACGAATTGTACGCGATTGCCGCGGCTAAAGGTTACCGAACGCCCATGTTAGCAGGGGGTAAGAACGGATTACTCCTCCAACATACCAAATATTATGATTCAATAACGGATACGAAGGATACCTGGAAAAAACTTTGTT
Source organism: Candidatus Kerfeldbacteria bacterium (assembly GCA_963731735.1). Lineage (GTDB taxonomy): Bacteria > Patescibacteriota > Patescibacteriia > SBBC01 > CAIJZX01 > CAVSWO01. The sequence continues at coordinate 137,612 of CAVSWO010000002.1, read as the reverse complement.
CGCCAATTCCGAGCACCGAACATATCACCGATATCGCTTTTGGGGAAAATCGAACCGCTTATATCACCACCACGACATCGAATACGGGTGAACTTGATCGAAACTGTACCAATGCGGGTGCTCAATCCGGGCATTTGTATAAAGTCGTCGGCAATCAAGTTACAGAAGTCGGTTCTGCTTCGGGAGTATGTTTCTTCGGGGTGACGGTCCAAACGACTGACTATCCTACTGATTCGACGAACGGACCGCTTGCCAATATGGTCTACGTTGCGGCCAGCAACGGTTTGTGGCGGCTGAGTGAGAAACAATCTGCCGCTGGTTTTACGCAGATCGCTCCCAGCGAGACCATCTTGCATGATGTTTCAAGCATTCCAATTCAACAGGGTTCATCATCCAACCTCTTGCGCAATGGCAACTTCGAATCTTGGGAATCGTCAAACCCTTCCGGTGAATATGTGAATCCAAGTGTTTGGACCCTTACTGATGAGGGCGCCGGCGGTTTCAGCAGCACTGGTTGCGATGGGGGGAGCAATAAAGTCGGTATTAGTACCAAAGAAATCCAGATCTCGACCGAAGTTGGGTCAGGGGGAAGCAATTACGCGTTGATGCTTGAACCACGACCCACCTATTCAAGCATATCCGATTGTACGAATGGAACAAATGGAAACACGAAACATTCGGTTGCAGCGGTGAACACCATCCGCCTTTCAACAATTCCGGGCATTCGCTATAAAATTTCCGGCGAATACAAGGTGGAATTTCCCGGTACCGTTGCTCCGAACCCGGCCGCAACCATTCCCCAGGGCGGCATCGCGATTGGATGCGTCGGAGGTAACGTCGGGCAGGCCACCGCTCCGGACTGCGCGTTCGAAAATCGGACGCAAATTCGGACCATCAACCAGGGCGCGACCGACGGCTATATTCCGTTTGAAATGGTTGTTTCCCAGGAAAATAATCAATACGCCAATCCGATTAAGGGCGCCACTTCCAACCCGCGGATTGGGTATTTTGGCATGCAGCTCCAAGTTAGCTGCGAAGCGACCTATGGAGCGAAAGTTTGGTGTGATAATCTCCGTGTTGAACAGGTGGACAGCCCGTCAGCGAATTCCCTGGTGGGAGCAGAAATAACGGCCGTCGGAGATAATGGAACTAGTATTATTTATTCTGACAGAAATTTTTTAAGCCTCTCCAGCCGGGTTGAGTCTGCCGCTAATACCAGTGATCCATTATATGCGGTCAGCGCTATCGGACAGCAGCACGCCTTTGCGGTCGGGCCGAGCAGTTTGTTGCTCCAACGGGTGTCCGGCAACGTCTCGGGCTATGTCTGGGCCGGCAATGCAAGTCCGGCCAACGGCGGGCAAAATGCCGGGTTGGGCTGGATTTCGACTAGCTGTTTAAATCAACGGGATGGGAACAGCGTATCCCTTTGCCAGCGGCAAATTGACGCCTACGGATTGACGCTCGAGGATAATCGTTTGAGCGGACGCGCCTGGTTCGGAAAAAATTACGCGGCCGGAAACAGTAATTCGGACAACGAAACGATCGCTCTCGGCAGCTGCCAGGGCGCCAATGCGCGAGATCCGGATTTACCGCAACCAGCCACTACGTACACCATGACCGGATCATGCAATCCAGCCACCCGCACCTGTCAGGAGGATGATACACGTGCCTGCTTGCGTGATTTTGATTGTTACGGGCACTGCGAATACGATCAAAGTTTCATTTGTTTACATGACGCGGATTGTACGTTCGGCTCGGCTGATTTGCCGAGCGGGGCCAGCGTCGGCAGCTCAAAATTGCAAAGTCTGCCGAATACGCGATTGCAGTGTGACGAAAACAATGCCAGTTCGCTGGCCTGCGCCGGCGGCGGTTGGTTGAGCTTTGATGCTAATGATATTGGAACACCGCCGGCCGAACTTGAGGCTGGATCTGGGGAACGCAATTACTGCGACAACGGCGGCGCCTGCCTGGACGCAACAACCGGAAAATTGCAGGGCGTTGGCCGCTTCATGACCTTGGCCAATTCGAGTGACCCGAACGGCGATAGTTCCCGCGGTTGGATTAGTTTACGTGGAAAACCCGTTAATACACCAACGCCAGTGAACATCGGCGGTACGTATTCATTGATTGCCTGTCAGGCCTGTGCCTTAAGCGGTGGTGACCTGTCTTGTGCTTTTTGCCAAGATGGGGACCAGCGGAGTTGTCAACCTGAGGCGGCAAGCTGTACGAAATATTGTGGTGGAGATATCACGAAAAATACTTGCACGGTGGATTCGGAGTGCACGGCGAATGAATCTTGTAAGCCGGCCTCTTTCTGCTCGAGTGAATCAACCAATGCCTACGACGCTTGCACGAATGACACTCAATGCAACGGTGGGACGTGCAGTTTTACAGGTGCGACCTGTAGCGCCGCCGGCGCCTTATGCGATCAATACGGGGTAAACCTGGATACGATCACCGGACAATTCTCCGGTTATGCCTGGAGCCCGGATTACGGCTGGTTGAATTTCGGGAATGTGATTAAAGGGACTCGCCGCTATATTCAGACCCGACTGGGTGATGTCTACTCGCAGGGGAACATTGGCGCCCCGGATACGTTGCCGGCGCCTGGCAATTTGTGTAACGCCAGTTACGTAGTTTCGGCCGGCGGCTCGATAAATAATTTTTGCTCCTCGCTGACCGTTGATCAAGTCGCGACCTATGACACCGAAAAAAATAACGCGTCGTTTACTCCGTTTGCGTCACAAAAAAACTTGTTTGAAACCGCGCTCGGCCGGATTGATTTACAGGGCGCAGAGACGGTGACAGACTCCACAAATAAGACTAATAAATTTGGTCAAACAGTCACATCGCTTGGCGACAGCGGTGGGAGCATTGTGGATGCAATGATTGGTGCAGGTAATTCGACAACCAAACTCCAGGATAAAGTGTTCGTCGCGGGTAAGGCGGGTGGCACGCAAACCTACACAATCGACAGGAGTTTCACTATTCTTAACGGTGGCTTGAGTGGTTCCAGTTTTGTCAGCGGGGCGGGAACCCTGATTATAAATGGTAACCTGCGGATCGATAAAGATATTGTGTATTCTCTATCACCGTCAATAACGCTTCTCCGTCAATTAGCATCCTTGATGGTTGTTGTCAAAGGCAATCTGATCATTGATAACGGCGTGACCGAGCTGGCCGGCAATTATTATGTGACCGGAACGATATGCACCGGCCAACCGGACAATGGTGATTCACCGCCGACGGAGTGTACCGTTACCCGCAATTTACCAAACAATTTCCCGTTGACGGTTCGGGGGATAATGCTGGCTCATAAATTCTATTTCGCCCGGACCTTCGCCGGCACGGTTGAAACGCCGTTGCCGTCAGAAGTCATCATCAACGACGGTCGGCTGCAATCCAATCCGCCGCAAGGTTTTCGCGACTTCGCCGGCGTGCTACCAAGTAGTGTCAGCACCGGGCCGTAAGCATCGAGTAACATTATCGGGACAGAAGGCGAAACGAACAATCGCAAGGAGTTTTTGTACCTGGAAAGTTCTCCACAGGTAGCGGTTATTTTGACTTTGACCATTTTTTGTGCCATACTAAAGCGGTCTCGCACGACTTCTTTTCAACATTCGGGCCGGCCAGATTCACCGATTTGCTGACCCGCCGTTATGGCAACATTCAACCCAAAACAAAGTTTTCTTGGCATCGATATCGGGACCTCAAGTATCAAAGTGGTCCAAATGGGCGACGATAATGGTCGGCCGCGTTTGATGACCTACGGTTACGTCGAAGAGAAGTTCGATATAGTCAAAAGCGACGCCACGGCCGGCAAGGAAGCGGTCATCAGCGCGCTAAAATCGCTAATCAAACACGCCGGATTTACCTCAAATAAGGCGATTACCGCCCTGCCAAGCTTCACGGTTTTCAGTTCGATCATCAGTTTACCGCTGATGACCCGCAAAGAATTGAATGCAGCCGTCCGCTGGGAAGCCAAGAAATTCGTGCCCCTGCCGATCGATGAATTGGTGTTAGACTGGAAATTAATCAAAGAGAACTCGTCGAAAAACCCGAAAGCCCAAACCGACCAGCCCAAGAACCTGAAAGTCCTGATCACGGCCGCGCCGAAAAACCTGGTTAAACGCTATTTAGACATTGCCAAAGGCGCCGGACTCCAGATGATCAATCTTGAGACGGAGGCTTTGGCCCTGGAACGATCCTTGATCGGCACGGATTCCTCCCCGGTCATGATCGTCGATATCGGCGCCGTGGCCACCAACATCGCGGTTTTCGTCGACGGCATACCGCTGATCAACCGCAGCATCGACGTGGGCGGCAACACCATTTCAAAATCCATTGCCCAAAGTATGAACATCGATCTCGAACGCGCCGAACAGTTCAAACGCGACTTCGGCATTTCGACCGGCCAATCGGTTTCCCAAATTCCGAAAACGATTGAATTTGTGATAAGTTCAATCATCAATGAAATTCGGTTTGTGCTGAATCTCTATCGTAACCAGGGCCGGGCGCCGGTTGAAAAGATTATCCTGGCCGGTGGCTCATCGTTTTTGTTAAATCTGCCGGAATACTTGGAAAAAACCCTATCGCTCAAAACGTTTATCGGTGACCCGTGGGCGCGCGTCGTCTACCCGGTTGATCTACAGCCGGTGCTCCAGGAAATTGGACCGCGCTTCGCGGTTTCGATTGGCTTGGGGATGCGGGAGATCGTCGCCTAAAAATTTGCTATGCCGGAAGTTAACCTAATTCACGACACGCAATCCCCGGACTTGCCGCCCAAGCCGCCGAAGAAGCCGGGGCAGCCGGAAATGACCGACCCGACGGCCGGCGGCGGGGGATTTGGCAAAATGTTCCGATCGATGCTTGGGCATTCGAACCCGACGCTCGGGCAAGCCAAAGCCGATAAAGGGCGGATGGGACTCGGCAAATCAAAACCGGATCAGCGGATCATCAATGAAAAGCGCTCCAGCCGGCCGGCGGTTATTCCCTTGCCGGAAGATGATGACAATTTTGATGTTAACCTGCTGTCGGAAGATTTGGTTTCCAGCTTTAAACCGCGGATGGTGCTGCTGTCATTGGTTGGCTGGATGGTGGGCGCGGCGGCGGTTGTCGGGCTGGCCTATTTCGGTTTGAGCCTGGCCGATCGCTCGATTGCCAACCAAATTACTACCAAGCGAACGGAGCTAGCGCAGGTTCGTCAGCAAATTGACGATCTGAAAGGCGAGCAGAAAACCATTCAGCAAACCACCCAAAAGATCAGCGCCATTCGGCGGCTGATTGATGACCATGTCCACTGGACCAATATGTTCGCCAAGCTTGAGCACTATACACTGCCGGAAGTCTTTTACGGCACATCGTTCGCGGCGGATATCAATGGCAGCCTGACGCTTGGCGCCCGGACGGACACCTACGAACACGTCGCGCAGCAGTATTTGGTGTTTGAACAAGCGGTCGCCAACGGAGATTTCATTTCGAGCTTTGATATCACCGGCGCCACCCGAACCACGACTGAACTGGGCGATCAGGTTACCTTCTCCGTCAATCTGCAAATTCTGCCGTCGGTTTTCCAGGATCAGGCACCAACCACTGACACCACCTCATGAAATTCCCAAGTTTTCTCCAATCGCTCTTAACTGACTATTACCGCTGGACGGTCTGGGTGCTGGTGGTGCTGGTCATGGTCGGCGGCTATTTCTTAGTGCTCGACACGAAGATATCGAATCTGCGCACATCCGGCATCCTGGAAAAAGCGAACGTCGAATCCGAATTGTCGAGTGAACAGGAATATCTGGCCTCACTCAAGAAATCCGTGGCCAAATTTAAAGCCGCCTTACCGCAGGATCAATTAGCCCAGGTGGACGCCTTCCTGCCGACCGAATCCGATTTCCCGGGCCTGTTGTTGACGCTTGAAAATATTGCCCGAACGGCCAACTTGGAATTGTCCTCTATCTCGGTCAATGAATCCGGCCAGATTGGCACCTCGGGATCATCGGCCACCGCGACGACGCCGGATACGGCGCCGGCCGGTACCGCCACGGCGCTGGATGTCAAAACGGAAGATATTAATCTGACCGTTTCCGGCGGAACGAGTTACGAAGCCTTCAAGCGCTTTATGACGCTGGTTGAATCCAGCCAGCGATTATTTGACGTATTATCGGTCAGCTTCTCGCACACGGCCGAAACCAGCGACACGGAAACTACCTCCTCACCTTATACCATCGTAGTTCGAACGTATTACGTTCCTGATAAAACATCTTCCTAGCCATGGCCCTTGTTAAACGTCGCACCAGTTCAAATCGCACCATCATCATCGCCGTGGTCGTATTGGTGTTGGGTGGGATTGGATGGTTTTTAGTCCAGCAGTTCCTAGCTCCGACCAGTAACGACATGCTGGTCAACCAAAATCGTAATCGAACCGTTATTACCAATTTCGGAGAAACGATTTTAAACGATGCGCGCTATCAGGACCTCCAGTCGTTCGATCAAACCGTGACGGTCAACGTCAACGCAGATTCTGGCAATCCCAATCCATTTCAATAGCCTATGCCCGGTCCGCAAGTATCCACGACCGCCTCGCTGGCTGATATCCTGCTCCAGGCCAAGGCCATCACGCCGGCCAAGCTTGGCGAATTGCAAGCCCAAGCGCAACAGCAACGGGAAACGCTTGATCATGTGATCGAGCACTCGGGCGCGGTTCGAGATGAGGACCTGCTCAAAGCCAAGGCATCGCTCTACAACATGCCGTCGGTCGATTTGTTCGGCAAAATTGTCCGGGCCGAAATTTTGAATATCATGCCGCAGGAATTAGCGGCCAATTACAAAATGGTGGCCTTCAATCGGTCCGACAACCAAGTCTCGATTGCGATGGTCGATCCGACGAATTTTCAAGCCCTGGAAGCGATTGAGTATATTGCCCGCAAGAATAATTTTCAGATCAAATATTACCTGACTTCCGACGCTTCGCTCAAATACGTCTTGCGACAGTACGAAAGTTTGTCGGCTGAAGTGGAAGAGGCGCTGAAAGGCGCCGAGAAAGACGCCGATAAGGAAATCGGAGCGGTTGATATTTCTGATAAAGGGCTGGAGGAGGTTGTCAAAACCGCGCCGGTCTCAAAAATTGTCTCGGTCGTCATGCGTCACGCGGTTGAAGGCAAAGCCTCCGACGTGCACATCGAGCCGGTAGCCGATGAAACCCGGATTCGTTACCGAATCGACGGTATCTTGCACACCTCGTTGACCCTCCCGAAGCACGTCCACTCATCGTTAGTTGCCCGGATTAAGGTCTTGTCCAACCTGAAAATTGACGAAACGCGGGTGCCGCAGGACGGTCGATTCCGGATGGTGATTGACGGCCGCAATATTGACTATCGCGTTTCAACCTTGCCGCTGATCAACAGCGAAAAAGTTGTGATGCGTATTTTGGATACGAACAGCGAACTGATCAAGGTTGAGGGTCTGGGTTTTGAAGGCCGCAACAAGGAAGTCATGCTGGAAGCAATAACCCGCTCACACGGCATGTTCCTGATAACCGGTCCAACCGGATCCGGTAAATCGACCACCTTGTACGCGCTCCTTAATATTCTGAATGAAGAGGGCGTGAACATTATTACCCTTGAAGACCCGGTCGAGTATTACATGACCGGCATTAACCAATCGCAGGTCAATCCGGAGGTCGGGTTAACGTTTGCGGCCGGCTTGCGGTCCATTCTGCGACAAGACCCGGATATTATCATGGTCGGTGAAATCCGCGACAATGAAACGGCCGCCTTAGGCGTCCACGCCGCACTAACCGGGCACGTCGTGCTCTCCACCTTGCACACCAACGACTCAATTGGGGCCGTGCCGCGCTTGATTGATATGCAAATTGAACCATTTCTGATCGCCTCCTCGTTGAATGTGGTCATGGCGCAACGGCTGGTGCGACGGGTCTGCCAGCATTGTAAGCAGCAAACTCCCATGCCGGATGAAATTCAGGAAAAAGTATTGGCTGAGTTGGAACCGTTATCGAAAAAGACGCTCCCTAAAGAAATAGACCTGACGCCGCCGCTAAAAATGTGGCAGGGAAAAGGATGCGCCCGCTGCGAAAATACCGGTTATAAGGGCCGGGTGGCAATTTCTGAAGTCCTGGAAATCAACGAAGAAATGAAGAAAATTATCGTTGGCGGCGGTGACTTAATTGAAAAAATTACGGCCGCTTTCGCCAACCAGGGGATGGTCACCATGAAACAAGACGGGATGATTAAAGCCTTGCGTGGATTTACCAGCGTTGAAGAAGTTCTCGACGCGACCCGCGCCTAATATGTATACCTATGCCAAATAAAGACCTCGCGAAATCTAAAATCTTAATCATCGAAGATGACGCGTTTTTAGCCGGAATGTACGTCACCAAGCTTAGCATGGAAAAGTTCGAAACCCAACTGGCCGTTGACGGAAAAGCCGGACTGGATCAAGCCCAGAAGTTTCAGCCGGATCTCATCTTACTTGATATCTTGCTACCAAAACTCAATGGTTTTGATGTCTTGAAACAATTGAAGGCCGATGCCGCCACCAAAGACATTCCGGTGATTTTACTCACCAACTTGGGCCAGAAATCCGATGTGGTCGAAGGGCTGAATCTGGGCGCGGTCGATTACTTGATTAAAGCGCACTTCATGCCGTCCGAGGTGGTTGATAAAATTAAACACGTCTTGCAACAGGCCCATGGGAGCAACGGATAGCATTACACTCAATCGGATGTTGACGACCGCGGCCGGTTTACGGGCCTCGGATTTGCATTTACTGATCGGCAGCCAGCCGATTGTGCGCGTGAATGGTCAGCTCCAAGCGCTGGCCGACGAGCAAATCATCTCCGAAGACTTTATGGAATCGGTCCTGAGCACTTTTTTGACCGAGCAGCAGCGTAAAACCCTGGAAACCAACAAAGAAATTGTGCTCGGCTACAGCCTTAATCCGCAAGTTCGCTTTAAAGTCAGCGCGTTTTATCAGCGCGGCTCGTTAGCCATGACGCTACATTTCATTAGTACCGAACTCAAGCATGTTAAAGATTTGCAGTTGCCGGAGGCGGTCAATGAATTCGTCAAACTCAATAAAGGATTGGTGCTGGTGACCGGACCGTACGGATCTGGACGAACGACCACCCTGAACGCCCTGATTAATGACATGAATGAAAGCCGAACCCTGAATATCGTAACCATCGAGCATCCGATCGAGCACCTGTTCGTCAATAACCAAAGTATTATTGAGCAGCGCGAAATCGGTCGCGACGCGCTAAGTACCGAACAAGCCATTCGCGCCGCTAACCGGGATGACGTTGATGTGATCGTGGTCTCGGAAGCCGAAAGCCGTGAAGAAATCACCGCCATGCTTGACGCGGCTGAAGCTAGCCGGCTGGTGATTTCAACCATGAACACTGACTCGGTGCTCGGCACGATTGAAAAAATTCTGAACAGTTTTCCGTCGACTGAAGTGGCCAAGGCGCGCGCCCAGCTGGCCAATGTTTTAGCCGGCATTATCACGCAAAAACTGCTGCCGCGCGTCGGCGGCGGAGTCGTGCCGGTGGTGGAAGTCATGATCCCGACCCAGCCGGTCCGAGCCGTGCTCCGTGACGGGGCGCTGGTACAGTTAGCCAACGTACTCCAAACTTCCCGACAGCCGGGGCTTGTGTCTTTTGACCGACAACTGGCACAATTAGTCCGGGACAACGTGATTGTGATCGAAGACGCGCTGCCCCATGCCCAGGATCCTAACCAGTTGAAAACCCTGATTCGATAGTATGCCAGTCTACGATTACAAAGCCAAAGACCCTGAGGGGACATCCGTAACGGGCGCCGTCGAGGCGCCGAGTGAGGCGGTGGCCCAGGATACGCTCAAAGAGCGTGAATTGATCGTGGTTTCCCTCAAAGAGCGAAAGCACCTGACGATATTCCAATCGTCACTCGGTTTCTTTAACCGGGTGCCAAAAAAGGACGTGGTCCTGTTTGCCCGGCAATTGGCGGTGATGATTTCGGCCACCGTCCCGATCGTGCAGGCCCTTCGCATCCTGGTCAAACAAACCACCAACATCACCTTCAAAATCATTATTTCCGAAATTGCCGATGAAGTTGACGGCGGCGCGCGATTATCGGCCAGTTTGGCCCGCTATCCGCAGGCCTTTACGGATTTCTTCATTCACATGGTTCGGTCCGGTGAAACGACCGGGAAACTTGATGAAACCCTTAACTACTTGGCCGACCAGCAGGAAAAAGATTATGACCTGGACCAGAAGATTCGCGGCGCCATGATTTACCCGTCCTTCATTTTAGGGGCGATGGTTATCATTGGAACGTTAATGATGATCTTCGTCATCCCGAAATTGACGGATGCTCTGGAAGCCGGTGGCGCGGAATTACCGGTGGCCACCAAGATTTTGATTGGGATCAGCAGTTTCCTTACGAATTATTGGTGGTTGCTGATTGCCCTGATCGGGATTGGCGCGTTTTTGGTACGATTTTATATCCATACACCGGCTGGTCGGCGGCAGTGGGATAACATTAAATTTCACTTGCCGGTTTTCGGACAAATTTTCCAAAAAATTTATCTGGTTCGATTTTCACGCAGCTTCTCGACCTTGGTCGCCAGCGGTATTCCGGTTACCCGTTCGCTGGAGATTGTGTCAGACGTGATCGGCAACGTCTTGTACCGCGAACTGACGTTACAGACGATTACTGAAGTCGAGGCCGGAAACTCGATTGCCACGGTCTTTGTCCAAAGTAAAGTTGTCCCCCCAATGTTGCCCCAAATGATGATCGTCGGCGAACAAACCGGGAAACTCGACCTGATATTAGACAAATTGTCGGCATTTTACGCCAAGGAGCTCGAAAACTTGGTGGCGAACCTAGTCAGTATTATCGAACCGTTGATTTTGGTCGTCATGGGCGGTGCGGTGGCGGTGATCGTGATGGCCGTCCTGCTGCCGCTGTATAACCTTTCAAGCGCGATTAATTGAGGAAAATAACGGTCGCCAACAGGCCGAAAAAGTGCTATACTACTTGTGGATAACATGAAAAACCTAACGAACAGCCGGGAGAATCGATTCGCATAGGGATCAGGGGATCCGTGATCTCTGACCTTTTCGGTTTTCGCGCTGTTCTCAGCGAAAGGAGGTGAACGAAATGCAAAAGAAAGGATTTACACTTATCGAGCTACTCGTCGTGATTGCCATCATTGGTATTTTGTCGGCGATCGGTTTGGTTTCGCTGAACGGCGCCCGTGAAAAGGCTCGAGACGCGCAACGTAAGAGCGACTTGTCGCAAATCCGGACGGCTCTAGTGCTCTACTATGACGATGTAGGCGTAGTACCCCGCAAGCGGAAACGTTAACCGGGTAAACACCGGTGGTCAAGGTACCGCAGATATATCTATTGCTGGTTTAGTGCCAACTTATATGGGTGCTTGGCCAAATCCGCCGTCAGGAGGTGCCGATTTCTCGGTCTATAAATATAAGGCAGAAGCAGGCTTAAAAGCGTTCCTAATCTCCGTGCAACTTGAAGGAGGAGCCACACCATATTACTACGTGAATAGTAATGGTGTCGCCACAGAAACTGCGACAGAGCAGTCATGTACAGGTGTTAATAGCTGTCCGTAGTTAAACGGTAGGCAAAAAAGGCAGCCTGGCTGCCTTTTTTGTTTTATTGTGTATACTTAGTCCATAGCATATGGACACTTCTGTAGAAGCAAAGTTCTCAGTACTCCCCCTACCTGTTTTGACGGGTCTGATTCTCGTACTTGGCGTGCCGGCTGTATTCACTGGTCAGTGGGATCGGATGGTGATTGGTGTTGAAACACTGGTAATAGCCTTGACAGGATTACTTTGGACCCTCCGCCAATATGCAGCGATTCCTTGGCGACCGGTCGCTTGGCTATTGGGCGTGCTTTTTGTTCTTGCTATTGCAACGATTCATCAAGGCGCGCTACAAACTCGAGGATTAACTGAATATATTTGGTGGTTTCTCGGAATTTTTATGCTCATCCTGATCGCTTCCTGGCAATCCATACCTGGCTTTATCCGGGGGCTTGGATGGGTAATTATCGGGTTGCAAATTCCAAGCGCCATCTACGCAATCATTCTACAGCTCACGACCCACACCGCTCGAACCGCTGGATTACTGGGAAATGCAAATGCGATAGGTGGATACTTACTTTTCGGCGTATGGTTGCTTGTGCCAATTCTATGGTCAGAATGGAAAAAAACATGGTGGGCTTATGTGTGCTTTGGCATATTGTTTGTCCCATTTGTATTTAGCGGATCCTTGACGGCCTATATGGCCAGCCTTCCCTCAATGCTTATTTTCCTTGTTCGAGGGCCGCTACGACACCAAAACCGCCAGCGGATTGGAATGGTGGTGGCGACGTTGGTGGTTTTAGGGTCAGCCATGATCCTACCGTCAGCTATCCGCAACAACGCCATTGCGTTGCGCTCAAAAAGCGTTGAACAGCGGATTGAGTTTACTCGTAATGCTTGGCAAATGTTTCTGGCCAAACCGTTGACAGGTTGGGGACTTGGTTCGTTTCAGCTAGTGCTACCGCAATTTACAAATCAAATTTTTGAACAACCACTCTATGTCCACGACTTATACGCACAACTCTTAGCCGAAACCGGGATCTTGGTGACCATCATCGTTATTGGCTCGTTTGTGTTAATCGGCTGGATGGGATGGCGCGTGGTGCAACACTCCCAAACAACTGGATTGTATCCTTGGATATATGGTCTTTGGCTTGGTTGGCTTGCGGTGGCGGTACATGCGGGATTTGATTTCAGTTGGGAATTTCCGGCCGTTCAAATTACCTGGTGGTGTATTTCTGGACTCTGGATTGGGCGTTACACGATAACGAATCATCTCACTGGAGCTCGAATTGGAACTCGAATCCTGATAGCTGGAATTTCGGTTGGTCTCTTGGGGTTTGGTGGATTCATTATTCGTGATTGGCAAGCCAGCCAGGCGGCCAACCGGGCCTTTTCTCAATCACGGGATTCAGAGGCAATCGAGCGGGGTTTCCAGGCTCAACAACTGCTCCCCTTTCGGGACGATGTAGCAATCGAAATCTATGCCCGCCTGACGAGACGAAAAAATAATGATCTTGATCTCGCCCGCGAGACACTTGATCGAGCCATTCGTTTTAATCACTATGACTATGTACTATATTTTCTCAAAGGAAGGGTATGTTTGGCTCAGGGAAAAGTCGTGAATGCACAAGCAGATTTTCAAACTGCGTATGAACTTGATAAAATGTTTCATCCAGATATTGCGTTTGAATATGCACAGACCCTCTATCGGTTAGGGGAGAATGATCAAGCCCTCAAAGTTACCAATCAAGTTCTTCGTCTTTACGCCACTCACGAATATTATAATCGTCAACCTATTACAGAGCAGCTTGAGGAACTCGAACAACTTCGGAAGCGCATCTTGGCGAGTGACGAGCCTGTTCAATCATAACAAAGGTGCAGATAGAGCCGCTTTTTGCTATACTCTACCTATGCAAAACAAACACCGACCCGGCTTTACCTTCGCCGAAACCCTGATTGTTGGGGCCCTGTTTGGAGTCTTTGTTCTGGCCGCCTCCTTGCTGCTTAGCATTGAGCGGGCCAAGACCCGGGATGCGATTCGGATTGCTGACATGACCCGGGTAGCGGCCGCCTTCGCGGTGCTGCATGCCCAATCGGCCAGTTACTCCGGGGCGGCCGAGGGGTGCGGCGCGATCGGCGACCCGGTTACTGCCTGCAGCTTCGCCGGAGATTTGACGGGCTTGGGGACGTTGCAAGACCCGGGCAAATTTAAGTATACGGTCAGCCGGGTACCGGATCGCGATGACTTTGGGATTACCTTTCACCTCGAACGTAGCTATCAGTCATTAGCCGCCGGCCAACACACGTTGACCAAAACCGGAATTCGGTAATGTTCACCAGTCCAGAATTACTGCCGATCGTCTTCTTGTTCGGCATCGCCGTCGGCAGTTTTTTAAACGTGGTGATTCTGCGGACCAAGCACCAGCAATCGTTTATAGCCGGCCGCTCGCATTGTCCGCACTGCAACGCGCCGTTGGCTTGGTGGGAAATGATCCCGGTTTTTAGCTACCTGGTGCAGCGGGGCCGTTGTCGGCATTGTCAGCGCCGATTGAGTTGGCAGTACTTGCTAGTTGAATTGTTGTCGGGTTTCGGCTGGGTAGCGGTTTGGCAAGCCTTGGGAAACAGCTGGGCCGTGGTGGCCGCTTTGATGACCGTCAGCACCATGATTTTAATCGTGGTCTACGACGCGCGTTGGTCGGTCATTCCGGATGGGTTTACGTTCAGTTTTGGGGTGGCCGCGCTGTTGACGGCTTGGCTGACCGGACTATCGCTGACGGATATTGTGTTTGGCGCTTTGGCCGGTGGCGCCTTCTTTGGCGCTCAGTTCGTGTTGTCCGGGCGGCGTTGGGTTGGCAGCGGTGATGTCTTGCTCGGCCTGGCGCTCGGGATTTTGCTCGGCTGGAGAATGCTCGGTTTGGGATTGATGCTAGCCTATTTTGCCGGCGCCCTGGTGGCCATAGTGCTGCTCCTGACCAAGCGGGCCGGCAGCCAAAGTTCGATCGCCTTCGGTCCGTATTTGATGGCCGGCGGATTCGTGGCCTGGCTGTGGGGCGGACAGATTATTGATTGGTATTTTGCGCATGCGATTTTCCGCTAACTCCAAACCCGGTTTCACCCTGGTTGAGCTATTGGTGAGCATCGCGATTATTGGGATTCTAACCTCGATTGTCTTTGTGTCTTTTGCGAATCAACGCGAACGGGATTCGGTCAAAGCGGCGGTGGCTCAAGCCCAAATCGACCTGCAGGACATGCAATCCAATGCGCAGTCAGGTGTGTTGACTGGTGCATCCTTGCCAGCCGGATATGGAATGTGGTTTCGGGTTGGATCCAGCCCGTCCGCTACGAACCCAGTCTATAAACTCAACTACATGATGTTTGCCGATCTGCCGGGGGATACCGCCAATAGTTGGGACACTAACGATTCGACCATTGCGCTGAAAGCTCTGCCACAGGATGTTGAAGTAGTCGGGATTACGGATGGTGACGACAACGTTGCCTCGGTCGTGCACGCCGTGTATCAAGTCCCGAACGGGAATGTGGTGCTGACCTTTTTACCGCTAGCTAATCCTAATACCTCCAAAGCCACCATCACCTTCAAGCAAACCAAGGCGAATTTGTGCTACAGTATAAGCATCATCGGCGATTCCGGCACGGTCAATCGCCGTCAATTAGCCACTTGCCCCTAATGCACCGCTCCGGTCAAACCTTCCTAGAAATGGTGATCGCCATCGGCGTGATCATTGCGGCCGTGGTCGGGTCGATGACCCTGATTGTGTCAACGATTACCGCCGGCCGGGTCACCCAAAGTCGGGTCGAAGCCGCTAATTTTGCGCGTGAAGGAATTGAAATAGTTCGCGGCATTCGTGACAGTAACTGGATTCGCCGCGACCAGAACGTGGCTGATATTCATCCGACGGACCCTAATAACAGGACAACCACTAAATGGGATGACACCGGAAGGATCGATGACGGATACATTCCGCTTGGCGATGGGACCGGAATTTATGTTGCAGTCTTGAAATCAACCGGCTGGGAACTTAAAACGGATACCGCAGACACCCGAATTTACTATGATCCGAGATCGATCACCAGGTATTCACGCAACGTACGTCCTGGCAGACACGCCCTGTCCAGGTTGCACCCCTTCGCGTTATCAGCGGACGATTACGATCAAATCGGTACCCGAACGATCAAATACTTGCCGATCCAGATTCAAGTCGTACCATCACCTATCTGGATGTTGCCTCAAAAGTAACCTGGACCGATCGAACCGGCAATAAATCGATAACCGCTCAAGAACGTCTCTATGATTGGCAATAACCATCGCGCCGGCTTTACCCTGATTGAACTGTTAGTTGTAACGGCGGTTTTTTCGATTATCTTTCTGGTCGGCACCACCGCCTTTACGAATATCCAGGCCTACCAACGCGGCATCTTGGCTCGGCAACGGGTGGCGGCTGACGGACGCTATGTCTTGGAATCCTTGGCCCGCAGCGTCCGATTGGGTTCCATCGACTATACCTATTATGATGCCAATACAATGTCGACTAATCCTAATTACGTTCCGCGAGAGCTGGCGGTTCGCAACAGTGATAACAGCTCAACCTGTTACTACCTGGCAAATCAAAAACTCTTTCAGTCGGCGGTCAGCGGTTCGAACTGCACCGGCGGGACGCAACTAACGCCGGATGATTTACAGGTCCTGAATTTCGGCTTACGAATAATTCCAAAATCGAACCCCTATCGACCGGTCCCGACGGCAGCCGGGGACTGCCGGGCTGGTAATTATGACGTTAATGGTGTTTGCACTTGTACTACTGTCGGAACCGACAATAGCTCTTGTTATCTCGATCAGCGCTGTGTGGCCACCGATGTGACACCCCCACCCACCGTCTGTAAAAACGCCGTAACGCAACCAGAGGTGACAATTACTCTCCACACCAGATCAACCAATACCGGACCGGGCGAGCAGGCCGATATTACGCTGCAAACAACCGCCACAAGCCGAATTTATGCGCAATAAGCTAGGCCATCAATTTACGTCCGAACGTCCGGCCATTGTCATGCTGCTGGCCTTAATTTTGATGGCGACCGTGACCGCCTCGACTATCGCCATTTCGGTCATCATCAATCGGACGATAACGCAGGCACGGAACCTGGACAATTTTATCCTAGCCTCACTGGCTGCTGATAGCGGGATTGAGCGGGGTCTGGCCGTTATAAAAACCGGCCGGTCGACTGGCCTAGGTTACCTAACGACCGTTGGCGAGACCGCGATTGGATCAACGCCACTGAATGGACTATCTGATGCGGCGACGGTCTCCGTAACCGGCGCGGAGGACGCGCAACCGATCAGCGTCGATGAGCTTCCGAATGGTAAGACGGTGCAAATTGACCTCCTCGGGTATGGAACGAACACCGCGCCCCATCGACTTAGCCTGCAGGCGGCTTGCCCGACCAACGGGTGCGGAGCGCTTTTAGAAGTAACCTGGACACTGATTGATAAGACTGCCGGTACCGGGTTCGGCAACCGGATTGTGTTGCAAGAGTCAGGTGGCAACAGTTATTCGGGCAGCGGACAAAATATTAATCTTTCGGATGTGAAGAACAACCAAAGCGATAAAGTTGAATCATTTACCGGGGGGAGCTTACTGGGCTATCGCATCCAACTGAGAGCTGTCAACGGTGATTTAACGAATGTAATTGCCAGTCCCTGCGATGACGAAACTGCACCATGCAGCAGTAATGCGATAGTCCCAAGTCGGATCCTGCTGACCAGCACCGGCCAGGCGGGCAGCAGTAATAACCGCGTCCAATCGCTTAAAACCGCCCGCGTCTTCTGGCAGCCACCGGTTTCGGGTCTACTGCGCTACGTGGTTTTTTCGGAAGACAATATTATTCCGTAAGCTGAATGTGCCGAACGTCAACCTGGAGATTCTGCCCGGTGACGGTCACGATCAAATAGTGGAACAAATTATTTTTTGGTCCGCCCAGGACGGCTTGGGCCGGATCGCCGCCACCCCCGCTGACCACGGCCGGGATGCCCGCGACCGTGTATTCGAGATAGGTATGAAGATGGCCAGTAAATATGTAATCAACCGGGTGGGTTTGCAGGATGGCTACCAAGCGTTGATTGGTCGCCCGCGAGGCGGCGGTTTCATCGTCACCCAGTACATCGGCGAGCGGTAAATCGAAAGGACGATGATAGGCCAAGATGGTGGGACCCGCATGGGGTTTGGCCAATTCGGTTTCAAGCCAATCCAGTTGGTCTGACGAAAAACCGACTTTGCGGTCGGCGTTATCAAGGATAATCAACCGGACGGATCCGATCGTCCAGCTGCCCCAGGCGGCTTGCTGAAAGGCGGTCGTAAACAGTCGGCGAGTAGGATCGCTGGCAATGTCGTGGTTGCCGACCGTATGGTACACTGGAAAGTGGAGCTGCGCTTCAAGCATCCGGACCGCCGAAAACTCCTCCGCCGTACCGTCTTCCGACGCGTCCGCCAGGTGCAGCAGAAATCGGTAGGGCCGATCACGTACCTCAGACACCATTTGTTGGTAGATTGGATTGACGCCGTGGGTGTCGCCAATTACCAAAAACTGCTCGGTCGTTTGTCGTGATCGATCGGCAACCGCCGACCACCGGTCGGCCATCCAGCCGCGACCGAACCACCACAGTACGAGCCCGAACAGTATACTCACGCCACTTATCCAAATCCAACGCATACGCCATAGCCTAGCATGAAACCCAGCCTGACGAAACGCGAAGCGGAACTCCGCCTCAAGAAATTGCGAGCAACGATCGATCATCATCGTTACTTGACGCACGTTGAAGACCGTCAGGAAATTTCCGAAGCGGCCCTTGACTCACTCAAACACGAACTGCAACAAATTGAAGCCGAGTATCCCGAACTGATCACTCCGGATTCCCCGTCCCAGCGTGTCGCCGGCCAGGCCCGGCCGGAGTTTAAGAAAGTTTCACACCCCGTCCGGATGTTTTCTTTGACCGACGTTTTTTCCTTTGAAGAATTACAGGAATGGGATACGCGCTGGCGTAAGCTGCGACCGGAAGCCACCACCAAGTACCTGGTTGATGCAAAGTTGGACGGGCTGGCGATTAGCCTGACCTACCGGCAGGGCCTGCTGGTATCCGGTGCGACTCGCGGTGATGGGCAGGTGGGTGAGGATGTCACCGCCAATCTGAAAACCATGGAAGCCATTCCCTTAGGGTTGCGTACGCGCGGCCTGCCGTCAAACGTTCGCCGGCAAGTCGAAACCGGGACGGTCATAATCCGGGGCGAGGTGGTCATGCATAAAGCGGACTTCGAGGCGCTGAATCGCCAACAGAAAAAAGCCGGCAAACCGGTTTACGCGAACCCGCGCAATGTGGCGGCCGGCAGCCTGCGGCAACTCGACCCGGCTATCACCGCCAGCCGCAATTTGCAGTTTTACGCCTGGGAACTCGTGACTGACCTCGGCCAGGCGACGCTGGAAGAAAGTTACGCGTTACTCAAACAATTTGGCCTGCGGGTAAATCCCCTGACAGCGGTCTCTGCAAATCTTGAAAAAATTCAACGCTTCTATCTCCAAACCGAACAGAAGCGCCAGCAACTTCCGTTTTGGATCGACGGCGTGGTGGTCAAGCTCAATCAGCGCAAACTCAGTCAGACACTCGGCTTCGTCGGCAAGACGCCGCGAGCGGCCGTGGCTTGGAAATTTTCCGCCGAGCAGGCCACCACCGTCGTAGAAGCGATAGATGTGCAGGTTGGCCGGACCGGAGCCCTGACGCCGGTCGCGCATTTACGGCCGGTCCAAATCGCCGGTACGACCGTCGCGCGCGCGACCTTACATAACGCGGATGAAATTCAGCGCTTGGATGTTCGGGTGGGAGATACCGTCATTATTCAAAAGGCCGGCGATATTATTCCCGAGGTGATGAAAGTCTTACCCGATTTACGACCGGCGCACACGCAGGCCTGGACGATGCCGACCCGCTGTCCGGTTTGTCACCAACCGGTCAAGCGCAAAGCCGGGGAGGCAATTACTTACTGCGTGAATCGTGATTGTCCGGCCCAACACCGCGAGCGTCTTTACCACTTTGTATCCAAACACGGCTTGGACATTGACGGCCTCGGACCAAGCACGATTGACATGCTGGTCGACGAACGGCTGGTGCAACAGCCGGCGGATTTATTTACCCTCACCGAATCCGATCTGGTCGGATTGCCGCTTTTTGCCGATAAAAAATCAGCCAAAGTTATCGCGGCTATTCAAGCCCGTCGCCACGTTCCGCTCAATCGACTTATTTTCGCCCTAGGTATCCGTCACGTCGGCGAAGAAACCGCCCGGACCTTGGCCCAGCATTTCGGTACTCTGTCAGCGCTGCAAACGGCCAAACCCGAAAACTTGGAGCGCCTGAATGATATTGGGGATGTGGTGGCGGCCAGTATCGCTGAATTCTTTGCTGACCCAGACCATCGAGCCCTGGTTCGTAATTTAGCGAAACAAGTCAGCGGTACGCGGGTCGCCGCTGCCCAGGGCGGACCCTTACAGGGAAAGTCTGTGGTGGTGACTGGGAGCTTGGCCAGCATGACGCGGGAACAAGCGCACCAGGCGATACGCGAAGCCGGCGGCAAAGTGGTCAACAGCGTTTCAAAAAAAACCAGCTATTTGGTGGCCGGTGAAGCGCCGGGATCAAAATTGGCCAAGGCTCGTTCGCTCAATGTCCCGGTGTTGACCGAAGCGGCCTTGCAAAAACTTCTCAACCGGTAAGAAAAAGCCCGCCTCCGTGGACCCCCTGGTGTCGCACGAAGGCGAAGACCGGAGTATCCAACGCAAGAGGCGGGCCAAGCTCGGTGCGGCCCTGGGTGCAGCCCAGCACCCGTACAATCGGGAGGAGGTCCCCACTTCCAGTCCCAACTGTCGGTACCGCACCGAAGATTTGAAGAGCGCCTCTAGTCTGCGGCAGGTTCGGACGATTGTCAACCGGCCACGCGCCTGGTACCATACGGGCATGTCCTCAGCTGTACCCGACGTCTCGAATTTAGCCGCCTTGGCTCGACTCGAGCTGACTTCCGACGAAACGCAAGCCTTTCCGAATCAAATCGAAAAAATTTTGGATTACGTGGGTCAGCTGCAAAAAGTCGAGGCGATTAATCCCGGGGCGATCGACCGACCGGCCGCTCAGCTCCGTCCCGACCAGGCCGCCGTCAGTCGGGTAGTGGACCGGATTTTATCGGAGGCGCCTGAACGGCAGGATGATTTTTGGAAAGTCAAGGCGGTCTTTGCATGAACCCAACCGAAGCCTCCATTCAGGAATTGCAGCAAGGCTACCAACGGAAAGACTGGTCGTGCGGCGATGTGGTCCAAGCCTATTTGGAACGTATCCAGACAACCGATAAGACTATCGGGGCTTATTTACGAATCCGCGAAACGGCGGCTCAGGAAGCTCAAGCGGTTGACGCTCGGCTGGCGGATGGACTGCCACTCCGTCCGTTGGAAGGTATTCCGATAGCCGTCAAAGATAATTTACTGATGCAAGGGGAAGTCACGACCGCGGCCTCGAAAATTTTAGCGCAGTATACCGCAGTCTACACCGCGACGGCGGTGGCCCGATTGCAAGCGGCCGGTGCGATCGTCCTGGGCAAAACGAATATGGATGAATTCGCGATGGGTACTTCGACGGAAAATTCAGCCCTGGGTGAAACAAAAAATCCTTGGAACCCGGCGATGGTGCCGGGCGGATCCTCGGGAGGTTCGGCTGCGGCCGTGGCCGCCGATCTAGCGCCGGTGGCGATTGGATCAGATACGGGCGGTTCGATTCGTCAGCCGGCGGCTTTTTGCGGCGTGGTAGGCATGAAGCCTACGTACGGTCGCGTTTCCCGGTATGGATTGATAGCGCTCGCTTCTTCGCTTGACCAAATCGGACCGTTCAGTCGGCGGGTAGACGACGCGGCCCGCGTCTATCAGGCCATGGCCGGCCAGGATGATTGTGACATGACTTCCAGCCGCGAAGCCGTGGATGATCCACTGGTCGCCATCAATCAACCGTTGAATAATATCCGGATTGGATTACCAGTTGAATTTTTTGGTCAAGGCTTAGATCCGAAGGTTGAAAAAATAGTCCGAGCGGCCGCGGCCGAATATGAAAAACTGGGCGCCAGGCTGGTTGAGGTCCACGTTCCGCACGCGGCTGATGCCTTGGCGACGTATTATGTACTGCAACCGGCCGAAGCCAGTTCGAACCTAGCCCGCTTCGATGGCATCCGCTACGGATTATCGGTGCGTGACGGATCTAGCTTGGAAGAGATATATCGCCATACTCGAGCCGCCGGATTCGGACCCGAGACCAAGCGCCGAATTATGCTCGGAACGTTCAGTTTATCGGCCGGTTACGCCGACGCCTATTATCACCGCGCTAACTTGGTTCGCAGTATCATCACCGAAGAGTTACACCAGGCCTTTGACCAGGTTGATGTGCTGTTAACCCCAACCACGCCCAGCACCCCCTTCGCCCGTGGTTCAAAAACCCAGGACCCGCTAACTATGTACTTGGCCGATTTATATACCGTGCCGGCAAACTTGGCAGGTATCCCGGCCATGTCGCTGCCGGCCGGATTCATTGACGGTCTGCCGGTCGGCTTTCAACTGATGACTCGGGCTTGGAACGAGAGCCGGTTGTTCCAAATCGGCCAGGCCTACCAAGCGGTAACCGATTGGCACACCCAACGCCCAGCCGCTTGAAAACCCGCCAAAATACTGCTATCCTTTCCCTATGACTGAAAAACAGACCTCCGTACTCCTGGTCGAAGATGAAAAAATGCTGGCTGATATGTACGCCACCAAATTTACCATGGAAGGCTTTAAGACCAATAAAGCCTACGATGGCGCCGCCGGATACGAGATGGCCAAGGACGTCAAACCGGATATTATTTTACTGGATATCATCATGCCAAAGTTAGATGGCTTTGCGGTGTTGCAGAAATTGCGGAACGATGAGGCGACCAAAGACACGCCGGTAATTTTGCTGACCAACTTGGGTCAGGACGAAGATATTAAGAAGGGCAAAGAACTTGGCGCCACGGATTATTTTGTCAAAGCCAACCACACCCCGGCCGAAGTCGTTAATAAAGTTCGGGACGTGTTGAAGCAAAAATAATATGGCTGAAGTTGAACGAACAGTAGTCCTGATTAAACCGGATGCGATCCAGCGCGGATACATCGGCGAGATCGTGCATCGTTTTGAGCGCAAAGGATTTCAAATTGTCGGCATGAAGATGGCGCAGCTGGATGATGCCATCTTGGATGAGCACTACGCCCACCATGCCGATAAGGGATTTTTCAAAGATCTCAAAGCGTTTATGAAATCTACGCCGGTGATCGCCATCGCCTTGGAAGGGCCGCAGGCGGTCAGTGTGGTGCGAACCATGATTGGTCCGACCAAAGGTTTTGAAGCGCCGCCGGGTACGATCCGCGGAGATTTTTCAATCCAACCAACCTTGAATATGATTCACGCCTCCGATGCGCCTGAAACTGCGGCGGCTGAACTCAAACGCTTTTTCAAACCCGACGAGCTTCATTCGTACGAAAAAACCGAAACCCGGCACGTGAACGGATAATCCAAACGTCGCCCGCCAGCCCGCCCGGGCTCTTTTTTAGTTCGGTTGACAGGCGGCGACTTCGGGAGTAGAATCCATCCCTTTCCTCCAACCCCCCTCTCTTCCGCACCCGAGCTCCTTCGCTCATTGACATCCCCAATACTTACTCACTAGCCAACCAAGGCTATGACACCCTTAATTGATCGTTTCAATATAGAAACGACTCCGTATCTCGATCCGTTGGTGGCCTTCACCAACCAATACGGCCTGATGATTTTGGGAGCATTTTTGCTCCTGGTATCGTTTCAAGGTCGACGATTCGGCCCATTCGCGCTCTTCCCCTTGGTCATTGGCTTAGGGTTAGTAATGGCGGGTGCCGCGCACCTGATCGTCCCCCTGGCGGGGCCGTAATCAGATGAAAGTCCTTGGGTAACACCACGGACTTTTTTCTTGCTAAAAATTTCCAAACGACGTACAGTGCAGCTGTCGCTCTGCACCATCGTTGTTCTATACATTGTCCTTGGAGTGCTGAATCGCTGAATCCCGTGGGATTCGGCTGTGGCGCATCCAGCGGCCAAAAGACTGCTTCTCAACATTCAGACGCTTCACGTGAGTGTCGGAAAAGTTTCGCAGCAGCCCCGATGCTTTGTTTGGATCGGGAATCAGGCCCGCTTACATTCGTAAAGGACGCGGTGGGCAGGCGGCATATAAAAAAACTTTCCGAAATGGGTTGGTCGGGGTAGCGGGACTTGAACCCACGGCCTCATGCACCCCATGCATGCGCGCTACCAACTGCGCCATACCCCGAGGCCCCATAGTACGCCAGGGGTCAAAAAAACACAAACACTTCAGCCCGATAAACATTGATCGGGCTTGAGTTCAAACATACTAACGACACCTGAGAGACAGGTTTGAACCCGCATATGATTGAAAGCGCTTCACTATCTGATGTACGAGATTTAATTTCAAGCTTTACTGCAGGTATTATTGCAGTACTTGCTATTACTGGGTACGCACAGTGGCGAAAGCAAATTATCGGTAAAGCAAAATACGAAGTAGCGGCCTCTTTGCTTACAATAATTTACAAGTTGCAAACAGAAACTGATTTTGTGAGACAGGCATTTATTCCAGTTGAGGAGTATCCAGATGCTACTGCCGACAAGGTAGATGTGGAAGTTTACGCTCGGATAAAACGATTCAGAAAGCTTGGAGATACTTTTGCAGACTTTGAAGGCCAACTATTCAAGGCCAAAGCGATTATCGGAAAGAATCAGTTGAAGTCCGTTGAAGACTTACGAGGTCATATAAATGAACTGTTTAAGTCGCTCTGGATGTATGTGCAATTAAGACGAACACCCAGAAGCGAAGAGGCTCAAAGCAAGTACTACAAAGTTATCGTTGATCACGACATAGAGGATGAATACAAGCCGCGCTTCAAGATACTTGTTGAAGACATCGAGCAATCACTAGGGGGTTATTTGCAGTAAAGTAACCCCATCGGTTGTTTGAGTGCCCTCGCTAGCCACATGAAACGAATAGCGGCAGCACCTGCTCTCAGCAACATGGTTCTAACATCGTAGCTTAAGGCCGACCATAAATATCAACGAGACACTACTGTTTGTGCAATCTTTTGGTATTCCGAGAACGTGGGGACTTGAAGGATTAAGCGGCCAACCACTTGACTGCGCGACCGGAAAAAAAATGCTATAATCCACAGTATGAACAAGGCGAGGCAGAATCCAATCAAACGAATAGCCGTATCAACTTTGGTAGTGATTTTTGGTATCGGCCTAGCCTATATTGCCATTGATACCCTGTCTGGACACAACACATCTGCGCAAGCGGCCAGTAATGTCAACACCAGTAGCACCCCCTCCGCGATGTCGATGAAGTTTCCGCGCAATCCGGGCACCCCCGGGACCCCGTTGCCGAATACCGATTGCGGCGGGGCGGCGAATTGTTCGGCGGCCGACGGCATTCTCGATTTTACCCAATTTGATTACGAGGGTTACGGGTGTGACGCAACCAACAACCGGATGTCCTGGGTGGCCGATCCAAAGGGCTCCGGACGAACGGTGGCCAGATTGGAGATTGATGATAATGACGGGGACGGATCAGTGCCGGAATGTAACCAGTTCGGCGGCCAGCGCACGGAGTTTCTTCGCTTCACGCCAGTCGATCAAGTCCAAGGCAATGAAGCCTGGTTTGCCTGGGGTTATTTTTTCGGTGACGGTACCACCGGTGATTTTTTCAAGATTCCTTCTTCGCCGACTCCACCACAGGCTTCAGCACCCTGGGCCCTGCTCATGCAGAATTACGGTCGATCAGCCACGCCCAATCCGAATCCACCGCAAGCAATCCAAATTGCCGATTGTCCGGTTGGAAACGTCAACGGAAACTGTAATATCGTATTGAAGGTTCAGCAGCAACCGGCCAGTGACAGACATTATTATACCCTTGGCTCGACTACCCGGGGGCACTGGCAGTACTTCGTGATGTACGTGAAATTCGATCGGGCCGGTGCCGGTAACGTCAAAATTTGGTACTCGCTTGATACCGCACCGGACACCAGTAGCGCACCAATGTATGATTTACCGAACGATGATGCGGCGCTAGCGGGTAGCCTGAATACCCTCTATGATCTGGATGGCTATCCAAAAATTGGCTTGTATCGCTTAGATGGGGAAGCGGCTGATTACCCGTGGATCGCCTATCTGTGGGGATACGGTCGTGGAGCGACGGCAACCGAGGCGATGGATAATGCCGAATTACCCGGGGACGTAACTCCTCCAGCCGCCGTTAGCGATCTGCGCGCTAATTGATTGGCGTGGAAGGTGATCCTGGCCCTCAGCGAATACCGTTTGATGATCAATAAATAATCCAGCGGTTCATCTCCCTGGCCGCTTGATGGTTGCCCTCTGACGTTGCGACGCCAGGGCGATTTTTGACAAATCCTCGGGCCTTTGGCAGGATGGCACTACTGGTTCCACTCGTACCTTCTCCATCGGAGGGAACAGATGTCATCCGACAGCCAACTCTTGCGACGATTGAAGCAACGCCGTCGAAAGGGAAACGGTTGGACCAAGCAGCGCCCGGTCGAACCAACCTACTCGCGGCTCAAGCTGCGCCAAGCCCGCCAGGCCTGCGGACTCAAGATCGAAGAAGCCGCCGCGCTGATGGGACAGAGCGCCTCGTTCATTCGCGAACGGGAACTTGGGACACGCGAGATCTATCTCGAAGATCTCCGGTATTTCGCCAAGCTGTATCACCAGCCGATTCGATATTTCCGCCGCTCCCGATCCGCGTAACGCCTCAATACCAATCGCAGCCCCGCACGGTATTCGTGACGGGGCTTTTTCTCGACAAAAACAGGCATTCATGCCACACTGCTGGCAGCCAGACAATTGACCGCCTACCGACTTTGACCAACCCCCCTCCAACGAATACCCCCACCTTTCAAGGATTGGGGATTGCGCCGCGTTTAATGGAAACCTTGGCTCGCTTGAAGTTCACTGTTCCGACGCCGATTCAAGCCCAAGCGATTCCGGTCGCGATTGAAGGAAAAGACGTGATTGGCGTGGCCCAAACCGGTACCGGTAAAACACTGGCTTTTGGCATACCGATGTTACAGCGTTTAGCCCAAGTCAAGGGTCAGGGCTTGGTCCTTTTACCGACTCGCGAACTCGCCATCCAAGTTGATGAGATGCTGGCGAAATTCGGCGGGCACCATGGATTGCGAACCGCCCTGGTTATTGGCGGTGCGCCGATGGGACGGCAAATCCAACAACTCCGCGGAAAACCGCACGTGATTATCGCCACGCCGGGACGGCTGAATGACCATTTGATGCAACATACCGTGAAATTGGATGCGGTTAGCATTTTGGTGCTGGATGAAGCCGACCGGATGCTCGACATGGGGTTTGCGCCGCAGATCATGAAAATCATGAAACAGCTGCCGGCCAAACGCCAAACCATGTTATTTTCGGCAACCATGCCGAACGAGATTGTCGGGATCGCTAAGGCCCACATGCAGCTGCCGGTGCGGGTCGAAATTGCCCGGCCCGGCACGGCCGCCGCCACCGTGGCCCACGAAGTATTTTTCACTCAGCGAGACGAAAAAAATCGCTTACTCGATAAACTCCTGAATGATCATCGCGGGTCCGTCTTGATTTTTTGTCGAACCAAACATGGGGTCCGAAAATTGGCGCGCGCAATCGAGCAGATGGGCCACCGGGTGACTTCGTTGCACTCGGATCGGACCCTTGGCCAACGGCGCAACGCGTTGGAAGGATTTAAATCCGGTCAATATCGGGTGATGGTGGCAACTGACATCGCCGCTCGCGGCATCGATGTAACCAACATTGAACTGGTCATCAATTACGATTTACCGACCCACGCAGAAGACTATGTTCACCGTATCGGACGAACCGGTCGGGCCGGACGCTCGGGCCAGGCGATTTCATTTGCGACGCCTGATCAATGGGGTGATATCAAAAATATTGAGCGGCTGATACGCACCAGCCTGCCAATCTCCCATCTGCCGGAATTACCTCCCGGCCGGCCCAAACCGCCGCGCGCATCGCGCCCGAACTTTTCGCATACCCGTCGATCCCACCCTGGCCGATCGAAGCGTTCGGGTGGGGGCCGGCATTTTCGTCGAAGCCTATAGAAAAAGGGCCACGCGTACAGCGTGACCCGGAGCTCGTCGGCGAGACTAGCTCGTGTCTTCATGTTCGTGCATCCTCTGAAACAGAATGCTTCGGGCTTCAGCCAGATCGGCCGGCTCGGCTGCACCATCCGGCAGCAGCGGTCCCGGCGGCGGCCGATTGGGCAGCTTGTTGGGCGGCGGTTGCGGACGGCGCTTGCGCGAGATGGTCAGGCGACGGCGAATTCGAGCAGCAGACATGCAACCTCCGGTGTCGGGGTTGGGGATGAAGGGACGATGTATGGAGTCTATCATACTCAGCGGCGCGTGGGTGGAGTGGAAAACCCCGTGCTATACTGCCGACATGGAAATTGATGAGTTTGAGCGACAGATTCAGCAAGCCATTCTGGCGGTGCCGGAACGTTTTCGTGCCAAAATGCAAAACGTGGCCTTCGTGGTTGAGCCCGGCATTCGTCCAGCCACCACCAATGAGCATGGCATTCTGCGTCGGGGTGTCCTCCTCGGTTTGTATCAAGGCGTTCCCTATGGTCGACGCGGGCCCTGGTATTCGGGCGTGCTACCGGACAAGATTACAATATTTCAGGAGCCGATAGAGCGCCTGGCCGGGGGCGACCCGGACCGAGTGACGGAAATTGTAGCCAGCACCGTCCACCATGAAATCGCGCATTATTTCGGGATGAATGAAACGGAGGTACGCAAATGGGAACACGATCGTCGCAGCCGGAAATCATGACCAAAATCGGTATTATCAGCCTGATGGTCGGCAGCTTGGGCGCGGTGATTTGGCTGGGTTGGGTGAGTTGGCAGGGATATATCTTGCAACCGACGCCGATCACCATTTCACTGCCAACACCGGTTACCAATGATGACCCGGTCGTCTTCGCGGCCGGTGATATTTCAAGTTGCGACAATACCTATGACACCCAAACTTCTGATTTGCTGCTCAGCCGGTCGGGTTCCGTGCTGACGCTCGGAGATTCGGTTTATCCG
Organism: Candidatus Kerfeldbacteria bacterium; assembly: GCA_963731735.1. Lineage (GTDB taxonomy): Bacteria > Patescibacteriota > Patescibacteriia > SBBC01 > CAIJZX01 > CAVSWO01. The sequence goes on along the minus strand of CAVSWO010000002.1, from coordinate 108,755 downwards.
CGCGGTACGATTGATGAATTCCACACCTGCTACGATCCGACCTGGGGACGCGTCTGGGATCGGACATATCCGGCACCGGGAAACCACGATTACGCCACCAGTCAGGCTAGCGGGTACTACGCGTACTTTGGCGATCGGGCTGGCCCGGACCGTCGCGGGTATTATCGATTCCAAATTGGCGGCTGGCAAATCTATGCCTTGAATAGTAATTGTGGCGAAGCGGGGGGATGCCAGCCCGGCGATCCGCAAGTCGACTGGCTGATCCATGAATTGGCGACCCATCCCAGCCGATGCGCGATCGCGTATTTTCATCACCCGCGTTGGAGCTCGGCCCTCCACGGCAACAACGACGTTATGCAACCCATCTGGTCAATCTTGGCCCGGGCCGGCGTTGACGTCGTGTTGAGCGGCCACGATCATGACTATGAGCGCTTCGCGCCCATCAATGCCGACGGCCAGCTGCAACCGAACGGCGGGACGCGTCAATTCGTGGTTGGGACCGGCGGTCGCAGTCTCTACGCTTTTCGGGATGTTGGAACCGGCAGCGAATTTCGCGATAACAAGCATTACGGTGTCTTGGCCTTGACCTTGCATACCGCCAGCTACTCTTGGGAATTTTTAGCCACCGACCAAACCGTGGTTGATCACGGGACGGCGACCTGTCAATAACGCGGTTGCCGAGTGGCGTTTTTTAGCGTATACTCCAAAAAGACGCGGCCGCAAGTTTTTTGGCTGCGATTCGTATCTGACTGACCCCTATGGAACAATTGACCCCATTGAGTAAAGGCGACACGGTCCCGGCCGACGGCGAGTATGTTTGTGTACCGTGTGGATTTAAACGGCACTACCAAGCCGGAGAAAAATTTGGTGAATGCTTGTCGTGTCTGAGTGGAACGCCGCAAGGGCAACATGAGGACTACGTTGAAGGCATGGAAATGTGGGAACCGGTTTCACCGCCGGCTGATGACGGTTCGCCCCAAGCCTAACGCACGACTATGCGCTACTTAGCCGACGAGGCATCACCCGACCTGTCGATTGTTCGTGGTGACGGGTGCGTGGTGTTTGATGATCACGAACACGAATACATAGATTTCATTGCCGGGTGGTGCGTCGGCACCGTCGGTTGGAATCATCATGAAGTCATGCACGCCATGACCCGTCGTTCTGAGGCGGGCGTTTATGTGCCGCCATTTTTTGGCTACGCCAAGCATGAGGATTTTGCGCGCCAGCTGATTGAATTGGCTCCCGGTAAGCGGCTAAAAAAAGTTTATCGGAGCGCCAGCGGTTTTGAATCGATAGAAATAGCTTTACGCGTGGCCCGGCACGCGACCGGTCGCCAAACTATCGTGACGATGGAAACGCCAACCCAGTCGTTGGGTGATAAAAAGTTTTCACTAACCGATCACACCTGGTCGGGCGCAGCAAATATTATGCGGCTGCCGATTCCGAATGAGTATCGCGGGGTGACCGCCGGCGACGTCATCAATCGGTTTGAACAGCTGATTCGAGCCAGCGGTGACATCGCCGCGTTTATTGCGGAACCGGTGATTTCGGCTGGCGCGATTGTTCCGCCCAAAGAATTTTTACCGGAAATTCAGCGGTTATGTCGTCAACGCGATATCTTGTTTATGATCGATGAGACCGCTACCGGGTTTGGACGTTGTGGCGCGCTCTTCGCCAGCAGCCTGTGGGATTTGGATCCGGACATGTTGTGCCTGGGTCCGAGTATGACCGGCGGGTACGGAACCATGGGTGCGGCGCTGGTCAGTCAGGACGTTTTCGATCGGAGCCAAGCCTTTCGGACTGACGACGTCTACAGTTGGACGCCGCTCGATGTGGCGGCGGCCCAAGCGGTTTTGGATGCGGTGCTTCGAAATCGGTTGTGGGAGAACAGTCACGCCATGGGTCAGTACATGCTCAGTAAATTGAAAGAATTCGAAAACCGTCCGTTTGTTGGTCAAGTACGCAATGCCGGACTCCTGCTCGGCATCGCGATCGTGAAAGATAAAACCGGCAAGGAACCGGATCCGAAGAAAGCGGAATCGCTGGTGCAAGCGGCCAGGCAAGCCGGCGTCCTCCTGCACCGGGACCACCACATTATTTTACTTTCACCCGCACTCACCCTAACCAAAGACCGGGCCGATCAGGGCTTGGAACGACTCCAAAAAGTTTTCGAGGTTTAGGCGGCCGCCTTGGCCATGCGCTTCGAAGCCGAGCGAATACAATTCGCGCAGGCTTTATACCGCCGGCCGTCTTTCAACAGGGTATGCAAATTCAGATGCTGTTTTCGCTTGGAAGCGATGTTTGAGTGACTGCGGGAGACGCTATTCATTGCGCCGCGGCCGCAGATTTCGCAGGCTCGTGCCATAGACCAAAAAATAGGAAAAATTCGAGAACTGGGCTATACTACCACACGGTCATGAAAACTGCAAGTCTGTATGTTTGGCATTGAAAGAATTTTCTCTCAACCCGTTGCCTACCTGGTAACGTTTTTGGCGCTGGTAGTCTCGATTGGGGTTCACGAATTCGCCCACGTTTTCGCCGCCTACCTGCAGGGGGATAATACCGGCAAGGCGCTCGGCCGTTTGACGCTCAATCCGATCCGCCATTTGGATCCGATTGGGACGGTGGCGATTGCGTTGATTGGGATTGGCTGGGGGCGACCGGCTCCGTTTAATCCGTATAATTTACGTTTTCACCGGTGGGGACCGGCCCTGGTGGCGATTGCCGGACCGATTTCGAATTTGCTGATGGTATTACTGGCCGGCTTTGGATTTGCCCTGCTGTATCCCAGCTTGGGGGCCGGGAACCTGCTGAGCCTCTTTTTGGCCGCCCTGACCTTTTTGAACGCCGCTCTGGCCGTTTTTAACCTAATTCCGGTTCACCCGTTGGATGGCTCCCATCTCCTCCGAGCCCTGCTCGGTCCGAACAACGCGCTGGTGGTGACCCTGGAACGCTATGGTTTCTATATCTTGCTGGGTATCTTATTGCTGGCCGGGAATCTGTTAAGCGCCTACCTGTACGGCGGAATCAATGTGATTTTTTCGGTATTTGGACTCCACGGCGTCCTGAATGACATCGTCCGAGTGATGACGGGGGGCTAGCAGTTGACAGGGGAATGGGTGAATGGTATGCTGGCGACGGTTCTCTCGTTTTTCGTCGCTCCCTATGCGAAGCGATTTTTTGATGACAGGGAGGTCATGATTATTTCTCTCAATGCCTACTATTAGCCAATTGGTCCGCAAGGGCCGCCACACAACTCCAAAGAAGTCCAAAACGCCAGCGCTGGAAACGATTTTAAACGCCGTCCAACGCAAGCGTACCTATTTACCGAAGAGCAGCCCGTTCAAGCGCGGCGTGTGCGTCAAAGTGACGACCACGACGCCAAAAAAGCCGAACTCGGCGCTCCGTAAGATCGCGCGTGTCCGCCTATCCAACGGTCAGGAAGTAACCGCCTATATCCCCGGCGTCGGACACAATCTGCAAGAGCACTCAATTGTGCTCATCCGCGGTGGTCGAGTCAAAGACTTACCGGGTGTTCGTTATCATATTGTTCGCGGAGTCTATGACACCCAAGGGGTGCAGGACCGCCGGCAGAGCCGATCCGTTTATGGCGCCAAGCGCCCATCTGCAAAGAAATAACCTGAACCTGTATGCGTGGTAAACCTGCCCCAATTCGACCCGTCGCGCCTGATCCGAAATACCAGTCGGAAGTGCTCGCGCGGTTTATGAATATAATTATGGAACGCGGTAAGAAAACCGTTGCCCGAAAAATTGTCTATTCGAGTTTTCAAAAAATCGAAGACACCATGAAGCAACCGCCGCTGCAGGTGTTTGAGCTGGCGCTGAAAAACGTTGGTCCGGTGGTTGAAGTTAAATCACGTCGGGTTGGCGGAGCTAACTACCAGGTGCCGATTGAAGTTGGACCGAAACGGCGCCAAGCCTTGGCATTTCGCTGGATCATTACGGCCGCTCGAGCTAAAAAAGGCCGGGCGATGGCCGACAAGCTGGCCGAAGAGTTGATGCAGGCCGCCAAGAACGAAGGCGACGCCATCAAGAAGAAACAAGACGTCCACCGCATGGCCGAGGCTAATCGCGCATTCGCGCACTTCGCGTAAGATGGGCGAACGGGAATCAGATATTCCCCAGGCGGAGCAGTTCTCGAGTTCAAACGAGGAACGCGAATTTCACCTTGCCACAGAATTTGATCCGCATGTACGCCAGGCGGAAGAAATTATGGAAGCGGCGGCGGAGTCCAGTACCATGGATCACCTGCTTGACGAACTTTCAACTGAACTCAAACGCGAACAACCGGATCAGGAAAAACTAGCTGATGTGCGACGCCGAATCGCCGATGAAGCGGCACTTCAGGATGCCGATCGAGTGGCGGTTGATTTCGAAAATATCGAACCCGCCATTACCCACATGCGGGATGTGAATGAAACCCTCGAACTTCGGGATCATGATTTCTATTCGCAGGAGATTAGCCGATTGGTGGCCGTCAATGAAGATCTGAAAGGCCGATATTCAGGTGATGGCGGATGAAGCGGTAGGTGATGTGATGGAAGCGTATCCGCCTGAAATGCAAGCCATCATTGAAAAAGCCGAAAAAGCGGTTGAGGCCGGATTACGAATTAGTCTGAATATTTTGGAGCGACAAACTCCAAACATCGCCGCCGATTTGACTGAGGCGAGCGTCTTGCAGGAATACCCGGCCAAACTATTGGCACCGGTCCATCAAACATTGATTGCGACCGAACACCAACTGATTGACTATCATTCGGATATGTTAGGGGTGACCACCCATTGGCGTGAGGAGCATTCGTCATGAAAACCTTCGTGACCCATCGTAAACCGCATCTCGATGAAGTCACCGCGGCTTGGCTGCTTCGGAAATATGATCCGGCCATGCGCGATTGTGATTTTCATTTTATTGCCAACACGCCGACTGGCGGTGACGTTCCACCGGGCGAGCAATATGTGCCGGTCGGGGTGGGCCGCGGTCAAGTATGATGAACACGGCCGCCAAGCCGGGCATTCGGCCTGCCAATTGGTCTATCATGATCTCCTACACCGCGGCTTAATTCCGAATGACGCCGCCAAGCAGAAAGCGATTGAACTGGTAGTTGATTATACGCACAAAGAAGACACTGGCCAATGGGAAATTACCGATCCGTTGTATATCAGTTTTTCAATTCCGGCCATCTTGCGAGGCTTCGCGCTGCGGAACCCAAAGGATCCCAGTCGCGTGATGATGGATCGTGGCTTGGAAATTATCGACGCGGTCTACGCGAACTTGAAAGAATACGCGAAATTCTTATTGGACTGGGACAAACGGATTGAATTTGAGTCTGAGTGGGGGAAAGCGGTAGCTGTCCATTCAACCTTCCGCGGGAGCGATGTGTTTGCCTACCACCACGGTTTCGTTCTGCGGGTCCAAACCGATCCAACCAAACCCTTTGGCGATTTCCGCGCCCCGGCTACCAGTCAGGTTGACCTGCAGCCTATTTACGATATTCTGAATCAACGCGAACCGGGTTCTTGGTATCTGCATCAAAGCCATAAAATCCTGGTTTCAAATACGGATGTGGGCAGTCCACAACAACCAACTAAATTTACCCTTGAACAACTGATCGATTTCGTTAAAGCGTAAGCCTATGGCACGAGAATATAGTTTAGAGAATACACGGAACATCGGGATTATCGCCCATATTGACGCTGGGAAAACCACGGTCTCGGAACGCATCTTGTATTACACCGGCAAGAAGCACAAAATTGGTGAAGTCCACGAGGGGGAGGCCGAAATGGACTGGATGGAGCAGGAAAAGGAACGCGGGATTACGATTACCGCCGCCGCCACCACCTGTTTCTGGAATAAAAATCGAATCAACCTGATCGATACGCCGGGACACATTGACTTCACGGTTGAAGTCCAGCGCAGTCTGCGCGTGCTCGACGGCGGGGTGGTGGTATTTGACGGGGTGGCCGGCGTGGAACCGCAATCAGAAACGGTCTGGCACCAGGCGGAAAAGTATAAAGTCCCCCGGATTTGTTTCATCAATAAAATGGATCGGATGGGAGCCGACTTCGCCTTTGATTTGCAATCGATTCATGAGCGCCTGACGACCTCGGCTTACCCGATTCAAATGCCGATTGGCGCGGCTGAAACCTTTACGGGTATCGTCGATCTCTTGACCATGAAAGCCCGGATTTTTAAGGATGAAGCCGGCAAAGAGTGGGAAGATTCGGAGGTACCGGAAGATCTCAAGGCCCAGGCCGAGAAATATCGTCACGCCTTGATCGAAGCCATCTCCGAACAAGACGATACGTTACTCGAAAAATACTTGGGCGGGACCGAACCGACCATTGAGGAACTCAAGCCGGTTTTGCGCAAAGCGGTGATCGCCAACAAGTTGGTACCGGTCTTGTGTGGCTCGGCCCTCAAGAACAAAGGCGTGCAAATGCTGCTCGACGCGGTGATTGACTACTTGCCGAGTCCGCTGGACGTACCACCGGTCGTCGGTGTTGAAGTGGGCACCGAAAAAGAAGTGGAACGCCCGACCGATGACGCGGCGCCGTTTGCCGCACTGGCTTTCAAGATTGCGGCCGATCCGTTCGTGGGGAAGCTAGCCTTTTTCCGCGTCTACTCCGGAACAATAACGGCTGGCTCGTATGTTTTGAACACGACGACCGGCAACAAAGAACGCATCGGTCGAATTGTCCGCCTGCATGCCAACAGCCGGGAAGAGGTCGAGGAAGTCTTCGCGGGCGATATCGCGGCGGCGGTCGGTTTGAAAGAAACGGTCACCGGTGACACGCTGTCTGATCCCGATCATCCGGTCAAACTGGAAAACATTACCTTCCCGGAACCGGTGATTGATATTGCGATTGAACCGAAGACCAAGCAGGACCAGGAGAAAATGGGCATGGCCTTGGCGCGGTTGGCGGAAGAAGATCCAACGTTCCGTGTTCGCTCGGATGAAGAAACAGCCCAAACGGTAATTTCCGGCATGGGCGAATTGCATTTGGAAATTATTGTTGACCGGCTCAAGCGCGAATTTAAAGTCGACGCCAATGTCGGCCGGCCGCGCGTTGCCTATCGGGAAACTATCACGGCGACCGCTGAAGGTGAAGGGAAATATATCCGTCAGTCGGGCGGTCGCGGGCAATACGGCCATTGCTGGATCCGGGTTGAACCGAAAGCCAGCGGTGAGGGCTTTGAGTTCGTGAACGAGATCAAAGGCGGCGTCGTGCCCCAGGAATACGTCCAACCGATTCATAAAGGCATCAAAGAAGCCATGGACAACGGCGTGATCGCGGGTTTCCCGATGGTCGACATTAAAGCCACGGTGTTCGACGGGTCGTATCACGAAGTCGACTCATCTGAAGCGGCTTTCAAAATCGCGGGATCGATGGGTTTTAAAGATGCGGCCAAGCGCGCGAAACCAGTCCTGCTTGAGCCAATCATGAAAGTTGAAGTCATCACGCCTGAACCGAACATGGGTGACGTCCTGGGCGATTTGAATTCAAAGCGAGCCCTGATTAAAGAAATGACGGAACGCGGACAGGCTAAAGTCATTCACGCCGATGTACCGCTGGGCGAAATGTTCGGTTACGCAACCAGCATTCGATCAATGACCCAAGGCCGGGCGTCGTATTCAATGGAATTCTCGCATTACCAGGAAGTACCGCGGAACGTGGCCGAAACAATCGCGGGCGACAAAGCCAAAGCTGAAGGTAAGTAACTCCAGCGAAAGCTATGCCCCGCCGGCCCAACGGGCCGGCGGGGTTTTGTCGAATCGGTCGGATTGACCGCCAGACAAATATTTGCTAGAATCGCCCATACCTTTTTCGCACCTTTTACCAGGGAGGGTCGGATGGCTGAAACTCATTCCAAACCGGGCGGACGGATGACCCTGATACGCCTCAAGATGATTCTGGACGCGTTGGAACTGTCATACGAAACGACCGCCCAACGGCGACTGGTTCACCACGTCATGTATGAACTCAGCGCCCGGGAACGTCTCGATCTGGGGCATGCGTTTGACGACGAATCAGTCACGCAACCGTTCAGCGCGGCACTCGAGCATGATCTGCTGAAATTGCAGGCTCATCCGGAACGGTGTATTCCGCCAAACAACCAGGGCCTGGACGTTCATACGCAGCAACAGCTGCGGCGCTTCCGTCATCAGCACCTACCGAAGTGTTTGGCAGCTGTTCCCACCACGTGACCACCCCCCTTGGGTGGTCTTTTTTTGTGCAGGCTTGGTATACTTCACCCGATGCGTCTCATCATCATTCGACACGGATACACAGATGCGTTAGCCCAAGGCTTGGTGCAGGGTCATCGATTTGGAAAACTGAATTCGCTCGGTCGAGCCCAAGCCCAACGGGTAGGAGAACGGTTGCGCTCAATCCAGATTGATAAAATTTATAGCAGTGATTTGCAGCGCGCTTCGGAAACTACCGAGGCGATCCGGCAATTTCATCCCGAGGTTGAAATCGCTCTATGATCCGCGATTACGGGAAAAAAGTAGCGGAGCTCTCGAAGGCCAGGCTATGCAAGTATACGAGCAGCACCAAGCCCGATCAGGCATCCCCATGCATCATTACCGAGCCCCCGGCGGGGAATCATGGCACGATTTACACGAACGAGTCCGGGAATGGTACCGGGAATTGCTTGGACAGGCACAGCCGGCAACGGTGGTGGTGGTTAGTCATGGGGGAGTTATTCGAAGCCTGCTGACTATCATGTTTCATGGTGACGCGTCTTTTCATCCGGAGTACCGGCACGACAATACCGGAGTATCCGTGGTGGATTTTGATCAAGACCACCACCCGAAACTCGAACGATTGAATGATACCAGTCATTTATAATTTTCGACTGACCGGTTTGGCCCTGTCCACCTGGACAACCGCGGGAGCATTTGGTACGCTGCGAGTCCGACATACGGATTGCTTATGCGATTTTCTCAACGGTACGTCATCATTGCACCGATTCCTGATCCCTGGGCCAAAGATGTCCAGGATTTGCGCATGCAGTATGACCATTGGTCGAAGCAATGGTTGCCACCCCATATTACGATCGTGGCGCCATTTTCCAGCGATCTCTCCGAGGCCGCAATTCAAGCGATTGAATCGATGGAGGTCAATATTCCGGTCAAACTCCAAGGTTGGGGCGCTTTTACTCATGAGCGTTCAAATGTGTTGTGGTTAGAAACCGGCGAGCAGGGGACCAAGGATGTTCGGGCAAAATTAGCTCGGCAGATCCCGGAAATTGTGGCGGCGGAAATGCGTCCGCCGGTCGATTGGACCGCCCCGGCCTCACATCACGTGACGGTCGCTAATCGAATCCCGCACGAAGAGTTTGCAAAACTCCAAGCGGAATTGAAGAAAATCGATATTTCGGGAGAGTTTACCATTCCGCATTTGCGCGTTTTTGTTTGGGACGTGCTGACGGGCCGGTGGTTATTCGCACGAGCAGAACACCTAAAAAAATAGGTTAAACGGGATAAGACGTGGGAAGTCTGTGTACAACTGCTTTTATTTGGCTAACCTTAGCAAAAAAATAAATCATGGCAGGCTGTATTTGACCGATTTTCGCAACTGCAGCCGAAAAATATGATAATAATTGGCTAAGATTAGCCAAAAAATACATTCCCCAGGATCATCGCCGGCGAGATATTTGTCAAGACACTTGCCAAATCCATGGTTGACTGATATAATCCGCCACGCATATTTTTGCGCTTTATTCGTAATGCACTTCTGCTATGGCAGATAAGTTTGATCGCTCGAAACCGCACGTCAACGTCGGTACCATTGGTCACGTCGACCACGGTAAAACCACGTTAACGGCGGCCATTTTAAAAACCCTGGCCGACAAGGGTCTGGTTGCGCAACACAAAGCGGTAACCGACATTGATAACGCGCCGGAAGAAAAGGCCCGTGGAATTACGATTGCCACGGCGCACGTTGAATATGAGACGGAAAAGCGTCACTACGCGCACGTTGACTGTCCGGGACACGCCGACTACGTCAAAAACATGATCACCGGTGCCGCCCAGATGGACGGCGCGATCTTGGTCGTGTCAGCGGCTGACGGCCCAATGCCCCAGACGCGTGAACACATTCTGCTAGCCAAACAGGTCGGTGTGCCATACATCGTAGTTTTCTTGAACAAAGTTGATATGGTTGATGATCCGGAACTGATTGATCTGGTGGAAGTTGAAGTTCGCGATTTGCTGAAAAAGTACGAATTTCCGGGAGATGAAACCCCGATCATTCGCGGTTCGGCTTTGAAGGCTCTGGAAGGCGACGCCCAGTACCAGGACAAGATCATGGAACTGATGAACAAGTTGGATGAATATATTCCGGAACCGAAGCGAGCCACCGATTTGCCGTTCTTGATGCCAGTCGAAGACGTCTTCTCAATCGAAGGCCGCGGAACCGTGGTGACCGGTCGTATTGAGCGCGGAGAAATCAAGCTCAACGACGAAGTTGAAATTGTCGGTTTGAAAGACACTACCAAAACGGTGGTGACCGGAATTGAAATGTTCAACAAGCAGCTAGATTCCGGAAAAGCCGGTGATAATGCCGGGTTACTGTTGCGCGGTACCAAAAAAGAAGACGTTGAACGCGGTCAAGTTTTGGCCAAACCGGGCAGCGTCACGCCACACACGGAATTTGAAGCTGAGATTTATATCTTGAGCAAAGATGAAGGTGGCCGACACACGCCGTTCTTCAAAGGCTACAAACCGCAATTCTATATCCGCACGACTGACGTAACTGGTGAAATTGAACTTCCGAGCGGAACCGAGATGGTCATGCCGGGCGACCAAATTAAACTGAACGTCAAACTGATTGCGCCGGTCGCACTCGAAGAACACCAACGCTTCGCGATTCGCGAAGGCGGCCACACCGTTGGCGCCGGTGCCGTAATCAAGATTATCAAGTAATTCACTCGCGTTCGCTCTTTCCACCCCACTATGGCTGAATCCACGACTCCCAAAGAAGAAGTCCACGCCAAGCTGCGGATCAAGATCCGGGCCTATGATCACAAGATCATCGACCAATCGACCCGGACGATCATCGACACGGCGCTCCGGACCGGTGCCAGTATTAAAGGCCCCGTCCCGTTACCGACCGAACGCAGCAAGTACACGGTTCAGCGCTCCTCGTTCGTCCATAAAAACGCGCGGGAGCAGTATGAAATGCGAACGCACAAGCGATTGGTCGACATCATCGACCCCACGCCGAAGACCGTTGACGCCTTAACCTCACTCAATCTGCCGGCCGGCGTCGACATCGAGATAAAATCTTAAGCTTTACCCCGGCCATTTGCCGGACCTCAATTCCTAAGTCTCTTCACACAAGATCACAATCAATTTGGCGGTAGTTCCCGGGATGACAAGACATGTACTGGTCGCCCTAATCCCCGGACAACACAGCTAACATGAGCCCGCGCGAGCGGGCGACACCGCGGCGGTGGTCATGTTGGCCCCCGCCGCGATTCGTACCCCCATGAAATTCCTGCTCGGACAAAAAAAGGCCATGACCCAAATCTTCCAAGATGACGGCGTGGTCGTACCGGTCACGGTCGTGCAAGCCCAACCGAATATGGTGCTGCAGCTCCGGACACCGGACAAAAATGGCTACCAAGCCGTCCAGCTTGGTTATGGGAAGAAATCACCTCGTCGGGTGTCGAAACCGCAAACCAAAGCTTGGGGTCAGGCTGGACCGTTTCGCTGGGTCCGCGAATTTCGGACCGACACGACCGAAGGCTACGAACCCGGGAAAACGATTGATGTCTCGGTGTTTACCGCCGGTGATCGTGTCCGGGTAACCGGAACTTCCAAAGGCCGCGGCTTCGCGGGCGTAGTCAAACGTCATCATTTTTCCGGCGCTCCAGCCTCACACGGCCACAAGCACGATTTACGCGCACCGGGATCAATTGGCGCCACCTTTCCGCAACATGTGCTGAAAGGAACCCGGATGGCTGGGCGAATGGGGAATGCTCGCGTTACAACTCGGAACCTGACCGTGGTCGCCGTGAAACCGGAAACCAACGAACTCCTGATCAAAGGCACCATCCCAGGCGCCCAGAATGGTTTAGTCATGATTCAATCGCTCTAACATGCACGCCCCGCTCTACAAGCAAACCGGAGAAACGGCCGGCCAAGTCGAATTGGCTGACAAGGTTTTTGGCTTGAAACCGAATCGTGGCTTGATTGAGCAAGCGGTCAATACGCAATTGGCCGGACGTCGACAGGTTTTGGCCCATACCCAAACCAAGGGTGAGGTCCGGGGTGGTGGCCGTAAACCATGGCGCCAAAAAGGCACCGGGCGAGCCCGTCACGGATCAATTCGCTCTCCGCAGTGGAAGGGTGGCGGCGTCGTCCACGGCCCGCGTTCGAACCGAAATTACGCGGTGAAGATGAACGTGAAAGCCAAACGCCAGGCCCTCCTGATGGCGTTGTCTGATAAAGCGCTGGCGGAACGCGTGGTGGTTGTTGACTCTCTCAAATTATCCGAAGCCAAAACGAAACTGATGGCCGCCCTACTCAAAGCCCTGCCAAAACGCAAAACCTCGCTGTTCGTGTTACCAAGTTCGATGGCTGAAACGGTCAAAGCCGGTCGCAATATTCCGGGCGTTCTGCTGATTCGGGCCGATAGTTTAAATACCTACGATGTGGTCAAGCACCAGCAACTCGTCATTGCGCAGGATGCCTTGCCCGTGATTGAAAAAACCTTTGTGAAATAAACATATGGGAATTTTCGATCGCTGGACAAGCAACAAGGGTAAAGCCGCCAAAGCACCGAGCAAAGGTGAAGCGGCCGAAGCGACCAAAAAACGCGCTTTTGCTTCGGTTCCCTCGAGCCAAGCCGAGCCAAAGAAGAAACCGGATCAAAATGCCAAACCTTCCTCAGCTGCGTCCGAGACGCCGGCCAAGCAGCCGGCGGCGTCAACCGAAATGAAAGATTTGTCTCAGCAAGCCTTCAAAACGCTGCTGCGCCCGGTCGTAACGGAAAAAAGCTCGCGTCGAGCCGGTCAATATACGTTTGAAGTTCATCCGGAAGCGACTAAAGCTGATGTCCAAAATGCCGTGCAGAACGTCTACGGCGTGCGGCCGGTGGCGGTCAATAGTATGAACCGCCTGGGAAAAATGGTCCGCTATGGACGGCTCTACGGCCGAACCCGCGGGCGGAAAAAAGCGATTGTGACCCTGCCCGATGGAAAAACCATTGATGTTATGAATGTCTAATATGGCTGTTCGCATCTACAAACCAACCAGTCCCGGCCGCCGCCGTTCGTCGGTCAATACCTATCATGAATTGACCAAACGGGCGCGTCCAGTCAAAAAATTGCTGGTGCCGCGTCCGCAGCAAGCCGGGCGGAACTTTCAAGGCAAGATTACCGTTCGCCACCGTGGGGGCGGTAACAAGCGATTTTACCGTCTGGTCGATTTTCGCCAGGCCCGCCTGGATCAACCAGCCGAAGTCTTGGACATTCAGTATGACCCGAATCGGTCAGCTCACGTGGCCTTAATCAAATTCGCCAATGGTGAGCAGCGCTATATCCTGGCGCCGACCAACCTGCAGGTTGGTCAATCGGTGGTCAGCTCACTCAGCAAAGTTGATATCCAACCGGGTAACCGTACCAGCCTAGCCAACATTCCGACCGGTGTGCCGGTCCATAATATTGAATTGACGGCTGGCCGCGGAGGCGCTATCGTGCGTTCGGCTGGAGCATCCGCGACCGTTATGTCGGTTGAGGGCGACTACGCGTTACTCAAACTTCCGTCAGGAGAAATTCGTCAGGTTCCGAAAGGTAATACCGCATCGATCGGTCAGGTTTCAAACGTCGATCACGGAAATGTCCGCTGGGGTAAAGCCGGCCGGACCCGCTGGAAGGGTTTTCGCCCGTCCGTTCGCGGAAAAGCCATGAACCCGGTGGATCACCCGCACGGCGGCGGTGAAGGCAACCAGCCAATTGGTTTGAAGCACCCGAAGACGCCGCAAGGGAAACCGGCCCTGGGCGTTCGCACCCGGCGCTCGCCAAAATATTCCGATCGGATGATTGTTACTCGTCGTAAATCAAAATCCTAATTTATGTCACGTTCACTCAAAAAAGGTTTATTCACGGATCCGAAACTGCTGAAAAAGGTAGCCCGCTTAAAATCGGGCGATAAAACGGTGATTAAGACCTGGTCGCGCGATTCAGTTATCACCCCGGAAATGGTTGGATTCACCTTTGGCGTCCATAACGGCAAGGATCATGTGTCCGTTTCCGTGATTGAAAATATGGTCGGCCATCGGCTTGGAGAATTTTCTCCGACGCGGAAATTTGTTCGCCACGGTGGAAAGATGCAGAAGGAATTGGAAACCGCCCAAGACGCGGCCGCCAAGACCCCGGCGGCCCCGGCTAAGGAGGGAGCTAAATAAATGCTGGTTCGCGCTCATCTACGTTTTCTGCGAATCGCACCCCGAAAAGTTCGGTTGGTGATTGATGTGGTTCGCGGCCTACCGGTCGATCGGGCCTTGGAACAGTTATCCGTCTTGCCGAAACGCTCGGCGCGTCCGATTACGAAGTTGATTGAATCGGCGATCGCCAACGCGGAACATAACTTTAAACTTGAACGAAAAGATTTATTCATCAAATCAATTGTCGCCAACGAAGGCCCGCGGTTGAAACGGTATCGACCTCGCGCCTTCGGCCGAGCGGCCGAAATTTTGAAACGCATGAGCCACGTGACCGTAGTGCTGTCAGACGGTAAAGCCGTCAAGCCCGCGGCCGAGCCGGTCAAATCAGCGGCCAAGTCGACCGCCAAACCTGCCAACCTCGGAGCCGAGGCGGCCAAAGGCGCGCCAGCCAAACCGAAGCCGACGACTCGTCGCGCGACGGCCAAACCGGCGACCGCGGAAGATAAGCCACGGCGACGATCAGCCGAAGGGGCGCGTGTTGCCCGGAAAGGAACCAGCTAATTTATGGGTCAAAAAGTCCATCCAAAAAGTTTTCGACTCGGCGTCAGCACCGGCTGGAATTCAAAATGGTTTTCGGCTCGGAATTACAGCACCCTGTTGCGCCAAGACACCCAGATCCGCAAGTTTTTAAAGACGAAACTGGTGAATGCCGGGGTGGCCAAAGTTGAAATTGAACGTTCCCTCCAAAATTTGACGATCACGATTCACACTTCAAAACCGGGCGTGGTCATCGGCCGCGGCGGTCAGGGGATTGAAGCGTTACGGAAAGGCCTGGCTCGGATGTTGATGGGTCAAGGCAAGGTCAACATCAAGTTGAATATTCAAGAAGTTCAGAAACCCGAACTGTCCGCTCAGATTATGGTCGAGAACATCGCTGATCAACTGCAACGCCGCCTACCGTTCCGCCGAGTCCTGAAAGGCACGATTGAACAAGTGATGCAGGCCGGCGCCAAAGGCGTTAAAGTCTACGTAGCCGGACGATTGAACGGCGCGGAAATTGCTCGCACGGAAGTCTTGAGTCAAGGCGCGCTGCCGCTCCAAACGTTGCGGGCCAATATCGATTACGGCCGGGGCGAAGCCCATACCACCTACGGTCGAATCGGCGTTAAAGTCTGGATTTACAAAGGCGAAGTCTTCGCCAAAGATGAAACGCCGACGACCTAAATTTTATGCTTACTCCCAAGAAAGTTAAACACCGGAAATGGCACCGCGGACGCGTCCGCGGCAAGGCCACCAGCAAACTGGACGTTAGCTTCGGCCGCTACGGCCTGAAAGCCTTGGAATCCAAGTGGGTTACCGCGCGGCAAATTGAAGCTGCTCGTCGGGCCATGACCCGCTTCGTCCAACGCGGTGGGAAGATCTGGATCCGTATTTTTCCTGATAAACCAGTGACCTTTAAAGGCAATGAAATCCGGATGGGCGGCGGCAAAGGCGCGGTTGATCACTATGTGGTGGTCGTCAAACCCGGTACCATGCTGTTCGAAATGGATGGCGTCAAGGAAGATGTTGCCAAAGAAGCCATGCGCCTGGCAGCGTATAAATTGCCGGTCAAGACCAAATTCATTGCCCGCCAAACGTCCTCAGTATGAAATATTCTGAACTCCAACATAAGAGCCCGCAAGAATTGCAGCGCCAATTGGCTCAAGCTCGGGCCCAGCTGCGCGACCTGCGTTTCAAAGTAGCGCAGGGCCAGCACAAAGACGTCCGTGATATCCGTGAGCGTAAACAAGAGATTGCCCGGATTCTGACGCGCTTAGCAATCCAAGCAAAACCTACCCATGAATAAGCAACTCCGACAATTTACCGGCACCGTGGTGTCTGACAAAATGGATAAGACCGTCGTGGTTAAAGTTGAACGGACCGTCATGCATCCGAAGTACGGGAAACGCTACATTGTCAGTCGCCGTTTCCACGCTCACGATCCGCAGAATCAGTATCATACCGGCGATCAGGTGGTAATTGCTGCCATGCGTCCGTTATCGCGCCTTAAGCGCTGGAAAGTAGTTCAACGCGTATGATGCAGCTCCGCACTATCATGGCCTTAGCAGACAACACCGGCGCCAAACGCGTGGCCGTTTTCCGGGTTTGGGGTGGCTACAAAAAGCGCTACGCGCAACTGGGTGACATCGTGACCGCCTCGGTCAAAGAAGCCACGCCACACGGCATGGTCAAGAAAGGCGAAGTGGTGCACTTAGTGGTTGTTCGGCAGCGTAAGGAATTCCGACGCAAAGACGGTTCGTATATTCGATTTTCAGACAACGCCGGTGTGATTATTGATCCAGAAACGAAAGAACCGAAAGGCACGCGCATTTTCGGACCGATCGCCCGGGAAGTCAAAGCGCGTGGTTTTTCCAAGATTGCATCCTTAGCGCCGGAGGTCCTCTAATATGGCTCACCTGAAACTCAAAACCGGCGACACAGTCATGATCCTGATCGGCAAGGATAAGGGCAAGCGTGGAAAAATTACGCAGGTCTTTCCGAAGTTGAACAAAGTCGTGGTTGAAGGCATGAACTCCATGACCAAGAATATCCGCGCCCGCCAACAAGGGGAAAAAGGCCAACAGATTCAGTTTAATGCACCGGTTGACGCCTCGAATGTGATGTTTATCGACAGTAAGTCCAATCAACCAACCCGACTCGGTTCAACCGTGGTCGATAAGAAACGCGTCCGCCGCGTGATTCGGACCGGAGAAACCGCTTCCTAACTATGACCCCTGAACTGCTCACCCACTACCGCAAATCCGTGGTTCCCAAGCTGGCCAAAACGCTCGAGCTGAAGAATCCGCATGCTATCCCGACGGTCACCAAGATTGTCCTGAACGCTGGCTTTGGCAAACACTTGAAAGATCCAAAGCACCAGGAAACCGTGGTCAAGACCCTGGAACGCGTGACCGGACAAAAACCGTCAATGACGAAAGCCAAGAAATCAATTGCGTCTTTCAAGTTACGGGCGGGCATGGTGATTGGGGCCAAGGTGACCTTGCGCGGTGCCCGGATGTGGGAATTTCTTGATAAATTGATTCGCGTCAGTCTGCCTCGCGTACGCGATTTTCACGGCATTGATCCGAAAGCATTCGGCGGCAGTTCGAACTTAACCCTCGGCATCAAGGAGCATACAGCTTTTCCGGAAATTCGCAGTGATGAAGTTGAACACATGCATGGCTTAGAAATTACCATCGTGACTTCAGCAGCCACGACTGACCAGGCCCAACAGCTGTTAACCGAACTTGGTTTCCCCTTTGCATCCTCACCATCCTAATCTATGGCTACCTCCGCACAAATCGCAAAATCCAAACGACGTCCGAAATATTCGACCCGCCTGGTCCGACGCTGCTGGCGCTGTGGCCGCAAACGCGGATATATCCGAGATTTTGACCTGTGTCGTATTTGTTTCCGTGAACTTGCCAACAAAGGCGATGTTCCGGGTATCACCAAATCCTCATGGTAAGCACCCCTATGACTGATCCAATCGCCGATCTCCTGTCCCGCATTCGCAATGCTCAAATGGCTAGCCAAATTGAGCTGGTGGTGCCGTACTCAAAAATGAAATACGCGATCGTCCAATTATTGGAACGTGAAGGCTGGATTGCCGGTATGGCGATCGTGGATGATAACCAAGGCATCAAGATCCTCTTGAAGTATGATCATGGTCAGCCGATTATTCGAGAAATTAAACGCATCAGCAAACCTGGTCACCGCGTCTATGCGAAGCGTCAAGAGTTGCCGCATGTCTTAAGCGGACTGGGTATGGCCATCATTTCAACTTCCAAGGGCTTGATGACGAACCATGAAGCTCGCAAACAAAAACTTGGTGGTGAAATTGTTTTCGAAATTTCCTAAAGCATATGTCACGTATTGGTAAACTTCCCATTCCGATTCCCGACGGCGTCACCGCGAGTATCACGGACGCCCGGATTGACGTCAAAGGACCGAAAGGCACCTTGGGGTTAGATATTCCAGCCGGTGTAACGGTTACGCAAACAGATCAGCAATTGACGGTTTCGGTTAAGCAACCCGATCAACAAACGCAGCGTGCGCTGTGGGGACTGATTCGGGTGCTGGTCCGCAATTTGGTGGTTGGCGTCAGTCAAGGCTTCACCAAGCAATTAGAAATCAACGGCGTCGGATATCGGGCAACCGTCAACGGATCAAATTTGGTCTTGAATGTTGGATTTTCGCATCCGGTTGATTTTACTATCCCGGCCGGCATTGATATTAAAGTCGAGAAGAACGTGATTGCCGTTAGCGGGATAGATAAACAATTGGTCGGCGAAACCGCCGCTAAAATTCGATCAATTCGGAAACCTGAACCCTACAAAGGCAAAGGGATTAAATATGTTGACGAAACTATTCGTCGCAAAGCCGGAAAAGTTGTCAAAGCTGCCGGCGCAGGCTAAGCTCACCATAGTGTTATGATCAAAACTCGTTCTCGTATCCATCGCCATCGTCGCGTCCGCGCCCGTCTGACTGGTACCGCTGCCCGCCCGCGTTTAGCCGTGTTTCGGAGTGCCAAACACCTGCGCGCCCAGCTGATTGACGATCAAGCCGGCCGGACCCTGGCGAGCGCGAGCGATATGCAGCTCACAACCGGCACAAAAACCGAGCGAGCGGCGGCGGTTGGGAAACTCCTGGCCGAGCAAGCCACCGCCGCCAAAATTACCACTTGTGTGTTTGATCGCGGTGGCCACCGCTTTCACGGCCGCGTCAAAGCTTTAGCTGAAGCGGCTCGCGAACACGGATTGAAATTCTAACCTATGCCCTCACCAAACCATTCATCCCAACGTCGACGCTCCCGCCGCGGTCCCCGCGAACCGAAGGAGTTCGAACAAAAGACGATCGAGCTCAGTCGAGTGACACGCGTCGTGGCCGGCGGAAAACGCATGCGATTTCGTGCGACGGTTGCGATTGGCGACCAAAAGGGCCGAGTCGGTATCGGGATCGCCAAAGGATCAGATGTTTCAATCGCCATCCAGAAAGCCGCGACCGCCGCTCGGAAGAAACTGTTACGGGTGCCGCTGGTGGAAGGCACCATTCCACACGCCATTACCGTCAAGTACGGAGCCGCCAAGGTGATGTTGAAACCGGCGCCGCCTGGGAGCGGTGTGATCGCCGGCGGAGCCATTCGGGCCATTATGGAATTAGCCGGTGTTAAGAATGTGGTCAGTAAAATCATGGGTTCACCAAACAAGATCAATAATTTGTACGCGGTCATGCAGGCCCTGGGCGATCTTCGGACCCGGGAAAGCCGCTTACAAGAACGGGGGAAAAGCGCATGATTGAACTGCACACCCTGCGTCCATCGCAGCGTCGAAACCGCACCAAACGGGTTGGGCGGGGCGACGCTTCAGGCAAAGGCACCACGGCCGGTCGCGGGACCAAAGGCCAACGGGCGCGAACCGGTGGTCGTAACAAGTTGTTACGTCGCAGTCTCAAGCGCCTGGTTGAACGCACGCCGAAAGTTCGTGGCTTCCAAAGCCGACGACCGGTGGTTGTGGCTATAACGTTGAAGCAACTGGATGCAAAATTTCCGGATGGTGCCACGATCAATGCCGCCGCGCTCCGTCAAGCCGGAATGATTCCGACCGTCAAGACGCGGGTTAAAGTTTTAGGCCAAAGCAAACTGGCCAAGAAATGGACCGTGACTGTCCCGACGTCAAAATCGGCGCAAGCCAGTCTGGAAGCAGCCGGCAGCAAAGTCCGTCGTCCGGCTCCGTCTCCTGAGCCAAAAAAATAATTACCCATGTGGGAAAAAATTAGCCTGGTTTGGAAAATTAAAGAAGTCCGGAACAAGATTCTTTATGTTCTCGGATTGCTGGTCATATTCCGCCTGGCGGCTCACATTCCAATTCCGGGCGTCAACTTGGCTGCCTTGCGATCATTTTTTGAAAGCAATCAATTTCTCGGCCTCTTAAACATATTTTCCGGCGGCGGCTTCCAAAGTTTTTCAGTCGTGATGCTCGGTGTCGGTCCCTATATCACCGCCTCGATTATTTTCCAGTTGCTGGTAATGATTATCCCGTCGCTCGAAAAAATCCAGAAAGAAGGGGAGCGCGGCCAGGAACGAATCAATCAATGGACCCGTATCACCACGGTTCCATTAGCGATTTTGTCCGGATATGGCACCATCACCCTGATTCGCCGAGCGGCCCCGCAGGTACTGCCGGACATTACGACCTTTCAATTCATTACGGCCCTGATTACGATCACCGCCGGTACGCTGTTCCTGATGTGGCTGGGTGAGTTGATTACCGAAAAGAAAATCGGTAATGGCATTTCGTTGATGATTTTCGCCGGCATTGTGGCCCAAGTGCCGACCACCCTCTCCCGGTCGTTAGCGGTTTTCGATTCAAGTCAGATCCCTCAATGGATCGGATTTGGGTTAATTGCGCTAGTCACGATTGTGGCGGTGGTGTTTGTGACCGAAGCCATTCGTAAAATTCCGGTTACCTACGCTCGACGCGTTCAGGGTAACCAGGTTTACGGTGGCGCCGAAACGTTTTTGCCGCTGCGGGTCAACCAAGCCGGTGTGATCCCGATTATCTTTGCAATTTCGATCGTCCTGACCCCGACCCTGGTCGCGCAATTCTTTGTGAATAGCCGGTTCGATTGGGTGCAGCAAATCGCCAATACCACCCTGCGCGTTTTTCAAAGCGGCGGGTTACTTTATGACAGCGTCTACTTTGTGCTGGTCTTCGCTTTCACGTATTTTTACACGGCCGTCGTTTTTCATCCCGATCAGATCGCGGAAAATCTGCAGAAGCAGGGAGGCTTTATTCCGGGGATACGACCCGGTCGCATGACGTCCGAGTATTTAAGCTTTGTTTCAACCCGGATCATTTTGGCCGGCGCCTTGTTTTTAGGGATCATTGCGGTGCTGCCGAACCTGGTCCAACGTTTCACGAATATTTCAACCTTCATCGTCGGCGGAACATCGTTGCTGATCGTCGTGAGCGTGGTGATAGAGACCGTCAAGCAAGTTGAATCCCAGCTGATCGTCCGCGATTACGAAGGCTTCTAAGTCAGCACGGAATATTAAAAATTTCGGCAAACCGGCCTGAGTCCGCCCGAAACTCCCGCCCAGTCAGTTTGGGATTTTAGAATTTTCCTGTATACTCCGTCCGTATGAAACAACTACCGAAATTCGTCATTCTCGGTCCGCAAGGCGCGGGCAAAGGGACCCAAGCCGGACGCTTGTCCCATCGTTTTCATATTCCGCATATTTCTACGGGTGAAGAAATCCGACAAGAAGTTGCTCGCGGGACAGCCCGGGGGCGGCGACTTGGGAAACTCATCAATGCCGGCAACCTGATTCCGCCGGCCCAAGCGGTGGCCATCACCCGAGATCGATTAAGCCGACCAGATTGTCGGGGCGGGTGGATTCTTGACGGCTTTCCCCGTTCCATGGACCAAGTCAAACTGATGCACGGGAAAATTCAACCGACCATCGTGCTCTATCTGCATTTTCTCGATCGGCAAGCGGTTCGTCGATTGAGCGGACGGCGGGTTTGTACCAATGGACATATTTATCACATTCGACACGATCCGCCGAAGAAGCGACGCGGATACTGCGATCATGATGGGTTAAAACTCCATCAACGCGAAGATGATACACCGGCCGCGATTCGTAAACGGCTGCATATTTTTCATCACAGCACCGAGCCGGTGATCGCTTATTATCGTCATCGCGGACTGGTGATTGAAGTTGATGCCAGTCAATCCATCCCGCGGGTCTATCGACAGATATTGAGCAAACTTCGAAAATACCCATGGCTCTCATCATCCAGCCGGAAGAAATAGACCGGTTACGTACCAGCGGGAAAATTTTAGCGACTGCCATGGAGGCGGTCAGGAAAGCCGTGGCGCCCGGGGTGACGACGGCCGAACTAGACGCCATCGCGCGGCATGAAATCGAAGCCCAGGGCGGCCAGCCGTCGTTTCTTGGATTTCAAAATTATCCGGCGGCTCTGTGCGTGTCGGTCAATCACGAAGTAGTGCACGGCATTCCGGATTCGACTCGATCGATCCAAGCCGGTGACGTGGTGGGATTAGACCTGGGGGTCAATTACCAGGGCGCCTTCACCGATCACGCGATTACCGTCGCGGTCGGTCGAGTTCCGAACGAAGCCAAACAATTGATCCGACACACCCGGGCGGCTTTGCAAGCCGGGATCCGCCAAGCTAAAGCCGGGAATCACGTGGGCGACATCAGCGCCGCGATCGAGCAGTCCCTTGAACCGCACGGATACGGTATCGTGACGCAGCTGACGGGACACGGGGTTGGCCGGGCGGTGCACGAAGCGCCACCGATTCCGAATGTCGGGCCGGCCGGCAGCGGACCTGAACTGGCGGAAGGTGAAGTCCTGGCGATTGAACCAATGGTCACGCTCGGCGACCCGGCTGTTCGGACGTTGGCCGACGGGTGGACGATTGAAACGGTTGATCACAGCCTGGCGGCGCATTTTGAACACACCATTCGCGTTACGAAACGTGGGCACGAGGTAATTACCGATCTGCATGGCTAAGGTGCTGGCCCTTGATGTCGGGGAACGAAAAATCGGGGTAGCCGTCGGCCAGACGGATCAGGCCTTTGCGTTTGCTCGCCCGGCGCTGCTGGTTGAAAATTGGGAGCAAGCCTGGCAGCCACTCAAAAAAATTGTTGCCGACGAAGGGATTGAGCGGGTAATCCTGGGACTCCCATTGCAGACGGACGGACGGCTCGGACCGCAAGCAGCGCGAGTCCGTGAATTTGGGCAACACTTAGCCCAGACCATTTCCCAACCCATCGAGTACCGCGATGAACGGTTGACCACGCAGGCGGTACAACGCGAGCAGCAAGCCGCGGGTATGCACCTGACGCGTGGCCAGGAAGATAGTTTGGCCGCGCAATTATTGCTGGAGAGCTATTTAACAGAACAGGCATGACCAGCTGGTATTTTGAAGCCTTCGGATTAAGCTTTACGTTGGCGGTGTTCCTGACCTGGCTGGTTCGATGGCTGGCTGTTCGTTGGCAGGTGCTTGATCGTCCCGAATCAGCCCCAGATCGAAAACAACATACCCGGGCCGTGCCGCTTCTCGGTGGCCTGGCGGTAATATTGGCCTCACTCGGCAGTTGGTGGATCATCACCGCCCAGGGGCAAATAGTCAGTCAAGATTTTCCGCTCAAGTATTTAATCGGACTGACCATCGCGGCGGTTTTGCTGGGTGTGGGTGGGGCGCTGGATGATCGCTTCGGCCTGAATCCCAGCCAGCAAATTGTCTGGCCGCTGGTGGCGACGGCGGTCGTCATAATTGCCGGCATCGGTATTACCGAAATCACCAACCCGTTCGGCGGACTGCTGCACCTGGTTCAATGGGAATTGCCGGTTTTTTCTTGGCATGGAATTGCTTACCAATTGACGCTCTGGGCGGACGCCTTCACGCTGGTCTGGTTGATGGGCATGATGTACACCACCAAAATTTTAGACGGACTCGACGGTTTAGTCAGCGGGCTGGGCGTGATCGGTTCGATCATCATTTTTTTACTGACACTTCGCCCAGAGGTCAATCAACCGGCGGTCGCGCTGCTGGGACTGGGCCTGGCTGGCGCGGCACTGGGGTTTTTACTTTTCAACTGGTCGCCGGCTTCGATATTCCTGGGCGAGAGTGGCGCGCTGTATATCGGGTTTATGCTGGGAGTCTTGGCCATTATCTCCGGCGGGAAAATCGCGACCGCCCTGCTCATCATGGGCTTGCCGATTCTTGATCTGGCTTGGGTAATTTTTCAGCGCCGTTTTATTCAAAAAACCTCGCCCTGGCGCACGGCCGACCGTTCGCATTTGCATTTTCGTTTACTCGATGCTGGACTGAGCGTTCGGCAGTCGGTCTGGCTGCTGTACGGGGTGATCGCCTTGTTCGGCGCTTCAACCTTATTCTTCAGCGGCCGAGCTAAATTGTGGGCCTTGGCGGGCGTCGGCCTGGTGTTGATCGGGCTGGTTAGCTGGGTGGCGCGGCGGATCCGTCGACAAACGCCCCCATCTTCGCTATCGTAACCACATGATTGGCAGATGGTTGACGGCTGGATTGGTTATCGCCTTGAGCCTGTTCGCTTGGAGCGCCTGGCCTGACATTCATAGTTGGTTTATGCAACAATCGCTGACGAATACAACCGCCCAAGATTACGCCCAAGCCGACGTAAAGTTTTCCGATTTCTCGATTCACACCACTATTCCTGTAACTCCCGCCCGGCAGGCGCAGGGGTTAGCGGGCCGAACCGGATTATCGGACAGTCAAGGCATGCTGTGGCTTTACCAAACCGCCAAAATCCCAGCCTTTTGGATGAAGGATATGGTAATTCCCATTGATATTCTGTGGATTCGCGATGGTCGGATTGTCGAAATTACCGCCGACATACCGCCACCGGCCACGCCCGAAGCGCAGCTACCAATTTATAAGCCTCGGCAGGTAACTGACAGTGTGCTGGAGGTTCGAGCCGGGTTCGCAACCGCCCATGGTTTACAGGTCGGGGACGTGGTCGAATTCGAGCCGCCGCGGGCAAGTTTCTTCAGCTCGCCGGGTTCCCATTGACAGCGGGCTGAAAGTCGGGTAGAGTAGCCGAGTTATGTTTGCAGTCATTCGAACGGGCGGAAAACAGTACCTGGTCAAACCGGGGCAGCTGCTCCGCGTTGAAACCCTGAAAGCCGAAGCCGGGAAACCGGTGGTCTTTGATGATGTTCTGCTGGTGTCTGAAAAAGATACCAAGGTTGGCGCGCCGACGGTCAAAGGCGCCAAAGTAACCGCCACCGTGGTTCGTCACGGGCAGGCCAAGAAAGTTACCGGCATTAAGTTTCACAACAAGGTCCGCTACATGCGAACCAAGGGCCATCGCCAGCGCTACACGCAGGTCAAGATCGACCAGATCACGGCCTAACCCACAGCCCCGCCAAGCGGGGTTTTTGTTAGGGGTTGACACACCAACCCTTCCATGCTAAGGTCGGCCCACTCCCGTCATGTCGTCTTTCGAGACGCGAACAAGGGGTGTCCCCCTTGAAGTGACCTCCGCAGTACGCGAAGGTCAGCATCAAACCAGCGGACCTGGGAATCCGCAAAATGGGTGCGTCGTGCGCACGGCACATTCATTGGGTAGGTGTCGCCAAACGGGTAAATGGCCACATCTCCAACTTCGGACCGAGTCCTTCCCATTCGCAAATCGTGCGAAAACGGGACTCGGTCTGTTTATTATTATGTATGGCCATGAAATCCGGGTTTGTGATATACTGGCCGCGGTGGCAGAAAGGGTCGGACTATGCGCAAAGGATCCATTGTAATACCCGTTCTCATCGGCTTTTTCTCAATCGTCGCCTTTTTGGGCGTGATGTATTTTTCGCTTACCAGCACCACCGCGCAGCGCGATGAAGATGCGAATCGCTCCACTCTGACGAATCTGGTGGGTTGCACGGATGATGCCATGGCCTGTCCCGATGGGTCATTCGTCGGACGGACCAGTCCGAATTGCGAATTTGCGGCCTGTCCGGATGCGATCAGCAATCCAAACACCACCGTTACCAATTCCGCTGCCAACACGAATACGAACACCGCACAAGATCTGACCGTCTGGTTGTATGGTCCGAATGACGGCGTGATTCAAGACGGTACCCCGGTTTCCGTTTACAGTGACAACGGCGTACGTTGCGTCACGACTCCCTGCGAGACCAACGGGCGAACCTGGACCGGCGCGCTCGAGAACGGAAAAATTGTAATTCCAGCCAACGATGTCGACGAAAGCATGACGATTACGGTAGATGGGTATCAAGCGGCCGAACTGCACCTCCGGGGCACGCTCCAATCAAATGGAACTTGGTTACTGCAACTCGTTCCAAAGACCTCAACGTAATTCTTCCTAGCCATGAAAAATACCACGCTTGTTCCAGCCCTGATCACGTTCTTCTCACTGGCCGCTTTTTTGGGCGTTATGTACTTCTCGTTCTCCAGTACAAATGCACATCGCCAAACGGGAACGAATACAAACTTGGTGGCTTGTACCAGTGAGGGCAAGGTGTGTCCAGATGGTTCCGTAGTTGGCCGTACGGGTCCGAATTGTGCGTTTGCGGAGTGTCCAGAAACTAACAACGCTAACGTCCAAACAAAGACAAATGATTCCACAGATACGAATACGAACATTGTAGGAAATACAAATACTGAAAGCATCCAGTTACCTGCAACTACTTTTTTTCATTCAGATTTATTCGCAACACCATATAGTGCTGGAGACGTTTCGGAAATAGCATGCAATGCAACCTACTGTTTAATGGCCTCAAGCTCAGCCGGCTGGTACTACACATTACTAAAATTTGAAAACAAAAAATTCTTTGTGGTTGATACTGCAATTAATGAGCAAGCGCATGTCTATAAATTCCATCCAGTTTGGAATGGCCAATATTGGCTGCTGCCATATGGTAATGACGTTTTAAAATATGATGGCCAAAAACTATCAAAGCTTTCTATTCCTGGGAACATTGGCAACAATGCCTGCACGGTGGTAGACATTGCTTGGAACGGGGCCGTCTGGATGCTTGCTACAAAGTGTAATTATGCCCATTCGGTTGGGGGAGTAATACTCGAATACGATGGGCAGACATTTAAAATGAAATCAAATAATTTTTCAGGAGTTGAAAATATTGCTTGGAACGGATCTGTATGGGCCTTCAGCGGCGAAAAGATCGTGCAGGCCGATACCGGAGACAAGGCACAAACTATTTTTGTGACTTATGACGGAAATACTTTTACTGATTTTTCAACTTTGTTTAGTCAAACTTCGGGACTAACAAATAACCAGCTCGCTTGGTACAATCAATCTTGGTGGCTTTCCTTTACGTCTGTTGCTGGGCAACCTACCCCGCGCTTGTATAGTTTTGATGGCAATCAGGTGTTATCAAAACAAGACATTCTCAAAAACTTTGATAACTCTGATGTTGGCCATTTAGTCCCAAGTGATTTAGGATTACTGGTTGGCGCGTATCGGAGTCATGCATTAAATATCATTAACCATGATACCATTCAAGACTTATCCGTTTACTTGCCATCACCCTTGATGAGCATATTTTCCCCGACACCAAAAAGTATTCTAGCTGGTCTAGACAACCGAAATGTATTGCAAATTGAATTTTCCCAATAACTACGCCGCCTGGCGGTGATTGATCGCTTCACCGAGGGTGGCTTCATCGAGGTAGGTGACATCCCCACCAGTCGGGATGCCGCGAGCCAGTTGGGTGATTTTGACCTTGAGTGATTCCAGGGCTTTCTTCAAGTAGAGCGTTGTCGTTTCACCTTCAATATCCGGATTCATCGCCAAAATGACTTCTTGGATACCGGCGGTTTGGATGCGCTGAAAAAGTTCATTCATCCGTAACTGGTCCGGACCCTGGCCCTCGACCGCGTTCACCGTACCGCCCAATACATGATACAAGCCATGATAGGCACCGGTGTGTTCAATCGCCAGCAGGTCCGGCGTTTCAGCCACCACGCAAATCAAGCTGCGGTCGCGTTGTTTGTCTCGACAAACCCAGCAAGGGGATTGACTATCGAAATTAAAGCACTCGGCACAACTCACGATCGTGTCGCGGAGATGCTGGACGGCCTGACCAAAGGTTTTTAAGCGTTCGGGTGATTGACGAAGTAACGAAAAAACATACCGCTCGGCGGTTTTCGGGCCGACGCCGGGCAGTCGGGTTAACTCCTGAAGGAGTCGTTCAATTGCAGGCGGGTATTGTGCCATACGTTAGGCTTCGTCCATGTCTAAACTTTGTGCTTGTAGAGATCCTTCGCGTTACTCAGGAATACACCTGGTGTATCCCTGTGGCCGTAGCCGAAGGGTCTCCAGAAAAGATGGCACTATTGCATGCCCGGCAAATTCAAGGCGCCCATGTCTTTGGCCTTTTTAGCCATAGCGGTCTGGGCTTTCTTCACGGCATTATTAAAGGCGTCCTGCAAGCCTTTTTCGAGATCCGACTTCTTAGCCGGGTTGATTAATTCCGGATCAACTTGCACGCCATTGACGTGTTGATTGCCGTCCATCACGACCTGAATTTTACCGCCGGCCGCGTCGGCGTAGACAATTTCTTCGGCCAGGGCATTCTGCATGGTCTTGGCTTGGTCGCGAAGTTCTTTATATTGTTTCAATTTCGAGAACATTGCCATACGTGTATCGTGGATAATTATCGGATGAGATTCCGGGGCCGGTTCGTGCGGCCGAAACCCGCGAAGCGGGACTTCAAGGACTGACCGGAGGTAGCAATTGTACCACAGCCGACCACCCGAATCAATTGACTTTTTCTC
Source organism: Candidatus Kerfeldbacteria bacterium (assembly GCA_963731735.1). GTDB lineage: Bacteria > Patescibacteriota > Patescibacteriia > SBBC01 > CAIJZX01 > CAVSWO01. The sequence goes on along the minus strand of CAVSWO010000002.1, from coordinate 79,964 downwards.
GGTCCCGACATAGCGTGTGAGAAGGAGATTTGCCCCTTAGAGCGCGCAGCTGGTTTGTCCCTGGTTGACTCAAGGAAGGAGCCGAATCATGAGCACTGAGCGGGTCAAGGAATCCACCCAGGCACTGCCGTTCCTGGCACCGGCTGATTCGAATACGTTACTACGAATCGCCCAAAGTCGACTGGCTGGCAGCAACCCGGACGCGGCCTGGCTACAGGAATTTACCAATCCCGACCTGCGTCGGGTGGCCAAGAAAATCATGGGCCTGATTCCGATCCGAAAACCACGCCGAGCGACTTGGCATGATCGGATGGCCCGTAAGTTTCTGGTCACGGCGTCTGAAATTGCAGACAAATAAATCCGAGTTCGAGCCGCGCGTCCGCGTGGCTTTTTTATCCCCCGAACTGGTTCTCGGTAATCCGTTCTTCGCGGTTGTCAAACGAGGCTTTGCGTTCGACGAAGGATAGCCGGACGCGGCCGGTCGGGCCGTTGCGATGTTTGGCGATAATGATTTCGGCCAGGTTTTTTTCATCCGGCGGCAGGTCCGGATCATAAACCGCTTTGCGGTAAATAAACAGCACTACGTCGGCGTCTTGTTCAATCGAACCGGATTCACGCAGGTGAGCGAGTTTTGGAATCGGCGGACGTTCTTGTTCAACCGCGCGGGACAGCTGCGATAGGGCCAGCACCGGAACATTTAATTCACGCGCGATTGATTTCAAACCGCGGGTAATCTCGGAAATTTCTTGGGTCCGGTTTTCACTCGTTCGGCTTTCCATCAGCTGGAGGTAATCAATCACAATCAATCCGAGTTGCTTATGTTCAGACTGCAAACGCCGAGCCTTGGTCCGAATTTCCATAATGTTGGCGGCGGCCGAATCATCAATAAAGATCGGGGCTTCCGCCAGCAGACCCATGGCGTGGCCGATCCGTTGAAAATCATCATCATCCTGTAACCGGCCGGTCCGCATCCGCCACAGATCAACATTAGCCTGCGAAACCAGCAACCGATCCACCAATTGTTCCTTGGACATTTCTAGCGAAAACAAGCCAACCGGCATATTCGTTTTCAGGGCTACGTTGCGGGCGATGTCGAGCGCCAGGGAAGTTTTTCCGACCGAAGGCCGGGCAGCCAAGATTACTAAATCGGATTTTTGCAATCCGCCCAGCATATTGTCGAGCGAGGTAAAGCCGGTCGGGACGCCGCGAAGCTGGCCGGATTGTTTGTGCAGCTGGTCGATGCGTTCAAAGGCTTCATGCAAGACATCGCGGATGTTGATGAAGTTTTGGCGCAGGTAGCGCTGGGAAACACTAAACAGCGATTGCTCGGCTTGATCGAGCAGGGCCGTGACATCCTCGTCTTCTTTGTAGCCAAGCTCGACCATTTGTCCGGCCGCGCCGATTAATCGTCGTAAAGTCGACTTCTTTTGGATGATCGAAGCATACTGCACGACGTTGGCCGCGGTCGGTACGATGCTCGAAAGTGAAACCAGGAAACTCCGACCGCCAATCGGTTCTAGCTGGTTCCGTTCCTGCAGCAAGTTCGACAAGGCGATAATGTCGATTGGCTCATGTTTTTGATACAGGGTGAGCATCGCGTCGTAGACCAAGCGATGCTTGTCAACATAAAAATCTTCCGGCGACAGCCGATCGGCAATTTTAATGACCGCGTCGCGGTCAATCAGAATCGATCCCAGGGTGGCCTGCTCCGCCTCAAGCTGGTGCGGGGGGACGCGCAAAGCGGCCTGGTCGAGGGATTGTTTCGTGTTGACGCCATTTGCCATCCCTGACAGTCTACCCTAATCAGGGGACCCGAAGCAAAGCCGACTTCTGCGCAGGTTTTCCGCCGGCTTGTCCCCACGCCTGGCTTGTTCCGTCGGCGAAAAGTCCGTATACTGCCCGGGATGGCAACTCCAAGTTTCGTTATTTTCGATGTGGAAACGACCGGCCTGGAACCGGCCGAAGGGCATGAGATTATTGAAATCGGCGCCCAGAAGCTGATTGGCAACAACGTGGCCGGGGAATTTGTCCGACTGCTGAAACCGAGCCGTCCGATTCCGGCCGACTCGATGGCGATCCACGGCATCACCAATGAACAGGTCCAGGCCGAAGGTCAGAATCCGTCCGAGGTGATTCCGGAATTGGTTGAGTTTTTTGGCGACAGTATCATCGTGGCCCATAACGCGCCGTTTGATATCGGTTTCGTGAATGCGCACCTGGATCGCCTGGGCTTACCGCGGATCAAGAATCAGGTGTTGGACACAATCGAAATCGCCAAGCGGTATCTGATTTTGCCGAGTTACCGCCTCCAGAACGTGGCCAAGTATTTAAAAATCCCGCAGCCGAAAGCGCACCGGGCACTGGTTGACGTTGAGACCACCCGCGACGTATTCCTGAAACTGATCGAGCGAGCCAAGCAGAAATAAAGGCAATTTGTCCGGCTGGATGCCTTGCGCTACACTTAAGCGCCATGGACTATCGTACTAAATCTCCACATCTTGATCGACATCCGTGGATGGTTCCATTTATGTTGATTGTTTTGGCGACGGGGCTGATGGTCTGGTGGCCTTCGCAGTCAACCGTACCAATCGTCCGGGCAGTTGGCGAACCGGTGGTTGGCACCCAAAGCACCAATTCGCCACATTGGGCCCATATCAATATTGCAGACAATGGACGGGCAGTGAAATATCTTCCCTACGGAACGGTGCGGAATGCCGGGTACGAATGGTACGCTCGTCATGTGGACATGACCGAAGTGGCGATGGATGATGCGGTCCGTGATTATCAAGAAGATTTGGAGTCGAATATTGAAAAGGCGCTGAACCCAACTATGAAGACGTATGGGTATACGAATGATATTGAAATTTGCCAGCATCTAGGCTGCGAATATAGCTACGGACCAAATGCGGCAGAAGCCTCGCTGCCTGAAGATCAGTATTTACACTTCTCGGAAGATACCCAGGTCAGCTTTCGGAATAAAGACGGCGTTATTGAGGGCACGGTCAATATTACCGGTTGTCCAGAACCAGATCCGATCACTTCAGCCTGTCGGATGCAGGTCTTTCGCTGGTATGATTCGCGCTGGGTACCGAATCTCAAGAATACGGATTGGCAAACATGGAAAGCCGATCAATTGATCTATCAAATGACGCATAACGGTGACGCTGAAGCGACGGACATCGATGGGTTATTTCTCGATGAACATGGTCCGGGCGCGTCGCTCGGCTGGGCGATTGGTTTAGACACGATCATTGATTCTGGTGGCGGTGTTCGCGAATATGGCGGATTGCGCCCGAAAAATTATAATGATCAAAGTTTCAGCCAACTTGACGAGGAGTATAACGCCGATGTGGTTACCTGGTTGACCTATCTCCGTTCCCGGTTAGACGCGGTCAATAAATTTGCCCTGATCAATACAGCCGAATATTTTATGGGCGATTATGCTTTCGCCCAAAACTTGGCAGCCGGCGGCGCTTTTACAGAATTACTCCACTCGGTGGTTAGTTTTAAACAAAGCGCCACCCAGTATCAGGAGTATATTGACAAAGTCCACCAGATGACGACGAATGGTGGTATCCTCGAACTCACCAATACGCCCTGCGTGTATGAACCGGATGGTTTCGGGGCAAGTAATTATGCAACTGCGCGAGATCGGTATCAAATGTGGGACTTAGCCAGTTACTACATGGTGCGTGAGCTGCCGTCGGAATCGGGTCGCGCGTACTTTGATCCGAACCTATGTATTACGCTATCCAATCCTAATCCGTTGGATTTTGAAGACCAATGGTTGCCAGCGTATGAAATTGACGTTGGCACACCGCAAGATTATGCGACCGTCATCCAAACCGGTCCGCAAGCTTGCAGCGGTAGTACGCCCTATTCCATTTTCAAACGGCAGTATTCAAACGCGACCATCCTGGTGCGACCGCGTGGCGGATTCGCTTGTTCCGATTATTCCGACGCCACGGCCGCCTCGGTCACGCTGGATGCACCCATGGTTATTTTGCAGGCCGATGGAACGCATTCCGGCGCGGTCTCCACCGTTTCGCTCAATAATGGTGACGCGGTAATCTTGTTCCCGGCTCCCGATACGACGGCGCCGGCTGCGGTCACGGATTTACGGACGGACTAAGCCTATTCCACCCCCGGGAAGTATTACCCGTTACCCGGGGAGAACCGGCTGGCTGTTGATCCCAGCTTGACATTGTATGGGCGGTTTGGTAGTGTCTGAAGTCGATCTACGGTAGGCCAACGGTCCCGAGATTCGCAACTTGGCTATTATTGTAATGTCTTCAAATTCGCGTACAACCCGGAAACGACAATGGGGTTCGGAAAAAAACACCGTTCCGCTGTCGATGCTGCACGCGCAGCCAACCACCCGTAAGATTACCCTCAGCCGGACGGCGGTTGTGTTGACCGTGCTATTTTGGGCGTTGTACGTGGTTGACACGGTTATCCGGCAATTTTTTGACGGGCCGCACACCTTTCAATTTACGCTCCAGGCGGTCAGCTATCTCTTGGTGGTAACCCTGTTGACCCTCTCAGCCCTACTGTTCCTGATTGCCCGGCAAGGCGCGTTTCAGCGGTTTAGCCGGCACGTTCGGGTACCGCGGGCCGATCTCGATAATTTTTTCACCAGCCACCAGCCGGCCTTAACCGTGTTGATTCCATCCTACAGCGAGGAAATTGCCGTGATCCGCAAAACCATGATCTCGGCCCTGTTACAGGAATACCCGAACAAGCGGGTAGTCTTGCTGGTTGATGATAATCCGGTCCAATCCACCGCCGCCGCGCGCAAAAAACTTGACCAGACGCGGGCCCTCAAACACACCATTCTTGATGAGTTCGCGGAGCCGCGAAAAAAATTCAAACGCCTGCCGAGCGTCAGCACCCTCGGGAGTGAATCGGGATCCGTTCGACGCTTTCAGAAGCAGTTAGCCGCGGAGTACCGCTGGGCGGCCGAATGGTTACAGGCTTTGGCCAAACGCGAAACCATTGATGACCACGTGGATGTATTTTTTGCCGATCAGGTTTTGCGGGCCCTGGCGAATGAACTGTCGGTGACGGCCAAAGCCATAGAGGCCTCGATTCGCGACCAGGCCTATCTTTCGGCCGATCGCCTGAGTCAGTTGTCCCAGCGCTTGCAATGGATTTTTAGCGGGGACCTGGACGTTTTCGAACGCAAGACCTACATTTCGCTCTCGCATGAGGCCAATAAGGCCATGAACCTGAACTCGTACATTGGTTTGATGGGCGGCGCCTACCGGCTGGCCCAAACGCCAAGCGGCCGCGCACTCGTCCCCGTCAAAAGTTCGGCCCAAGCCGACCTGGTTATTCCGGATAGTGAATTCTTACTGACGCTGGACGCTGATTCGATCTTGCTGCGGGAATATTGTTTGCGCTTAGTCTACCTGTTGCGGCAACCCGATCACGAACGGGTGGCGGTTGTCCAAACGCCGTATTCGGCTTTCCGCGGCGCGCCGACCCGGATTGAACGCTTAGCTGGTGCGACCACCGATATCCAGCATATCCAACACCAGGGCATGACCCACTATGGCGCGACCTTCTGGGTCGGCGCCAATGCGGTCATCCGCAAAACCGCCCTCGACGATATTGTTGAAAAGGAATGGGTTGGTGGTTTTGAAATCAAGCGCTATATCCAGGATTGGACGGTGATTGAAGACACTGAATCAAGCATTGATATCGCCGCCCACGGGTGGACGCTCCTGAATTATCCGGAACGCCTGAGTTACAGCGCCACGCCACCGGACTTCGGGTCGTTGATTGTTCAGCGCCGGCGCTGGGCCAACGGCGGTCTGCTGATTCTGCCGAAATTATTTGCGCGCTTGTCCGCCGCCAAGCGCAAACGGGAAAGTATTCCGGCCGCCGAAACAATGCTGCGCATTAATTATATGGCGTCGATTGCCTGGGCCAGTTTCGGACTGATCTTCATGTTAGCCTTTCCGTATGACGGCCGCTTACTCAGTCCCTTGGTCGTGCTGGCGGCGCTGCCATATTTTCTGGCCATGGCTAGTGATTTGAAATACTGCGGGTATAACCGGTCGGACGTGTTCCGAATTTATGGGTTTAACTTAATCTTGTTGCCGGTCAACTTGGCCGGCGTGCTGAAGTCCATTCAGCAAGCCCTGACCGGAAAGAAAATTCCGTTCGCGCGAACGCCGAAAGTTAAAGATCGAACGGTCTCGGGTCCGCTGTTCTTGATTGTCCCGTTGTTGATCGTAGCCTTTTCCGTCCTGACCCTGGTGCGCAGCTATACCGCTGGCAACTGGGGAAACGCCATCTTTGCGGCCTTCAACGCGCTGTTGGCTAGCTGGGCGATCCTGCTGTACATCGGAGTCTGGGAGATGGTGGTTGATATCTGGATCGCATTTAAGAACTGGTTGTTTGTTGAAGTTGATGGGCCGGCCAAAGCCGCGCCCAAGGCGGCGTCAACCTTCGATTGGCGGGCGGCCCTGTATCACGGCGACGTGAACAGCGGCGCGTCATTGCCGCCAGCCGTTGATGCGACCGGCGGATCAGGAGGATCGCATGCCTAAAGCCACCGACCGTTCAACGCGGAAACGCAAACTTTCGATTCCGCGATTATGCATTTTACTGCTGATCGTCATGATTCCGGTCGGCTGGGGTTATGGCCAAGCCCGCTTGGCCGAAGCGCCGAGTAAAGTCAAACCATGGTTTGCGCCATACGTGGACGTAACGGCCACCCCGACCTTTGCCTTCCAGCGGATGGGCACCGCCGAGCACGTCAACGCCATGCTGTCTTTTATCGTGGCCATGAAAACGGATGCCTGCCAACCGGCCTGGGGAGCGGCCTATAGTTTGGATCAAGCCAACGCCGCGCTTAGCCTGGATACGCGAATCGCCCGACTCCGCCAACGCGACGGGGCGGTGGCAATTTCCTTCGGTGGCCGCGATAACCAGGAATTGGCCGTTGGCTGTACGGACGCCGGCAAGTTGTCGGACGCCTACCGTCAAGTTATCGCGCGCTATGACGTCGACACCATCGATTTCGACCTCGAAGGCGATACCTTAGCAAACAAGGAAGCCAATACACGCCGGGCCGAGGTGGTGGCCGAATTGCAGACCAAACGCCGAGCGGCCGGCAAACCTCTGGCGGTTTGGTTAACCTTGCCGGTCGCGCCGCAGGGGTTAACGGAAGCCGGCACCAACGCCGTTACCGCCTTTTTGGACGCCAAGGTCGACATTGCCGGCGTGAATGTGATGACCATGGATTATGGGCAAAGTTTAAACGGCCAGACCATGGTCGCGGCCGGTCAGCAAGCGCTGACCAATACCCATCGTCAACTCGGGGTTTTATATGAACGGGCGAATATTCACTTGAGCAACGCCACTCTGTGGTCAAAAATCGGAATGACGCCGATGATCGGACAGAACGATTTTGCCGATGAGGTGACGACCCTGTCCGACGCCCAAGACCTGCATGACTTCGCGGTCCGGCAAGGCGTCGGCCGGATGTCGATGTGGTCGGCCAATCGCGACGTGGCCTGCGGCAGCAACTATCCGAACGTGTCGATCGTCTCCGATTCCTGTAGCGGCGTTCCGCAAGATCCGGAACAGTTTATGCAGACGCTGGGGCAGAATTTTAAGGCCAGCCTGACGGATAACGCCAACCGTTCGACCACGCCCGAAATGAACGACGAATCGAAAACCATCGTTGATGATCCGGCCTCGAGTCCGTATCAGATTTGGAGCAAAGAGGCTACCTATATCCAGGGCTCGAAAGTGGTTTGGAAGAAAAATGTCTATCAGGCCAAATGGTGGACCCAGGGCGAAGTCCCGGATAATCCGGTGCTGCAATCATGGGAAACGCCGTGGGATTTGATCGGTCCGGTGCTGCCGGGTGATAAACCGATCGCCCAACCGACCCTGCCGGCCGGGACCTACCCGACCTGGAAAGGGACCGCGACCTACAATGCCGGCGACCGGGTGTTGCTGGACGGCGTGGCTTATCAGGCCAAATGGTGGACCCAAGGGAACAGCCCGGCCGCCTCGGCCGCTAGTCCGAGTAACTCACCATGGCAACCGCTAACGCAAGCCCAAATTAACGATATTCTGAATAAGAATAGTTCGTAGGAAGCTCGAACCCACGAATTGACGAAACGTAATTTTTTCGGTACCCTCGTTGCGCGTGGGTTCCTAACTCAATGGTAGAGTAACGGCCTTTTAAGCCGTGAGTTCTGGGTTCGAGTCCCAGGGGGCCCACCAGCGATTTTCGCAAGCGTTAACCCACCTTGAATAGTCACGCTAAATCTGATATACTGTCCCTGCATATTATGCCCGTAACTAAACGCAAATCTATAGTCCTTAGGGTGTTCCCCAAGAAGGTTTTGGCGCGCAATGCCAAGTCCCTACAGGCATTCAAGAATTACAAGCGTACAACTGATCTTATTGAACGCGTGGACGTAGCCTTAGGGAAGAAGTCGGCTTTCAAGTCGGCCACGGGTTCAACGTTGAATTTTGAATTTGATCAACATGGAGTCTCCTCAACAACCGCGCAAACAGTTTAAGACGACGCAAGACTGGAATGACTTCATCGTTGAAGCTCAACAGAACAAACAACCCCTAACAGGTCAGTATCTGCTTGGCATGCGCACCGCATGCTATGAAGAGATAGAACAGCATCGTGGGAGACCACTGCTTGTTTATGCTACAAAGTTTCTTGAAGGTGTCCCACCCGGAGCGCCCAATTCGATTGATCTTATGGACGTTGATGGCTTCACTGATCTTGTGAATTCAGTGAAAGAAGGACGGTCAGTTGATGTATTGCTCCACAGCCCAGGCGGTCGGCCAGATGCAACCGAGCGCCTAGTCGGGCTACTGCGTAACCGATTTGATGAAGTCCACTTCCTCATCCCGCACTCTGCATACTCGGCCGCAACAATGCTCGCCTTATCAGGTAATTCGATTACATTGCATCCAAGCGCGACTCTGGGGCCAATCGATCCGCAAATAAACGGCATTCCGGCTCGCTCAATCAAGCGGGGCTTTGAGAAAGCAAAACAGAGTATTGCAAAAGAAGGCCCAGAAACACTGCCTGCATACATTCCACTGATTGAAAAATATTCGCTGGACTTGTTTGAGCTTTGCGATGATTCCGAGAAGCTGTCTAAGAAGCTCGTGTCCACTTGGCTAAAGGCCTACATGTATGGTGGTGCACCGGGGAATGGTCGCAAGATTGGACGAGCAGTAAAATACTTCTCCGATTACGATAAGCACTTGATGCACTCCCGACCTATTCCAATGGAGAAGCTTGCAGAATTCAACCTCAACATCGCACTTGCTGACGACAAATTACGAGAGCTGCTCTGGGAGTCGTACATACTCCTAAACGGGTTCTTTAGTGTTAGTCCGTTCGTAAAATTGTATGAGAGTGCGCATGGGGTGTCATGGGGCAAACAGTTTCAACAGGTAATGTTCGGCCCGCCTCCACAGCAACGGATCCAACCTCAGCCTACCCCTAGTCGTTAGGCCGCCCGCTGCCTCGGCTGGTTCACCTCCCACTCCACCATTTTCCTCGTCAGCTCAAGAAGTGAGCGCGCCGTTCCCCACGCCTCCTCAGGGGTAACTTGGACCCCATCCATCTCCGTCATAATCTGCCGGAGTTCTTCGACGTCGGCTTCGGACAACCCCGACCAGCGGCGTTGGTCGTCCATGTCGAAGAGAAGGTCGTAGTAGTTGTCGGTCGCGGCCTCTTGCGGAGTTTTCAACCTCGGTCTGATCGCGTGAGCTTTACTCCTAGTTGGAACAAGGGGCGATGTGGTCCACCACTTAAGAATAAAAAAAGCAGCCCCGCAATTATGAAGGGCTGCAAGAAACTGACTCTCGAGGGGTTCGCGCAGGACTCAAGCCCGCAGCCCCCGATTTGACTGAGTGTGTCCTTTTTCCTCCAGGACAGAACGGGGTACCTTTCGGCAGCCACCAACTCCACGCGGACTGCAGCGTCCCTTTTGGAGACGCCCCTCCTTGGAGTCAGGAAGCACGAATACGTTAGGAGGTTGTTCACGCATTCACGATGGTTCCGCCCGTACGGTCGTTCACGGAGCTCGAGAGTCAAGAAAAGTGCCTGACCAACCTAGCGCATATTAACGTCGATGTCAATGGGGACTGAAGCAGCCTCTTGTAAGTTGAAATAATGCCCTGGTCGATCCGCCAGTTGGCATTCATTGATTCATCTCCGGCATCATCTGCCGGGATCCTTGACGCTTGAACAATGAAAACGTACCCTGAAGATATGAAAAAAACCAATGCAAAGAAAAAATTCACCGGATTCGATGAGACCGAACGCGCGGCGATCAAAGCGCGCGCGCTTGAATTGAAAGCCGAAGCCGCCAGCGCCAACGGCGAAAAGCAAGTCCTGGCCGCGATCGCGAAGCTGCCGGAACCGGATAAAAGTTTAGCGAAAAAAGTTCACGCCATAGTACGGAAAACGGCGCCGAAGCTGGTGCCAAAAACCTGGTACGGATTTCCGGCCTACGCGAATCGGGACGGAAAAGTCGTGGTCTTTTTCCAATATGCCAGTAAGTTCAAGTATCGTTACTCAACTCTGGGTTTCCAAGAAGATGCAAAACTGGATGATGGCAACATGTGGCCGGTGGCTTTCGCGATTACGAAAGTCACGCCGGCGGAAGAAAAGAAAATCGTGGCCTTAGTAAAAAAGGCGATTGGCTAAACCAATCCCGAGGCCACCTCGGTAACGGAAGTCTGGTCAAAAAAATCCCCACCGCGGTGTATCGGGTGGGGAACGTTTATTTGTGTCGCCGTTTCCGTGCCGCCCGGTGAAGAACCGCCTGGGCGGCAATCCAGAGGCAGTGATTCAGGTAGATTGACCGATACAGGTGGCCAGCCAGGACGACCAACTGGTAGGCGTCGCTGGGAGTCATCAAGCCCGGGGTGAGCCGGATGATGGCGTCGACCTGGGCGGCCTTGGACGGTCGGGGATTGAGGCGACCCCCATGCACCGCCGTGAAGTTGGACAGCGCGTTGTCGAAATACCGGCGGAACTCCGGCCGCAGACAGGTGACCCGCAACTCGAAGGCGGGTTTACGGACAGATCCCTTAATAAAGGGTTGGATGGTGAAAACCCCGGTCAGGGTAATCGGGCCACAGCAGACATCACGAAGACTGGTCGGGCGCGGACTCCGGCGGACGAGTCGGGGTTGCACGCGTTACCTCCTGGTGGGTGCGAGAAAAGAACAGCTATTGCTTCAATGGCGACATCTAACCGCGTCCGTGACTGCTTGTCAATATCAGGGACGGAATATGGTATAATCAACCGAGTGTTTAACATAAAAAAACCATTCGCCAAGCTCGGTCCGGGTATTATCACCGGGGCATCGGACGATGATCCGTCCGGGATCGCCACCTATTCGCAGTCGGGGGCGAAGTTCGGTTTCTCGCTGCTGTGGCTGGCGCCGCTGACCCTGCCGATGATGTACGCGGTTCAGGAAATGTCGGCTCGGCTAGCCTTGGTAACCGGACGCGGCTTAGCCAGCATTATTCGCAAACATATTTCCAAGCGGACCGTGGTGGTGCTGAGCCTGATGCTGTTCATCGTGAATGTGTTTAATATCGGGGCTGATCTCAGCGCGATGGCGGCGGCCACCCGATTGGTGCTGCCCGGTTCAACCGTGATTTGGCTGCTGGTCTTTGCCATCATCGTGGCGGTGATGGAAATGTTCACGACCTACAAGCAATATGTCCGCGTCTTGCGGTGGCTGATCCTGGCGTTGTTTGCCTACGTGCTGACCGCGTTCCTAACCAAGCCGGATTGGTCGGAGGTGATCTTTCACACCCTGATCCCAATTTTTAAACCCAGCGGCGATACCTGGATGATGATTGTGGCGATTCTTGGTACGACCATCGCGCCCTACATGTTTTTCTGGCAATCCAACCAAGAAGTTGAAGAAGAAATTGACGCCGGGCGAAAAAATTTGAAACTGCGGCAAGGCGCGACCGCGGTGGAACTCAAGGAAATGCGCGGCGACGTGGTGTCCGGCATGGCGCTGTCGAACGTGATTTTCTTTTTCATCGTGATCACCACCGCCACCACCCTCTACCGAGCCGGCATCACGAATATTGAAACGGCCCAGCAGGCGGCGCTGGCCCTGCGTCCGCTGGCGGGCGATTTTACCTTCGCCCTGTTCGCGCTCGGCATCGTCGGAACCGGATTGATCGGAGTGCCGATCCTGGCCACCTCGGCGTCGTTCGCGTTTGCCGAGGCCTTTGGATGGAAAGCGGGAATGGAAAAGACCTATCGGCAGGCCCGACCGTTTTACCTGACCATTCTGCTGGCGATTTTATTTGGCGTACTGACAAACGTGCTGGGCTTCACCTCAATTCAGTTTTTGATTGCGGCCGCGGTCTTGAATGGACTGCTGGCGCCGATTTTGCTCTGGTACATTATCCGGTTGTCGGATTCGCCGAAAGTGGTCGGTGTTCACCGCAGCCCGACCATGGTTCGACGGTTTGGCTGGTTTACTTTCTTGGTGATGTCGATTTCGGCCGCCGCCTTTATTATCCGGACGATTTTCTAATATGGCGGAAACGACGAACTGGCACGCGCAGACGGTTGAGGCCACGCTCCAGGAACTCCATACCACGCTGGAAGGCTTGGCTCCGGATCAGGTTGAGACGGCTCGGCAAACCTTTGGCAGCAACGCCTTGCCGCCACCGCATACCCGCAACCCGGTTCAGGTGTTTTTTGATCAGTTCCGGAGCGCGCTGATTTATATCCTGGTGGTGGCCGGCTTGATCTCGCTGCTGGTCCAGGCCTGGCGCGACGCGGCCGTCATTTTCGGGGTGGTGATCTTGAACGCGATCATCGGCTATCGGCAGGAACGCCAGGCGACTTCAGCTATGTCGGCCCTGCTGCGTCTCTCGCCGCAGGATGTCAACGTCTTTCGCGGCGGCCAAGAACATCGAATTCCGATTGAAGCGGTGGTGGTCGGCGACATTGTGACCCTGGCGACCGGCGATCAGGTGCCGGCCGATGGACGCTGGGTTGAAACGCTGAACCTTCGTTTGAATGAGGCCAGTTTGACGGGTGAGTCGGCGCCGGTCAATAAGACGATTGATGCCCAAGCGGCCCACACGCCGATTCAGGACCAACGCAATATGGGCTGGCGCGGCACGATTGTGGTGGCCGGCCGCGGACGCCTGCTGGTGACCGCCACCGGCGGCCGGACGCGCTTTGGTTCGATTGTCGTCTCGCTCCAGTCAGTCAGCGACGGCGAAACCCCGTTCCAAAAAAAGTTAGCCAGTTTTTCCCGGCGCCTGGCCATCGCGGTGCTGATCATGGGCTTAGCTGTCTTTTTGGTCGGGATTGCCCGTGATTTTCCGTTTGAAGCCATGTTCCTGCTGGCCGTCAGTTTGATTGTTTCGATTATTCCGGAAGGGTTACCGGTGGTGATGACTATCGCCATGGCCTATGGCATGTGGGCGATGGCCAAGCGGCATGCGATTGTCCGCAAACTGGTGGCGGTTGAGACCTTGGGCGCGGTGACGGTGGTGGCGACCGATAAAACCGGCACCCTGACCTATGGGCAAATGATGCTGGAGAAGGCTTGGGTTGACGGCCGAAGTTTTCACCTGACCGGCGAAGGCTATCGTCCGGAAGGCGATGTCTTTTTGGATGACAAGAAAATTTCGCCGCGCGAACAGCCCGGATTAAGTTTGTTGCTGCGTTTGGGCGCGTTAAATAATGACGCCCGCTTCACTACTGGTCAGCACGATGAACGGATTCCGATTGGCGACCCGACCGAACTGGCCCTGGTGGTGGCGGCCGAAAAATCCGGCTGGCAAAAGGCTGAACTGGAAGCCACCCACCCGCGATTGGGCGAATTCCCGTTTGATTACAAAAAGAAATACATGGTCACCTGGCACCAGGATGAACATGACCAGCGGCTCGTGATTATTAAAGGCGCGCCGCAAGCAATTTTGGCCGTTTGCAGTCAACGTTGGCACGGCGGCGGATATTTACCGTTGGGCGACGCTGATCGGGCGGCGGTAATGGAAACCTATGAACGCTGGGCCGGGGAAGCCTTGCGCGGCTTGGCGATTGCGTATATTCGACGCGGCAGTCAAGACACCTTCCAGAGTATGGAGGCGCTGGCCGGCCAGTTTACCTTCGTCGGTTTGGTCGGGATTCAAGACGCCCTCCGGCCGGAAGCCAAACAAACAATTCAAATCATGCGGCAAGCCGGCATTCGGACGATTATGCTGACCGGAGATTTTTTGCAAACCGGCCGGGCGGTGGCGGAACGCATTGATTTGCTCAAGGGGGCCGGACCGGAAGCCCTGTTAGACGGCGCCGAGGTGGACGGCATGGATGATGAGCAACTCCGGAAACGATTGCCACGCGTGCGGGTTGGAACGCGGCTGACGCCTGAACATAAATTACGCATTGCCACCGCCCTCAAGCAAACCGGGGAAATCGTGGCCATGACCGGCGACGGGATAAATGATGTTCCGGCCTTGACCACGGCCGATGTTGGGATCGCGGTTGGACGCGACAGCAGCGACGCGGCCAAGGAGGCGGCCGATGTAGTGCTGGTCGACGGGAATTACGCGGTCATCACCACGGCTATCGCTGAGGGTCGGCGGATTTTTCGAAATATCCGCCGCGTCATGTACTATCTGCTGGCTTCGAATTTTGGCGAGTTGATATTAATCGGTGGCGCTATGCTGGGTGGCTTACCCGTGCCGTTGCTGCCCACCCAAATTATTTGGCTGAACGCGATTACCGATCCGTTCCTCGGGATCGCCCTGGCGCGGGAACCGCAGAGCCCCACGGTTATGCAGGAACAGCCCCAAGATCCGCAGGCGCCAATTATCCGCCAAACCGTTTGGATCCGGATTATCATTACCGCTATGACCGTCGGTCTCAGCGGCTTTGCGGTCTTTCTGTACGCCCAGGCCTCCGGCCGCACGGAGACTCATGTTTATGCCCTGACGCTGACCGCGATCGCGTTAGCCCAGTGGTTTACCGCCTTCACCTCGCGCTCGTCGCGGCGGAGCATGTTCGCTTTGCCAGTCAGCCGGGCGATGGTGGGCGCCCTGGCGACCGTGGTGATCATGCACGTGGCGATTTTATATGTCCCGCTGCTGGCCCAATTATTCCAGGTCGCCCCGCTGACGCCGGTGGAATGGCTCATCGCCATATCGGCCGGTATCCCGGTCGTGGTGGTAGAGGAGTTGCGGAAGTGGATTATTCGGAGCGGCTGGTTCGGGGTGATTCGCCGTCCGCGAACGGCCTGAGGAATCCAAACGCGTTAGCACGGTCGAAGTTTGCCGGTTGGGTAAACCCGGCCGATATGGTATAATAAACCGGTTAGTATTGTATCTGCATGACTCGAACTCTTGTTCACGATAGCCTGCACGCGATCGGCCAAACGGTGATGCTCCAGGGCTGGGTCCACGTCCGCCGCGACATGGGCAAGATTATTTTTGTCCACCTCCGCGACCGGACCGGCCAAGTTCAGGTTGTCTTCGCGCCCGGCGAATGTCAGGAATACGAGCAAGCCAAGCAGCTGCGCGATGAATTTGTGATTGCGGTCGAGGGCCAGGTAGCCGAACGCTCGCCGAAAAACGTCAATCAGAAAATGCCCACCGGCGCGATCGAAATTCAGGCCAAGCGGTTGACGATTCTGTCGACCGCCGAAACACCGCCGTTTCCGCTTGATGATACGCGGCAGATCAGTGAAGAAACCCGCTTGACCCATCGGTATCTGGATTTACGCAGTCAACGGATGCAGGCCAATCTCCGGCTCCGTCACCGGGTCGTCCAGTTTATTCGAACTTGGCTCGACCAGGAAGGTTTCATCGAAGTCGAAACTCCGTACGTGACCAAGGGCACGCCCGAAGGTGCCCGCGAATACATTGTTCCCTCACGCTTACACGCCGGAAAGTTTTATACCTTGCCGCAGAGTCCGCAGCAATTTAAACAGCTCTTAATGGTGGCCGGGATTGAACGCTATTTCCAAATCGCCCGCTGTTTCCGAGATGAAGACCAACGCGGTGACCGCCAGCCGGAATTTACCCAACTCGATTTAGAAATGTCATTTGTTGACCAGGCCGCCGTCCTGGAATTGAACGAACGGCTGATGCGCGAGCTGGTGGCGACGGTTACGCCCGAAAAAAAATTGAGCGCTGATCCGTTTCCGCGGTTGACCTACGCGGAGGCGATCAAAAAGTATCAAACGGATAAGCCGGATCTCCGCCGCGATCCAAACGACCCGAATGAATTAGCCTTCGCCTGGATCGTTGATTTCCCGATGTTTGAAAAAAACAGTCAAGGGAAAATCCAATCACTCCACCACCCGTTCTGTATGCCGCACCCCGATGATGTGGCCAAGTTGGCGGATGACCCGTTGGCGGTCCGCGCCTGGTCCTATGACCTGGTGCTGAACGGATTTGAAATTTCATCGGGGTCGATCCGGATCCACCAACCCGAGCTCCAGCAAAAAGTTTTTCAGGTGCTCGGCTTGAGCGACCAAGAAATTGAGGCCCGGTTCGGGCACATGCTGAAAGCTTTTCGCTACGGCGCCCCGCCGCACGGCGGCATGGCGCCGGGGATCGACCGACTGGTGATGGTACTGGCCAACGAACCGAACATCCGTGAAGTGATTGCCTTTCCAAAAACCGGTGATGCCCGGGATCTGATGATGGGCGCCCCCAGCGACTTACCGCCGGCTACCCTGCGCGAGGCCCACGTCCAAATTCGATCGGAATCGCCGGATTGATGTCGATGTCCATGCGTCTGTCGGCTCTCCAACGCTTTATTCTGCGGGAATGCTACGGGCGCGCGCGAGCGCACATCCCGCGTTCGGTCTTTCAAAGCTTTTACCGCCGGAGCGCCACCAAGGAAACCACCGACAGCCTAACGCGCTCGCTCGAGCGGCTGATCGACAAGGGCCTGCTGATCGGCTACGGACGCCGGACGCCCAAGAAGTGGTTTATCCAGGAAGTCCAACTGACGCCGCTCGGCCGGGCGACCGCCCGCCGCGCCCTCGGCCAACAACAACGCCTTACCTTTCACTAATCATCATCACGATGCCTATTCCCGCCAAAGTTACCACCTATCTCAAAAAAACCAAGCTCAAATTTGAACCGCTGGAACACAAGACGGTCTTTACCGTCTATGATCTTTCCCAAACCACGAAGGTCAAGGCCAACGCGATCGTTAAAACATTGTTAATTAAAGCCGATCGTGATTATCACTTGGTCATCCTGGCCGCCAATCGCCGATTGAATCTCCCGGCCATCAAGAAATTATTGAAAGCCAAAACGGTCCGGCTGGCCAAAGAAGGGGAGATGGTCAAACAGTTTAAGGTCAAACCGGGTGCCCTGAGTCCGTTCGGGAAACTCCACCGGGTCAGCGTGGTCATGGACCGCGGTTTGCTGAAACTCCGTGACGCGTTATTCGGCGCCGGTTCGTTCACCGATTCAATCCGGATGAAGATCAAAGACTACGTACAACTTGAAGAGCCGACGGTCGGCAACGTTTCCGAAGCCGCCCCGGCCAAAACAAAAACCACCCGCGCCAAACGCCGCTAGGATTTCATGCGACACGTTCAAAGCCACACCTTCAACGGCCCGCTCGACCTGCTGCTCCAACTGATTGAACGGCAGGAGATGGATATCAGCCAGATTTCCCTGGCCACGGTGACCGAACAATATATTGCCGAGCTTCAAGGTTTGGAAGAATTACCAGCCGATGAGCTGGCGGATTTTTTGGTCGTGGCGGCCAAGCTGTTGGTCATCAAGTCACGCCTAATGGTGCCCGGCGATGCTCCGGAGGATGAGACCGGCTTGGAATTGGAACGCCAGCTCAAGATGTACCAAGCCTTCATCGAGGCGTCCAAAAAAGTTACGAAACTTTGGAACCGGCATCGGGTTGGCTATCCGCGCGATGGATACGCCACGATCGAACCGATTTTTAATCCGCCGCAGCACCTGACGTTGGACACCATGCGTGATTTGTTCGCCGGGGTGTTGATGGAACTGGAGCCGATCGTCAAGCTGCCGCAACGGGTGATGGTCCGGACGATGAACATCCGGCAAAAAATTGAGCAAGTGAAATCGCTGTTGCTCGACCGGCGCCAGGCCACGCTGCACAGCCTGCTGGCCGAGGCCAAAAGCAAGACTGAGGCGATCGTGACCTTTTTGGCGGTTCTGGAACTGGTCAAACAGCGCCACGCCACGGTCAATCAAGCCGATCGCTTCGGCGATGTGGATATTCAAGCTATAATCATTGAGTCGATAACCTAAGCCTATGGAACTGTCCGGAAAAATCGAAAGTCTCCTATTTGCTTCAACCAAACCGTTGACCATCAAACGACTGGCTGAACTTTGCGGCGTTAAACCCGATCAGATCGAATCCGCCGTGGCCGGCTTAACAGAAAAATATAACCAGGACGAACAGGGGATTAATCTGCTCAAACACAGCACGACCGTGCAGCTGGTGACCAACCCGCTGAACAGCAAACTGATCACCGATTTCTTGAAGGAAGAGCAGGCCGGTGAACTGACCCGGCCGGCCCTGGAGACGTTGACGATTGTGGCCTACCGCGGTCCGATTTCGAAAATTCAGTTAGACACGATTCGCGGCGTCAACTGCGCCTTGATTTTACGCAACCTGATGATCAAGGGTTTGATTGAAGCCAAACATCACAAAGATAAACTGCAGACCTCCTATCAGGTCACCGCCGACTTTGTTCGGTATCTCGGTTTGAACGGGATTCAAGAACTGCCGGATTACCAGGAGCTCAACCAAAATGAAAACCTCGATCAGCTCTTGAATCCGCAGCCCATCGACGTCCAGGCTGAAACGCCTGATCAGGAAACATCCGCGCCTGCCGATGGCTAGTTCACACTGGCCGATTCTGGCCGCCAATTGGAAGATGCAGCTTTCGCCCAGTCAGGCGGCAGCTGTGGCTGCGGCCATCGTTCAGCAATCCGCCAATCTGACCAGCGGTGTGCGGTTAGTGCTGTGTCCAAGTTACATCAGTCTGCCGGAGGTAGGGAGAATCCTAGCGGGCTCAACGGTCCAGCTCGGCGCCCAGGATACGTTTTGGGATCGACGCGGCGCCTTTACCGGCGAGGTGTCACCCCAGGACTTGCGAGGGCTGGGGGCGACCTACGTGATTGTCGGCCATTCCGAACGGCGACAGTTGCTGGGCGAAACCGACGCGATGGTCTCCCGGAAAATGGTGGCGGCACTCGGCCATGAATTGCAGCCGATTTTGTGCGTCGGCGAGACAGCCGCCCAGCGGGCCGACCATCAGCACGAAGCGGTCGTCCGGCAGCAACTCCAGGCCGCCTTTCGCAGTCTGCCGCCGCCCGGGCGAGGACACCGGATGGCAATCGCCTACGAACCGATTTGGGCGATTGGCACCGGCCAACCGGCCGACCCGGCCATCGCCGAACACATGCGCCAGGTAATTCATCAGGTGCTGGTTGATTTGTATGATGAACCGGTAGTTGATCGGCACTTTAGTATTCTCTATGGCGGCAGCGTGGATGCGAAAAATATTACCCGCTATATTTCTCCGGACGGCTATGACGGCGCCTTGGTTGGTACCGCTAGCCTCAAGGCCGAAGAATTTGTTACAATGGCGTCAGCTATTATCGACTCACACGCGTAACCATGCCGACTCGTCCTATTCGCATTGCCTTCAACGGTTTCGGCCGGATTGGTCGCAATGCACTCAAAATCGCGATTGAAAAACCGGAGCTTGAAATCGTGGCCATCAACGATCTTGGCAGCCTGGAAGTCATGGCTCACTTGTTACGCTACGACACCGCCTACGGTCCCTACACGAAGTCGGTCAAGGTTCTCGGGGACGCGCTGGAAGTCGCCGGCCACCGCATCAAATTTTTATCGGAAAAGGATCCGGCCAAGTTACCTTGGAAGGAATTACAGGTTGACGTGGTGATGGAATGCACCGGTCGCTTTACCAAAGACGGCGCGGCTAAGGTTCACCTCGAATCAGGTACCAAACGGGTGATCGTTTCGGCGCCAACCAAAGGCGGCGACATCAAAACCTACCTGCTCGGCGTGAACGAAAGCGACAACCATGGCGACGCGGTTATTTCCAACGCTTCCTGTACCACCAACTGCGTTTCACCGGTGACGCGCGTGATGATGCATGAGTTCGGGGTCAAAAAAGCCGGCATGACAACCATTCATTCCTACACCGCCGAACAGAATTTAGTGGATGGTCCGGTTCCGCCGCTGCATCCGGATTTGCGCCGGGCGCGGGCGGCCGCCATGAATATTGTTCCGACCACTTCCGGGGCGGCCATTTCGACCACCGAAGTCTTGACGGATTTACAGGGTAAGTTTGACGGGTACGCGCTCCGGGTTCCGAGCCTGGTCGTCTCCTATACGGATTTCACTTTCCTGACGAATAAGACCACCACCATCGAAGCCGTGAATGAAGCCTTTTCCCGTTGGGCCGCGCGTCCGGACATGCGCGGCATTTTAGCGGTCAACACCGAACCGCTCGTGTCCTCGGACTTCAAAGGTAACCCGCATTCGGCGATTGTCGATTTACCGCTGACCAAGGTGATCGATAATGATCTGGTCAAAGTCGGCGCCTGGTATGATAACGAATGGGGGTATTCGAACCGTTTTGTTGAGCAGGCCGTGGCCGTTGGTCAGCAAGCACTTGCGTAAACAGTCCGGCATCAGTGTGGTATACTAATACGAGCAATTATCCCCAGCCGAATACGTTCGGCCAAAAACCGAAAGGAGGTGAACGCAATGTGGAAATTTGATATGTCCGTCTTGGCCAAAGCCTTCTTCTGGTTCGGTCTCGTTAACGGTCTTATGGCGTTCTGGGTCCAGTACGGTTTCATCAACCAAATCGGTACCCAGCAGCTTTTCGGCGACCCAGTCTTCCATCTGTTGATGGGTATGCTGAGCGTGATGGCTGGTGTTTTCTTGAACACGGAACGGACGAACCGGCTGCTCTAATTTCGAAACATCACGAAACCAAAATGGCTGTCGACCGCGCGTCGAGTCTCACGATCGAAGACTCAACGTCAAGCGTCACAGCTGTTTTGTTTTAGCAGGAATCGAGCATAATCAGATAAACTTATCAGTCTTGATTTTATGGATTTTTTCCTGTAGAGTGCTGCTGCTTGCCGCCATCGTCTAGTCCGGTCTAGGACGCCAGGTTCTCATCCTGGTAACAGGGGTTCGAATCCCCTTGGCGGTACCATCGCCAGAGTGGCCGACCCTCGCGGTCGGGCATCCTGGCGATTGAGACCTGGATTCGAAGGGTATCCGAAACGAGTGCCGGTGGCACTCGGAGAGGAACCCCGGCTTCGGGGGAGCGACGAGCGGGAACCCGTCGGGTCGCGAGTCGTGGAGGAGAAGGAATCCCCTTGGCGGTACCAATACCTACACATAATGACATTAGTCGATTATAACTTGATTCTCTTGGTCAGGGCTGAGTTCAAACAAGACGGCCGCATTGATTACATGACAAGAAGTATAAAACAGCAGCCACACGAAGAGAACTGGTTTGGATTTGCAGCGCCGCTTAGGATGCAGTGTGATTCAGATTATATTGCACTAAGGCTTCTTGCTTACACAGAGCCCAATGCCACAGCTCCCACAATGTACAAAATGATGATCGAAGTACTGGAAAAATCATTGAAATTTTTTATTACTGTGAAACGTAAGTCCGAAACTGCATTTACAGAAGCAAAGAACGAGTTTGGCTATAATATTCAGAAGCTTTTAGTCGAGGCACAACAATATAATTCGGTTTTTGGAGAACCTGAAATCACCGGGGTTGCCCACTGGTTTGGCGATAATAGTGGAAAATACTTGCACCACCTAAGGTATGGATCTGGTGACGCCCATTCAAACCCACGAACCGTTAACTTAGGAGTGGAACTGGCAGTTGTAGATGCTGTTTTCTTTAACTCAATGATATTGCTACCGGAGCCAGAGCGTAGTCTGTTTCTTGGAGGATCACTTCTCAGGTCACTGGTTTCCAACACTGTTAAAGATCAATACCCGAATAGTACACTTACGCTGCAAGCCCTAAGAAAAGACAATGGCCACTTTCGAGAATTCGAGGAGTTGTGTGATAAGTACGACAGGGAAGTAAAGGAAGCAAACTCCAAGCACCTTAAGATGAATGGCCCTGGTAAAGATCTGGCAGCCTGAAATACTCCGTTTTCGTCAGATACCAAGTTCGAAGATCGTCCGGAGTGGAGTACCAAAGAAAACCCCCACTGCATGGCAATGGGGGAATGTTTTAACGGAGTTGCTCGAGTTCATCCTCGAGAAGTCGCTGGATACTTAGCGCCAGCGGTCGATACTTGCGCGGCGCAATGTCCGTTAGGTGTTCGGCCAACGGACCATAAAGTTCAATTGTTTCCTGTATAGTCCGAGCGCGTTTGCTCGGTTTGCAGGCGTTGAGTGAGCGAAGGTTTTGCAGCCGATCGGCCAATTTGACAACCATCACGCGCCAGCGACCGGAACGCTTCATGCGAGACAGATACTCGGCGGTCGAATCGCCGTCATGCTTGGTCAACAGGTTGACGTTGACCGCCGCTTCGAGCCCGAAAAACATTTCGATGCTTTCGGGCGTTAGGATATGTTGATCCTCGACGATGTCGTGGAGCAGGGCCGTGATGGTGGTGGCCAGGTGCACGAAACCGAGCTCATGAATGACGATCCAGGTGACTGCCTTTAGGTGTTCGAAGTACCGAGTTCCATCATCCCGCTGCTGACCCTTGTGGCCAGCTTTGGAAAATTCGTAGGCCGCCCGGACCTTGATCATCTGGCGGGGGCTGAAAAAGCTTTCCAAATACTCCATGAACTCCTGACGTCCAATCGCTGGATAGGCGGGTACAGCCGGTGAGGTAACCATCGAATTCCTCCCTGAAAAGGTCAAATGAACGGCGGAATGGCGGACTGGAGGTTATCACAGACCTGCCCGAAGTCAAGGGCGCCGGATTACCAACTGTCAGAGAATTTGCTATACTATCCACAGCTATGAATCGTCGAATGTTGATCCTCCTCGGAGTCCTACTCGTGGTCCTGATCGCGGCCGGGGTGGTTTGGTATTTTAATCAGGACACCGTTTCGAGCTATGTATCGGGCAAGAGTAACACTGAGAATACCAACCAAAATACAAACGCGACCACCAACACCAATGCCGCACCAACCAACCTCGCCCTGCAGACAGAATTCAAGGGTGACCATACGCTTGATGAAACGGTGACCGTGGCCGATGTTCCCTTGCACTTTTCGAGCGCATCAAAACTCACCTCGTTTGAAGGCAAAGACGCAGCCGACGGCCAATCGTTTGTGGTCGTCTATTTTGACGCGGTCGAAAGCAATCAAGTCTTGGCCGTGCAGAACGGCTTGTCGGGCTTAGTCGTCCTGCACTCAAGCGCCGGCAACGCTAACCTCAGCAGTTTGAAAGTCGCGAGCAATACGGTCAGTGGCGATCGCGGTTACATGAAATTTAGTCTGCCAACCGCGGCCACCGACCTGCAAGTAATATTCGGCGACAGCGGCGACCGATTCGACTTGACGTTCTAACCCAAAGCAGCCGACCAGCCGTCCGGTGCGAGCGTCACGAGTACCGGTTGGCTATTTGTGCTAGAATGGATTCCGCCACCATGTTTTGCTTGCTAACTCAGCACCGATAACCTTCAACGGGATGAACATCGCCCTCGTAACCCAAGCCTATTATCCGGTCCTCGGCGGAGTGACCGAGCATGTTTGGCATCTGGGCCAGGAGTTGCAACGGCGTGGTCATCAGGTGACGGTCATCACCGGCGGCACCAAACAGCCGGATGATCGTGGATTGCGCGTCTTGCGCCATGGCTTTCAGGTGCCATTGATGAGTAACGGCGCCAACATTTCCTTAACCTTGGGATGGAAACTTGGCAAATTATTGCAGCGGGTTGAAACCGAAGAACAATTTGATGTCGTTCATGTTCAAAGTCCGCTCGACCCCGGCTTGCCGCTGATCGCCAGTAAATCCATGCGCACCCCCAAGGTCGGAACCTATCACAGCGCCCGACAGTTCAACGGCAGCGCCGGCGAATATGTGCCGCGTATTTTTCGTCCGGTGTTCGCGGACGCCATCAGGAAAATCCAGGCTCACATCGCGGTCTCGCCGGCGGCCGAAGAATTCGTGCACCATTACTTCCCGCAGGTACCGATGACGATTATTCCCAATGGCATTGATACGCAGCGATTCTCGCCGCAGGTGCCGCCGCTGGAGCAGTATCAAGACGGCAAAACCAATATTTTATTCGTCGGGCGGATGGACCCCCGCAAAGGCGCCAAGTTTTTGTTGCTGGCCTTGCCGTGGTTGGAGGCCGAGTTAGGGGATAGCTACCGGATCATTGTGGTCGGGACCGGCTGGATGCAAAAATACTACGATGCGTATGTGCCGCTGACCCTGCGGCATCGGGTCGAATTCGCCGGATACGTCTCGCCGGATGAATTACCGCGCTACTATCGAACGGCCGACATTTATTGTTCGCCGGCGACCGGCAATGAAAGTTTTGGCATCGTCTTGCTTGAAGCTATGGCCTGTGGCACACCGGTGGTGGCCTCCGATATCGACGGCTATCGTTGGATCGTCGAACCCGGCAAGCAGGGCTTACTGGTGCCCGCCAAAAACGCGCGCCACCTGGCCCGGGCGCTGACCGATTTGGCCAAAGATCCAGCCCGGCGGGCCAGCATGGGACAGGCCGGAATGGCGACCGCCAAAAAGTATGCCTGGCCGACCGTTACCGATCAGATTGAAGCGGTCTATCAGCAGATTCAAAAAAAGACGACCTAGGGGTTCTAGGTCGTTCGTTTTGATCGCCGAGGGCGTCTATCTCGTTCAGTCGGAAAGGGAAGTTTTTCCTTCCCTGAAGTGCCGCCACTTCTCAAACAGGAAAGTCATGACGATGAAGATTGCACTGACGACAATGAACAAGAGCATGCCCAGGAAGACCGCGATGGCAATCAGCATGATCAGCTGTGTTACCAAGGTGTCCTTGGTGAGCCAGTAGAGCAGCGCCAGCAGACCAAACCCCAACAGGCCCAGAATAAATTCACGGACCTGTCGGGCAGAAATACGGAGGTGCATTGACAGCTCCTGGGTGAAGGGAAACAAATGAGAAAGGGCAGGCTGACTGTAGCCTAAGGTCCCCGCCCTGTCAATCAACTAGTTGACTGCTGGCAAAAATTCATCATATACTCCGACCAAGCATGCACGATCAGACAACCCTACCGCGGAGGAATCCCATGCGTTTTCGTACCTTGCCAACTGAGACGTTGGATTACGGTTTTTCCGCCAAGGCCGACGGCAGCATGTCGCGTTCCAGCGGTTGGGAGAATCGCCAGCAGTATTTGCAGGCCCAGGGCTTGCCAGCCAATCAACTCGTCCAGGCCGGTTTGGCCCACAATTCGACCGTCGCCCTGGTTGGAATGGTGGACGGCGGAAAGTTTCTCGATGGGGTCGACGGACTGGTCACGGAACAGACTGGCATCACGCTGGCCATGACGGCGGCCGATTGTTTGCTGCTGTATTTCTACGATCC
This sequence comes from Candidatus Kerfeldbacteria bacterium, assembly GCA_963731735.1. Classification (GTDB taxonomy): domain Bacteria; phylum Patescibacteriota; class Patescibacteriia; order SBBC01; family CAIJZX01; genus CAVSWO01. The sequence continues at coordinate 54,347 of CAVSWO010000002.1, read as the reverse complement.
CGCTACCCATGCCATCGGGCTCGGCCACGCCGGCCGCAAAGGTCTGGCTGAACGGATGCCGGAACAAATGGTGGTCAGCTTGGCCAGTGCCTTCGGTTCGCGGCCGAGCGATTTGCAGGTCGGCATCAGCCCCGCAATCTGTCAGCGCCATTACCCGGTCGAACCAGCCCAAGCCGTTCCGTTCGAGGCTTGGCCGGAGGCAATCCAGGTCATCGGTGATCGCGCCTACTTGGATTTACGCCAGATCGCCATCAAGCAGTTGCTTGATCGGGGCGTGCACCGTGAACGGATTGATCTCGATCTGCGGTGTACTTACGAAACGCCCGAATTGTTCTCGTACCGGCGGGACCGTCCCGCTTCCCCGGAAGTCCAGGTCGGCTGGATCAAACTCCGGACGTAGTCACTCCCACACCCTCCGGGAGGAGCGTAGTCACATGAAATTCACGTCATGGAAGCGTGATCTGCCACGCCTGGCTTGCCGCCCTTCTGAGCGAGCCTTAATCCGGTACGTCTATGACGCCCTCTGGGATGGCGTCCTGGTCATGGCTGGACACAGTCATGAAGGCATCCAACACATCCTGAGTCGGTCGGCACACCGCTTGAAGATTCTGTATTTCGTGACGGCCGAAATCTGCCGGCACGGCGAACTGTACGCGGACGACCATTGTCTATCGCCGAAACTGGATGAGGCCGATGCCTTCGACCGACTGGCTGAAGAAATCAACGCCCGGGCGGCGCAGCTGTTTGGGGAGGAGGTGCCTTCCTGGATGGTCTGTCAGGGACGGTTGCCGAGTTCACCGGCGGCCGGGCTGATCCAATATACCGACAACCAGTATTCCTACTGGGTGCCGATTCACTACAAGCTGCTGTCCTACCCGGAATCTGTGCTCATTCTATATCACACGATTCACCAATACTGGCCTCCCCGCGAGGACCAGGAACCCTAAAACCTCACCCTTGGTGGGGTTTTTCTTTCCCCAGCCGGCGCAGGCTAGGGGATTTGACGCGAAAAAAGAGCGGGGGTATACTCAAATTAGCACTCTCTATGGTAGACTGCTAATCCAGGTTGGTGCCGCTGGCGCCGGACTGGAAACCGCCCGTATGCCTCCAATTACCCCACGCCAAGAAGCCCTGCTGGGCACCATCATCAACCAGTACGTTATGACGGCTAAGCCGGTCAGTTCTGGGCAATTGGTGGACCAACCCGGCCTGGATGTCTCACCCGCCACGGTCCGGAATGACATGGCGGCGCTGACTGAAGCGGGCATGCTGCAGCAACCGCACACATCCGCCGGCCGAGTGCCGACCGAAAGCGCCTGGCGCTGGTATCTGGATCGTGATCTGCCGGATCGGCCACTGCCAAAAACCCAGCAAACCGCTCTCAAGCAACTGATCGACCAATACGGCGCGCATCCGGATGAACTCCTGCGCCACCTGGCCAAGGCCATGGCCGAAATGGCGGAAGAATCGGTGCTGGTCGCCTTTGACAAAAACGACACGTTTTACACCGGGGTTTCCAATCTCTTTCAACATCCGGAATTCGAGCATATTGATCTAATGCAAAATCTCACCCAGGTGATTGACCATCTTGATGACGTGGTCGGGCGGATCTATCCGAAAGTTGGCCAGGACGTCACCGTCTGGATCGGCAAGGAAAATCCGTTTAGCGCCATCTGCGGTACCATCATCGCCCGCTATCGTCTGCGGTCAAAACGCGAAGGATTGTTCGGCATCATCGGCCCGATGCGCCAAGACTATCCGAATAATGTCGCCCTGGTCCGCTTTACCCAATCATTGCTACAAACCGTCTAACTATGACTGATCAACAAGCCGAGATCGAACACCTCCAGCAGCAAGTCCAAGCGCACTTGGACGGCTGGAAACGCGCCAAAGCCGATTACCTGAATCTCAAAAAGCAGACGGACAAGGAAAAGTCTGAGTTGGCCAAATTTTCCCAAGCCGCCGCGGTCATGCAGTTCCTGCCGGTCTATGACAACCTCAAGCGGGCCTGGGATCATGTCCCAGCCGACCAGCAACAGCAGGAATGGGTCAAAGGTTTTCACCATATTGCCAAACAATTCGCTGACATTTTAACCAACGTTGGCCTGACCGCGATTGATCCGCAGCCCGGCGAGACCTTCGACCCAAACCGGCACCATGCCGTTTCGAAGGTCAAAGCTGAGGGGCAGCCGAGCGGCGCAATCGTGGCCACGGTCAAACTCGGCTGGCTGGCCGATGATCGCGTGCTGGAACCAGCCCAAGTCACGGTGGCTGAATAATAACCGGGCTTCCAATCGTATTAAGTAATAAGGAGACAAACGCATGGCACTTATCAAATGGACACCGATGGATCTCTTCGATGACTTCGAACGGTCCTGGGGCGACCTGCCGACCCGGGTCATGACCCCGGCCCTGGACGTCTACGAGGATAATGACAACGTGATTGTCGAAACCCCGTTGCCGAACATTGATCCAAAAGATGTATCGATCGAGATCGAGGACAATATCCTGAAGATCTCCGGCGAAACCAAGCACAAGTCGGAAGTCGACGATAAGCAGTACTTCCGCAAAGAAGTCCGCTACGGCCAATTTTTCCGCAGCGTAGCCCTGCCGAAATCGGTAGCCGGCGAACGGGCCGCGGCGGCCTATAAAGACGGCCTGTTGAAAATCAGCGTTCCCAAGACCGAAGCCGCCAAACCCAAAAAAATCGACGTCAAAGTCGACTAACGGGTAGCCGCGTCGCCGGCCGGCGACGCGGCCTCAAGCGGGTCCGGGAAGTATTTTTCCAAGCATGGCTCTGGCTACGCACAGGGGAATCTCCCGGGTCCACTCGAGGAACACCTATGGCTCTTCCATCCAACTTTAACCATAACATGCTGCGGCTGAGCGTTCGCTGCCCAAGCTGCGCCAATATCTATGATTGGCAACGCCTGCGGATTCTGGGCGAACAGGATCAGCAATTGCTGGCGCACATCGATTGTGGCGTCTGCGGTACGGCCCTGCTCTCGATTCTGACCGTCAATCCAAACGGTCTGACGGCCCAAGGCCTGGTAACCGATTTGTCGGCCGAAGAGGTGGTCATGCTGGAACAGGATCAACCGATCGGCGACGACGACTTGCTCAGCATCCATGAACAGCTGGATCAGGATCAGCCGTGGCTCCTTCATCAACATCGCTAAATAACTCTCTCATCATTATGCCAAAAATTCTCGGAATCGATCTCGGAACCACCAACTCGGCCATGGCGGTCGTCGAAGGTGGCGAACCAAAAATTATTGAAAACGCCGAAGGCAGCCGGACCACGCCGTCGATGGTGGCCCTGTCAAAAACCAACGAACGGTTGGTCGGCCAGGTGGCCAAGCGCCAAGCGGTGGTCAACCCGAAGAACACGCTGTTTTCAATCAAGCGCCTGATCGGCCGCCGTTGGGACGACGAGGAAGTCCAGCGCGACCTGAAAATCATGCCGTTCGAAATCAAGCACGCCGGCGAAGGCGTCAAAGTCACCATGGGCGATAAAGACTACACGCCGCAGGAAATTTCGGCCATGGTCCTCGGCAAACTCAAAGCCGACGCCGAAGCTCGCTTGGGTGAAAAAATTACCGAAGCGGTGATTACCGTGCCGGCCTATTTTGACGATGCCCAGCGCCAAGCCACCAAGGATGCCGGCCGGATCGCCGGATTTGACGTCAAACGCATCATCAACGAACCGACTGCCGCGGCCTTGGCCTACGGCTTCAACAAAAAGAAAGATGAAAAAATCGCGGTCTATGACCTGGGTGGCGGAACCTTCGACATCTCGATATTGGAAGTTTCAGCCGACACGGTTGAAGTCAAATCGACGAATGGCGATACGCACCTCGGCGGCGACGACTTCGACCAGTTAGTCATTCACTGGCTGATTGAAGAGTTCCGCAAACAGGAGGGGATTGATTTGTCGAAAGACCACCTGGCGCTCCAGCGCCTGAAAGAAGCCGCGGAAAAAGCCAAGCAGGAACTCTCGAGCTCGCAGGAAACGGAAATCAACTTGCCGTTTATTACCCAAGGTGATGCCGGTCCGCTGCACTTAGTCAAAACCTTCAGCCGAGCCCAGCTGGAAAACCTGGTTGGCGACCTGGTCCAAAAGACCCTCGAACCGACCAAGAAAGCCTTAAGCGACGCCGGGCTCCAACCGTCCGACATTAACGAAGTGATTCTCGTCGGCGGGATGACCCGGATGCCGCTGGTGATCAAAACCGTCAAGGAATTCTTCGGCAAGGAACCGAACGCCAGCGTCAATCCGGACGAAGTGGTGGCTCTCGGGGCGGCCGTCCAAGCCGGCGTACTCCAAGGTGAAGTCAAAGATGTCTTACTGCTCGACGTCACCCCGTTGACCCTCGGCCTGGAAACCCTCGGCCAAGTCATGACCCCGCTGATCGAGCGTAATACGACTATTCCAACCTCGAAGTCGCAGGTCTTCTCGACCGCCGCGGACAACCAGCCGCAAGTCGAGATTCACGTCCTGCAAGGCGAGCGCCCGATGGCACCGGACAACAAAACCCTCGGCCGCTTCATCCTGGACGGCATTCCGCCGGCGCCGCGCGGCACGCCGCAGATCGAAGTTACCTTCGATATTGACGCCAACGGCATCCTGAACGTCAAAGCCAAGGACAAAACCAGCGGCAAGGAGCAGTCAATCACGATTCAAGGTTCAACCGGCCTCGATAAGGCGGAAGTCGAGAAACTCCGTAAGGACGCCGAAATTCATGCGGCCGAAGACGCCAAGAAGAAGGAATTGATTGATACCAAGAACGCGGCTGAACAGCTGGTCTTCACCGCCGAAAAAGCGCTCAAAGACGCCGGCGACAAAGTCCCGGGCGAAATGCGCGCCGATATTGAAGGCAAGATGAATGACCTCAAAAAGGTCAAAGACGGTACCGATAAACTGGCGATCGAAAACGCCACCAAGGCGCTGTCCGAAGCGATTCAGAAGATTGGTCCAGCCATGCAACAGGCGCAGGGTGGACAAGGAGGTCCTTCGGCCGACTCCGGTTCGGCCTCAGGACAAGGCCCCGTTGAAGGGGAAGTCGTGGATGAAAAGCCCGGCGAAGCCGGATCCGGCTCCGCCGGAAAAGAGGAAAGTAAATAAGTAATCATGCGGCCCGGCGAAAGCCGGGCCGTTTTGTAATGTCACAAACTATGCTGGCCGGGCGAAGGTTGGGGGGGCATTACGTTCGGTGGCCCCTCCTCGGCCCCTCTGTTCCGCTAACGCGGAACGCTCCCCGTATCCCGGGGAGCAGAAGGAGGGGAGCGGGTTGAGGCGGCGACCACAATTTCCCCTCCCGATTAGGGAGGGGTGGCGCGAGAAGTCGAGCGCCGGGGAGGTCGAACTCGCCGCCGCCGAATCACCTGCATGAGATTTTCCAAGACCCTATCGAGATTATTCAGCACATCACTGTTCGTGTACCGAACAACTTGTACCTTCAATGACTCGAGATATTCTGTGCGTAGACGGTCGTATCGTTGAGCCGCCGGTTCAAAATGTTGCGAACCATCAACTTCAACCGCTAGATACAATTCATGACAATAAAAATCGAGAATATATTGACCGATACTGTGTTGACGCCTGAACTTATAACCAAGCAATTTACGATTCTTCAGATGAGACCATAAAAATATCTCCGGTTCGGTCATTGAGTGCCGGAGTGCTTTTCGTCTGGCGGCTAATTTATGGCTTGTACGAACAGGCGGCATAGATTCTGTGCCACCTGCGATTAGGGTACGCCCAGAGCATTGCAGCGTCAAGCCCAGCCCCCACCCGCAAGTTAACGCCGGCCGGGCGGAGGTTGGGTGGGATTGTGGTATACTTGAGTCATGAAAACCCTCATCCAAAATAGTAAGGGCGAAAAAATTGCGGTGTTGGTTGAGGAAGTACCGAATCAGAAAGGGCTGGCATTTGTGATGCATGGGTTAGGAGGCAATAAGGAACAACAGCACATTAAAACACTGGCCGACGCTTGGAAAGAGTCAGGGTATACGGTCGTGCTTTTTGACGCGCGAGATACGTTCGGGGAGAGCGAGGGGAACTATGAGGACGCGACGATTACGAGTTACTATGAGGACTTGGAAACGGTGATCGCGTGGGCAAAAACGCAGAAATGGTATCGTGAGCCATTCGCATTAGCTGGGCATAGCCTTGGAGGAATTTGCGTGGCACTCTATGCCGAAAAATTTCCACGGGAAGTTATGGCTTTGGCGCCAATCTCGACAGTCGTTTCAGGCAGGCTTTCTCTTGACACGCATACACCTGAGGATTTGCGCGATTGGGAAGCTACTGGCTGGCGCGTGAGGCCGAGTAGAACAATGCCGGGCGTGATCAAACGCCTGAAATGGTCTCACCTAGCCGATCGGCTAAAATATGATTTACTCCCCGAGGCAGGGAAATTGACCATGCCCGTGTTTCTTTTGGCTGGTGAACTTGATGACGCTACGCCGCCTGAGCACCAAAAAATGTTTTTTGATGCCATCCCTGGTTCAAAAGAAATTCATACAATCGCTGGCGCACCCCACACATTTATCGATCCGCGACATTTGGCTGAAATAAAAGAACTATTGAAAAAGTGGATTCGTAGTATTCGATGATTCTAACCGCGCCTTCACAGTGACCCCGGCCGGGCGAAGGTTGGGGGTGTGGTATACTCAATACCATGAAGCAGTACCTGATCTTCGAAACTCCGCATTGGAAAGTCTTACTAAAAAATGACGACCAAACCTATCTCGGTCGTTGCATCGTGGTATGCAAGGAGCCAGTTGGATCCATGTCCAACCTGACTGCGGATCAATGGAATGATTTTTCGCAGGTGGTGAAACAACTCGAATCCGCATGCAAGAAAGCATTCGGTGCAACGATGTTCAACTGGACCTGCTTAATGAATCACGCCTATCGGAACGATCCTCCGAATCCGCACGTGCATTGGCACGTTCGGCCGAGATATAACAAACCGGTTACGTTCGCCGGTGAACTGTTTGAGGACAAGGCTTTCGGTAGTCATTATGAACGGGGGACAGAGCGGAAAGTTTCGGAGGGAGTCATCGACGAAATTGTAAAGGCGATACAAGGAAATTAGTCCAACTCCAGCCTGCGGTCTGACCCAGTCCGGGCGAAGGTTGGGGGATTAGAAGACCGGCCGTTGCGCTTCGCGCAACGGCCGGGGTGTTGAAGGTGCAGCTAGGTTAGCGGTAGATGGTCTTGAGCCGACCCCAAGAGGTCTTGGAATCCGGGGTCGGCAGATCCGGTTCGAAGTTGTAGGTCACCGACAGGCCATTGAACCCGAGGGTAACGTTGTCGACCGCGCCGTCGAAGGCGCCGTTCCAGCCGGAACCGATACCCACGTTGATGGCGTAGACCCAGGCGTTCGGACCGACCGGGTTCGGTGTGCAACCGTTGTACGGCTGCAACGGATTGCCGTTGTTCGAATTGGTCGCCCACTCGGCCAGGGTGATGTCGTAGATCTCGTACGAGCAGGAGGGCGAGCCGAAAGCACGCATCCACCAGTTCCCATTGAGACCGTCGATCGTCACCCAGCTGTCGGTCGGAACCGACGACGGGTAGCCGTTGTAAACCGGTTCGTAGATCAGCAGCGAAGCGGCACCCGAAACCGGATCGTAGACGCCGAGCCGCATGGCCGGAGCCTGAACCGCCGGGTTGCTGCTCGAGCTGTTCCGGTAGAATTCGTAGCCGACGGACGTGATGTCCTTGACTAGCCCGAAGCCGCCGGGATTGAGGTTGTCGAGCTCGTAGTCGGCCTTGGAGCTGCCGCTGGAACCCGTGAACTGAAGCGAACCGTCGGTCGTCCGCGGGTAGGTGGTGGTGATGGCGACGGTGCCGCCACCGGTCACGTTCTGCGGACCCCAGCCGAGCGGTGCGCTCGGCGTGACGGTCAGCGTGGCCGCGAAGGCCGAGAGGGGCAGGGTCAGCATCAGCAGGATGGAAAATGCCCCCAGCAGTTTGCAACGCTTCATGGTAAAGCCCCCTGGAGAAGCGTCCCGGCAAGTATCTCCGAGACAAGTGATGAACAAGACTCCCATCCAGTCGGAAGAGAGCTTGCACAGGATAGCGGTTTATTTGTGACTAGTCAAGCCTAGACAAAGCAGGTGGAGCCTCGACCAAAGTTTTTAAGAAGGTTGTAAAAAAGAGGGAGTCCCCGAGGGGGCTCCCAAAGTTTGTTGGCCTGGTCGGAAGGTTCTACATCCGATTCCTGATGAGTTCGCGGATGGCCTGCTGGGAATCCAGGATGGCATCCAAGTAGTGCATGATCTGAATAATGCTCACGGCGAGCATCAGGAGGCCGAAAGAAGCGGCCCAGCCGATGGCGGCGCTATGCGTTCCATATCCCAGCGCAATGCCACTACCGGTAGCCAGGGCGAGGAGAAGCACAGGAATGAACATCGTATCCTCCAGATTGTTTAGATTTTGACGTCATTTAACTGACCAAGCAGGCTAGCAAAAAAACCGTTTTTTGTCAATACCGGTTTGCCTTCAAAACCAAACAATCGATTTCATTGGAACTGCGCCGTCTGGTCGGCGTCCCTTCAGTACTCCTACTTGGCTCTGCCGTCTCGGGAGTTTTCTTACTTCTGCGAGTGTTTTTGTGATAGTAGACTTGAACTAATATTTCCGTCGAATAATTCTTGACTCTCACGAAATTTAATGTACCGCGCCGGCCGCGCGGAGGTTGGGGGGGGGATTGTGGTATACTCCCACTACCCACACACCTAGGAGGAGATAATGTTAGGATCGCGGACCTATCGTGATTTGGAGGCGCAGGGAAATTTTCCGCCCAACCAGTACTTGGCCATCGGCGGCACGCTCGAAGTTGTTGCCATCATCTTCCTGCTGATGTTCGGCCAAGTCCTGACCTGGAACGGAGTGGCGATTGTCATCGGGTTGGCCATCTACGGGGAAATTCTCGCGCAGACCGGCTGGCCGTTCTTTCAGAAGTCTCGGAGCTCGTCATGAGCTCCGTTTTTTTATAAAAATACCCCGGTGCTTACGGTAGCACCGGGGGCTGGGACGATCCCAGGTAGAGATTGGCTCGGTCGATCCAGCTCGCCAAACGCGGCGTCAGTTCGGCTTCGGCCAGGGCGATGGTCCGACATTGGTCGGCCGATTGCTGCCCGACGATCAGCTGGATGGCGCCGGCGTGATAGGTCAGACTGACCCGGTCGTTGGGCCGGATCCGGAGGTTCAAGCGCGTGAATAAACGGAACTGGAAATTGCGATGCGCAATCCAGAGCGTTGAACCTTCACGGGTGTGCAGGAAACAGGCTCCGTCGTGCGCGTAGTCAAACAGCTTGACGTGCTCGATCATGGCTCCTCGTGTTTTGGCCAAGAGATAGGCTGCGAATGAGCTGCTTGACTTGACGCTAGCATACCTCGCCCAAATGTCAACGCGGTGCTAAACTATCGCCATGGCCAAGATCATATATTTCGATTATCACGGCGTGCTCGACCGGCGAACCTTCACCGGTTTGATGCAGGCGATCGGCCAAGTCGCCGGACAGACAGATCACCAAGCGATTAGCGCAGAACTCGAGCAGCATAGTTACGCCTACATGACCGGGAGTTTGCCGCCGGAAGATTTTTGGGCGATGGTTGAACGATTGTTTGGAAACCAGGCGGTAGTGGCGGGAAAAAAATATTTTCTCCACGTTGATCCGAATCGGGAAGTCTGGGGGTTGATCAACATGCTTCACGGGCAAGTCGCCTTGGGCTTGGCCACCGATTGTTCGCCGGATAAGAAAAATGCCATCCGGACCGCCTATAATTTGCCGGAATTTTTTGACACCTTGTTATTTTCCTGCGATCTCGGTCTGACCAAACATGATCAGGAATTTTATAAGTTGCTGTTACAGAAAGGCGCCTACCAACCGTCGGATTGTTTGCTGATTGATCATTCGGCAGAGGTGTCTTCGTTCGCCGGCTCACTCGGGTTTCAAACCCACGTCTTCACGACGGTAGAAAAATTGGCAGCCGTTCTGCCGGCAGAAAAAAAGTCCTAGCCGGGGCTAGGACTGGTTGTTCGGGAGTTGGTCGGCCGGCAGCTCGGGCAGCAGCGGGGCCACGCCGCGCAGGAAATCCTGGGCATCGGTCAGGCTTGCAAACGAGCCGATGATTTGGATCATGTTCGGTCGATCCTTGCCATCCCGCAACCGGTAATGGCACGAGAGCATATACTCGTTTTCCCTGGCACTCTTGATGTAGCTGAACCAGACGTAATACCGTGTGAAAGGCAGTTCCGGCAAGTAGGCCAGCTTGAATGAAACGCCGCTCTGGCTGATGGTCATGACTTCGTCGCCCGCCACGACTTCGTACTCACGAAAACGGGTTGGGCCGAACTTCCGAATAACGGTCATGCAACCTCCGGGTCGAAGGAAAAGAGCAACGGCACTCTAACGGAAGCCGCTCCATTCGTCAAATAGAAAAAACTCCCCCGGTTCCGAGGAAACGGGGGAGGCTCGTCAAATTGTGATTGGGCGGTGGCCCGAATGTGAGAGCGTATTCGCCGCGCGCTACCGGTTACCCGAGAGCGGAGAGCGGCCTTTCATTGGTCACCTCCTTTCTTCCGTTGATGGTGGCGGCGCTGTCTCGGTTGCGCCGTGAATCACGGTGGTCTGCCGGAAGCAGACCGGGAAGGCGAAGCTGAAAGCTGAAGGATCGAGGAAGAAGTCTTAGACCGGACGAGGGTGGGGCGCACGGAAGCCCCGAACCCTCGCCGGTTCGCGCGAGCAGTTTTCAGGACTCTTGTCGTCCTGCGTTCGGCTCGCGTGCGTGAACGGAAGCATCCACCACGGCGGGGGCTGGAACCTGATGGCAGGCTCTGGCGCGCAGATCCCTGGCTTCATTCCAACTCGAAGTTGGAATTCAGGTCGAGACCGCGCAGGTCCCAGCGCCCCGCCCCGCGGGGATGTCGTTCGACGGCCGCCCGGGGGCCGAGAGAGAAGCGCAACCGCTTCGATAATTGCTCGCTTCGATGAGCGACTATCCCTCCCGGCACCCCATGGGCGACGCAAAGATGGCCTGTAAAGACAACCGCCAGTATACACCGGTAGGAAATATTGTCAAGTCCAGCCGCGATAAACTTGGATATATGCGCCCAAAAAGCGCCTGCAAATAATCGGCTAGGCAAAAGCGCGGCAGACTGCTAGGCTGAACCTATCATGCCGCTGCAGTCTCCAACTCGGTGGTTCTGGCTGGCCGTCAACGCCTTGCCACTGGTGTTTGTGCAGACCGGAAATTGGGATGTCGGAACACTCTGGTTGGCATATTGGTGGGAAGGCGTCCTCATAACAAGTGTGGCGCTTTTGAAACGGGGTTTAGTTCACGCCCGGGAAAACCAGGCGGTTGAAGTTGAATTGGCTACTTGGGATATCCCGGCCACGGCCCACGTATTGTGGGCGGTGGTTTTGAGCCTCGGCTCACTCTGGCTGATCAGCTCAATGGTCTTAGCCTGGACCGGCGGAGCTGTCGCGCTCAGCTTTTTGACCGACGCGACCTGGGCTCGGCATGTCCGATGGTTTACCGAAACCTCCACCGACCCCGGCTTGCTGACATTTGGCCTTATGAATGTGAGTCTCCTGATCATCGGGGTCGCGGGCGAGCTCAATCAACGTCGTGGGTTTATCGTATCGCATGATATATTCCGGGCCAGCTTGATCCACGCGTCAGTGGTTGAATTGGCGGTTTTTCTGATGCTGGTAGTTCATGTCAGCCTTGGTTGGTTCGCGCTGTGGGCGGTGGTGTTGGGAAAAATTCTAGTGGACGGTCTGATGCTGTCGATCGAACGAATGCCGGGTAACCAGCCGTCGGCGCCCAAAGACTATGAACCCTGATATGCTATACTCAACCTAATCTTGTCATTGATTTCTTAATCATGGAATTTTCAAGCTATCAACAATCAAGTCGAACCACCGCCAAATATCCTGACGCCGGTCAAAACTTTGTCTACCCGACCTTAGGCCTGGTCGGCGAAGCCGGCGAGGTGGCTGAAAAAATTAAAAAGATCCTACGGGACAAAGGCGGCCAGATCGACGAAGTTACTCGCCAAGAGATTCAAAAAGAAATGGGTGATGTGCTGTGGTACTTGGCGCAGTTAGCCACCGAGCTGGGACTGGAACTGGACGCCGTCGCCCAGACCAATTTAGACAAACTGCTGTCGCGGTTGGAACGGAATCAAATCCACGGTTCAGGCGATAATCGGTAGGGCGAGGAGCAAATTGACAAACGGTGTATTTTTTGCTATACTAGATGTCGAAGAGAAGAAATAATCAATAAAATACATTTATGCGACTGACCATCGATACCGATAAGAATCAGGTCTCGTCAGCAACCCAGCAAACCACCTCAACGGGGATCGCCTTAAGCGCCACCCGTATTTTTTTAGGTACGGCCATCGGCATGAGCGCGCTGGCTATGGGGTTTGCGATGTTGGCCTTTCCCAAATTGCTTGATTCCGGGAATGGAGGCGGTGGAACGAAAAATAAGCCCTTAAAAGTCACGGTGATTTCTAATGCGGTTTCGATGATGGACCAAAATCAGGCTTTTGCTTCGCTGTATTACAAAGCCAAAGTCGGCAATAGCCAGTACACGTTTTATTCACAAACTTCGGCGGCGGGAGAGTCTCAGGCTACGCCAAATGTTGAATCACAACCCGTCTCCATGCTTCCCCCGCTCAATCAAGAGACCAGCGGTCGTTCAACAATCGCTCAATGGTTGATACCTGAAGCCAGTGCACAGGTACCGGTCAGTGCCTACCCAGTCTATATAGAGTTGACTCCGGGCAACACCGCCATGGCACCCAGTCATCGTTCTCCGATTGAAAAATATTTAATACCCGAGGCGTCTGCACAAGCTACACCATTTTCCATTGAAGATCCTCCGCTCGGATTTCCAGCCCAAATGGTGACTATTAGTTACATGCGGGACGCAACTTCGGGTCCGGATTATTTGACGCTGTGTATCGGCCAGAGCTCGGAATCTCGTTTGTATATTGGCAGCGATGGCTCAACCTACACTGACAGTAAACTAACCAATCGAACTACGTCCGAATCTTGTGATGATATAAAAAACCGGTCACTGAAATTTTCCAGCGTCACGAATACGGAAGGTTCGTTTTTGCCGAGCACACTATCGCACTCGCTGAATATCCTCCAAGTCGGCAATGCTAACCTTGGATTGTACAACTTCGCCAACGGTTTTTCGTATGGCAGCCAAGTGGTTGATTATCCAAGCGACACCCCGCTGACCTTGATGCCGGAATTCACCTTCGGTGACAATTACACGACTCCCGAAGCGCTGATACGAATCACTGGCGCGCCCTACCAGGGGGAATCACAGCAAGCCACGCTGTGTATGCCATCCGTTGATGTCACCCAAAGCGAAGTACCGGCCCGCTACTTCTTTGACACCCGGGGTAACGCTTATTCCGATGTCTTCTTAACCCAGCCAGTCGTGACCGAAGATTGCGTGACCAAACGTGAACGCATGTTGCGGGTTTCAAGTTTTACCGACCTGCATCTCATGTCACAAGTGATTGCCTCCGATCCATCAAACTTCAGCCTGGGTCACTTCGACCTGTACCAAGATCAGACCCTGCTGTACGGGTTAAGTGCTGACGGAACCGGACCGTATTACAACAGTGCCTATAACCCGATTGGACCATTTGGCATTCATGCGACAGCCGGAAACATCGAGGGTTCCGTGATTGTGCCTCAAACGATCATGCACTTAGCCGGGCATCTTTGGGTCAGCGCTGATCCAAACGTACCGTCTCAGACGTTTAATGTGACGGCCTGTACCCCGAGCTACAGCCTGAATGGCACGACGGGCGAAGGTGACACCACCTTCTACTTCGACCAAAACGGCGAACCGTACACTGATATATTCTTGACCAACCGCGCGCTTAAGACCAGCTGCACCCAGAGCTACAACCGTGGTCTCCACGTAACTCACTTTACGAACGCAACCGTCGCGGATGGCAATCCCGGATCTTTTGAAGGCACCTTCAACTTTAACTTTGCGCGGACCTACCAGTTAGGGAGTATACATTTCCCGAGCCAATCCGTTTCCGCCTCGACCACCACTTCCGGAACAATTGAACCGCTGATGGTGCAGCCGGTAGTTGACAGTTCAATTACCACGCCCGTCCATGTGCCGTACCTCAAACTGAATTTCCAGGGAGGATATACGGCCGAGAGTGACGTGGCGCCAACTCCGATAAATACTACCCTGTGCCTGCCGGCCTTCAGCTATACGCCATCAACCGGTGATGGGTACAAGATCTTCTACTATGATACCAAAGGACAGCCCTATGAAGATTTACTGCTGACTAAGCCAGTCCTTTGCACCAGTGGATCTGGCGGCGGCGGAGGCCCAAGCAAATTACCGGCTGGCGAGCTGGCTCCATAACACCATTCGAACGCTTAAACCGCCCGAATTTCTCGGGCGGTTTTTGTATCGATAGAATTTTCTTGAATCGTGTCGGCGGACAGACCGGCTGTGCAGGCGAGGATTGCGGTGCTATACTACCCGCGTTCGTTAATCAAAATCTCTATGGCTTCACCACAACAAATTCAAATCAAAGCCAGCGATGATGTACTAAAAGGCCAGTACACCAACATGGTGCAGATCTCACACACCAAGGAAGAAGTCGTCTTTGACTTTTTGCACGTTCTGCCGCCGCATGGACAGCTGGTTAGCCGAGTGATCACCAGCCCGAGCCATGCCAAACGGTTCCTGAAGGCGCTCGAAGAGAATCTGAAAAAATACGAGCATCAATTCGGACCGTTGGAAGCCACCGCCGCACCGGCCAACGATTTCGGATTTCAGGCCTAACACCGATGCTGGCGGAGGTACAAAATCCCTGGAACCCGAAACTGCTGTGGTTTTGGGCGCCGAGTATGGCGGCCGCGGCCGGCTGGTGGTATGTGGTCAGTCAAACGCTCCAGGGCCACCTGGCTTTCACCACCGCCAGCCTGCCGAATTTACTGTTCTTCATTATCTTCGGGTTTTTCGCTTTTGGATTATGGCTGGGCGGCTTAACGACCAGCGGATTTGTGGCCAGCGCGCGCTGGATCCGATTGGTGGGAGCGCTGCTGGCAGCCCTGCCGCTGCTGATATTTTTTCCGCTAACTTGGCTGACGCTTGGGGTGCTGGTCTTTACCTGGCTGGTGCTGTGGTGGTCACTGGAGCGTTTTGTCAGCGACGCGCATAGTCGGCTGTTGGTCAAACCGCATTTGACGGCTGGCTGGGCGTTACCGCTGATGGTCACGCTCTTGATGTTGAGTGTATCGACACTGTATTACCAGCAACTCCGCGGAACCAGTTCCACGCCCGAAGAGTTGGGCCAGCATTTGTCAGACCAAGCCGTGACGGTCATCGAACGCTTCCTGCCAAATTTCATCGACGGCTACCAGCCGGACTATACGCTCAGCAAACTAGTCGAAACAGAAATTCCGCCCGCCCATCAATTGCTTGACGACATCCAATTTGATCAGTTAACCAGCAGCCTCGACAAACAGCAGGCGCTCAATGATCGGCTGGGCGGGATCGAAGGGTTTTCGAGCGATATCACCATTGATCCGAACGAATCGCGACAGCAATTTGAATCTGAACTGGAGCAAGAGTTGGTTCAGGCCCGGGCCCAAGTTGCGGATAATATCCGGCAGGCTTTGAGCGATCAATTTAATCAAAATATCGGTGATACCCAGACCATTCATTCTTTTCTGACGGAACTGGTCAACCGCCAATACGACCGGTATGTGAAAAAATATGTTTCGGTAGTTCCGTGGTTGCTGGCCCTCGGTCTGTTTTTCATCTTGAAAATCCTAACCGGCGTCTTTCAATTCGCGGCCACCTGGATTGGTTGGCTGTTGGTCTGGTTGTATCGCCATCTCCGTATTTTGCACGTGGTCCATGATACTGCCCCGGCTGAAAAATTGGAGTGGGGCAAGTAATCGGCCGGACAGATCGGCTCGGCCCTGGGCTGGGCTGGGAGACAGCGGGGGAGCTAGCCATTGGCCGGCCGAGACCGCTTAGCACTCTTGCATTGAGAGTGCTAATTATGGTAGAGTAGCCGGCAGTATGGCTCAGGATTATTATTCGATTCTCGGAGTTGCCCGCACCGCCAGCGCGGATGAGATCAAGAAGGCATTTCGCAAGAAGGCTCATGAACTGCACCCCGACAAAGCCGGCGGCGACGCCGAGAAGTTTAAGCAGGTCAACGAGGCCTATCAAGTTTTAGGTAACCAAACGAAGCGTCAACAGTACGACCAATTTGGTACCACCTCCGAACAAGCCCAGCGCCAAGGTGGCTTCGGCGGGTTCGGCGGCCAGTCGGCCTGGGGGAACGCGGCCGGCGGCGGATTTACCGGGAATGTTGACTTCGGTGATATGGGTGACATTTTTGGCGATCTGTTCGGATTCGGTCGATCGAGTCGTGGGCAACGGCAACCAGCCCGCGGCCGGGAAATTGAAGCCGAATTATCAATTGATTTTCGGACGGCCGCTTTTGGCGGGAGTCAAACGATTGAACTCAAGCACCAGGTCGTTTGTCAGCACTGCAAAGGAGCAGGTGCCGAACCTGGCAGTCACCGCCAAACCTGCGCCACCTGCCAAGGCAGCGGCCAAGTGCAACGCGCCCAACAAACATTCTTGGGCACCGTGCAAACGGTCCAAGTCTGCCCAACCTGTAAAGGCGAGGGTACGATTATCGAAAAACCGTGCAAGGTTTGTCATGGCGAGGGTCGACGGTCGCTGATGGACCGGTTGACGGTCAAAATTCCGGCGGGCATAGATTCAGGTCAGCAGATTCGCTTGAGCGGGAAAGGCGAAGCCGGCCGACGCGGTACACCGCCGGGTGATCTCTATCTGCGTGTCCGCGTGGCTCCCGATCCGGTTTTCAAACGCCGTGGGTCGGATCTCCTCTCAACGATTACCATTTCGATTACGCAAGCTGCCCTGGGCGGCACGGTCGAAGTCCCGGGCTTAGACTCCACCCAGACCCTGAAAATTCCGGCCGGCACCCAAAGCGGCAAAGTTTTTTCCCTGAAGAATCAAGGGCTTGTCAATATCCGCGGCACCGGACGGGGGAGCCATTTCGTAACCGTGATGGTGGAAATTCCGAGTAAACTTTCGGGCCAGCAGAAAAAACTGCTGAAAGAATTGCAATCCGCCGGCCTCTAGGTTGCCGACCGAAGAAATTTGTGCTATACTAGGTGTGTAAAGAAACACACACATGGAATCCGTTACCGCGTTAGCGGCCGTTGATCTGACGCAAAAGGCCACCGACGCTCAACATTACGTGGCTTCAATTGATTGGTCAAAACCGACCTGGGATCTGTTTATCATCCTGTTCTTTATCATCGCCGCGCTGCTGTACGGTTTATCACTCGGTCGGGATCGGGTGTTGGTCATCTTGGTTTCGGTCTATATGGCCTTAGCGGTAGTGAACACCGCTCCGTATATTGGTAACTATTCGGCCGATATCGGCGTTGACCAGTTTTTCGTCTTTCGTATTTCAATGTTCGTGGTGGTCTTTATCGCGCTGTTCTTCCTGATGTCGCGCTCGGCTTTGTTATCGACCGTGGCCTCGTCGGACAACCAGGGCGCATGGTGGCAAACCTTGATCTTCAGTTTTCTGCACGTCGGTCTATTGATTTCTATCACCTTATCTTTTCTGCCGGACACGGCGGCGACTAGCTTAGCCCCACTAACGCGCAATCTCTTTGTTTCGGAAAACGGACGCTTCTTCTGGATCATCGCGCCGATTGTGGCCATGATTCTCATAAAGGGCGGCGCGGCCGAGAAGAAAAAGTATAAATACGAAATTTAACACCAACTGCCGCGGCAGCAGGTGTGAGCCAGGGGAGTAACTCAGGACGGGCAGAGTCCGATCATCTGTAATCCGTTTTTTGTTTTGCCGCTACTTCACGGCGCGCTTCAATGTCTTGTACGAGTTGGTCGACATCGTTGAGTGTTTTGACCTGAACTGCCTGGGCTCGGAAATGGCGGGCGCCGTGCCAGCCGGTAATATACTTGGCCAGATGTTTCCGTAATTCGACCAGTCCATGCTCGCCCTTGAGTTCAAAATTCAGCCGGGCATGCTCAAGCATGGTCTGCTTGATCGTCTCCCAGGAAACCGGATCATAATCGCGCGGTCGTAAGCAACTGCCGGGCTTGGGAAAAAATCCAGGGACTGCCCCAGGTCCCGCGCGCGATGCCGACGCCGTCGGCACCGGTTTCCTGCAGCATACTGACCACCCGTTCCGGAGTGAATATCCCGCCGTTGGCTAAGACCAGACCGTTGAAGTGTTGTTTGACGGCTTTGATCATGGCGGTGTCGACATCGCCTTGATGACCTTGCTCGAAAGCGCGGCCGTGAATCATTACTGCTGCGATCGGTAAATCTCCGACGGCCTCAATAAAATCCAGGGCGGTGTGGTTTTCGGCGCCGTCTTGAACTTCTTTCCGTTCGGCCCGAATACTGGTCCGGATTTTGATCGAAACCGGAATCGTCACACTCTCGAGCGCGATTTCGATCAGCTGGCGCGCGTATGCCGGTTCGCGCAGCAGGGCCACGCCTTCTCCGCGATGCACTACCTTACGAGCCGGGCAGCCGAAATTAATATCCAAGCCGGCAAAACCCATCTGGTCAATCGCTTTGGCGGCCGCCCGAAACGATTCAGGATTACGCCCAAAGATTTGCGCAATCACCGGCTGTTCTGCCGGGTCATATCGCAAGCGACCCATGGTACGTTTGGCTTCGTGCACAATCGCGTCGGCCGCGACGAATTCGGTATACACCAAATCCGCGCCGTGCTGTTTACACAGTTGCCGGAAAGCGGTGTCGTTGACCCCTTCCATTGGAGCAAGCGCCAGGATTGGCCGTGGGAGTGATTTCCAAAAATTGTTCATGAAATGCTCGCTCCAATTCCAGGGGCCCGGGTGCCGCTCGTTCCCTTGGAACATAGCGTCACCCGTCGCGGCGGCACGCGAGTGAAGCAGTTCACTCGCTCTATCGGCCGCCGTGACCCTTCCATCGGGGCT
This sequence comes from Candidatus Kerfeldbacteria bacterium, assembly GCA_963731735.1. GTDB lineage: Bacteria > Patescibacteriota > Patescibacteriia > SBBC01 > CAIJZX01 > CAVSWO01. The sequence continues at coordinate 35,266 of CAVSWO010000002.1, read as the reverse complement.
AAAGCTAGTATTGGCTTTGGTAACTTTTTCCAAAAATCTTTACTCATGACAATGAATCCTTCCGGGGCGCGTCGGCTCCTGCGAAGCATCGCCGCGCCCGTCTCGCCGGTCGCACATGAAGCAGTTTATGTGCTCGGCCTACGGCCGACCGGCTCGACCCTTCCATCGGTGCGAGCGCCAGGATTGGCCGTGGCAATGAATGCCAAAAGTTTGCAGACATAAAGCTGGGCTACTGTACGTGGTTTTTACTTTTTCCGCAAGCGCGGACCCTGCTCGGTATCCTCGATGGCGTACCCGGCTTTCAAGATTTGTGCGCGGAGCTTATCCGCCATCACAAAGTCACCCTGCTGGCGGGCCTGCTCGCGTTGATCAAGCAGGTTTTGTGTCTCAGCCGGAATTGTAAATTCTGGTTTTTGAAGTGTCTGGAAACCCAGCCCAAGAATCTGATCCATGATGTTCAAGCTTTGCCGTTTTGCGGGATTTGGATATTCCGATTTCAGTGTTTCTTGAACGACTGCCAGTGCTTTGGCGGTATTGAGATCATCATTGATGGAGGATTGAAATTCTTGTTCAAATTCGGCGCAACCAATTTTCGCTTCCGAGCCCAGGTCGGAAACGCGTACCTGTAAATCTTTGAGGCCCTGAGCCGCCGCTTCCAACGCCTCCCAACTAAAATTCATTTTTTGGCGGTAATGGGTTTGGAGTGCGAGATACCGGAACGCTAAAGGATCAATCCCTTTATCAATCACGTTCTGCAGGGTAATCGCGTTGCCCTCGGATTTCCCCATCCGCTTGTCCGGCAGCTGCATAAATTCACCGTGCAGCCAGTATTTCACGAACGGATGTTTTCCAGTCGCCGCTTCGCTTTGAGCAATTTCGTTTTCATGGTGGACCGGAATATGATCAACGCCGCCGCAGTGGATATCGAATTGCGGACCGAGTTCGTGCATCGACATGGCGGAGCACTCCAGGTGCCAGCCCGGGAAACCGCGACCCCAGGGACTGTCCCACTCCATTTGCCGGTGATCTTCGGGTTTGGAAAATTTCCAAAGCGCGAAATCGCTTGGGTGGTGTTTATCGGGATTGATTTCCACCCGGGCGCCAGCTTTTTTATCCTGAGCCCGTTGGCCGCTGAGTTGACCATACCGTGAAAACTTTGCGGTATCGAAATAGACGCCGTCGGGTGTCACGTAAGTATACCCTTGTTTTTCCAGTTGCGCGACCAAGGCGATTTGCAGATCAATGGTTTTGGTGGCATAGAGTACCGTCGTCGGCTTCAAAATATTCAGCCGAGTTAAATCGAGAAAAAATTCTTTGGCGTGCACGGCCGCGATATCGTGCGCAGACTGGTGATCTTTTTTGGCCTGGGCCTCAATTTTATCTTCGCCGGTATCCGCGTCGCTGGTTAAATGCCCGACATCGGTCACATTCATGACATGCTTGACGGTGTACCCATCAAATTCTAGCGTTCGACGTAAAATATCTTCAAAAATATAGGTCCGAAGATTGCCGAGATGAGCGGTGTTATATACGGTCGGTCCGCAGGTATACATCCCAACCAGCTTCCCCTGGCGCGGTTTGAAGGCTTCGAGTTTACGCGTCAACGTATTATAGAGCTTCAGCATGGGCCTATTGTAGCATATTTCGAACAGAAAAAGCCCCCGAGATTGGACCCCGGGGGCCGTTGAAGGACAAGGTGCGTTAGGCCGTTGGCAGGCCGAATTCCATAAAGACCCAGAAGATGGCTAGAGCCGACACAATCGTGTTGGCAATGGTTAAGCCGCCGACCATCTGGACAAACCAGTGGTCGTGTTTCATCGTCGGAGTCGAAGGTTCAGTCGGCGTCGGCTGGGGCGGATCCATCGGAACCGCCGGATTCATAGATTGTTCCATATTTTTATTTTTTATTTGTGATTTTTCGTCCGTCTCCGGAGGATAACGGACGAATAGTTCACCTTAGTTATCTCCGGGGGCGGGGGAGTGAACCGATCCCTCGGCCGGAGCTCGACCTTTCGGCTCGTGATCCTGCGCAAAGCAGGCAAGGTCACGGGCCCATTCTTCGAGCACGCCTGTCACGTCGTTGGCGGTGACGTGCGGAACTTCTTGGTGATTTCCAGTTTGAATAGCGGCCAAGCGAACTTTAGCCGAGGCTTCATCCATGGCGTCAATCGCTTTATCCGGGAAGTGACGGTCGGGTAACAATTTGTCCGCGGTGGTAACCGCCGCCGATAATGCCGCGTCATCAATTTTTACATGATGATGTTGTTCGTAGCGACTGCGCAAACCTTTCAAAATTTCCAGCGTCTCGGTTTCATCCGGTTCATTCACCATGACCGGTTGGAAGCGGCGTTCAAGCGTCACGTCTTGCATAATGTAATCTTGATATTCTTGTTCGGTGGTCGCGCCGATGGCTTGCAGTTCGCCGCGGGCCAAGGCCGGTTTCAAAATATCGGCCGCGTCAATCGCGCCGCTGGCTTCGCCGGCTTCCGCTAAGGTGTGTAACTCATCGATAAACAAAATAATTTCCCGTTGCGAAGCGATGACTTCATCCATGATCGCCTTCAGACGTTTTTCAAATTCACCACGGTACTTGGTACCGGCCACTAAGCCGGATAAGTCGAGCGACAAAATCCGCTTGTTGCGAATCGGACCCGGCACTTCGCCATGCACAATTTTGATCGCCAAGCCTTCGGCGATGGCGGTTTTTCCGACCCCGGAGTTTCCGACTAAGACTGCATTGTTTTTCGTTCGGCGCGAAAGTATTTGAATCACCCGATTGATTTCATGTTCGCGACCGATGACCGGATCAAGTTTATTTTGACGGGCCAGGGCGGTCAGGTCCTGGGAGTAGAGATGCAATATCGAACCGCGAATTTTTTCCCGGTTTGATTCACGCAGCAAGACGACGCCGAAAAACATGAAGATGGCGGCGAAGCCGAACAGCAGCAGCAGTCCGGAGGGTGTGGTGAGTTGGTCGACGAGGAGTTGCATAACGAAAGTTTAGGCGCGGATCCAGACTAAGACCGTCCCGATTGCTGCTAAAAGTAAACTGGCGATGCCGGTGGCCAATAAGAAGCCGACCGAAATTTTTAAGGCCAGCGTTGGTTCAGTGAGTTTGGTTTGCGTCTTTTTCATGTTAGCGTCCAATCATAAAACCCAAGACCAGCAGGGCGGTGATAACCGAAGCGACCGCATAGCCGTGGACAACTTTAGGCAGGACGAAGGGACTGGCCTGCGGCTGGCGAACCGCTTGGCGGCGGAGCGCCAGGAGTTGTTGGCCCCGGTGATTCAATCGATGCGCCGCAATCCGTAACAGCTCCAAACCATCCTGCTCGCCTTGAGCTGCGGCATGGTCAGCCAACTGCTCCAGGCTGTCTGATAATCCGAGTAGGGCCTGGCCGTAGAGCACCGCGTCACGGTCGCCGATTGAGGTGGCGACTTGCTGGCTGAAAATTTCTGCTTCGCGTTCAGTTTCGCGGGCGCGTTGGATCAGCAGTTCGCCGAGCAGCGTCAGGGGCGTAGCCTGCCAATCGACCTGGTCCGGTTGCATTCGGCGATCAATAAAGGCCTGCATCCAATCGGCTTTCGATCGGTCAACCAGAATCAGAGTAGCCGGACCGGTGATAACGCTGACTTCATCCAAGGTGATGTCCTTGTAATCCCGATCATAGTTCGGCCACAGCCAACCGGCGTGGACATAATCCCGATACGGTCGGATCGAATTCGCTTCATGCACGGATAAAATCGCCTCAGCGTCATGAGGATGGAGTGCAAAGCGTTGCTGGAGCGTCGCGACATCCCGATCATTCGGATCAGTCACGTGTACCAAGCGAACAGCCGCTGTTTGGATTTCTTTCAGCGCCATACGGATGAAATGTGTTTTTATTTTTTACTTTTGTAATGCTATTTTAGCACGTTTTTGACTCTTTGTCAACTTTTATGAATAAAAGAAAGAGGCGACACAGACTTCGTGTCGCCTCTGATGTATCCGCCGAAGCGGAAGTGATGGTGACCACCTAGTATCCATTGAATACCAGACAGTCGAGCTCGTAATACCGCGGCGCGTAGCCCGGTTCCTGGATCGTCAGCAGGACAATCAGTAAGCGGTTGCCACCGTCTCGGAAGTTACGAACTGAAAACTCCCAGTGACCATTACCCAGTCGGATCTTCCGCCCGTCGTAGTTGGCTTCGGCCGAGATAACTCGACCGCCGGGAACCAGACGAAACGTTTGCGCACCCTGGGTACCGCTGAGAAACCAGCGCTGGTTGACCGTCGGCCAACCGCCGTTGCAGTCGCGCACCTCAAGTCGAGGCGTCGAAAACACCTGCAGCGCCTGCGCGATCGGCAGATCGGCGTGCACGTACGGCGGATTCGGAGAACCGGAAAGTCCGATTCCCATCGACTGCCAATTGGCGGCGCAACCGGTCAGGGCCACGAGCAGCATGCTGGCCAAACTGACTTGCATGAAACGCATCGCGAACCTCCTATCGGATGACTGCGCCAGAGGCGTAGACGATGGTGTCCGTTTTGAACCCATTCGGTCCGACGGCATCGCCCAGTTCGGCATCAGGCGTAAACCTGATGGTTCGTCCGCCGCGACCGTCCGGATACGTCCACCGGAAGGACGATTCGACCGACGTGGGCAGCATCAGATGATACATACCGTTCGGTCCGAGTTCGGTGATCTTGTTGTCCGGGGAGTACAGGATGATCCGGTCCGGCAGATTGTTGATGAAGTAGACGGCGCATTTCTCGGGCGGTCCGAGCAGTTGCTGCCCGACACACCCGACGGTACTGACGATGAGGGTGATCGAAACCACCACCATCACGATGGAATGAACGAACGTTTTCATGACTTCCTCCTATGACTGAGTGTTCCGCTGGGGAACGGGAATCTGGATCAGAAGCTCCTCAAAAAGACCCGTGATACTAGCACAGGTATTCAGATTTGTCAACCCCTCTGGCTGAAACCCGGCTCCGAGGCGTGAAATATGGTATAATTTGCGCATGCCCGAATCACCGCTACGACCCGCCAAACCGGAGCACCCACCAATGCCCGCGCCGGAAATGCCGCCGGCGCCGGAGCAGTCTCGGGAAACAGCCGAACAACCGGAATGGAAACCGGAGTTTTTAGAACACGAACCAAACACGCCGACTGTTCCACCCCCGGTGCCGGCGGCCACGCCCGAGGCGCCAACCGCCCCGGAAAGTTTATTCGTGAAAGAAGTTGAACAGGTACTTTCGGATGGGCTGGAAGATACCTATCAAAAACTTGATCCAGCCACCCAAGCGCAATTTCGCAGTCTGGGCGAAGCCACGGCTGAAAAAGTGGCTGGCCTTTTGGAACAGACCAAAGTTCAAACCAAGAAAATTCTTGACCTGATTGTTAACTGGCTGAAGATCATTCCGGGCGTCAACCAATTCTTCCTCGAGCAAGAAGCCAAAATTAAAACCGACAAACTGCTGGCCTTGCGCCAGCCCCACGATCCGCATGCTACTCGCCCAGGGTCTTAATCCAGATACCAACGTGCTGACTGGCGCGGCCCATCAAGCCGCTACGCAATTGACGTGGCTGTGGGTTGGGTTAGGGTTAGTACTCGGTGTGCTTGGGGTGGTATTTGGATTGCGCTGGTGGTTACAGCGGCAACGGTTGATTCCGTCCGCCCTGGAATATTTGGTGCTGAAAGTGCGCTTACCCAAAGAATCCTGGCGAAAAGAATTGGAGCATAAGGAGTGGCAAGAAGTCTTAGCAGGATTTGAAACGCTGTTTATCACCCTCGGGAATCTGCGGCCGAATCAAGCCGGCAACCCGCTGGCGCGAGCTTGGCATCAATTCTGGTTTAGCACGCCGCGACACCTGGCTTTGGAGCTGGTCGCGCACGACGGGCGAATTCATTTTTACCTGGGCGTCCCGCGCGATCTGCGGCAATTGGTTGAACTCCAGATTCAAGCTCAGTATCCGCACGCCCAGATTGAGGAAGTCGTAGACTATAATCTGTTTGCCTCGCAAACGCATATTTTAGCTACCTCCATGCGGCTGACGAAACCAGCCGCTTATCCGATTCGGACCTACAAGCAACTTGAAAGCGATCCGCTCTACGCGATTGCGAATGTTATGAGCAAAGTGCAGCCAGACGAAGGGGCGGCTATCCAACTCTTGATACGTCCCAAGTCGGCCGGTTGGCAACGGGCCGGCAAAGCGCTGGCCCACCGGATGCAGGCTGGCCAACCGGCCAAAACATCGGGGAGCTCAATGACCGGATTCCTGACGGCTTCGCTCAAATCCACGCCCAAACAGTCAGACTACGCATACGGCGGGGCTCATCAATTAACGCCGATGGAACAATCCTTGGTGCGTTCGCTGGAAGACAAGGCCGGCAAGCCGGGCTTTGACGTCAACATCCGGATCGTGACCGCTTCACCGAATGAACGCAACGTGCGGATACACCTGGAAAATATTATCAACGCCTTCAGTCAGTTTACGGCCATCGACTCGGGCAACGGTTTCAAGCCGCGCGCGATTGCTCACGGCGGCCAGATGATTCACGATTTCATCTATCGGCACTTCCGCCCGCAGAACGGCATGATTCTCAATAGTGAGGAAGTCAACAGCTTATACCACTTTCCGTTGCCGGACACGCCGGCCCCGAATATTGAATGGCTGGCGGCCAAACGCGCCGGGGCGCCGGCAGATTTACCGGTCCAGGGCATTTTACTGGGACACAATCTGTATCGTGGCGAAGATCACCAAATTCGCTTGGCGGCGGAAGATCGCCGGCGCCATGTCTACATCGTCGGCACCACCGGTTCCGGAAAATCGGTGCTGATGGCCGAGATGGCTAAACAGGACATTGCGTCCGGTCAAGGCGTCTGCGTGGTCGATCCGCATGGCAGCCTGGTGGAAGATATTTTGGAGGGGATTCCGAAAGAACGGATGCACGATGTGATTATGTTTGAGCCGGGTGATACCGAACGGCCGGTGGGCTTGAATATGCTCGAAGCGAAAACGCCGGAGGAGCGAGATTTCGCGGTTCAGGAAATGATTGCGATTTTCATGAAACTCTTTCCGCCCGAGATGGTCGGACCGATGTTCGAACACAATATGCGCAATGCCATGCTGACCCTAATGGAAGACGAAGAGCATCCGGGTACGATTGCCGATATTCCGCGGATGTTCACGGATAAAGCTTTTCAGCAAGCCAAGGTCGCCAAGGTTAAAGACCCAGTCGTCCGGGCTTTCTGGGAAAAGGAAATGGCCAAGACCTCCGATTTCCATAAATCCGAAATGCTGGGCTACTTGATTTCGAAAGTCGGGCGGTTCGTGGAAAATGCCATGATGCGGAATATCATCGGTCAACCGCGCTCGGGATTTAACTTCCGGGAGATTATGGATGGCCGAAAAATTCTGCTGGTCAATTTGGCCAAAGGCAAAGTCGGCGAAGTCAATGCCAACTTGCTGGGCCTGATTATTGTGTCGAAGTTACAAATGGCGGCCTTGGCCCGGACCAACGTGCCGGAAGACCAGCGGCCGGACTTCTATCTCTACCTGGATGAGTTTCAGAATTTTATCACCGACTCGATCGCCACCATTTTATCCGAAGCGCGAAAATACCGGCTGAACCTGACCATGGCCCATCAATACATGGGACAGCTGGTCCAAGCTGGTGATGCTAAAGTGCAAGAAGCGGTACTCGGGAACGTCGGCACGATGATCGCCTTCCGGGTTGGTGTCGAGGATGCCGAAATATTAGCCAAACAATTTGAGCCGACCTTCTCGGCTTTCGACCTGGTCAATCAAGAACGCTACACCGCCTACATCCGGTTACTGATTAATAATACCCAAGCGCCGCCATTTCATTTACAAACCTATCCGCCGCAACCGGGCCACCCGCGGATGGCTGAAGCGATTCGGGAATACGCCCGATTACGGTACGGCAAAGATCGAGCCTATGTCGAACAAGAAATTTTATCCCGCACGCAGCTTGGAGCTGTGGCGGCGGCTCCGATGCCGATGACTGAACCGCGCGGCACATGAGTCTGATCTGGCTGGTCGTATTACTGGTGGTCGTTGTGTCTGCGATCACGACCGCTTGGGGTGCCTGGCGGGCGGCACCGTATGTTCCAACCCGCAGTCGAGACGTGGAACGGATGCTAACCATGGCCGCGCTCAAGGACGGCGAAACGATTGTGGATTTAGGGGCCGGTGACGGACGGATTCTGCTCACCGCGGCCAAGCGCTTCCCGAACCTGCGGGCGATCGGGTATGAGCTGTCATTGCCAGTTTGGTTGGCGGCCTGGATGCGAATCGCGGCGGCCGGACTCCGGACGCGCGCGTCGATCCGGCTGCAGGATTTTTTTCACCAAGACTTGTCGGCAGCCGATGTGGTATTTTGCTTTTTGACGCCCGAGGCTATGAAAAAATTGGGTCCGAAGTTCAAACGCGAACTCCGGCCGGGAACGCGAATTATTTCGGCAGTCTTTTCAATTGCCGGATGGACACCGGAAGCCCGGGAGAAACCCGAGGGCCGGGTGGTGGTCTACCGCTATCGCGTTTGACCGGCTGGGCGGCCCTTGCTAAGGTGGCGACCATTGGAGGTTGCACCTTTGAGAACTGGAGGAAATCATGGAATCGGCCTATACGATCGTGTTTTTTCAACGCCACCAGCCGGCCACCCATCTGGTACTGCTGGAGCGAAGTCCGCAGATGAAGAAATTCGCCCGGCGCTGGACCGGACTCGGCGGCCAGATCAAGCCGGGTGAATCTCCGTCGGCTGGCGCCTACCGGGAAGTCAAAGAAGAATCAGGCATTGCTGACCGTGAACTGGTAGAGTTCGCCCGGTGCATCATCAATTGGGAACTGGTGCTGTACTACTTCGTGGGCGTTGATGACGGGGATTTGTTGCCGGCTTCATCCGACGGGGTGCTAGGTCGGGTTTCGGTCGAAAACGTTTTCGATTTGCCGCTACTGGGGACTGATCGCCGAGTGCTGGACTTTCTCCGGCAACGCGGCTGGGACACCTCACGACCCTTCACCCTGATTGGGCAACGCCAGCTGATCAATGATCCGGATGATCCGCTTGAGCGGGTGGTCCTGCACGAGGGATTGCACAACATGCGCGCATCAAGCTGAAGTTCGGGACGGCTACGGTCGTCCCTTTTTCTTTGCTTTTCCAATGTGGAGAGCCTGTGTATAGGCGGTGAGTGACCTGGGGGTTTGGCAGAGCGGCGAAAATTTGGTATTCTGCTTGGGCTGGAAAAGCCAAAAAGAAAAATTGAAAAAACATTCGCATGGAAGAAGACCAACAACCAATAGTACAACCCGAAGCACCGACTGATACTCCGACCGCTGAACCAACGCCTCCGACGGCTAATCAGCTTGAACCGGATGTGATTTTACGTTATATCGAACAGGTAGAAGATAGTTTGTCCGCTTTGCGCCGCGCCCTAGCCGGGCAGGCCGGGATGCCCGCCGGTCCAACGGTTCGCCAGAAAGCGGCCCAACTCAGCACCAGTGCCGATCCGGAAGGGGCGCGGGTGATTGAAGGTGTTTTTGACGGTCAGAATATGGTCGGCCCGGATGGGAAACAATATTCCGTTCCGGCCAACTACGCGTCAAAATCGAAATTAGTTGAAGGCGACGTTCTCAAGTTAACTATCACCCGCGACGGGTCATTTATCTATAAACAAATTGGACCGGTTGAGCGTCAGCGTTTGATTGGCGAATTGGTTCGTGATTCGGAAACCGGTGAGTATAAGGTGCTGGCGGGCGGCAAGCCCTATAAAGTCTTACTGGCTTCGGTCACCTATTTTAAAGGTGAAAACGGCGATGAGGTAGTTGTGCTGGTGCCGAAAGACGGCGATACCCGCTGGGCGGCGGTTGAAAATATCATCAAAAAATCCGAGCAGGCTCAAGAATCGCCGGAAGGCTAAGGTTCGGCTCGGCCGGCTTGCTCCGAGCGGGTGACTACGGTACACTCAGTCCACTGACTTGGTTTTTGTATGGCCGAAACCCTTTACCGAAAATACCGACCCACCACCTTCGCTGAACTCGTCAATCAGCAGCATATTCGGATTACCTTGGTGAATGCGCTGGCGCATGATCGGCTAGCGCATGCCTATTTGTTTACCGGACCGCGCGGGATCGGGAAAACCACGGTGGCGCGCTTGTTGGCGCGGGCGGTAAATTGTCCGGAACGGAAGGCCGATGGTGAACCATGCAATACCTGTGCGGCTTGCCGGGGGATGCTCGAGGGACGAAATTTAGATATCGTGGAAATTGACGCCGCCTCGCAAACCGGCGTTGATAACGTCCGCGAAAATATTATTCAAAGCGCGCGTTCGTCCCCGTCCTACGGAAAAATGAAAGTTTTTATTATCGACGAAGTGCACATGCTGTCCCTGGCGGCCTTCAACGCGCTGCTGAAACTGCTGGAAGAACCGCCAGCCCACGCCATGTTCATCTTGGCAACCACCGAAATTCACCGGGTTCCCGAGACGATTATTTCCCGAACGCAGCGATTCGATTTTAAAAAACTGACGGTTACGGAAATCGCCGAGCGGCTGCAGAAAATTGCCAAGCTGGAAAAACGCAAGTTGGAAGATGGAGTAGCCGAGCGCATCGCGCGGTTTGCCGGCGGTTCGTTGCGCGACGCCGAAAGTATGCTCGGGCAACTGTTTGCGTTCCAGGATACGACGGTCACGGGCGAAATGGCGGACTTGATCCTGCCCCGTTCGAACGAACAATTGACTACCCAAATTATGCAATCACTGGTTAATCGCCAGGCGGCTGAGGCAATCCGGGCCTTTCATGCATATTGTGATGAGGGCGGAGATATTCCGGTGCTAGTGCATGAATTAATTACCATGAGTCGGGCAGTGCTGCTGGCGACAGTTGATCCGAGTCTGATTGACTCAGCGGTGCAAACCTATACCCAGGATACGGTCACCGAACTTTTATCAATGGGCAAACAAATTAGCACGTCGCAGGCGACCGAAATGGTTGGGCAGTTGACCGAGGCCGAACGACGTTTATATCGTGGGGCCATGTTGGAAGTGCCGCTTGAGCTGGCCTTCGCGGCCATCGGCTTACCGGTCGAAGAACGAACCGCACCGATTCCGCCTCCCGATCGCCCGACGTCTCCGCCAAGCGCGACGGCCGGACCAAAAGCATCGAAGGCTGACGCCAAACCAACAAAAAAACCCCAGGCCGCCAAACCGACAACCAAATCGCTCGACCTAGCGGCCGTCAAGCAAGCCTGGGCCAAAGCCCAAGCCGTGCTCACACCCGACCAGCCGAGCCTGCGATTGTCATTACAGCAAGCCTGGATTGCATCAGTCGGCCCGGGGGTGATTCATCTCGGGGTTCCGTTTGAGCTGCATCGGGCGCGACTGACTGATCCGAAAAACCGCCATGGCTTGGAGGAAAAGTTATCTGAACTGCTGAAAACGACGGTCCATCTGGAAGTCCAGGTGGACGGTCAGAGTCAGCAAGCCGCGCCACCGCCACCGGCCAAACTTGACTTGACTTCGCCAAGTTCATCCGATCAGTCCGAAAAAAACAGCCCAGACCGGTGACCTATGGGATAACGTGGTGGCCAGCTTTTCGTAGTACACAAAATTGGCTCCGGGACAGGGATTTCCGCCTCACCCCGCTTTCGCGGGGCTCGTTGTCCTGGGCAGCGCCGACCCGCCACTGGCGGCTCATCGACGCTCCCGAGCTTTGCTCGGTCGCTTCTGCCCGTTCGAATCCCTGCCGACTCCCGATTGCGAAGACGTCCGTCACTCGGACGGCCGCTTTCGCTATGGCTCCGGGACAGGGATTCGAACCCCAATTACCAGGGCCAGAACCTGGCGTCCTACCATTAGACGATCCCGGAAGGACGGAACGAGTATAGGGAAAAGTTTCCTTCGGGTCAACTTGATAGAAAAACCCAGCGCCGTTGGCACTGGGTGTGAAGGTTAATCCGCGAACTGCAGTTCGCAGACATGATTGCGTTTGTTGGCCGGGACTTGGGCCCGGTCGAGAAGATACTGGACGTAGAACGGAAAGACCATGGTCGCGTCAGCCATGATCTCACTGAAACGGCCGTCCAGTTCCATCTTCCGCCACGACATGCCCTCGTGATAGGTGCAGCCGCTCAAGTGTCCGAGATGCTGTGGGTCGGGACAAATCCGACAACCCATCGAAAACTTGGAGAGCGGAACTTTATCGATCAACCGATCGTTGATGATCTCGATCAAGGGCGCGACATTCTGGGCGTAGTTCCGAGGGACGCCGCCCCCGATGGTGAAAATTCCCAGCCGGGTGGCTCGACTGGCCAGTTCGACCAATCCGGCCGAATCAATCGATGGATCGAAGATTCGCCGCGGTAAACCCTGCTTGACCCGTTCGAGATTCCGGACGTAGATATCGTTGCCGAGCTCGGAATCGACCAGAGCCGGCACCAGGACTGGAACGCCGCGCTGATAAGCAGACTTCAGAATCGCTCGATGGTCGGGATACCGTTCGGTCAAGTATTGACCGATGCGGTGGTTGAGTTCAACCGGACTGGAAACGAGCTTGGAACCGTAGGCTTGCATGACCTGGTGGATCATAGCTTCCGTCTCGTCCAAATTCTCTTCCGGCTCGAGCGAATCGGTAATCCGGTTGAGTTTGGCGGCGGCCAACTGCGCGTCATCAAATCGCGGGTCGTGCTGGTAGTGCTGCAGTCCTTGGCCTTCAACCAGTCCGTGCGCCATGAGTGCGCCGGTGCTGACGATGGCCTGAACCATGCCGCGGTCGATCAGGTCACAAATCAGCGGACCCATTTTCGCGACGGTCATGATGCCAGACAGCGTGAGGATCGCGGTCAGTTCGGGATCCTCGACCATCACCCGCAGTGTTTCGGCGCCTTCGGCTACGTCCTGACCGAGTTTTCCAAACTGCTGTAGCTGTAGCAGTAATTCGGAAACGCTCATCGGATCGTGTCGCAGGCGTTCATCCAAGACGGCCGACAAGACCGGTAAGACAAAGGTCGGGTCGGAAAAGACCACGTCCGGAAAGCTTCCGTCTCGGATCTGGCCGGGCGCGGCGTACCCGTATGGGTTGATGAAGATCGTTCGGGTGCAGCGCTTGAGCACCTCGCATTCAATCCGCTCCGGCAACAAGCCAATCACAACGGCTGTCGGGGTGGAGCGGTAGCGATCCCGGATCAGCGCATCCGGCGAGACCAAACCGCGGGCCCAACCGGCTTTGACCCAATTCCGGAGCAGCAAGCCGAGCGGCGTATTGAGCCGATGATCGGTAATCAAGAGTGGCGGTTGACCGGTTTGCACAAAATGCGTGAGCGTGTCGGCTACCTCACCGAGGTGACGGGCGCCGATGGCGCAATGACGGAGCTGAGCTACCACCTGACCCACCGACAAGTTTGGGGACAGCGCCAGGGGTTGCAGCGGTTGCAACTGATGACGAAGACGGCAGTCCATACGAACCTCCAGGACAACGAGTTGGAAGGAACACAACGTTGCGATTGCTTTACCACGGTCGGAATTGAGTGTCAATCAATCGGCGTGGATGAAATTGCTAAAATTGTGTATGCTACAGGCATGCGGACTTGGAAATATCTCGTAATTGGCGTGGCCATTGGCCTGGTATTAGCGGTCGGGTGGGCGCTGGTCGGGCATCGGAAAACCGTGGCCCCGACCTTGAACGATCTGGCAAACGTGACAAATCAATCAGACCAGGTGACCGACGGCAACCAGCAAAATACCAATCTCCAGCCGATTACCGATACGTCGCTATTTTCCACCAATGATATCCAGGATCGCGATCCAAATTTTAATTTTTCGGCCTCGATTCCCTCGGGATGGGTGGTGGAATACCGGTCTGGCAGTCGAGCCATTAATGTCTATGATCCAACCGCGGCTGGGGAGAGTTTGACGAACTCGAAGTTCTTTATTACGTATTATCAGGCCAGCGATTTCCAAACCCCAGACACGGTTCAGGTTATTTCGCAGTCCACCAGCACGATCAATGATCACCCGGCCAAGACGCTGGTAATTCAACAGAAATCCTCAGCCCCGGACCTGACCGATCAGCCGACCTGGCGGACGCAGCAGCATACGGTGATTGACCTGCGCGCCTCGGACGCGGACCCGGCCATTTTTTATTCATTCGCCAAAGCGCCGGACGTGTCGGACAGCGTATTTCAGGCCTTTGTCAAATCCGTGCAGTTTGGTTCGACCGGCCCGACCAGTTCCGTTGTCTACCCGATGGATAATTTTGTCGGGCGGGTCACGAAAAAAACTTTCGGCCAATATATTACCCCGACCAATTCGCCGATTCAGCCCGAGCGGTTCACCGGGTACCACACGGCGGTTGATGCGGAAACTACAGCCGCCGAACAGGGGACCGACGTCCCGGTCTACGCGATTGCCGATGGTCTGATTCGTTCCGCCCGTACGGCCAGCGGGTATGGCGGCGTCATGTTGGTCGAGTACACGGTCAATCATGAAACCGTCACGGCCGTGTACGGCCATATCCGGCTAGCTTCCGTTCGTAAACCAGCCGGCGCCAGCGTCCGCCAGGCCGAACAACTGGCGGTCTTGGGTTCCGGCGGGACGGCCGAAACGGACAGCGAACGGATGCATTTACACTTTGGCCTGCTTAAAGGCAAAAGCACAGATATCCGCGGTTACGTCAGTCACGAGTCTGATTTATCCGCTTGGTATGATCCGTTAGCCTGGCTGTCTGCCCAGCACGCCCAAGCACCGAATGCCTGATGAAAAATCCGATCAAAGACAGCCAAGTCCAACTAATTGGAGCCGGCGTAATCATCGTCGCGGCGGTCATTTTGGGGCTGACCAATTTTCGATTACCGGCCCCGGCCAACACCAACCTGACAAATACCACTAATACCCAAGCACCCAACCCGATCAATATTAACCAAGCCAAAAGCACTATGGGATATACATTTCCGGGTAAACTACCCGACCAGGAAATTCAGCATAAACAAGTCCGCCTGACCACCACCAAAGGCGATATCGTCATCGAACTCCTGCCCGACCAGGCGCCGCTGGCCGTCAGTAACTTTATTTACCTGGTCCAGCAGAAATTTTACGACGGGATTATTTGGCACCGGGTGGAACCGGGTTTTGTGATTCAGGCTGGCGATCCGCAAACCAAGGATGCCTCGATCAGTTCGGAGCGGTGGGGAACCGGCGGACCGGGCTATCAATTTCCGGATGAACCGGTGACCGGCGACTACACCACCGGCACCGTGGCGATGGCGAACGCCGGACCGAACACCAACGGATCCCAATTTTTTATCATGCTGGCTGATCGCGATTTACCCAAGGCGTATACGATCTTTGGCCGGGTGACTGCCGGTCAGGACGTCGTCCAGTCAATTGCGGTTGGAGACGTGATACAGCAAGCGACAATTGAATCCCAACCGCAATGATTGCCATGTTTTGGTCGCCTGATATGCGTGAAAAACTGCACGCCCTAATCGGCGACACCCCGATGAACTATAAAAAATACGTGTCCGCCGATTTGGTTAAAGCTTCAACCGAATCCCAAGCCCATAAGCTCGGAAAATCAGAGGTTGATGAAGATTCGCTTGTGCGCGGGTATATTACGGCCATTCCGCGGCACTTGCGGGATGGTATAACGGAAGTCCTGACCCAGCACAATTACGACTTACTGTATTTTCGCCCGGTCTTTGATGAGCCAAATTTCTTAAATCATGTCAGCGATCACCGACCCCACGCCTAACGGTCATAGCCAACAGTATTCGAACGCCCTGTACGTCAAAAGCTTTATATTTGGCAGCGAAGACAGCTTGGTTTCAACGGTGGGTTTATTGTCCGGCGTGGCGGTCGCCGGGGTAGCCAAAGCCGATATTGTGGTGGCCGGGATTATTTTAATCTTTGTGGAAGCCTTATCAATGGCGGTCGGTGATTTTCTCTCGGAAAATTCGGCCGAAGAATACCTGACCCGGAGTGAAGCGCCGGTCGGCATGGCCGTGCGAGCCGGCACGATTATGTTCTTTTCGTACTTTATTTTGGGTCTCGTACCCTTAGCACCCTATTTGTGGTTGAGTGTGCAGACGGCTTTTTGGTGGTCGATTGGGGCCTCGCTGGTGTCCCTGTTTCTGCTGGGCTACGAAAGCGGGCGACGATTTCATGTCAACCGCTGGGTCAGCGCGGCCAAGATGTTTTTTCTGGGCGGCGCCGCGATCTTGATTGGCGTGATTGTCGGACGGATCGTTCAACGCTAAGTATTATGCCGCGCGCTTCACGAAGTTCATCCAGTCGTCAAGGATCACTGTTTCCAACCCGTCAGAAACGGACGAGGCAGCCAGCCGCTAAACCGCCGTCACCAGCCGCCACCCCCGGCCGTCGCTGGACGCCCGGTAAAAAGAAACGCTGGCTATCGGCCACCGGCCTGGAAAATATGCGACGCTGTCCGCGCTGTTTTTGGCGACAGTATAACCAGGGCATCCGCCAGCCGGAAGGTATTGTTTCGCGTTTGGCCAATCGTTTTGATATCGTGATTAAACACTACTTCGATCAATATCGTCAGCTGGGAACTCTACCGCCACTGATTGAAGGGCAGGTGGTCGGCCGGCTGGAACGTCCGTTTCAGGAAAAATATTTCGCCAGCATAAATGATCAGTACGGATTTTATGGAAAGTTGGATGAATGCTTGGTTCGCGAGGACGGAACCTATACGCCCGTTGACCATAAAACCGCTTCCTCGGACCCAACCACGCGACCGCTGATTCCGGCCTACCAGTTTCAGTTGGATAGTTATAGTTGGTTGCTTGAACAGAACCGGAAACCGGTCAGCGGGATCGGCCACCTGATCTATTTCTTTCCGGACTTTGGGGATCGGCTTGATCAAGGTTTTCCGATGCAGGTAACCGTCAAAACACTCAAAACAAATCCGGCCCGGGTGCCTGAGGTGATTCACCAAGCGATTACGCTGCTGGCCGGACCGCTACCTGAACCGGGACCTGAATGTCCCTTTTGCCAGTATCTGACCACGATCGCCAATGCCTAAGATCCGACGTTCAAACCGACGGCGCCGAGCCGGGATATTTTGCGCGGTCAGCTCGTTGCCAAGCCGCGGCGGGATTGGTGACTTTGGTCCATCCGCCTATCAATTTGTTGACTGGCTAGCCGCCGCCGGGCAAAGCTACTGGCAAATTTTACCGCTGACGCTACCGGATGCCTTCGGTTCGCCGTACGCCTCGTCGTCCAGCCGAGCCGGGGACTGGAAATTAATTAGTCCGGAACTCCTGGTCCGAAAGCAATTGTTACCGCGGTCCGCTTGGCGGCCGGGCCGGCTCCAAAGTACTCGCATTCATCACGATGCCGTCGAGCGAACCAAGAAAAAACTGCTGGAGCGTTCGTTCGAATATTTCCAAGCCGGCGGAACTTCGGCCCAACACCGCGCCTTTGAACGCTGGCGTCAGGCCGAACGCGGCTGGTTGGCGCCATACACCACCTACGCGGTCTTAGAAGAAGCCCACCAAGGGCGCCAGTGGGGCGATTGGCCGCCGCGCTATCAAAATCCGGTTTCCGCCCAACGCTCGTTGTCGGTCGAATTGCGCCGGCGCCAAGACTTCTTCGCCTATATGCAGTGGATATTTTTCCAGCAGTGGGGGGAACTGAAACGCTACGCCAACCGTCAGGGTTTACGGGTGATCGGTGACCTGCCGTTTTACGTCCGGCACGACAGTGTCGACGTATGGGCCCATCCGGAATTATTCAAAGTTGATTACCGCGGCCGTCCAATTTTTGTGGCCGGGGTCCCGCCGGGATTATTTACCGACCTCGGTCAAAAATGGGGCTATCCGGTTTTTGATTGGCCAGCCCATCGTCGGACTGACTTTGCCTGGTGGTATGGCCGCATCCGACAAGCGCTGCGATTATACGATGTGCTCCGCATCGACCATTTTCGCGGCTATGAACACACCTGGTGGATCCCAGCCAAAGCGACTGATGGCCGGGCCGGCCATTGGGTCAGGACGCCCTGGAAAACCCTGCTAGCGGGTTTAGTCCGCCGCTGGCCAGCCCGTCCGTTCCTGGTCGAAGATCTGGGACTCTACTCAAAAAAAACCGACTTGATTCGCGCCGCTTACAAATTACGCGGGATGCGCGTCTTCCAATTTGGCTGGCGTTGGCCGCAGACGAACATACATCAACCGGCGCGGGTCACCGCTGATTATTACTTTTATACCTCGACCCACGACTCCAACACCATCATGGGCTGGTGGCGTGATGAAGCCACCGCGGCCGAACGGCAGCGGGTCAAGGCCTTCTTACCGCCGCATCGGAGTATGCACTGGGCGCTGATTGAGGCGGTCTACCGCAGCCGCGGTTTCGCGGCCATGATCCAAATCCAAGACCTGCTCGGTCGCGGGACGCGCGACCGGATGAATCTGCCCGGCACGATTGAACGGAATTGGTCCTGGCGATTACCGGTCAAGGCCTGTACACCAGCCCTCGCTCGACGTTTACGAAAACTGACGACGACCGATGTCTAAATCCCACCCCAAAATGAAACGTTCAGCCGGTGTCTTTTGCGCCATCCGCTCGCTGCCTGGTCGGTCCGGGATTGGCGATCTGGGACCGGTGGCCTATGACTTTGTTGATTGGCTGGCGGCGGCCGGACAGCGTTTTTGGCAAGTCCTGCCGATCACTTTACCCGATCACGTCGGTTCGCCGTATGCGTCGCTCTCGAGCTTGGCTGGTAACTGGCGTCTGATCAGTTTTGAACACATGGTGGCCCGAGGTTTGTTACCGCATCACCCTGTCCTCAAACAACGCTATGGTCACCAGCCAATCCAGCACAAAAAATTAACGCGCCAGAAACGAAGCGAATTATTCGAGGCCTTTGAGTGGTTTGAAGCCAAAGGCCGACCGACCGACCGACGAGCCTTTGCACGTTGGGTGAAGGCCGAGGGCGAATGGCTGGCCAATTACAGTTTGTACGCGGCCCTGAAACAAACGTTTCGAAACCACCGCTGGTACGAATGGCCGAAAGCCTATCACACCCCAGCCCGGGCCATGAAAGTCGTAACGCCAAAAATTCTGCACCGGCAAAAATTTTATGCCTATATGCAGTGGGTGTTTTTTATGCAATGGCAAGATCTGAAAACTTACGCCCACAAACAGGGAATTCAAATCATGGGCGATTTGCCGTTTTATCCGCCGCTTGAGAGCGTTGAGGTTTGGAGCCACCGTCGGCACTTTATGATCTCCAAGGATCACACCCGGAAATATGTGGCCGGCGTGCCGCCCGATATTTTTTCGAGCACCGGACAAAAATGGGGCAACCCGGTTTATCGGTGGCCGACCCATCAGCACGAAGGCTTCGCTTGGTGGCTGCAGCGCATCCGCGAATCACTCAAGCATTACGATATTTTACGGATAGATCATTTCCGCGGCTATGACCATACCTGGTGGATTCCGATTCGGGCCAAAGACGGGCGCAGCGGACACTGGGTCAATACCCCGAGCAACGCAATTCTCCAGCGCATCAAACGCCGCTGGCCGAAGCTGCCGTTCATGGTGGAGGATCTGGGGTTGTATAGCCCCAACGCCGAACGCCTGCGACAGCAATATGGACTCAACGGCATGCGAGTCTTCCTATTCGGCTGGGTTTGGATGCATAACAATATTCATCACCCGACAGCGGTTCAGCCGGATTTTCATTATTACACCTCGACGCATGATACCAACACGGTCATGGGCTGGTGGCGCGATGAGGCCACCCACAAGCAGCGGCAACGCATCAAGGACTATTTTGGCTCGACCAGCCGGTTGAACTGGCGTTGCATTGAGGCGGTCTATAAGAGTCAAGCCGGGGTGGCGATGGTGTCCATCCAAGATGTCTTAGGTTTGGGATCGTCCGCCCGCCTGAATCGTCCGGGCACGATTCGTGGTAATTGGTCGTGGCGGGTGCCGAAGCACCAGCTGACTCGCAGACTGGCCAAGCAACTTGGTCGGATGGTTGAACGGTATGCCGATCCGAAATCGCCACACTAACCCCCCGGCCACCAACGGACGCTTCGCGCTGGGGGTGCTGGGGTTGGCACTTGTGTTGCTGGCTGGGGGCTGGTGGGTATGGGGCCGATCAACTTCGGTGACGGTCAATGGACAATCATGCGCGACGGCCGATATTCAGGATCAACTCACGGCCGCTGACCTGGTCCTCACCGGATCGGTTTTTGCGGTCCTGCCGGCTGCGACGGGGGCGGATGTTATCATTGCGCCGGATCGCCTGTATCGCGGCCGCTTGACCACGCCAAGTCCCCGGATCGCCGCCTTGGCCGATCAGACCGGCGCGGACACAAAAAAATATACGGAAGGGGAATTGCATTTTGCCAGTGGCCAGGGTCGTTACCTATTGTTTCTGCATGCCCGGTCGGATGGGCGTTACGATACCCGGGCCTGCTTCGGCAGTCGGTTGTTGACCAAGGGACTCAGTCCGGAGGAGACATCGGCTCTGGGGGCCGGGACTCCGGTGGCGGAATAGTCAAAACATGCCAGCTGCGTTACACTAGGACTATGCTTGTTCGACCTTGGATTCTCGCTTTCGCGATTTTGGGCCTGACGTGGCCATTGGCGACCCAGGCCGCCGTGGTCCGGGTCGATCGCGGACATAACGCTTGGCAAACGGCTTTGCCACTCGACTTGTCCAAACAGGAACAGGTTCGTTTCGGCGTCCTGCAAGGCGACGGCGATAGCCGAGTCTATCACTGGACTGGCCAAGCCGATCAGCATCTTCGAATTTATTTGGAAGTGCCAAATTCCACGGCCGAGAAATTCGCCCCGCGGCTGGTGGTGTTTTCTCCAGATTCGATCACGGCCGGACCGGTGCTCCCGATTGAACAACCGGCGAACACCTTGGCCACCATCTATCCGGGCATGAATCCGACCAAAGTATTTTCCTGGCTGACGCAAAGCGGCGCCAAACAATTGGTGGCCAAAGAGTTACGTTTACCGGCCGACGGTGATTACTACGCGGCCGTCTACACGGCCTCAAGCACCCCGGGGCGATATCAGCTCCGCGTAGTTCCACGTCAGATTGATCCGGTCGCGGCTTGGTTAACGTACCCACGTCGCTGGTGGTTCACGCAGATTTGGGCCGGTTGGAGTTGGGGGACAGTCCTGCTGCCAATCCTGGTACTCCTGATTGTGGTGGCCGCCATTTGGCCCTGGATCAAACACCATCTTGTTCCACCAAAAATCAGCTAATTCTATGCCTACCCTCGACACTTTTCCGTTGCTCAAACGCGATCCTGGCAAAGTCGGCGCGGCGCTTGATTTATTTTCAGAGCAACTTCACGACGGCTGGCACCAGGCCAAACCGGTTACCCTGCCAGCGGACTTTCGAAAAATTACCAAAGTCGCGGTGTGCGGAATGGGGGGATCACATCTGGGAGCAGATATTCTTCGTTCGGTTTGGGCTGATCGAATTCCGGTTCCGGTCGCGATCATCGCCGACTATACACTTCCGGCTTGGGTTGATCGGCAGACCCTGGTGATTGCCTCGAGTTATTCTGGCAGCACGGAAGAAACCCTGACCTGCCTGAAAGCCGCGCTTCGTCGTAAAGCGCGGGTGGTGGTGATCACGAGCGGAGGCCAGCTCGCGAAGGCGGCCGCCTCGGACCAGCTTCCCAGCTGGCAATTTGTTCCCAGTGCCAACCCATCCGGCCAACCGCGGCTCGGGGTGGGATATAATTTGATGGCCTTGGTGGCCTTGGCCTGGAAAATGCAGTGGATCAAGAATCCTGATCGGGAAGTTGAGACGTGGATCAAACGCGCGCGATCCGCAACCGCGCAATATCATTTTTCGCGTTCGCGTCATGATAATCTGGCCAAGCAACTCGCCCAGAAGTTTGCTAAGAAGTGGCCATTGCTGATCGGGGCGGAATGGACAGCCGGAAATCTGCATACCTGGCACAATCAAATTAACGAAAATGCCAAAACCCCGGCCAGTTGGTTTCTGATTCCGGATTTGAACCATCATTTGCTCGAAGGGTTGCGCAATCGGCGCCTGACTCGTCAAATGCATGCTCTGCTGGTGCTGGATGCTACCTATCATCCGCGGAATCAACGACGGTTGCTGTTGACTGCCAAAATTTTGAAAAATAATGGCTTAAGCGTTTCGACCTTCCGTCCGCACGGTCAAAACACCATGGAGAAGGCGATTGATCTCTTAACCTTTGGGGGTTACGTGAGTTGGTATCTTTCCGCCCTGCGCGGGCTCAATCCGGCCCCAATTCCAACCGTCGATTATCTCAAGCAGGCGCTGGGGAAGCGGTAAGGGAAATCGAAATCTTGTAAACTTCTGGGAACCTGGTATGGTGAGCACGTGGCTTGCGAGGGCCTATTTTGCGTTTACCCGGCTACGATTATACACAACCAGGATATTATTTCGTTACTCTCTGCACGAGAGATAAGCGTCTACTATTTGGATCGATAAAAAATCAACGAATGTTGATCAACCAGTTTGGTCTGGCCGTGCAGAGCGTTTGGCTTGATCTGCCAAAGCACTATCATTGTTCGCTCGATGCTTGGGTCCTGATGCCAAACCATGTACATGGAATAATTGTTATTCAGGCGCCATCCTCTATCGCAGGTGGGGGTTTAAACCCCCACCTGCGGGCCGATCAGGTGAAACAAAATCCATTGACGGAAATTGTTCGGGGATTCAAAACCTTTGCAGCTGCTCGAGTGAATATCCTGAGAAACACTCAGGGGGCCTCCCTCTGGCAACGTTCCTTTCATGAACGCGTACTCAGATCTATATCGGATGTAATGCGTGTTCGTGAGTACATTCGTCTCAACCCAATCAACTGGGCACATGACCGAAACAACCCAATCCGATTCAAGCCGGGGCTGGGGAAGCATTCGGCGGGGTCGTAACCGGAATCGGTAACTGCACCTGCAAGCGGTCTTCGATTGTTCGCACCACTTCATCAACCGGTTGATACTTCGTCCAATCCAATCGCAGGACGGTTGTCTGGTCTTCGACTGAACTGACCCAGCTATCAAACAGATCGGTCAGCGCCTGGAGATAGTCTCGGCTGATGGCCTGCTCGCTGGCACGGCCGCGTTCGCGAATCCGGTCGAGCACTTGATCGACCGATGTTTCAAGGTGGATGATCACGTCCGGCAAAGTCAACAGGGGACGCAGCGCCTCAAAATGGGTTTTATAATTTTCAAAATCACGCCTATCAATATTACCTTGATGGTGATTGAGGGTGGCGTATAGGACATCGCCAAAAATTATCTGATCCTGAACGATCCCGATATCTTTGTCTTGTAATTCCCGGACTTCTAGGTGCTGATGAAACCGCCGGGTCAGCATAAAGAACTGCATCAACACCGCCCAGCGTTTTGGGTCGGCATAAAAATCATCCAAATACGGATTTTCCTTGACCGGTTCGTAGAACGCCCGATACCCAAGCCGCTGAGCCAGAGCCTCGGTCAGTCTCGATTTCCCGACCCCCATACAACCAACCACCCCGATGAACATGGGAGTATTGTAGCGGGCAACCGGCGGTTGGTCAAAAGACTTGACCCCGCACCGCAACTCTGGGGAATCTTTTTTGGTCGTAATTTACAAGGATACGCAATACGTTGGCTTTTTTAGTCAATTCTTCGTTGGTTGTGGCGCGGGGTTGACAACTGACGGATTTTTGGTAGGGTCTAGGCAGTGGCTAGATGGCATATGGCTGTCCCCGAAAAACGTGGGATAGGCTGATTGTGCTGTCTGGATACTTGGTTGCTCTTTGGAAGCAGTACCTTCGAAACGTCGCATAACTTTCGACAAGGAGAACATCATGAAGAAACTTCTGGTCTTCGCTTTCGGTTTGATGGTGGCCGTTCCCATCGGTTTCGGTCTGATCGAAAGGACTGCCACCCCTGTGGAAGCCGCTTCAAGTCACAGTTCGATGGTGATGATGGGTGGCGGAACCGCGGTGCTGTTCAACAATGGTGATATCTACGACCTGACCATGAACGGCTGGGTACGGAGTGGCCATCTGCCGCCTGACATCAAGATCGTGGATGTGGCCGTGGTACTGTCCAGCAACCGCATCGTACTCCGCAGCGGTGTGGCGATGGTTATGAAAGATGCGACCTGGACGCCCGTACCCGCACCGATCAAGTAGCTACGATCAATGGCAGTAAGCTCTTTCTTGAACCAACGCCTTTGCGAAAGCAGGGGCGTTTTTTCTTTGGCAGAGAACTCACCCGGCTTGGGCTCAGGGTTGACATTGTAACCATATTCGTGTATCTTGCTATCCATTGGGCAAGAACGAGCTAGGTTTGCCCCTATACCGGACAAACGCCTCAAATCTTCGTCGAATCCCGCAGACTCGGGATATAGGCCCAAAAGAAGAGTCTGAGTTTACAAATAGTGAAAGGTAGACGCAATGGCGTTTCAACAGGGCGGTCCTCGTCCGATGGTTGATGTCAGCTCGCTCAATCTCAAGTGTGCCGAATGTGGCACCGCGATCAACGAGCTGCCGTTTCAGCCCGCGATGAACGACGACGGAACCCCCGCACGTCCGGTGTACTGCCGCGAACACAAGCCCCGAAAGAACTTCGGTGGCGGTCCGCGCCAGTTCTAAGGATCTTAGACCCAATGCCCGCTGGTATTCCCGGCGGGTTTTGGTTTTGTCCCGGCTGCCGGCTACGGTATACTAGGCCGATGGTCAAGCCGCGAACTCGCCGCATCCAAAAACGTCTGTTAGGTTGGTACGCACGTCATCGGCGGGATTTACCATGGAGAACCACTCGCGATCCGTACGCGATTTGGATTTCGGAAGTGATGCTTCAGCAAACACAAGTTGACCGGGTCATCCCGAAGTATCGCGCTTGGCTCAAACAATTTCCGGATGTTCAGAGCTTGGCTCGAGCGCCCCTGGTCAAGGTTTTGCGAGCCTGGTCCGGACTCGGCTACAATCGTCGGGCCCTGCACCTGCGCGAAGCGGCCAAAGTGCTGAGCCAAACGAACAATCGCGAATTTCCCCAGACCTACGATCAGCTACGGGCCTTGCCGGGCATCGGGGAGTACACGGCCAAGGCTTTACTGGCCTTCGCCTTTCGTCAACCGGTCGGGTTGATTGATACGAATGTTCGGCGCGTAATCGGTCGGGTGGAGTTTGGCGTAGCCGGCGCGCCGACGCAAAAAAAACTCCAAACCGTGGTTGATCAGCTGGTGCCGAGGCGGGCACCGGATACCTGGCAGCATGCTCTGATGGATCTGGGGGCGACGATCTGTGTTCAGCGTCGTCCAAGGTGCGAACGGTGTCCGCTCCAAGCCGATTGCCGGGCGTATCCGGCCATCCGCCAGACCAAACTGCCGAACATTTCCAGCCAGGCCAGGTTCAAGGATTCAGACCGGTTTTGGCGGGGCAGAATTGTGGCACGGCTGCTGGCACATCCGCATCAAACACTTCCGCGCCTTCATCAAGATCTGCAGCAATTTGGACCGCTGCCTTTGCGGCGGCTGACGGGTCTGATTCGGGCCCTAAAAAACCATAAAATTGTGACCCAGCGGGGCGCCCATATTCGGCTAGAACAATAAGGCTCAAGCTGTCCACATTCGGTCTTGACACCCCGAATTATCGCGGTATACTACAGGTACAACTGAATATTTTCTTACGCCCGCAGTCTTTCGGGCCGGAACGATACTCCACTCGTAGCTCGTTACAATTCGAGCCCTGTCCCCAGAGTGGTGTTTTTGTAGAGGGGCGGTGCATCACGGTTTGAAATTGTCTCCCAGGACTCGTTGGCAAAGAAAACGCCCTCACCAGGTATTCCTTGCCAGTTGAGCCAATTGAACCGTGCGCTGCCTGCTTCTCTACAAGACTATCAATGGTGCCGTGGATCGGGGTGATTTGTGGTATACTAGGGCTATGGCAGTTTTGTCGTCAGCCCGTTCATTCCAAACCTCTTTGGTTCGATTTTGGCCGTGGGCCGGGATGCTGTGGATGATCGCGTTGTATCTGATGATCAGTCTTCCACGATTTGGCCTTTGGGTAACCGGATTTTTGAGCATCATATTTCCGTTGCTGATTTGGCGGCAGTGGCCGGGCAAGCGTCCGGGCTGGTTAGCGATTATCAGCCTGCTATTTTTATTGTCGTCGGGAGCGGCGGTCAGCGTTATCAGCCTGGCGATTTGGCAATACGTTATTTTGGCCGCCTCGGGCATTTTTTTTGCGGCCGTCCTAACAATCCGTCGGGATCCGGATGACGTCTTGGCCGGCCGGCTGATTAATGTGGTCGCGGCGCTGACGGTCTTCTTCGGCTGGATCACCTTCTTGAGCTTTGGGATTGGAATATTTTTTATCTGGCCTTGGTGGTGGCTGGCCATCAGCGGGGCGTTGCTGACCGGCGCGATGTCGGTCATTATTTGGCAAACCTCGGGCGTTCCTTGGCATGTCAGCCGTCGCCATCTGTGGTTGGCGGTGATTTTGGGTTTTGAGATCATGCTGGCGACCTGGTGGCTGCCGACAGTCGTATTCGTGGGCGGGATTCTGGCCGCCACCTTGGTCACCCTCTGGGCCCAGACGCTCCGGCATATTTGGTTACAAACCTGGGAACCCGGCCGCGGCCGCCGATATTTGACGGTCGGACTTTCGATAATCATGGCCGTGTTGATCACCGCCCGCTGGGTATAAATATATGGTAGTCAAACCCGCTCCGACCGCTCCCAAAGAACGACTCAAGACCGATCAACAGCTGAAACAGGTCTGGTCTGATCAGCCGTTTGTGCGGCCGCCGCGAACGCCCTGGGGCAGGTTCGTGCTCTTGGTGGTGGCCATCGGTTTGGTAACCAGCGGGATGATCTTGGTGGCGCTGGGCGCGATCATTCAACGCTACCCGGATTCCTGGCTGGCGAATTGGTGGCCAGCCGGCACGACCACCACCGTTATCCGCAATAGCAGTGCCGCTCCGGTGACCGCTCCGTCAACGGTGCGCGGTTTTGCCGATCAGATTGGTATGCTGGCGGTTGCCAAAGAAGCCGGCAGCGTATACACGGCCGGCGATGGCTTACTGAGCGTCGTCCCGCTGAGCAGTAACGGCTGGTACGTCGGACTCAAGCGTGATTTGCCGGCCGATACTCCGCTGGTGATTGTCCCGCCGACCGGTCAACCGCAGGTGGTGCAAACTACGGTTGATGATCTCGGCACGCCGTTTCGTTTTTTCAATATTGCTTCCTCGAGTACGACCTCGGCCAAAGTGCTGACCCCCAGAGCCGCGGTGGCCGATCCGAATGTTTGGGTGATCCAATCCCAGCCTCGGCAACCCAGGTTGCTGCCGGCTCGGATCGTCGGCCTGGACCAGGATACCTGGCAATCCAGCGATCAGCTGAATTGGTGGTACCAACTGGCGACCACAGTGGCCTGGCCGGTCGGATCGCCGGTGATTGATCGGAGCGGGCAAGTGGTTGGGTTACTTGGAGATGATCAACGCGTTTGGCCGACGGCGGTGATTGATCCAGTTTTGAAACCCCTGCTCCAACAGCATGTGATTGAGCGCCCGCAACTCGGACTCCGGACGCTTGACCGGCAGTTAGCGATTGTCGACGGTGATCCAACCGCCAGTGGTTGGTTAGTCGGCGGCACAGACGCGAGTCCGGCCGTGACTGATGGCAGCCCGGCGGCCGGGGCTGCTATCCAAGCCGGCGATGTGATTACCCAAGTTGACGGCCAAACGCCGACGGGCGATCCGTTCAGTTGGTTGCTGGCACACCATCCGGGTGACAGCCTGACTTTGACCGTCCTTCGAGACGGACAAACCCGGTCGGTGACCGTCCAGCTGGGAGGCTTGTAAATATGGTCTGGAGAATCCTGGTTGCCGCCACCGCCGTATGGCTGACCGTCAGTGTCGCGCAGGCGGCGGCACCCGAACCGGTGATTGGCCTGCCCGGCATTGCCCGCTTGCCAGATGGCCGCTTGGTTACCCTCGACGCTGCTACCCAGGCTCCACAGCCGGAACGGTATTACCATGCTTCGTTTACACCGAATGATCCGGATTATAGTTTGCAATGGAATTTTTCAGCGGTCGGTTCGAGCAGTGCCTGGGAGGCTGATACGATCAGTCCAAAATACGGCGGTGATCCGAGTATCGTCGTGGCCGTCCTTGATACCGGCGTGGCGTTCGAAAATTCCGGGAGCTTTGTGCAAGCGCCTGATTTAGCGCAGACACATTTTTGGGTCAATCGTGGTGAGATCGCGCGGGAACGGAATTGATGATGACGGTGACGGCTATGTTGATGACCGGAACGGTTGGGATTTTGTGAATTCGGACGCCCATCCGAATGATGACAACGGGCACGGTACGCATATTACCGGCACGATTGCAGAATCTACCAACAATAGCCTGGCGGCCGCCGGCCTGGCATTTGAAACTACCATTATGCCGCTCAAAGTCCTCAACAGCGCGGGCAACGGCACCACTACGACCATCGCCGCCGCGGTCAATTACGCGGCTGCGCATGGAGCTGATATTATCAACTTGAGCCTGGGTGGTAACGATGACGATCCGGTCCTGCAGGCCGCCCTGCAGGCCGCCGCCGCCAAAGGCATCTTGATCATGGCGGCGGCCGGGAATGGGGGCGGGGGAGCAATTGACTATCCGGCCGCCTATCGCGAAGTGGTGGCGGTCGGCGCCACCCAGTATGACAATACCCGGGCGCCGTATTCGGACGTGGGGTCCCAACTCGATTTGATGGCCCCGGGTGGGAATTTATTGGTCGATCAAAATAGTGATGGCTACATGGACGGCATTCCGCAGCAAACCTGCACCACCTCCGCCTGTACCGCCTTCGGGACGGCTCTGTACTCGGGAACCTCGCAAGCCACTGCTCAGGTAAGCGCGGCGGCGGCTCTGCTGGAAGCCTGTGGAGCCGCCAGCGGCTCGGTCATCGGGTATCTGGAATCCACCGCTCGTGATCTCGGCAGCAGCGGCTGGGACAGTCAATATGGGTACGGCCTAATTCAGGTGGATGCGGCCTTGGCGGCGGCCGGCTGCAGCGCCAGCGCTCCGTCGCCGCCGAATTCTTTCGTCGGGTATTCGCCCGCTCCGACAACGCGGCTGCTCCAGCAAAATGAATCGTACCCGTACGCCCAACCCAGGTTTACCTGGAGCGGTCCGACGGGCGCCACCTACTTGGTGCAGTGGGGTAAAATTGGTGCCCTCGGAACAGCGGTCCAGCAAGTCGCCACCAGCCTGACGCCGACCCTTGATTCCGAAGGCGTCTATCAGGTGGCCGTCCAAACGGTTGACGCGCGCGGGCAAACCTCGGCGGCCCGGACATTCACATGGCGCTATCGACGACCCGTGATTATCATTGGGCAAACCAGCGCCGACCCGGGCATCCGCTTCTACCGGCCCGACCCAGCCTTTTTCCGCGCTTGGCCGGCGCAGTTGCAATCAGCCGTTGTCCAGGTGGCGGCCGGGCCATTGGATAACGATGGGACCATTCGGATCATCGCGACCGGACAATACTTCGGCACTTCGGTGAAAATTTTATCGACCCAAGGGCAACAAATCCACAACCTGGTGCCATTTGGTTCGAACTATCGCGGCAGTATTGACGCGGCCGTGCTGCGTCGACCGGGTCAAGGGCAACTGGCGGTGGCCACCCGATCCGAAGACGCCCAGCTCCGCTGGTATGATGATCAGGGCCGGCTGACCGACAGCCAGACGCTCTACGCGCACTATCGGGGCGGCCTGGAACTGGCCAGCGGGGATATTGACGGCGATGGGGTGGATGAATTAATTGTGACCATGAGCCACGGCCATGAAGTTCGCGTTTATAACTGGCAACATCAACGCATCAGCGTTTTCTCACCGCTAGGGAGCAAATGGACGGGCGGTTTTGCGGTCACGACCGGCGATCTGGATGGGGACGGTAATCAAGAAATAATCGTCACGCCGCGCGAAGGCGGCGGGAACGCGCCGGTCTTTTTGACCACCCTCCACGGCGTCGTCAAGGCCAGTTGGCGCTTGTATACCGGTCGCTACCACGGCGAAATGGACATCTTTGGGTTAGATGTTGATCAGGACGGGTACGATGAACTGGTGGCGGTTGGGAAGACTGGAGCAACCTTCGCGCAGTATTGGACGCTGGATGGACACTTGTATAAACAGTACGATCTGTTTACCGACGGTCGTGGCTCAAGTCTCGGAGGTTTACGCTAGTATGGTGCAGCGCCTGGTCCATCGCGTCCGATCACATCCGTTTATTCATCGCCGTCCGGGTTTGCGACAGTTTATTAAGTTCGCGATGGTCGGGGTGATCAATACCTTGACCAGCGTCAGTTTTTACCTGCTGCTGACGCGGTGGGTCGGTTGGGATCCGTTGATCGCCAACGCCGGGGCGTTTGTGGTGGCGGTGACGGTCAGCTTCATCCTCAACAAATCCTGGACGTTCCGCGACCAACACCGGGCCTATGCTCGCCAGTACGCGAAGTTTTTTACGGTCAACTTGATTGGCCTCGGATTGTCTGAATCCATCATCTATCTCCTCCACCATCAACTCGGCCTGCATGACTTGGTGGCCTTTTTCATGGCCGTGACGATCGTGGTCTTCTGGAATTTCTTTGCCAATAAGTTCTGGACCTTCGGGGGCGTGACCGGCGGGGGACTTGAACCTGAAGATTTGCGTTAGGCGCGGTTTTTCAGTATAGTATAGTCTCGAGCGGTGCTGTATTATTGGCGAAGCTCAGCTGTCCATGGATTTATCAATCGTCATTCCCGCCTATAACGAAGCCGAACGGCTACCCCAAAGTTTGCGCCGAATTCGGTCGTACCTTGAAACCCAGCCCTGGACCGCTGAGATCGTCGTGGTTGATGACGGGTCGACGGATGCCACCGCTGAACGCGTCCGTTCGGCTGGCCTGGAAATTCGTCTGATTCACCATCAGCACAATCGCGGCAAAGGTGCGGCGGTTCGAACCGGCATGTTAGCCGCCCGCGGCGATTGGCGCCTGCTGACTGACGCCGATCTTTCGACGCCGATTGAAGAGCTTGGCCGATTCTGGGATCAGCGCGGCCAGGCCGATATTCTCCTTGGTTCACGTCGAATCACCGGAGCCGAGGTGGCGCGACGGCAAGCCTGGTGGAAAGTTCTGCTCGGGCAGCTCGGCAACTTCCTGATTCAAGGCTTGCTGGTGCCGGGGGTGCGCGATAGTCAATGCGGGTTTAAACTCTTTGCGGCCCGCACCCAACCGATCTTTACCGCCCAGCAACTCAACCGATTCGGTTTCGACTTCGAACTGCTCTGGCTGGCCCGTCGATTCGGCTTCCGTCTGCTGGAACTCCCGGTGCGCTGGCTGAACGACTCCCAAAGTAAAGTTGCCGGTTGGGATTACCTGAATACCTTACTCGACATTGTTAGAATCCGCTGGTATCAACTCCGCGGACATTATCCAAACAAACTATGACCACCCATCAAGCGCCATTTTCAAAAAAGAACGTCGTGGTTACCGGCGGTGCCGGGTTTTTAGGTTCCCATCTGTGCGACACCCTGGTCCAAAAACATAAAGTCATTTGCATTGATAATTTCAGCACCGGCCAGGAAGAAAATATTCATCACCTGCTGCCAAATCCAAATTTCGAATTCGTGCGGCATGATGTAACCGAACCGATTGACCTTGAGCAACTCAAGGAACTCAAAGCTTTCCAGGTGCCGTTTCAGGGAATTCAGGAGATTTATCATCTCGCCACCCCGTCGTCTCCCAAAGATTACGCCAAGTTGACCGTTGAAACTCTATTGGCCAACGCTCGCGGGACGCACCATGGACTCGAGATGGCCAAAAAATTCGGGGCTAAGTTTTTACTGCTGTCGACCGGCAGCATTTACGGCGAGCCGGTGGAAAAAACGCCCTTCCCGGAAAACTATTGGGGCTATGTTGATCCGATCGGACCCAAGTCCCCGTATCAGGAAGGCAAACGCTTCGCCGAAGCGCTGACGGTGGCTTACCGACAACGTTTCAAATTGGAGGCGAAAATAGTCCGTCTCTTTAATACCTACGGTCCGCGGATGCGCCTGGACGACGGTCGAATGATTCCGGAGTTTATTCGGATGGCTCTGCAGAACCAACCTATCCAGATTCACGGCGATCCGACCAGTATTAGCTCATTCCTGTTCATTACCGACGCGATAGAGGGCATTACCCGCATGATGCAATCGCATGAACTCGGGCCAATCAACTTAGGGAATCCGGAAGAGCACACCTTTCAGCAGGTGGCTGAGCAAGTTACTTCCTTGGCCGGCTCTCGGCCGGATATCCGTCACGAACTTCCGCTGGAGTATTCCACCAAGCAGGGGATCCCGGCCATCCGGCAAGCTCGCGAGAAACTGGGCTGGTTTCCGGTCGTGCCGCTGGATGAAGGCTTAAAACGGACGATTGAATATATGCGCGGCTTACGATCAGTCGGCTTAGGGTCGTTAGGGTATAGTGATAACGAAGCATGAGTCGAATCCTCGTCACCGGGGGAGCAGGATTTATCGGGTCACATCTCGTTGATGCTTTGATTCAAAAAGGTCATGCAGTCCAGGTGATTGATGATTTGTCTTCCGGCAAGCGAAAGAATCTTCAATCCAGTGCCAAATTGCACAAACTTGATATTCGATCGTTGAAGCTATCAACAATTGTCAAAAAAATTCGCCCGCAAATAGTATTTCATCTTGCGGCACAAAAAAATGTTCGCACTTCAATTGAGGACCCAATCTTTGATGCCAAAGTCAATGTCCTAGGGACACTGAACTTATTAGAGGCTTGTGTGGATGCCAAGGTAAAGCGTTTTATCTTTTCTTCTACCGGTGGGGCAATTTATGGTGATTACCAGCCAATTCCTACCCCAGAAAGCGCCCAGGAACGCCCTGAGGCTCCCTATGGCATTGCCAAACTGGCGATCGACAAATACCTTGAATTCTACGAGCAAGTGAAAAAACTCTCATCTCTTAGCCTCCGGTACGCGAACGTCTACGGTCCACGACAAGACCCGAAAGGTGAAGCCGGTGTGGTGGCAATCTTTGCCCAACAACTCTTACGCGGCCAACCATTGTGGGTTAATGGTCACGGGCGGCAGACGCGGGATTATGTCTATGTGGCGGATGTGGTCAATGCAAATCTAGCCGCTATGCGCAGCAACGTGAACGGACAGGTTAATATCGGAACCGGTCGACAGACATCAGTCAACGCGTTAGCTGTAGCAATAATGAAGGCGGCGAAAATGAAAGCAAAGGTAAAGCACCGATTGGCTTTACCGGGAGAGGTGATGAAAAGTGCGTTGGACTGGAAAAAGGCGAAGAAGCAGTTGAAATGGACACCGGAAGTCAGACTTGATCAAGGGTTGGTACAGACGTGGGAGTGGGCAGAAAACTACCTGGCATGAAAACTGTAGCTATTATTCCAGCCCTGAACGAAAACAAGCACCTTCCATCAGTAATTGAAGGTTCGTTGAAGTATGTTGATCAGGTGGTTATCATTGACGATGGTTCACGAATACCTTTACACGATGCTTTACCTATAAATTCACGAGTCCATATTCTACGACATATTATCAATCTAGGAAAAGGCGCTGCGTTAAAAACGGGCGTAGTTTGGGCTACACAACAGGGCTTTGATACAGCAATATTTATTGATGCGGATGGACAGCACGATCCTAACGAGATTCCAAGCTTGTTGAAACCTATTGAAGAAAGAAGGGCAGCAATAGTTTTTGGTATTAGAAAGTTTCACGGAAGGATGCCATTGGTTGCTAGATTAGGGAATATTTTTTTAACAAAAGCCATGCAACTATTGTTTCGAATACAAGTTGAGGACACTCAATCTGGTTATCGTGCTTTGTCGCTTTCGGCATTCGATAAAATTAATTGGCTCTCGGCGCGATACTCAGTTGAAACAGAAATGATTGTGAATGCTGGTAAACACAAAGTACCATTTTCTCAGGTTCCAGTTGCCACCATCTACCATGACAATTATAAAGGCACGACCATTATTGATGGTATAAGAATAATTATTAATATGTTAGCCTGGAGAATTCTATGAACGCGATTCAAATTATTGCATTGCTTTTTGTGTTATGGATGACTTACTTTTCTTTCTTACACTATAGGCACGAGAGTTTTCCATTTGGGAGTTTTCTTTTTGGCAGATTATATGGGTCGGGCTAGCGGCGGTTGTATTATTACCGGGGCCAACAAGCTACGTCATCGAAAAACTTCATTTTACAAGGGTGTTTGATTTGTTGACGGCTGGTGGGATTTTAATACTTTTTGGAGCAACGTTTCGAAATTACGTTATTGTACGTCGCACTGATAGACGCTTGGAGGAGTTGACTCGAAAATTAGCATTGCGTGAGTAAAGTAACTCACTACAATCTGCAGAATTGTTAGTAAGCCTTGTTATTGTTAATTATAATAATTTTATTTTACTTCAACGGTGCCTATATTCAATATATTCTTCAAACATATATTCTTTTGAAATTATTGTTGTTGACAACGCATCGACAGAAAAAGGAATGGAAGATATAAAATCACTTTTTCCGAAAGTTCAGTATGTTTGTTAACAAAGAATCATGGTTATTCAGGCGGATCAAATGTTGGTATTCAACGTTCAAAGGGTCGATACATAATGCTATTAAACAACGATGCGGAATTAATACCCGCTGATTGGTCAAAGGTTATAAAGAAGTTTGATCAAGATGAATCTATTGCCGCTTTACAGCCGATAATAATTATACATCAACAAAACATCGTAAATAACATTGGGCTGTCATTAAATTTTCTCGGTTTTGCCTGGGACGAACATTACCTTGAAACATATCCCGCGGAATATTCAGCCAAAGAAATTGCTGTTTTTTCTGGAGCAGCAGTTATTATTCGTAAAGCAGCGCTTGATGATGTTGGAATGTTTGACGAAGGTTATTATATGTATCATGAAGACGTTGATCTTTCATGTCGTCTCCGGCTTAATGGTTGGATTATTCAAACGGAACCCAACTTTGTTGTTAAGCACAGGTACAGATATAAACAAGAAGCTAAGCGATACTTTTTATTAGAAAGAAATCGACTGGCAACAATGATAAAAAATTATCCTTTAAAAATGATGGTATTGAGCATTGTGCCATTTATTTTTTTTGAATTAGGCATGCTATATCACAGCGCAGTAAATAAATGGCTGTTGAAGAAAGTACAGTCATACTTATCAATTATTCAGCAATTATCAAAACTTATAC